>CAVVPI010000033.1:0-12605 GCA_963750055.1 uncultured Actinomycetota bacterium | reverse complement strand
GAGCAGTGTGCGGGTGCCGACCCGCTCCACTGTGGCGTGCTGCCGGCTGACCTTACGGTCCTCCACCAGGATGTCCACGCCATCGGCGCGACCGATCCGGCGCAGCCCCGGCCGCAGCCGGAAGCTCGCCCCCCGCAAAGATCCATTCACTACGGTCAACAACGGCAACAGATTCAAATCATCCGCCATCGGGCGCCCCACGCCTTCCTGACCCACCATCCGACGGGTAACCGCCGGCCGATCCCCGGGGGTAGCTTCTCACCCGAGGCCCACGTTTTTCTACGCACCACCGGACAAAGTTGCACCATCCGCCGACCAAATTCGACTCACCGATTCGGTCGGCGCATTCCTACCTGTGAGTAGGTTTCAGGCTTAGACTTCCGCCATGGCTGTAATGCAGGCTCCCGGCGTACCAATGGTCGAAGACGGCGAGTTGGTCTCCACGAATCCGGCAACCGGCGGGCTGGCCGGCCGGTTCCCGGTGGCCGACGCCGACGACGTCGCCCGCGCGGTCGATCGGGCCCGCATGGCGGGCGCCTGGTGGTCCGGACTCGGCTTCGCCGGCCGCCGGACCCGGCTGCTGCACTGGCGGGCCCTGCTCGCCCAGCGCCTCGACGAACTCGCCGAGCTGGTGCACCTGGAAGGCGGCAAACCGATCGCGGAGGCGATCGTGGAGATCGCGGTAGCGATCGAGCACATCGACTGGGCGGCCCGCAACGCCAAACGGGTGCTCGGCCCCCGCCGGATGCGCTCCCGGCTGATCCTCGCCGAATTCTCCGCGCACCTGGAATATCAGCCGTACGGCGTAATCGGCGTGATCGGACCGTGGAACTATCCGGTGCTGACCCCGATCGGTTCGGCGGCCTATGCCCTGGCGGCGGGTAACGCGGTGGTCTTCAAGCCCAGCGAGTACACCCCGGCGGTCGGACAGTGGCTGGTCGACCGCTTCGCCGAGGTCGTACCGGAGCAGCCGGTGTTCCAGGCGGTGCACGGGCTCGGCGCGGTCGGTGCGGCGCTGTGCCGCGCCGGGGTGGACAAGATTGCCTTCACCGGTTCCACCGGCACCGCCAAGAAGGTGATGGCGGCCTGCGCCGAGTCGCTGACCCCGGTGCTGCTGGAGTCGGGCGGCAAGGACGCGATGATCGTCGACGCGGACGCCGACCTGGAGGCCGCCGCGCGGGCCTGCGTCTGGGGCGCGCTGACCAACGCGGGGCAGACCTGCGTCGGCATCGAACGGGCGTACGTGGTCGAGTCGGTCTACCCCGCCTTCGTGGCGAAGGTGGTGGAGAAGGCCAGCCGATTGACCGTCGGGTCGGACGAGCAGGCGGACCTCGGCCCGATCACCATGCCCGGCCAGATCGAGGTGATCGACCGGCACATCGCCGACGCCCTCGCCCGAGGTGGACGCGCGGTGCTCGGCGGCCCAGACGCGGTGCAGCCACCGTACGTGCACCCGACGATCCTCGTTGACGTGCCGGAGGACGCCGCCGCCGTACGTGCGGAGACCTTCGGCCCGACTCTGACCATCACCCGGGTCCGCGATGCCGACCAGGCCGTGGCGCTGGCCAACGCCGTGCCGTACGGTCTCGGTGGTTCGGTCTTCGGCCGGCGCGACGCGATGGAGATCGCCCGCCGGTTACGGTCCGGGATGGCCGCGGTCAACTCGGTGCTGGCCTTCGTCGGCCTGTCCACCCTGCCCTTCGGTGGCGTCGGCGACTCCGGCTTCGGACGCGTCCACGGCGCGGACGGGCTCCGGGAATTCGGCCGGGCCAAGGCGATCGCCCGACGTCGCGGCCCGTCCCCGCTGCCCACGATGACCTTCGAACGGACCCCGGCCCAGGTAGCCCGGATCGCCAAGGTCATCAAAATTATGTACGGACGGCGATAGCGAAGTAACCGAACGTCGCGACAAACCCGGCCGATTGGTACCAACTGATCAAAGATCGGAATCGCTACATTCTTGCGATGGGCCTGCACGCATTGCGATTCCGCCTGGTCGACGGCACGGACTCCTGGGCTGCCCAGCGGCGCAAACGCCGAGCGGGTTGGCTGGTCGAAACGTTCCCGGACCTGGCCCAGATGTCCATCATCGACCTCGGGGGTCGGGTGGACACCTGGGCGAATGCCGAGGTACGTCCGGCCCACGTACACGTGGTCAACCTTGAGCCGGCGCCACCCGACGTACCTCCGTGGGCCGAGGTCGACCACGGCGATGCCTGCGCGCTACCGGCACCGATCAGCACCCGCCGCTATGACCTGGTCTTCTCCAACTCAGTGTTGGAACACGTCGGCGGCCATGAACGCCGGCTGCGATTCGCTGAAGCGGTGCACGCCCTGGCCGACGCCCACTGGGTGCAGACGCCGTACCGCTACTTCCCCATCGAACCGCACTGGCTCGCACCGGGCATGCAACTGCTGCCGGTACGCGGCCGGGCCTTCGTCGCGCGCTACTGGCCGCTGGGGCACACGCCGGCCGAAAGCTACCGGGACGCGGTGCATCAGGTCCTCTGGACCGAGCTGGTGGACCGCGCGCAGATGCGGCACTACTTCCCGCACTCGAAGATCAAGACCGAACGGCTGGCCGGCCTGACCAAGTCCTTGATCGCGGTCAAGTAACCGGCAGGCCCCCTTACTTTTCCTTGATCGACGGGTGGTGGCCCCGCTTTCACCGGAGGGGCTGACCTGGCACCCCTCAGGTCAGGCTGAGGTGCGGTAGAGGCGCACCCAGTCCGGCCCGTCGCTCCACTCGTCGATCTCCGGTTCGCGGCGCAGTGAGTCGATCACCTGCGCAACCTCCGCCACATCGACCAGGGCCAGGCGAGCGAGGTCCTCCTGCGTCGCGCCGCACTGGTGAGCGCGGAAAATGGCCAGGTCCCGATCGCAGCCGGCCGCCGCGACCACCTGGCCGAGATCGCGGATGCGTTGCCGATAGTGCTCCAGCCGCGCGCCAGAGTCTGTCCTGACTACCGTGTTGGTCATCGTGGCTCCTGACAAGTAGGTCGTACGGGCACCGAGCGCGCCCCAACACCTGCTTCCATGATCCAAGATAGGATCCTGAATTGAGCTAGCTAGAGACTAAGCCCGAACTCCCTATTTAGGAACCCATCCGGTACGGTAAGTTTCGACCTTCGCACCATGCGTAACGTCCCCCCATAGGGGACGGATCAACCGCACACGATGGAGGACCGGCAGCCGATGACCACTCCGACCATCCAACGGCGCCGACTCGGCAATGCGCTCAAGCTGGCACGCGAGCGAGCCGGAAAGACCCAGGACGAGGCAGCCGAGCGCATCGACGCCGCCGGCAGCAAGATCAGCCGGCTGGAGCTGGGCCAGAGCGGGATCAAGCTGACCGACCTGGGCATCCTGCTCGACTACTACGGTGTCGACGGCGAACAGGCCGAGTCCATGCGCGACCTCGCCCGTGCCGGCCGGCAGCGCGGACGGTGGAGCGGCTACCGCAACGTCGTACCCGATTGGTTCCGGCAGTACGTCGACCTGGAGACGGACGCCTCCGAGCTCCGCTGGTATCAGGCCGAGATCGTCCCCGGCCTGCTCCAGACCGAGAGCTACATCCGGGCCATGCTCACCAGCGGCCAGCCCCGCGCCACCGACGAGGAGGTCGACCAGCAGATCCGGGTACGTCTGGAGCGGACGAAGATCCTCGATCGGCCGGATGCCCCACAGCTCTGCTTCATCCTCAGCGAGTCCGCGCTGCGCCGCAATGTCGGCGGCCCGAGCGTGATGCGCGACCAACTCCACTTCCTGGCCGACGCCGCCGAGCGGCCGAACATCGAGCTACAGCTCCTGCCGTTCGACGCACAGACCTACGAGGTTTCCTCCTTTGGCTTCACCGTCCTGCGTTTCGACCATGACGCCAGCTCCGATGTGGTCTATCTGGAGGACTACACCGACGCCAGCTATCTGGACCGGCTCGACGCGGTGCGGGCATACTCAAAGCTCTGGAACCGGCTCCAGGCAGCCGCGCTGGGTCCGGTGGAGTCACGGCAACTGATCCTGCGGCTCGCTGATGAGGATCCGGGCCACCCGAGCTGAAGAGAGCAGGAGCATGCCGACCCCGGACTTCACTCACGCCACCTGGCACAGGAGCAGTCGCAGCGACGCCAACGGTGGCCAGTGCGTCGAGGTCGCGGTCGTGATCGGCGCGGACGACATCGCCGATGTCATCGGGCTGCGGGACTCCAAAGACCCCACCGGCCCGATTCTGACCTTCGCCCCCGCCCAGTGGAGAACCTTCATTGCGGCGGTACGCGCCAACCACCTCCCCCGCTGACCCCCGCCGCCCGGCCCCGCCCCCCCGTACATCGATCAAGGACTTCCCCGTCGATCAAGGACCTCTTGCTGCGCATCGGAGATCGGCTAGCGACAACAAGTCCTTGATCGACGGGGAAGGGGGGATGGCGGGGGACGGCACGGGACGGGTGGGGGTTAGCCGTGGGGGTTGCCGGCCTCGGCTACTGCGGAGCGGGCGCCGAGCGCGGCCAGGTCCGCCGCTGCCGTACCGGCCACCCAACCGTCGGCGTTTCTGCCGCCGCGCACCGTGCGTTGGACGATTTCGGGGAACATCTCCTCGACCGCCTCGCGCACCACGTCCTCCCGGGCGACCAGCACCGGCAGCAACCGGTCAGCCCCCTGCTCCGCCACCGCCGCCCGGCTCACCTCGTCGGCCGCGGTACGCAGCCGCTCGCCGATCCGCACGGCGTACGCCTGGAGGAAGGACTGCCGGTACGACCGGCTGGTGGACTGCGCCCCGCGAACGCGCTGCGCTCCCCCGCGCACCATCGCCGACGTCGCCTGCACCAGCAGTGAGGTGTAGAGCAACTCCACCGACTCGACGTCCGGCGCGAAGCCGAGCACCGTGACAAAGCCGAAGTTGCCCGACCAGACCGTACGACACCGGTTGGCCGTGCCCACCTCCTGCAGCAGCAGGGCCTTGGCCTGCTCGTACGGCGCGTCAACACCGACCCGGACGCCGACCGGTCGCTCCGTACCGAATTTTGACCCGTGCTGATCCGCCGCGAGCAGGGCGTGGTCGATGCTGTGCTTCGCCATCAGTTCCTGGGCCTTGGCCGAGAGTGCCTCCGCCTCCTCCGGGAACTCGGTGGACTCGGCCTTGGCCAGCAGGCCGCGCACCCGGCCGAGCAGCCGCTCGTCGATCCGGACCGAGGCACCCGCCGACACGGTCCGCGAACCGCGCGGTGCCGTACCGGACGCTCCAGCTCGGACCGTGCCGGGCAGGGCGGTCAGCACCTCGATTGCCGGCAGCGTCGCCAACAGACCGAGCACCGACGCCGCTTCCTGTAGCGCGAGGAACCGGTCCAGTTTCTGCCGGGCCGCCCAGGCGGTCAGCCGGTGGTCGTCATGGGCCTGCCAGACCGCGGTACCCAGCTCCCGCAACTGGGCCCGCCACCGCTCGGGCACGGTCACCTCCGGGTAGCCGCGCAACTGCTCGGCGATCTGTTCAAGAACCAACGTCGCCGGTCGCTTCCCATGCTCCCGCCGGACCACTCGAACCAGATCGGCCGGCAGCCAGCCCCTCGGCCACAACCCGCTGACGACCTGCTGGAACCGCTCAGTCAGCACCCGGTCGACGAGCGGCTGGTCGCTTGCGGCCAGCTCGGTCAACGGCCACTCGGCCTCTTCGGGCTGCTTCGCGGCGAGCGCCCGCACGGCCGCCAGCCACAGTCCGTCAACGCGCTCCTCCGGCGACTGGGCCGGCGGCTGAAAGACACCGCCAGCGAACGGCCCGGATCCGTACCCGGAACCGGAGGTCGAGGTCGCCTCGTCCCGGCGGCGCTCCCGTTGCTCCCGCGCCTTCTTCTTCGCCGCACGTCGCTGCTGATTGCGTACGCCCACGAAAGCTGGCTCCTCTACCTAACTCGCCGCCAGCGCCCACCCGGGGACTGCCGGCCTCAGTCGCTCAGCCGCCTAAAAAAGCGTCAGCTCGTCACGTTCGATGCCGCGCAGCCGGTCATAGTCGACCGCCACGCAGCGGATCCCCCGGTCGGCCGCGAGCACCCGGGCCTGCGGTTTGATCTCCTGCGCGGCGAAAATGCCACTGACCGGCGCCAGCAGCGGATCCCGGTTGAGCAACTCCAGGTAGCGGGTGAGCTGCTCGACACCATCGATCTCACCGCGTCGTTTGACCTCCACCGCGACCGTCGCGGCGGCGCCGTCCCGGCAGAGCAGGTCGACCGGGCCGATCGCGGTCATGTACTCGCGGCGGATCAGGGTGAAACCCTCACCGAAGGTGGTCGGGTTGGCGGCCAGCAACTCCTGTAGGTGCGCCTCCACCCCGTCCTTGCGCAGCCCGGGATCAACCCCCAGCTCGTACGAGGTGTCCTGGAAAATCTCCTCCAGGGTGATCCGCAGTTCCTCGCCAGCCTTGTTGATCACCCGCCACACCCCGGGCGCCTCTTCCAGCTTGCAGGGCGGGCTCATCCAGTTCAGGGGCTTGTAGGCCCGGTCGTCGGCATGGATGGAGACCGACCCGTCCGCCTTGACCATCAACAATCGGGTAGCCAGCGGCAGATGCGCCGAAAGTCGTCCGACGTAGTCCACCGAGCACCGCGCAATCACCAACCGCACCCGACGAGGGTAGCGGAGTCACCGGTCCACGCCAGTCGGCGGCACTGGCGCGTCGGTGCGATGCTGGCAATGTGTTGGAAGTTCTCACCGGTTCCGGTCTCGCCGCCTCGGCCGGCTTGAACGCATACATTCCCCTGCTCGTCATGGGTCTACTCGCCCGATACACCGATCTCATCGAGCTGCCCGTCGGCTGGCAGTGGCTGGGCAACGGTTGGGTGATCGCGATCCTGACCGTGCTGCTGGCGGTCGAGTTCGTCGCCGACAAGGTGCCGGTGGTCGACCACGTCAACGATGTGGTGCAGACGGTGATCCGGCCCACCGCGGGTGGTCTGGCATTCGGCGCGGGGGCGAGTTCAGAGACGGTTACGGTCAGCGACCCCGGGCAGTTCTTCTCGTCCAGCCAATGGGTGCCGGTCGCGATCGGCGTGCTGATCGCCCTCGGCGTGCATGGGATCAAGGCGGCCGCGCGGCCGGTGATCAACGCGACCACCGCCGGGTTCGGCGCTCCGGTGGCGAGCACCGCGGAGGACGTGACCAGCGTCTTCGTTTCGCTGATCGCGATCCTGCTGCCGGTGCTGGTGCTCGGCTTCCTGCTCGGCCTGGTGTTCTTCGTGGTCTGGCTCTTTCGGCGACGTAGGGCGCGCAAGGCGCGCAACACGAACCGAGCGCGGGGGCCGGAGCGGGCAACGCTCCGGTAACCCGCAGACATCGATATCACGATCACCCATCGCAATAAACGCCTACTCTCGGCACATAGCAGGCATAAGACCGCGAACCGGAGGTAGGCCATGACCGGAGTGCTGGAAATGCCGCGCGTGCAGGAGTGCACCGTCGGCGAATGCTCGTACAACCACAACGGATGTCGCGCCTTCGCGATCACCGTGGGCAGCCTGAACCACGCACACTGCGACACCTTTATCGACGTCTCCGCCAAGGGCGGACTGGAAAAGGTGATCGCCCAGGTCGGCGCGTGCAAGCGGTCCGACTGCCGGCACAACGACGATCTGGAATGCCATGCGCCCGCCATCCGGGTCGCCCCCGGGCGGCACTCCGCTGACTGCATGACCTACGACCCGGCCTGATCCCGGCGAGGTCTCCCACCACCGCCGTGGTCCAGAAGGGGATCCGGCCGCCGTGACGGGACCCTCCTCCCGGTTCTCCCGGTTGACCGCCCGGTTCGTCCTCCGTCCGTCGGACCAGCCGGCCGGGGAGCGCGAACGGCACGCCACCTGGCTGGAACTCTTCTTCGACCTGGTGTTCGTCCTGGCCCTGGCCGCGGTCGTCAACCGGTTGGGCAACAACGCCGCGCCCCGCGCCGGCACCGTGGCGGTCGCGTTCATACTGTTCGTCCTCATCCAGTGGGCGTGGGTGGGCCAGGTGTTCTACAACACCCGGTACGACCCGGACGATGTCGTACACCGGTTGATCGTGCTGGTCGCCATGGCCGGCGGCGGGGCGATCGCCCTGGGCGTCGGTGACGCCCCCGGGACGCTGCTGCTGCCAATCGGCTACCTGCTGGTCCGCGGGACGTTGCTGCTGCTCTACTCGCGGGTCTGGCTCGGCGGTGGACCGCCCCGACGGGTGGCGACGATCTACCTGACCGGATTCAGCATCGGCTGGCTGCTCTGGCTCAGCTCGCTCGTCGTCCCGATCCCGACGCGACCGGCATTGTGGATCACCGGGCTCACCATCGAGATGCTCACACCCTGGCTGAGCATCCGCTGGCTGTCGCGGGCTCCGGTGGACACCTCACACCTGCCCGAACGGATCGGCCAGTTCACCATCATCGTGCTCGGCATCTCCCTCACCAACCTGCTGAACGCGGTGCCCGCCCGGCCCACGCCGCTGGTGATCGCCGCAGCGGCCGTCGCGCTCGTCGTACCCGCCTCGATCTGGTGGGTCTACACCACCTTCCTCACCGCCCGGCTGGCCCTGCCCCGGCTGCACGGCGGTCAGTCCTACATGTACCTGCACGCGCCCCTCGACGCAGCCCTGCTCTTCCTCGGCTGGTCACTCGGGCAGGTGGTCCGGCACATCGCCCACGGACCACCGGCCCTGCCGGGCCCGCTACGGCTGCTGCTCGCCGGGTCGATCATCACCTGGATGCTCTGCGGTCTGGGCCTGAGCTGGATATCGCTGCGATCGTTCACGGTCGCCCGGCTCGCCATCGCCGTGCTCGGGACCGGACCGGTCGCCACCATCGGCGCCACCGTCACCGATCCGGTTGCCACTCTGGTGCTGCTGGCCGTCACGCTCATCGGCTACGCCGTACTGACCAGCCGACGAATCGTGCAGCTCCAGATCCGGCCCGGCACAGCTCGCTAGCCGGCGGCCGGGTCGGTCAGCCCGTTGGCAGCGCGGATCACGGTGACCAGGTCGTCGATGATGACGGTCAGCGCGAAGTCCTTCGGGGTGAAGACCCGGGCCACCCCGGCGGCACGCAACGGCTCGACGTCGCCGGGCGGGATGATGCCCCCGACCACCACCGGCAGGTCGGCCCGGCCAGCGGCGCGCAGCCCGGCCAGCACCGCCGGCACCACGGCCAACTGCGAGCCGGAGAGGACGGAAAGCCCGACCAGGTCGACGTCCTCCTGCACCGCGGCGGCCACGAGCTGTGCCGGGCTCAGCCGAATGCCCTGGTAGATGACCTCGAAACCGGCGTCTCGGGCGCGTACCGCGATCTGCTCGGCGCCATTGGAATGCCCGTCCAACCCCGGCTTACCGATCAGCAGCCGCAGCCGCCCGGCGCCCAACTCCCCGGCGGTCCGGCGGACCCGCTCGCGGACCGCGCTCAGAGCGGCGTCCGGCGCGCTCCCGGACCCGGCACCCCCGGACCCGGCACCGCCGGGTCCGCCGGTAAGGCCGGTGGCCGCTCGGTACTCCCCGAACACCTCGCGCAGCGCGCCGGCCCACTCCCCGGTGGTCACCCCAGCCCGGACGCAGCACAACGTCGCATCCATCAGGTTGCCCCTGGCTCCGGTGCCGACGGCGTCGACGCGCAGCCGGTTCAGCGCCGCGCGCACCGAAGCATCGTCCCGGTCGGCCCGCCACCGCCGTACGGCGGTCGCGGCGGCCTCCTCCACCGCCGGATCGACCTGTTCAATCGCCTCGGCGCCGGCTGCGGTCAACGGCGACGACTCGGTCTCGGTGAACCGGTTGACCCCGACCACCACCTCCGTGCCGGCCTCGATCCGGCGGCGCCGCTCGGCCAGCGAGGCCACCAGCGCGCTTTTCAGGTAGCCGGACTCCACGGCGGCCAGCACGCCCCCCAACCCGAGGATCCGGTCCAGCTCCGCCCGCGCGCCGGCCACCAGAGTGTCGACCAGCGCGGTCACCACGCGCGAGCCGTCGAACAGGTCCGGATATTCGAGCAGGTCCGACTCGTACGCCAGGACCTGCTGCATTCGCAGCGACCACTGCTGGTCCCAGGGCCGGGGTAGGCCGAGTGCCTCATTCCAGGCCGGCAGTTGCACGGCGCGGGCCCGCGCGTTGCGGGACAGCGTCACCCCGAGCATCTCCAGCACGATCCGCTGGATGTTGTTCTCCGGCTGGGCCTCGGTCAGACCCAGCGAGTTGACCTGCACCCCGTACCGGAACCGGCGAGCGGCCGGGTCGGTCACGCCGTACCGGCGCGTGGCGATCTCGTCCCAGAGCACGGCGAAGGCCCGCATCTTCGCCAGTTCCTCGACGAACCGCACTCCGGCATTGACGAAGAACGAGATCCGTTGCACCACGCCGCCGAACCGGTCGGCGGGGACCTGACCGGAGTCGCGCACCGCGTCGAGCACGGCCACCGCGGTGGCCAGGGCGAACCCCACCTCCTGTACGCCGGTCGCGCCAGCCTCCTGCAGGTGGTACGAGCAGATGTTGACCGGATTCCACTTCGGCGCGTTCCGGACCGTCCAGATGATCAGATCGGTGGTCAACCGGAGCGACGGCCCCGGCGGGAAAATATGGGTTCCCCGGGACAGGTACTCCTTGACGATGTCGTTCTGGGTGGTCCCGGTCAGCTCCGCCGCACTGATCCCCTGTTCCTCGGCGGCGACGACATAGAGCGCTAGCAGCCACATCGCGGTTGCGTTGATGGTCATCGAGGTGTTCGCCCCGGCGAGCGGGATGCCCTCGAAAAGCGCCCGCATGTCGCCCAGGTGCGCCACCGGTACGCCGACCCGACCCACCTCACCGGCGGCGAGTTCGTGGTCGGGGTCGTACCCGGTCTGGGTGGGCAGGTCGAAGGCGACCGAGAGGCCGGTCTGCCCCTTGGCCAGGTTCCGGCGGAACAGCGCGTTGGTCGTGCTGGCTGAGGAGTGGCCGGCGTACGTCCGCATCACCCATGGCCGGTCCCGCTCGGGAAGCCGTCCATCGAAGGCCTTGGCGTCCATTAACCGAGTCTAAGTTACCGTTAAGTCACTTCGGCAGGTGAAAAACCGCACAGACCGCGTACCCGTACCGCGGGCACCGGGCGGGAGACCCGGCCCGGATCCCCGGCGTCTGGCACCGACCCGGCATAGTTGAAGGCATGGCTGACGAGCTTGCGATCGCCGTGCAGGGATTGCGTAAGGAATATCCGGGACACATCGCCGTGCACGGCCTTGACCTGGAGGTACGCCGAGGCGAGGTCTTCGCGCTGCTCGGACCGAACGGAGCGGGCAAGAGCACCACGGTCGAAATCCTGGAGGGGTACCGGCGCCGCGACGCCGGCACGGTGCGTGTGCTCGGCGTAGACCCGCAGCGCGCCGACCAGAGTTGGCGTGCCCGAATCGGCATCGTGTTGCAGGCCACCGGCGAGTTTGAGGATCTGACCGTCGCCGAGGTGGTGCGACACTTCTCTGCCTTCTATCCGAATGCCGATGACCCGGACAAGGTGATCGAGCGGGTCGGCTTGACCGCCAAGGCAAAGAGCCGTACGCACGCCCTCTCCGGTGGGCAACGACGCCGACTCGATGTCGCACTCGGCATCATCGGGCAGCCGGAGCTGCTCTTCCTCGACGAGCCGACCACCGGCTTCGACCCGGAGGCCCGGCGCGAGTTCTGGGCACTGATCCGCGACCTGGCCGCCGCCGGCACCACCATTCTGCTCACCACGCACTACCTGGACGAGGCCGAGGCACTGGCCGACCGGGTCGGAGTGATCACCAATGGCCGGTTGATCGAGGTGGCCGCCCCGGCCCGGCTCGGCAACCGGGAGCACGCGCTGGCCACAGTCTCCTGGTGCGAACCGGACGGTTCCCTACAGCGGGTGGAGAGCGCGGCCCCGACGACGCTGGTCAACGAACTGGCTGCCCGCTTTGGCGGCGAAGTGCCGGGGCTGACGGTGACCCGGCCGACCCTGGAAGACGTCTATCTGCGGATGATCGGAACCCGATGACTTCGACAATTGATGCGCCCCCCACCACCACCGGAGGCCAGCGGGTCGGCCCGGTCGCCCTCGGTCTGCGTCAGGGGCGGCTAGAGATCCGACAGTTCCTGCGGAGCCGGGAATCGGTCGTCTTCACCATGCTCTTCCCGGTGATCATGATTGCGATATTCGCATCGATCTTCAAGGGTGAGATCGGCGGTGGGGTGAAATTTACCCAGTACTTTGTCACCGGCATGATCGCCACCGGCCTGATGACGGTGGGTTTCCAGAGCCTGGCCATTCAGATCCCGATCGAGCGGGACCTGGGCGTGCTCAAACGGCTGCGCGGCACGCCAATGCCGAAGTGGGTCTACTTCGCCGGCAAGGTGCTGCTGGTCATCGCGATCGGGGTCGCCGAGACGGTACTGCTGCTCGCCATCGCCGCGCTCCTGTTCGATCTGCGCCTGCCGGGCACCGCCGAGAAGTGGTTCACCTTCGGCTGGGTGTCGGCGCTGGGAATCACCGCCTGCACCCTCTGCGGCATCGCGTTCTCGTCACTGCCCCGGACCGGGCGCGGCGCATCGGCCGTGGTCACCCCGGTCGCCCTTGATCCTGCAGTTCATCTCCGGGGTTTTCTTCGTCTTCACCAGCCTCCCGG
>CAVVPI010000032.1:0-25671 GCA_963750055.1 uncultured Actinomycetota bacterium | reverse complement strand
GTTGTGTATGTCGTCTACTCGTTCGTTACGTATTGTTAAGCATGGTGTCGATGTCGACCAGGTGCTGGTGACCAACGGCTCGATGCAGGCCGACGCGTTTCTTTTCGATCATCTGGTGCGGCCCGGTGACGCGGTGGTGGTGGAGCGCCCGACCTACGACCGGACCCTGCTCAACCTGCAGCAGCTGGGTGGCGACCTGCACTCGGTGGGGATTCAGGCAGACGGGCTCGACATCGACGAGCTCAGCAAGTTGCTGGAGTCCGGGGTGCGCCCCAAACTCGCGCACATCATCCCTAACTACCAGAATCCGGCCGGTGTCACCCTCTCGCTGGAGAAGCGACACGCGTTGCTCGGGCTGGCCGCCAAGTACGGCTTCACGATCTTCGAGGACGACCCGTACGCGGATGTCCGGTTCCGGGGCGAGCGGTTGCCGTCGATGCTCTCCCTCGACGAGCAGGGTGTCGTGGTGCACGCCTCCAGCTTCACCAAGACGGTCTGCCCGGGCGTACGGGTCGGCTACCTGGTCGGGCCCGGCGGCGCTGATCGCCGAGATCGCCAAGCGGGCGACCAGCCTCTACATCTCGCCGGGCATGGTTTCGCAGGCGATCGTGCACCAGTTCTGCGTCTCCGGGGATATCGACCGGTCGATCGCAGACGGTCAGCACCGCGCTCGGCGAGCGGGCCACCGCCCTGGCTGCCGCGCTGCGTACCGCACCTGCCGGAGGCCCGGTTCACCGAGCCTGACGGTGGCTACTTCCTCTGGATCGAGCTGCCGCAGAACGTGCACGTCGACAAGCTCGCACCGGCGGCGGCCGAGCGGGGCGTCGC
Source organism: uncultured Actinomycetota bacterium (assembly GCA_963750055.1). GTDB lineage: Bacteria > Actinomycetota > Actinomycetes > Mycobacteriales > Micromonosporaceae > CAVVPI01. Next base: position 24,843 of record CAVVPI010000032.1, on the reverse strand, counting down.
GGTGGTCAAGGGCAGCGACTTCCTGCTGGAGGGCGGTCAGCACGCGCTCCGGCTGGCGTACTCCGCGGTGACCGTCGACCAGATCGATGAGGGTGTACGCCGGCTGGCCGAGGCCGTGAACGCGGTACAGGGTCAGATATATCCTGTCGGATATCCGACAATATGCCTTCGTGGCCGGTCCGGGGTTCACACCGGGCCGGCGAACGGCTCACAATGCTGCGAGCGCCCCTCGCGTCGGCGCCGGTCAACCGCCCGGACAGCGGCAACTCTCTCGGCGGGGCCGATGACGCACGCGGCGGCGCCACAGGCAGAACCCCCGCCCCAACGGTGCCGGGCGGACCGTTCGCACCCTCACCCCCCGATGCGTCACGGTCCGCCCGGCACCATCCGCCCGGCGTGATCGGCACGTTCTGTGGACCACTGCCCGCAAACCGACAGGCGTAACCTGCAACCCGCGTACCCACGCGTTTGTTCGCGTACCGATGCCAGCGGAGGGGAGGTGGGCCGCAATGCCGGAGCAACTGGGCCGGAGCGAGGCGCCGATCGACAGGAACGCCCGGACGAGACCGCGGGCGGCCTGGGCCGCTCCGGTGCGGGCGGTGACCCGGATTCTCAACGCCGAGCCGAGCCAGGACCGACCCCGGGTCAGCGGGCCACCCGAGCGCACGGTGGTGGTCGACTGCGCGCTCTACGTCGACGGCGTACGCCAAACCGGTGAGTGGGACTACGCCGAGGCGCTGGACGCGGCGCGGCAACGGCCGGATCCTTTGTCTGGCTGGGCCTGCATGAGCCGGGACCGACCGAGATGGCCGAGATCGCGGCGACCTACGGACTGCACGAGCTGGCCGTGGAGGACGCGGTCAAGGCGGAGCAGCGGCCCAAGTTGGAGCGGTTCGGCGAAATCAGCTTCCTCGCGCTGCGCACCGCCCGGTACGTCCGAGCACGGTGCGCTGACCGAGACCTCCGAGGTGGTCGAGACCGGTCAGGTGATGCTCTTCATCGGGCCGAACTTCGTGATCAGCGTCCGGCACGGCGACGCCTGCCGGCTGGCGCCGGTCCGGGCCGACCTGGAAGCCAAGCAGGAGCTGCTGGCCCAGGGGCCGTGGGCGGTGGCCTACGCGATCACCGACCGGGTGGTCGACCTCTACCTGGAGGTGGCCGATCGGATCGAGGACGACCTGGACACCCTGGAGGTCGAGGTCTTCACCCGGCAGACCGGCGGCCGGATCCAGCGGATGTACCAGATGAAGCGGGAACTGGTGGAGTTCAAACGCGCGGTGATCCCGCTGCAACGCCCGCTGATGACGCTCACCGCCGAGGTCAACCGGACGGTGCCCAGTGAGATCCGGCGCTACTTCCGGGACGTGCAGGATCATCTGGCCAGGACCGTCGAGCAGGTGACCTCGTACGACGATCTGCTCAACTCGATCCTGCAGGCGCGACTCGCCCAGGTGACCGTCGAGCAGAACGACGACATGCGCCAAATCGCCGCATGGGCCGGTATCGCCGCGGTCTGGACCGCCATCGCCGGAATCTACGGGATGAACTTCGACATCATGCCCGAGCTGGAGTGGCGGTACGGCTATCCGGTGGTGCTCGCCTTCATGCTGGCGATCTCGCTGGTGCTGTACCGCTGGTTCCGTCGGCACGGCTGGCTCTGAGACCCGGAGCCGACCGGGACCGGTTACCGCGCGGTGCCGCCGAACTGGCAGTGGCCTGCCGCGGCACGGGGCGAGGTTCGTCACCCCGGCCGCGACGGTGCACCGGCCGGCTCAGGTGTGGCCGTTGCGCGACGACGCGGTGGCGTTGCTCAGCAGGCTCTCCGTCTTTTCGCTGCTCTTGCTCGCGCTCTGCTTGGCGCTGGCGGTGATCGAACCGGTGGCCGAGGAGAGCTGCTCGCCGCCCGCCGGTCCCCGATCCCGGGCCGTTTCCGCCAGCGGGGACCGCACCGGCTCAGGGGACGCGTTGGCGGCGTCGACGCTCGACGTCAGGTCCCCGGGTGCGGCATCCGGCGCGGGCGCCGGGTCGTACTCGTCCCAGGGGTCCTGCTGCCTGCGCCGGCGCATCGCCAGCGTGCCCACGAGCCCGGCCACCGCGCCGGCCGCGAGCAGCCCGGTCATCGTCGACCAGCGTCGACGCCGTCGGGATGAATGTTTGTTCCGTATCAATTTCATGTCCTTTGACCTCGCCTCACGGGCAACCGTGCCGGCCTGACGGGCGCCGTCCATCGCAGCCAGGGCCAGGGGGGTGAGTGTGGTCACCGTCGATGCCCAGCCGTTCACCGCTGTGGTTCTGACCCTGGCCGCCCGTGGCGAGACATAGCCGCGGGCCGCGTGCAGCCGCGGTCCGACCGTCGCGCCGACCCCGCCGGCCGCGTGTGTCGCGGCCTGCGCCAGGTGCGCCAGGCTTTCGCCCAGCTCTGCTTTGGCAAGCTGCCTATGGGACTTGCGCCGCCCGAATCCAAACACCGGTCCCCACCTCCTCGGGAGTTGTTCCCTTCGTCATCCTGCACCTTTGGGTGCCTCCGCACGTCCAGAACGGGCACATGGGAGGATCCGCATGGAAACTGACCAACAACTGAGGAGTACCCGTGGCTGAGGCTGTCCACGCCACCCTGCACACCAACGCCGGCCCGATCCGGTTGGAGCTCTTCCCCAACCACGCGCCGAAGACCGTCCGCAACTTTGTCGAGTTGGCCGAGGGCACCCGCGAGTACGTCGACCCGCGTACCGGCCAGCCGGGCTCGGGGCCGTACTACGACGGCACGATCTCGCACCGGGTGATCAGCGGCTTCATGATCCAGATGGGTGACCCGACCGGCACCGGTCGCGGTGGTCCGGGCTACAAGTTCGGTGACGAGTTCCACCCCGACCTGCGCTTCGACCGGCCGTACCTGCTGGCCATGGCGAACGCCGGGCCGGGCACCAACGGCTCGCAGTTCTTCATCACGGTTGGCCCGACGCCGCACCTGAACAACCGGCACACCATCTTCGGTCAGGTGGCCGACGAGGACTCGGTGAAGGTGGTCGACGCGATCGCGAACACCCCGACCGGCCCCGGCGACCGCCCGAGTCAGGACGTGGTGATCGAGCGGGTCGAAATCCAGCGTACGGAGAGCTGAACTCAGCTCGGGTACCTTTGCTGCCATGAGTAGGCACCCCGAGCGCGGTGAGGTGACGTGCGTGATCGAGCGCGGCAAGGTGACGGTGGCGTGAGCGAGTCCCCGCCCACCGTGCCGGTCTGTTACCGGCACCCCTCCCGGGAGACCTACCTGCGGTGCACCAGGTGTGACCGGCCGATCTGCCCGGACTGTATGCGGGAAGCGTCGGTCGGGCACCAGTGCCCCGAATGCGTAGCACAAGGACGTCGCTCGCAGCGGCCGACGCGTACCGTCTTCGGCGGTGGCGCGGCCGGCCGCGCGGGCCACGTCACCAAAACGCTGATCGGGATCAACGTCCTGGTCATGCTGTTGTCGATCATCTCGGCCCGGAGCGGCGCCGCGGTGGCCGGCGGCGGCCTCGGCGGGCTGCTCGGCGGCGGCACCCCACTGACCGGCTGGGGCGCGGTGCTGGGCCATGCGCCGTACTACGCGTACGGACCGGAGCACGGGGTGGCGGCCGGCGAGGTCTACCGGCTCTTCACCGCCATGTTCCTGCACTACGGCGTGCTGCACCTGTTGATGAACATGTGGGCGCTCTGGGTGCTCGGCCGCTCGCTGGAGGCGGTCCTCGGACCGCTGCGCTTCCTCGGCCTCTATCTGATCGCCGGCCTCGGCGGCAACGTCGCCGTGTACGTCTTCGCCGCGCCGAACGTGCCGACCGCTGGCGCCTCCACTGCTGTATTCGGGCTCTTCGCCGGGCTCTTCGTCATCATGCGTCGGCTCGGCCGGGACACCTCGTCGGTCATCCCGATCCTGGTGATCAACCTGGTCTTCACCTTCGCCGTACCGGGTATCTCCATCGCCGGGCACCTCGGCGGCCTGGTGGTCGGCGCGGTGATGGCGCTGGTCCTGGCGTACGCCCCCCGCTCCCGACGCTCGCTGGTCCAGGGTGGTGGCGCGGCGGTCATCGTGCTGGCGCTGGTCGGCGTGGCGCTGCTGCGGACCGCCCTGCTGCTCACCGGCTGACCGCGGACACGAGGGAACGGTGGTGGCCGAGGCGGCGAGTGGGCTACCGGGATGGCCGAGGCGGCGTGGCTGGACTACCGGGGCGGCTGGGTGGTGGCACGGGTCCAGGCGGTCCGCAGCGCGGCGGCCACCTCGTCCGGCGGGGCATCGAGGTCGTACCGACCGAAGAGGTGCAGCGAATCCCCGGCGTCGATCTCCACGATCTCGGTACGCAGCCCGAGCCGGGGCCGGGTGGACAGGCCGATCTGTTCGATGCTGGCCCAGTCGAGGCGCCGCCGACCGGCGAAGCCGCTGATCACGGTGACCCCGGTCGGGTCGAAGGCGAGCCGGACCGGCGCCACCAGGTCACGCAGCGCCCAGCCGGCCAAGCCGGCCGCCGCGAGCAGCGCCAGGCCCAGTCGGACCCGGTCGCCCTCGGCGAGGCCGACGCCGAGCGCGACGAAGCAGCGCCGCGCCGGCCAGCTTGACGGCGGGCAGCGCGGGGGCGACCCGCCAGCGCATCGATGGCTTCTTGGGATCTGGCTGCACGGATCAAGGATGCCAGTCGACCGCTGGCCACTGGACGGCGCCGGCGGGTGAACCCGTACTATCGGGCGTAACCCAAGTTACCGGGGAGTAAACATGGCGGACGCGGTCATCGTCGGCGCGGTACGTACCCCGGTCGGGCGGCGCAAGGGCGCCCTGGCCGGCGTGCACCCGGTCGATCTGTCGGCGCACGTGCTGCGGGCGCTGGCCGAGCGCACCGGGCTCGACCCGGCCGAGGTCGACGACGTGATCTGGGGCTGCGTGTCGCAGGTCGGCGAGCAGGCGTGGAACGTCGCCCGCAACGCCGTGCTCGCCGCGGGCTGGCCGGAGTCGGTGCCCGGCACCACCCTCGACCGGCAGTGCGGCTCCAGCCAGCAGGCGCTGCACTTCGCCGCCGCCGACGGTCGCTCTCCGGCCAGGCCGACCTGGTGGTGGCCGGCGGCGTGGAGTCGATGACCCGGGTGCCGATGGGCAGCAGCGTCCAGCTGCCCGGCCCGACGGCGGTCCGGCCGGCCTGCCCTACGGCGATCAGGTGCGCGACCGGTACCGGGGCGTCGAGGGCTTCGCCGACGGACGAGCCGGTGCCGTTCAACCAGGGGGTCGGGGCCGAGATGATCGCCCGACGCTGGCGGCTTCTCCCGTACCCAGCTCGACGAGTTCGCCCTGGCCAGCCACGCAGAAGGCCGCCGCCGCCCAGGACGCCGGCGCGTTCGACGCGGAGATCGTCCCGGTGCCGTGCCGGACGGCGGTCACGGTTCGCCGCCGACGAGGGCATCCGCCGGGACACCACGCTGGCCCGGCTGGCCGAACTGGCCACCCCGTTCCAGGCCGACGGCGTGGTCACCGCCGGCTCCGCGTCGCAGATCTCCGACGGCGCCGCCGCGCTCGCCGTGACCACCTCGGAGTGGGCCCGGCGGCACGGGCTGCGCCCGCTGGCCCGGATCCACACCGCCGTGGTCGCCGCCGACGACCCGGTCACCATGCTGACCGCGCCGATCCCGGCCACCGCGAAGGCGCTGCGCCGCGCGGGGCTGGGCATCGAGGAGATCGGGGTGTACGAGGTGAACGAGGCGTTCGCCCCGGTACCGCTGGCCTGGCTGGCCGAGACCGAGGCGGACCCGGAGCGGCTCAACCCGCGCGGCGGCGCGATCGCGCTGGGCCACCCGCTCGGCGGATCCGGCGCCCGGATCATGACCACGATGCTCGCAGCACATGCGGGACAACGGCATCCGGTACGGCCTGCAGACCATGTGCGAGGGCGGCGGCATGGCCAACGCCACCATCGTGGAACTTCTGTAATTCCACTTCAAGCCGACGTTTGTCTGCCAGCCCACGGCGGGAGTGCCGTGCGCTCAGTTCGGTCCAGGTGGTAGGGCGAATCCGACATAGCCCCGGAACTCGACCCGCCAACCCGGTGGCACCAGGTCGGTGCAGAGCCGCCGGTCACCGGTGCAGACGATCGCATCGACCGTGCCCGGGTCGGCCGGTGGGCGGCTGGGCAGCACCGACCGCAGCGCGACGAGTTCCCGGCGACCGCCGGGCCTACCGGCGTCCGACGGCTCGGGACGGAACAGCAACCACCAGGGGTACTCCCAGTCGTCGTTCTGTTCCACCAGGCCGATCCGGCGGGCGCCGGCTGCCTGGACCGCGTCGGCCGCCCACCGGTACTCGTCCGCCCACTGGGGTCGGCGCAGGAACCGGGTCTCCCACTCCGGCGTGGTCAGCAGCGAGCCGGCGCCGACCAGCCGGCGTGGGAACCCGTACGAGATGGCGAGCACCCCGGCCAGCGCGGACCCGGCCAGCACCGCGACCACGACGGACGCGGCGATGGAGGCCGCGAATGATCGCCGGGCCGGGTCGGTCCGACGCCGCAGAACCGCGTCCACCCAGAGCCCGGCCAGGGGAATGGCCAGCACCAGGCAGTAGAGGAGCAGCCGGTTACCCCACGGCTGCCACTTGATCGTTGTGGCGTGCAGCAGCAGGGCGGCACCGACCACCACCGCGTACCCGCGTAACGCCCCGGCGTGCCGCGGCGACATCCGGCCGGGTCGGATCAGCGCGACTCCGCCACCGATCAGGACCAGCGCCCCGACCAGCGGGAACGAGACCCGGTCCTCATCGGGATACCAGGACGGCACCGGAAAAGTGGTCCGGCCGAAGGTAATCGCCCGGTCCTGCGGATCGACTCCGAGCACATCCGCGACCCGGTTGACCGCAGCGGCGGTCGCGTCGCGCAGCGGAGCCACCGGGGTGTCCAACGCGGTGTGCCCGATCCGCAGCCCGTTGACCAGAACCGAAGCCGGGTCGTGTCGCTGCATCGGGATCGACTCGCGCAGCCGGGGTGGGCCGAGCGGGTTGCCGAACTCAGCGGTGATCCGCAGCAGGAACGGCCCGGTGATCACGGCGGCCACCACCAGCAGCGCCGCTGACGCGCCGGCCAGCCGGGCCACCGCGCGGGGGCGTGATCCGGTCCGGGCGGTCGCACCCGGCGCCCCGGGGAGTGCGCCGGGACTGATCAGCGCGAGCCGCAGTTGGGCGATGCCCCAGAAGACCAGCAGCGGGCCGACCCCGAGCAGACCGCTGGTTTTGGTGATCGCGGCCAGCCCGCTGGCCGTACCCATGGCCAGGACCGATCCGGCCGAGGCCCGCCGGGTCAGCCCGTCCAGCACCAGGGTGGCGAGGCTGATCGTCCAGGCGGCGGCGACCAGATCGGTCTGCGTGCTCGTCGCCTGAAGCGCGACCATCGGGGTGGTGGTCACCAGGAAGGCGGTGATCAACTGGGCTCGCCGGCCACCGCCGAACTGTCCGACGATCCGCGCGGCGGCCAGCAGGCAGATGATTCCGGCCGCCCACTGCACCAGGTTGTAGAGCGCGTCTCCGCCGGTGAACAGGCGGAGATGCAGCAGCAGATACTCGGCGCCCGGCGGGATGGTGACCTGTCGGTGGATCGCGGTCGGCCACAGGCTCAGATCGCCCTGCGCCACCCAGTGCTCCACCTTGGGCAGATGGTAGGTCTGCGAGTCGTAGTTGTTCGGCACGGCGAGCAGGGCGATCACGAGTTCGACCAGCAGCAGCCCGGCCACCGTCCCGGCGAGCAGCCGTTCGCCCCGGCTGGTCGTACGCAGGAAGGAGCGGGCCTGCCTGGCATCGCCGAGCCACGGGGCCCGGCGGTGGCGCCGGGCGGCCAACGTGCCGGCGGCGCCCAGGAAGAGCAGCCAGGCCAGGGCGAACGCGGGTACGGTCAGCGCACCCAACGCGCCGAGGACCTCCACGCTCAGCACCGCGAATCCACCGGTTGCCAGCGCGGCCCGGAGCACCGCGAGCCGCAGCGGCCCGACGGTGCCCGCCGTTGCCGGTCGACTGGCGTAGGTCAGGAGCAGGAAGCCCGCCGCTGGTGCGATCACGAGTGCGGATGATGCGGCCGGCATGGCGGAAGTAAACACTATGCGCGGAACGGCCCTGCGTAGGGTGCTTCTTCGGACGGCTGCCGGGTCAGGCGGACGATACCAGGCTAGGCTATGACCGATTCGTCGTCCCCACCGTGGAGATTTCCGTGAAGCTCTCGATCCTCATGCCGGTCTACAACGAGGAAGAACGCATCGGGGACGCCCTCAAACAGGCGCTGGCCGTTGACTATCCATGCGAGATCGAGCTCGTTGTGGTCGATGACGGCAGTCGGGACGGCACCGCCGAGATTCTCGACCGGGCCGACGATTCCCGGGTACGGGTGATAACGCATGCCCGGAACGCGGGCAAGGGTGCGGCGATCCGGACCGCGGTGGACAGTGCCGAGGGCGAGTACATGGTCATCCTGGACGCCGATCTCGAATACGATCCGCAGGACATTCCAAAGCTGCTCGACCCGGTTCTTGACGGTCGGGCCACCGTGGTCTATGGCAATCGGACCTTCGGCAGTCACAGCGCCTACAGTTTCTGGTATGTGATGGGCAACAAGGCGGTCACCACTGCTGCCAATGTGCTGTTCAATTCGTACATAGGTGATCTTGAGACCTGTTTCAAACTCTTGCCGGTCGCGCTCTACCGCTCGCTGGACGTGCGTTCGCGCGGCTTCGGCATGGAGGCGGAGGTCACCGGCAAACTGCTCCGCCGGCGGATCCGCCCGTACGAGGTGCCGATCAGCTACCGCGCCCGGGGGCGCGAAGAGGGCAAGAAGATCACCTGGAAGGACGGCGTCGAGGCGCTCTGGATCCTCGGCCGCGAGCGCACCCGCCGCCGCCGTCGGTTCGACGCGGAGCAGGTCTGACCGAACGGGTTCAACCCAGGAAGGCGTCGAACGATCGGCGCAGCCCCACCGGGTCCAGCCCGTGCCACCGGGCGTGGTCAGCCGGGCTGCCATAGCGCCGTAGATCGGTGCGGCCCACGCCGAGTGCCAGCAGTCGATGAGGTACGTCCGCCAGCGCCGCCATCACCACCGCGCTCGACGTACCGGCCAGGTACGGCTCGACCAGGATCACCTCCCGCGTGGCGAGTGCTCGCAGGCCGACGGTGTCCAGCGGCCGGGGCGTGTGGGTGTAGGCGATGCTCACCGCGAGGTCAGCGGTGGCGGCCAGCACCGGATCGAGCATTGGGCCGACCGCCAACACCAGGGGTGCGCCGACCGGGCCCGGACGGATCATCCGCAGTCGACCGTCGCCGGGCCAGGGGGCGTCGTTGACCGCGGTGGTGAGTCGAAGGTAGACCGGTTTGTCGTGGCCGACCGCCGTACGCAGCAGGGGCGGCACCTCGGCGGGGTGGCCGGGCACGTGCACGGTCCAGCCGGTGAGGGTGTCGAAGAGCGCGACATCGCCGGGGGACATGTGGGTTCGCCCCATCCGGGCGCCGTCGTACGATGCGCCGACGCTGACCAGCACCGCGCCCACGCCCTGATGGTCCAGGTCCAGTTTGATCTGCTCGTACGCCCGGTCGACCAGGAACGTCGCGTAGGAGTGCACGATCGGCCGCAGTCCGGTCAGCGCCAGGCCGCCGGCTACCCCGATCATGAGCTGTTCCCGGATGCCGACGTTGAGTACCCGGTCCGGGTGCCGGAGCGCGGCCGGCTCGAACGTGCCGGCGGAGATGTCGGCAAGGACCAGCGTGGTACGTGGGTTCTCCGCCAGCAGTGCGCTGGTGGTGTTGATGAACGTGTCCCGCATGGTCAACCCTTCGGTTCGACGACCGCGACGACCATGTGCGGCTGTCCCGGCTGGTGACTGGTGAGGGCGTGCTCGATCGCGACGTGGTCGCGGCCGTCCACGGTCGTCGCGGTCCAGCCGTTGGTGGTGAACCGGCTGGCGATGCCCCGGGGCCAGCCGTGGGTCGCGGACTGGTTGTCAATCACGATCGCGGTGAGCGTCGCCAGTCCGGTTGCCCCGGCGTAGGCGATCGCCTCGTGGTTGGCGCCCTCGTCCAGTTCGGCATCGCCGAGCAGGACGTACACCCGGGGTTCGGTCAGGCCCTGGGCCCGTAGACCGAGCGCGGTGCCCACGCCGAGGCCGAGGCCGTGACCGAGCGAGCCGGAGCCGATCTCCACCCCGGGGACAAGCAGCCGGTCGGGATGGTGGCCGAGCCGACTGTCCGGACCGGCCAGGTCGTCGAGCCAGGCCTCCGGGATGAAGCCCTTCGCGGCGAGTACGGCGTAGTAGGCGGCCGGTCCGTGCCCCTTGGAGAGCAGGAAGCGGTCCCGGTCCGGGGCGCCCGTGGTTTCCGGCGAGACCCGCAGAATCCGGTGGTAGAGCACCCAGAGCACGTCGAGTGTGGAGTGGGCGCTGGGTGCGTGTTTTTCGTCCCCGGTGAGCCGGTGCAGCAGCCCGGCGAGCCGCGCCGACCGGCCTGCTGGCCCGGTTGGTTCGGCGGGCCCGGTTGGTTCGGCGGGCCCGGTTGGTTCGGCGGCGGGGAGGAGTATGGTGCCGCCGTCGCTGGTTGTCTTGATGGGCATGTCGCTACTCTGCAAGTTCAAGTGGACTTCAACTCAAGGTGATGTGACGCGGGTGGCAATGGATCGGGAGGCGTTGACCATCGGTGAGTTGGCGGCCCGGTCCGGGGTTGCCCCGTCCGCGCTGCGTTACTACGAGCGGCTCGGGCTGATCCGGGCCCGCCGGACCGGCGGCAACCAGCGACGGTACGAGCGGGCCGAACTGCGTCGGGTGTCGTTCATCCGGATCGCCCAGCAGGTCGGGGTGTCACTGGAGGACATTCGTGCCGCCCTGGAGACGTTGCCGGATTCGCGTACCCCGACCAGGGCCGACTGGGCCCGACTCGCCGCGGCCTGGCGGGCCCGGCTGACCGACCGGATCGGGCTGCTCACCCGGTTGCGGGACGAGCTGACCGACTGCATCGGCTGCGGCTGCCTGTCGCTGCAGAAATGTCACCTCTACAACCCGGACGACACGCTCGGCGCCGAGGGACCCGGTGCCCGCCTGATGGATCGCGATATCAGTCCAGGGTGAGCAGCACCTTGCCCAGGTGGTCGCTGGCCTCGACGATCCGGTGCGCCTCGGCGGCCTGCGGCATCGGCAACCGGCGGTCCACGATCGGGCGGATCTGGCCCGACTCCACCAGCGGCCAGACCTCCTCGTACACCCCGCGCACGATCTCCGACTTGTCGGCGTCCGACCGGGACCGCAACGCGGTCGCGGCGATCGTGCCGCGTTTCGCCAGCAGCGCCGCCAGGTCCAGCTCGGCCTTCCGGCCACCCTGCATGCCGATCACCACGAGCCGGCCGTCGGGAGCGAGCGCGGCTACGTTCTGGTTCAGGTAGGCGCCGCCGATGATGTCGAGGATGACGTCGGCACCCCGGCCGCCGGTGGCGTCCCTGGTCTCCGCGACGAAGTCCGCGCTGGTGTAGTCGATCGTGCGGGCCGCACCCAGTTCGCGGAGCCGCTCGTGCTTGACGGCCCGGGCGGTGACGATGACGGTCGCGCCGAGTGCGCGGCCGAACTGGATGGCGAAGGTGCCGATGCCGCTGCCGCCGCCATGCACGAGCAGCGTCTCGCCGGCGCCCAGCCGGGCCATCCGCACCACGTTCGACCAGACCGTGCCGGCGACCTCGGGCAGCGCCGCCGCCTCGACGGGATCGATCCCGGTCGGCACCGGCAGCACCTGCCCGGCGGGCACCGCCACCCGTTCGGCATAGCCGCCGCCGGTCAGCAGGGCACAAACGGGCTGACCCACCCGCCAGTCGGTCACGTCGGGCCCGAGCGCGCTGATCACCCCGGCGCATTCCAACCCCGGGTACGCCGACGCGCCCGGCGGTGGCGGGTAGTGCCCCTGTCGTTGCAGCAGGTCAGCACGGTTCACCGCGCTGGCTCGTACGTCGATCACCACCTCGCCTGGTCTGGGCCGAGGGTCGGGCACCTCGGCCCAGACCAGGGCGTCGGGTCCACCGGGCTCCGGGATCGTGATCGCGTACATGGCTCAGTCATACCGCATCGGGACGTAGTTCACCGGGGCCACCGGCACTTGCCCGCGCTGGAACCAGCGGACCTGCCGGAGCCAACGGGCACGGTGGACATGGCACACTAGGCATGGTCGCGTTCGCGTGAGTCGACTCATGCGATTTCGTGACCATGGAGGGTTCGCCTAGTGGCCGATGGCGCTGGTCTTGAAAACCGGTAAGGGGGCAACCTCTTCGTGGGTTCGAATCCCACACCCTCCGCCGCACCCGATCTCGCGGTCGCTTGCCCGTCAGCCGTTCCCGACGCGCAGCATGTCCGGGCCGAACACCTCGTACGCGATCCGATCCGCTGGCACGCCCCGGCGTAGCAGGCCGCTGCGTACCTGGCGCATGAAGGGCAGCGGACCACACAGGTGGACGTTGGCCTCGGGGGATAGCGGGATCTGATCCGGGTCGACTCGGCCGGCACTGATCCGCGCACCCATGGCGGGCAGGGCGTTGCCGTCAGCATCATCGTTCTCGTACCAGAGGTTGAGCCGAAGGTTGCTCAGGTGATCGCAGAGCCGGGGCAGGTGCTGGCGCAGTGCGTGAGTGTGCCCGGCACGGTCGGCGTGCACGAGCACCACCGGCCGTTGCGGGGTGGCCGCGGCGAGATGCTCCAGGGCCGACATGGCTGGGGTGAGGCCGATTCCCGCGCTGATCAGCAGCAGCGGACCGTCCCCGGCAACCGCGCTGACCTCGCCGAACGGTGGGCTCAACCGGATCAGGTCGCCGATGGCGACCTGATCGTGTAGGTACGCGGAGACCATGCCGTCCCGGCTCGGGTCGGTGCCGAGGATCCGCTTCACGGTGATCTGCCAGGTGTCGGCGCCCGGGCGGCCGGACAAACTGTACTGCCGGATCTGCTGGCCCCGCCCGCCGTCGAGCTCGACGGCGACCGAAACGTACTGGCCGGGGGTGAAGCTCGGCACCGGACCCGCGTCCGCCGGGAACAGGGTGAAGGAGACGACCTCGCTGGTCTCGGCGATCCGGTCCAGTACCCGCCACTGCCGCCAGATGGCGTTCGGGTCGGCCACCCCGACGGCGTGATAGAGCCGGGCCTCGCGGGCGACGAGTTCACAGGCGAGGAGCCAGTAGGTCTCCTCCCAGGCGGCGGCCACCTCCGGGGTGACGGCGGAGCCGAGGACATCCGCGACGGCGTCGAGCAGATGCTTACCCACGATGGTGTATTGGGCGGGGGCGATGCCGAGCGAGGCGTGTTTGTGTGCGATCCGGTCGAGCGTGGCCGCCCAGGGCAGCGTGGACGTTGCGGTCAGGTGTTCGGCATAGGCCACCACCGCGCCGGCCAGCACCTGCCGCTGTTGCCCGTTCGCCTGGTTGCCCCGGTTGAACAGCTCAAGCAGTTGCGGGTGGGCCTCGAACATCCGGGTGTAGAACTTTGCCGTGACAGCTTCCGCGTGGGTCCGCACCAGGGGCAGCGTGGCCCGCACGATGGACGCCGATGACATCGACAGCATGGCTTCTCCTTTGCCGACAGCCATGAGGTGTGTGACGGCCTCAAATTATCAAAAGAGGTATCTCAAATACCTGTTTTTACGGTTACGCGCCGGGTGTTCGATTCGTCACAGGCTGCGGTGGCCCGGAGGTACGCGTTGGTCGATCCGACGGGTGGCTAGGGTCGTTCAGGTGAAGCTCAACCGGTCCACCGACATCGCGCTGCGCGTCGCCATGCTGGCTGCGGCGCGCGATAGCCGGTCGACGGTCGACGAACTCGCCGCGCGGCTCGCGGTGCCCCGTAACCACCTGGCCAAGGTGGTGCAACGCCTGCAACGGATGAATGTCCTGGTCACCACTCGGGGCCGGGCCGGCGGTGTCGAGCTCGCCGCCGATGCGGGACAGTTCACCGTCGGATACCTTGTCCGCGCGTTCGAGGGCGCGGACGAGGTGGTCAACTGCGAGGAGCCGCCCTGCCCACTGCGGTCCGGCTGTCGACTGCGGTCGGTCCTCCGGCAGGCGCAGCAGGCGTTCCTCGCCACCCTGGATGCGGTTCCCCTGCAGGAGCTGATCGAGGCACCCACCAGCCCACTGCTCCTGGCCTTGACCGCACCGGAACCCGGGTGAGACCGGTCGTACCGCCTCCGCGCCGAGTTGTGTGTGGATCCAGTGCCCCTATAGGGGCACTGGATCCACACGTTGAGGTGATCATGGACGCCAACCGGCGGCGATCAGGGCCGCCCGGACCTGAGTGATCACCTCATCCGGATGAAGCCGTAGCGCGAAACCGGGAAACCGCAACAACCGTTCACCCGCGATGGCCAGTTCGTTGTGCTGGCGCATGTTGGCGTACCAGGCCCGGACCTCCATGTGCTGGCTGCCGTCGATCTCGATGTGCACGCCCCACTCGTCGAAGTGCACGTCGCGGTAGCGCTTACGGCCCGCTGAGTCGTACCGGACCACTTGCCGGGACGGCTCGGGCAGGCCGGCCCGGCGACACAACCGGGCAAAGTCGATTTCATACCCCGATTCGGCGCCGCCGGTCGCGTCGGCGACCGCTGCCTCGATGACCGGCCGTCGCCGGAGACGCCCCATCCGCGCAAGTACGGGGGTGAGGTCCACAGCGCCGACCAGGCGCTGCTGGAAGGCGGCCGCGATGATGGCGACCGCCTGCTCGTCACTACTCGCCCACTGCGCCGAGTCAACGACCGATCGCCCCGGCATGGTGCACGGCGGATTACCCGCCCGGTGCCGATCCTCCGGCAGCAGTTGGCGGATGCGGTGTACCCGTACCCCCGGTGGTGGGTTGGTGTGCGCACGGCGTGCGGGGATCAACACCTGGATTGGACGGTCCGGGTGACCGCGCAGGCCCAGTACGGCGAGCTGTGGATAACCGCGATTCGGTGCTGGTTTGGTGGCCCACAACGGGTAGAAAGATCCGGGGGACACCCCGGCTGAACGAAAGGACGTCTCGATGAGCCTTGACCGACCGGTCGCACCCGACCCGTACGACCTGCTGCCGTCCGTACCGTCATTCACGTTGACCAGCGATGACGTCCAGGACGGCGGGCCGATGGCCGCCGAGTTCGCGCACGGCAGCGTCGGCGGTGCCAACCTCTCCCCGCAGTTGACCTGGTCCGGTTTCCCGGCCGGGACCCGCAGCTTCGTGGTGACCTGCTTCGACCCGGACGCGCCTACCGGCAGTGGCTTCTGGCACTGGGTGCTGGTCAACCTCCCGGCGGCGGTGACCCAGTTGCCGCGCGGTGCCGGCAGCGGCGCTTCGACCGGCGACGGCGACGCGTTCAGCGTGCGCAATGACTACGGCGAGCGGGCGTACGGGGGTGCGGCGCCGCCGGCCGGCGACCGCCCGCACCGGTACGTTTTCGCGGTGCACGCCCTCGACGTGGACCGGTTGGAGCTGACGCCGGACGCGTCACCGGCCTACGTCGGGTTCAACCTGGCCTTCCATACCCTGGCCCGGGCGGTGCTCCGCCCGACGTACCAGGTCAAGGGCTGAGCGACTGAACCGGCCGCCCGGGTCCCGGAGCGTTCCGGGATCCGGGCGCCGTCTGGTCAGGACGCAGGCAGCAGCCGGCGCAGATTTTCGGCTGCGGGAGAGTGAAGGCCAGACAGCAGGTCCTGCGTTGCAGGGTCAATTCACCGGTCGGGCCGGGCACCAGGTCGACCAGGTCGGCCAGGTCCAGCACGTCGAGCAGGGCGCCGATGTTCTGCGCGGACGATCCGGGCAGCGTGTCGGCGGCTCGCAGGATGCCGAGGGCCACGCCCGAGGCCACCGAGCCGAGCAGCGTACGTGTACCGACCCGGACGTGGGCGCGCACCGCGTTGAGCAGCGGGGTCAGGTGCGCGTCGAGCAGTGACGCGCGCAGCGCGGTGAGTAGTTCGGCCTCGTCGGCGACCACCCGAACCTCTGGCGACCCGGCCAGGGCGAGCGGGTCGGTGGGGAGCACTGCCACCGCGGTCGAGCGGCGTAGCCCGAACGCCAGTGACGGCTGCTGGTCCTTGAGGTCGACCAGGACGTCCGCGGGGTAGAGCAGCGGAACCCGCCGGGCGGAGGCCCAGCCGAGCGCCGCGGGCAGGGCCAGCCAGTAGGCGTACGCCTTCCAGGTCAACGCGGCGGCGGCGGGTGCGCTGGCCTGCCACCGGTGCCGGGCAGCGGTGAGGAGCGCGGGCAGCCGGTTGCCGTCGATCAGTTCCGTGGCGGGCGTCCAACCCGTCTCGTCACCGATCAGCAGGCCGGGAGCGAGGCCGGGTGGCTCGTCGGTGCCGAACATGCTCCGCAGGGTTGAGGCGACCGGGGCCAGCGGGATGGGCCGCTCCTCGATGAGGGCTGTCAACTGGATTGATCCTCCCCGTCCCGCTCCTACATAGGCCACCCTAACCTAATGAGGCTAGGCTAACCAGGGTTGGGGCGTTCGGCTGGTCTTTCAGTACTATTTCCAGGCCGACATCACGTTTTCGGCTGATATTGCGCTGGTAGTCGGGCCGGTGGTCGCAGCGGTTGGCCGGGTGGCGGATACCCGGGCGGAGAGCAAATCAACCGTGGAAAGAACCCGGCACGTGAGAATGAGCGCAGAGACCGCAGCAGGCGCCAGGATCGATGATGTTGGTTGAACTGTCAAGTCAAATGTCATCTACGCGGCACTACTGTCCGATTAGCCGGATCGGACAGCAGACTGAGGATCCCGGCTATGAGGAACCCGATGACCACCTCGCCCATCGAGCGGGCTGCCGACTCGTTCGCGGCCGAGCTCTCCCGTCGGCGAGTCGAACGGGGCATGACCAAAAAGCAGCTCGCCGCGCGCATGGGGTTCGACCCCTCCTACGTCAGCCATGTCGAGGGGCGCCGCCATCGCCCCACCGAGGACTTCGCCCGCCGTGCCGAGGCGGTGCTCGGCGCGGCCGGCGCGATCTGGCAGCGCTTCCAGGAGTACGACGAACTCCGGCAGGCCCGGTCGACCGTGGCCGCCCATCGCGACCCGCCGGTGCACGAACAGTGGATGCCTCCGGGCACCGGGCTGATCGTGGAGCAGGAAACCGCGACCCTCTCCTACCGGGACGGCACCTACCGGTGTGTGATCCGCCGGGCGCTCTACAACGCCGGCACCGAGCCGGTGACCCGCTACCTGGTCCGGGTGGCCGTCGACCGGTACCCCAGCGACCCGGCGCGGTCCAATCGGTACCACCGGGAGCAACCGCTCACCTTCGCCGAGATGAACCTGCGGGCATTCTGCGACAACCACGGCATCCGCGAGCCGATGGAATGGCGCAAGAAGCACGACCGGGACGCCTTCAAGGAGGTGTGGCTGCTCTTCGAGAACTCCGACGGCCGGTTCCCGCTCTACCCTGGTGAACGGGCGAGCACCGAGTACTCGTACACCATCGGCGAGGACAAGTGGGGCCAGTGGTTCCAACGGGCGGTCCGGTTGCCCACCCGGCGGCTGGCCCTCCGGCTGGATCTTCCCCTCGACCTGGACCCGCAGGTCTGGGGCGTGGAAACCTCACTGTCCGCAGAGGAGGGACCACTGCGGACCCCACTGGTCCGACGCGACGAGGACGGGCGGGCGTTCTTCGAATGGTCCACCGAGGCCCCGCCGCTGAACGCCCGGTACCGACTGGAGTGGCGCTTCCGGGCCCAGCCGCCGGCCGGCGCGCAACCCGCTGCCGCCCAGAAGATCAGGGCCAGTGACCGGATGCGGGCCGCCGGGATCTTGCAGGCCGGTGCGGACCTGCTCCGCCAGCCGGCCCGCCAGTTCGAGCTGCCGCGCGATGACGCCACCGCCCGGGAGGTGGTGACCCGGCTACGGGCCGCCCTGGAACGCCTCGACGAACTGCACCCGTTCAGCAAGGGGGTCGGCCTCGCGGCGCCGCAACTCGGGATCCCCTGGGCCGCCGTGATGGTCCGACCGCCGGACCGGGACGCCGAGCCGGTCGTCCTGCTCAACCCGCGCGTGGTCGAGGCATCCCTGGAAACCGACGAACAGTACGAGGGCTGCCTCTCCCTGTTCGACCTGCGCGGACTGGTGACCCGGCCGCTGCGGCTCGACGTCGAACACGCCCGTTGGGACGGTGGCCGGGCGATCACCTCGTTCGAACGCGCCATGGCCCGACTGGTGGCGCATGAGATCGACCATGTGGAGGGCCGGCTCTACGTCGACCGGATGGACCCGGCCGTGCCGCTGGTGCCGGTTGAGGAGTACCGCGACACCGGCACCCCTTGGCGTTATTGAGTAACCGGTCCGAGGGGGCCGGGTCTCGTGCCCTACCGGCAAGGCACGAGACCCGGCTGGGGGGAGTGGGATCAGGGGAACTAGATGTCACCGAACGCGTCGTATTTGATGTTCGTCGGTGGGACTTCGTGCGCGGCCAGGGTCCGCAGGACAGACCTGACCAAGGTTGCCGAGCCGGAGACGAAGCAGTCGTGCGTGGTCCACGGTCCGTACCGGTCGAGCACCTCGCAGATGTCGCCACGCTCACCGGCGAAGCCGGGGTCCGTGCTGCATGAAGGGACGATCGACAGCCAGGGGTGGCGGGCGGCGAACTGGTAGAGCTCGGTCAGGCCGTACAGGTCGTCCCGGGAGGCACCGTTGAAGAAGACATGCACCCAACGCGTACGGTTGTAACTCGTCAGCTCCTCGACCAGCGCCTTGATCGGTGCCAAACCGACGCCACCGGCCACGCAGAGCACGTCCCGGGTTGAGCTGCGATCCAAAGTCATCGAGCCCATCGGGGCGGCTAATCGCAGCAGGTCACCCGGACGGATCCGGCGGACCAGCGAACTGGACACCCAGCCGGCGCCCACCGCGCGAACGTGGAACTCCAGGATGTTCTCCTCGTTCGGCGCGTTGGCGATCGAGTACGAACGCCACAGCCGGGGCTGGTAGCGCGGCACCTCGATGCTGACGTACTGCCCGGCGCGGTAGGGCAACGGATGCTGGAGCGGACGGCAGGTGAAGACCGCCACATCCGGCCCGCGCCGCTCGTGACTGAGCACCTCGGCGTGCCAGAACGGCGGATGCGGGTCGGCCGCCGCGCCCGCCTGCATCTTCTCCGCGATCACGGTGTACGCGTCCAGCCACGCCTGGTCGTACTCGATGCTCCACTGCTCGCCGCCGACGGTGCGCAGCGCTCCCATCAGCGCATCGCCCATGATCTCGTAGTGCTCCGGCTGGATATGGAACTTGCGGTGGTCACGTCCCAGACCGTGGAGGTAGTCATCCAGGCGTTCCGGATCGCCGACGATCTGCACCGTGGTCACGATCGCTTCGAGCAGCCGGTCCCGCTGTCCGGTCATCTGCACCGGAAACAGGGCGCGCAGCTCGGGGCGGGACAGGAAGATCCGGGCATAGAAGTATCCCGCGATCTTGTCCCGTTCTTCCTCGACGAGGGTCCAGCTCTCCTTCAACAGCTGCGCGAGGTTGTCCATTGACACCTTCTCGGTCGGGGGGACTGTCCAGACAGAATGAATACTGAAAGCGGGAATCGGTCGCACATCGTGTGCGATCGCGTACCCAGAGGCCCATTGCCTGGTTCGACGGCCGCGATTCGCGGAGGCGGGTCCGCCGCATCCCACCGGATCGGGCAGAGTTGTCCGGGTGACGGTTGATCTCGCCCGGCCGCTGTCCCGTCGGACACTCGGCACCGAGGTGCTGCTGGTCCTCGGAGTCTCCCTCGGGCAGTCCGCGCTCTACTCGGCGGTGGCCATCATCGCCCGGCTCACCGCCGACCGGCCGCTCTCCGAGCAGACCGCGACGCTCAACGCCTCCCAGTCCGCCCGACCCTGGCTCGACCTGACCTACCAACTGCTGCGGATCCTGTTCGCCCTGGTGCCGGTGCTGCTCGCCGTACACCTGCTCAACCGGGACTCCGACGGCGCCCGACGGACGCTCGGCCTGGCGCCCCGGCGACCCGGGTACGACCTGACCCGGGGTGCGGTGCTGGCCGCCGCGATCGGACTGCCCGGCATCGGGCTGTTCTGGGTGGCCGCCCAACTCGGCATCAACGCGAGCGTGGTGCCGGCCGGGCTGCCCGCGCTCTGGTGGGCGGTGCCGGTGCTGATCCTCGCCGCCGCGCAGAACGCAATCCTGGAAGAGATCATCGTGGTCGGCTACCTGATGACCCGGCTACGCGAGATTGGCTGGCGGGTCGGCGCGGTGATCGCGGCCAGCGCCCTGCTACGTGGCTCCTATCACCTTTACCAAGGTTTTGGGGCTTTTGCCGGCAATGCGGTGATGGGGGTGGTGTTCGGGCTCTTCTTCCTGCGGACCCGGCGGGTCCTGCCGCTGGTGGTCGCGCACACCCTGCTGGACGTGGTCGCCTTCGTCGGCTACACCCTGCTGCCCCGGGCCTGGTTCGACTGGTTGTAGCCGCGCCCGAGATCGATCGTCTGCGGCACAGTCGGAGGTCGGCGGCGATGGGCGTTGGTCGGGATAGTGGTTTTGCTCCGCACCTGCCGGCCCTGTATCCTCGATCAGCGGTGGTGTACAGCCACCGAGGAGACTTCGCCTAGTCTGGTCTATGGCGCCGCACTGCTAATGCGGTTGGGGTCTTAAAGCCCCTCCCGGGTTCGAATCCCGGAGTCTCCGCGCAAGGCGGGTTGTGTAGACTTGCCGAGCACCTGCGCCCGTAGCTCAACGGATAGAGCATCTGACTACGGATCAGAAGGTTAGGGGTTCGAATCCCTTCGGGCGCACCACTTGAGCAGGGAATATAGCCGATTGGCTATATTCCCTGCTTTCGTGTGGGCTATATGTGGGACACGGTCGCGGCCCGCGTATGGCACACGTCTGAGCAGCTCAGGGGGTTCGTTCCCCACAGTCGCACCCCTCCAGTCCATGGCCTTGCCCCAGAAGCGGACCATGGCTCGCGGATCCGCGCAGTCGACCACTACCGAGGCGATCGGTCCGGTGTCTCGGTCGAGCGAGTCCAGCACGCAGAACTCGTTGCCCGCTGGGTCGGCCATGACCGTCCATGGGACGGTCGCCCTGTCCTACGTCGGCGAGTGTTGCGCCGAGATCCTTCAGGCGCGTGACCAGCTCCGCCTGATGGGCCGCCGAGGTGGTGGCGAGGTCGACGTGCACGCGGTTCTTCACCGTCTTGGGTTCCGGCGCGGCGATGAGGTCGACGCAGACGGCGACGGGGTCAGGGTAGAGGAAGCCCTCGGGCTCGAGGTCGGTCACACCGGGTCCCTCGCTGGAGACTGTCCAGCCGAGCGCCTCCGCCCAGAAACCGCCCAGCACGGCGTCGTCCTGAGCCTTCATGTTGATTTGAACAAGCCGCGTGGCCATGCCGACAATGTTAGGTCCTGTCCGGAAATGGGGGCGTGTCGGCGATCGAAGACGGCGAGGTCTCCGGTGGAGGATTCATCGACAAAGAAGAATCCCATCGTACGATTGCGTGCTCTGTTCCGTAGTGCACGAAAGGATGGCCATGATCAGGTCAGCCAGGGACGAGGACCTCCCCGTCCTCCGGGACATCGAGCGCGCCGCGGGAAAGGTCTTCGCCGACATTGGCATGACATTTGTCGCGGACGATGAACCGCCGTCGATCGATACGCTGCGCGCCTTTCAGCAGGACGGCCGGGCTTGGGTGAGCGTCGACCAGGACGATCAGCCGGTCGCCTACCTCATCGCGGAACTCATCGATGACGACGCACACATCGAGCAGGTCTCCGTGCATCCTGCCCACCGCGGGGAGAGACTCGGCAGACAATTGATCGAGCATCTCGGTGACTGGGCACGCGAGCACGGCGCCCGGGCGCTGACCCTCACCACCTTTACCGAGGTGGTGTGGAACGGCCCCTACTACGAGCGGTGCGGCTTCCGCCGGCTCGACGACTCGGAACTGACCCCGGGCCTGCGGGCGGTCCGCGCCGCAGAAGCCGCACACGGGCTGGACCGTTGGTCGCGAGCCACCATGCGGCGCGAGCTCTGACGACAGCTGACTGGTGCCGTCCCGCGGTTGTCGTGGCCCGACCGGGCGGTGTTGGCCGCTCTCGCCGGGCTGCTGCCTCGGCAGACTGCCGGTATCAACACCAACAGCGGCGACACCGCGACTTCCACAGCATCACGATCGTGGGCGACAACTCGGAGAAGATCTCGATCTGCTTAGCGAAGTCCGCCTTCCTGGACTGACCATGATCGACGTCGAGTATGGTCGATGCCATGCGATATCTCGTCACTGGCGGTGCCGGCTTCATCGGATCGACAGTGGCAGCTCTGCTGCTCGAGAACGAGAACGAGGTCACCGTGCTGGACGACCTCTCCTCGGGCCACGAAATCGCCGTTCCGAAGGGCGCAAGCTACCTGCGAGGCCGGGTCCAGGACAGGATCGACGATGTCCTCGCAGCCCAGCAGTACGACGGTATCCTCCACTGCGCCGGTTCCATTCAAGTGGCCGAAAGCGTCGCCAAGCCGCTGGACTACTGGAACAACAACATGGTGGCGACGGTGGGCCTGCTGGAGGCAATGACACGGCACGGCGTTCCACGTCTCGTGTTCTCCTCGACCGGCACCGTGTACGGCGATTCCACGGAGACGCCGATCACCGAGTCGGCGCCGATCGCCCCGCTCAACCCGTACGCCGCGACCAAGGTCGCCGTTGACATGGTACTGGCCGGTTACGCACCGGCGACCGGCTTGGCCGCAACCTCGCTGCGCTACTTCAACGCCTCCGGGGCGCTGATCCGACCTGATGAACAGTCGTGCGGTGAGCGACACGACCCGGAGTCACATCTGATCCCGATCGTGTTGGACGTCGCAGCGGGTGACCGGGAGTACCTGCCGCTCTACGGCGCCGACTACGACACTCCCGACGGCACCTGCGTGCGGGATTACATCCACATCACCGATCTGGCCAGTGCCCACCTGCTGGCGTTGACCCATACACAGCCGGGTGAGCACCGCATCTACAACCTCGGAAACGGCGCCGGTTACTCCAACTTGGAGGTTGTCCAGGCGGTCCGGGACGTCACGGGCCGCCCCGTACCGGTAAAGATTGAGGAACGGCGGGCGGGCGACATCGTGTCACAGGTTGCCTCGTCGGCCAAGGCGATCAAGGAACTCGGCTGGCAACCGCAGCGCTCGTCCCTGCACGACATCATCTCGGATGCCTGGACATTCCGGCAGGAGTCAGCCTGATCGCGTCATCTCGGGACGCGCCCGCGAGGGCGTGGTCGGTTACTCCAGGCTGATCGCACCGGCCGGACAGAGGTCCATGGCCTGCCGGACCCGTCCGGTGAACTCGTCCGGCGGCTCCGGTTGGCGCAGCACCACCAGCCCGTCGGTGTCGGCCTGGTCGAAGACCTCGGGCAGGGCCAGTACGCAGTTGCCCGACCCGCAGCACCGGTCCCGATCGACTGTGATCCGCATCAGATACCCCTGTTCACCAGGTGACGGGCAGTTCGGCGAGTCCGTACACGACCGAGGTCTCCCGTTTGGGGATGTCGGCCGGTGACACTGTGGTGCTCAAGCCGGGGAACCGTCGGGCCAACTCGACCAGAGCGATCCGCAGCTCGGCCCGGGCCAGTGGCTGCCCGATGCACTGGTGGACGCCGAAGCCGAACGCGATGTGCTGGCGGGCCTCCCGGTGTGGCTCGAAGTCGTCGGGGTCACCAAAGACGGTGTCGTCGCGGTTTGCTAGCGAGAGCAGGGCGATCACGCCTTCGCCGGCCCGGATCAGTTGCCCACCGATTTCGACGTCCTCGGTGGCCAACCGGGGCAGGCCGGTACGCACGATGGTGAGGTACCGCAGCAGTTCCTCGACCAGACCGGGGGCCAGTCCCGGATCGGCGCGCAGCGCGGCCAGGTGGTCGGGCTGCTGCAGGAGCAGCAGGGTGCTCAGGCCGATCATGTTGGCGGTGGTCTCATGCCCAGCGATGAGCAGCAGCAGGGCCATGCCGACGAGTTCGTCGCGGGTCAGTTCGCCGGTTTCCACCCGCTCGGTGATCAGCTGGCTCAGCAGGTCCTCGGCCCGGTCGGTGGTCGCCTGTTTCGCGTCGATCAGGGACCGCAGGTAGTCCCGGAGCTCCCCGACGGCGGATCGGACCTGCTCAGCGGCGGTGGCCTGGTCCAGCAGGACCCGGCTGCGGGACTGGAAGAACGCATGGTCCTGGTACGGCACGCCGAGCAGGTGGCAGATCACCATGGAGGGCACCGGTAACGCGAACGACTCGACCAGGTCGGCGGGGGGTCCGGCGTCGCGCATGGCGTCGAGGGACTGGTCCACGGTCTGCTGGATGAGCGGCTCGATCTGCCGAATGTTCTTGATCATGAACTCGGCGGTGAGCATGCGCCGCAGCCGGCTGTGGGCGGCGCCATCCATCCGGATGAAGCCGCCCTGCCGGTCCTCCTCGGATTGTGGCGGTATCGCCCGCAGCAGCGGGAAGTTGGGCCGGGCGAAATCAGCGCTGAAACCGGGATGACGTAGCACCTGCCGGACGTCCGCGTGCCGGGTCACCAGCCAGGCCCACCCGCCGGTGGGCAGCCGGACCGGGCTGACCGTACCGGCCAACTCCCGCTGATCGACCTCAGTGAGCGGGGCGAACGGGCTCCCGGTTGGCTTGGCGAAGGGGAACAGCGGCAGGTCGGTGGTGACGGGACCGCTCATCTCGGCGCCTCCTGTGATCACGGGCCGTAATGCTCTCAATTCGCTACGTTACTCATTGATCTTGATCGAAACAAGGTTGCACCCCGGACTCTTATTGCCGCATCCGAGGGCGATGAACCGAGATCAATTCCACGCTTGAACCGGGTCGCGACCGAGTGCAGTCCTAAAAAAACTTCCCGAA
>CAVVPI010000031.1:0-23698 GCA_963750055.1 uncultured Actinomycetota bacterium | reverse complement strand
TTCATTTGGTTCAAGGCTGGACTTTTCGGGAAACGTCGAACCGACGTCAGGGACAACCCCCAAACGCATCAGACAGAGCACGATTGAAGAAGAACGAGATTCAAGATTCGGGCATGCTGTCTGATCATGTAAGAAAAGCCCTGCTCGTTTGGCGGTCCATGTGGCACATTTCGCGCGAGCGAGAAAGGCCCAGCAACTATGTGGCTGGTAGAGGACGGATCGGGCCTCGATGACCCAGAGTTAGTTGGGCACAAGTTCGCGCGGCAGGTCGAGCTGGCGAGGGAAGGCTTTTCGGTACCGCCGTTGGTGTGCGTGCCGGCGACGGTGTTCGATCGCGTTGTCGGACCCGCGCTGGCCGAACCCTCGATAGTGGATCCGGCTTCGGCGAGTGAGCTGACCGGATGGGCGAGCGAGCTCAGGCAACGAATCCACCGCGTGGACGTTCCACCGGAATTGCGCCGCGTGTTGGATGACTGCTTCGATGACATCGCGGGCCCCGGTGGGATGGTGGCCGTACGGGCTTGTGTCGTGCCACGACCCGGCGAGCTGCATTCGGGGGAGGACTCGGCAGAGGATCCGTTCGCCGGTCTCAGTGACAGCTTCCTGTATGTACGGCGCGCGGAGCTGGCCGAACGGCTCGTAGCCTGCTGGGCCTCGGCGTTCAATTCCGAAGCGGTGCTCTACCGGGCCCAGCGGGGCCGGGACCCCTTCGGGCGCGCATGGCGGTGGGGGTCCAGCGCATGGTCATGGGTAGCCGGTCGTTCGTCGCGTTCACCCGGGATCCACGGAATGGATCGGCCCGCTGTGTGATTGCCGCCGCCTTTGGCATCGGTGAGGGAGTGGTCCAGGAAAAAGCTGACGTCGACCACTTCTTTGTTGATCCCGCGACAGCGGAAATCGAAGCGCATGTCGAGGTCAAGACCAGAGCGGTCGGCTGGGACCCGGATCGGCCCGGAGACGGGCCGGTCAGCTTGCCGGTCGCGCAGTGGCAGGCAGCGATACCGGTGCTGACCGACGGCGAGTTGAGGGAAATCACCGAGTTGGCAATGCGCGTCGAGAAGCATTTCGGTGCGCCGCAGGATATCGAAGGAACGATTACCGAAGACGGTGCGCTCTACCTGGTGCAGGCACGCCCGATCGTGACGGCACAACCTGTGACGAGGCCAGCGGGCGAACACTGGGACACCGGAATCCTCTGGGACAACAACAATGTTACGGAGAGCTTTCCCGGTGTCAGTTGCACGTTGACCTTCTCGGTGGCTCGCGAGCTGTATGAGGTGGGTTTCACCGATCTGTATCGGCGGATGGGCGTGTCCGCGCGGACGTTGCGCCGCAACCGGCCGTTGCTGCGGCGCATGATCGGTTACCTGGATGGCCGGGTCTATTACCAGCTTGATTCCTGGTACCAACTGCATGGTCAGATCCGCTGCTTCCGCCCGCTCTGGTCCACCTGGGAGCAGTCACTTGGACTGGCGGAAACTAACACCGCCCGGCGTGCCGGGAAAACCGGCAAGGCTCGGACTTCCTGGCTGTCCAAAGTTTTCGACGTTACGGAGATACTGGCTCGGTTGGCCGCACACCCCTGGCGGGTCCGACGGTTTCTGCGTTGGTGGGATGGATACCATGCCCGACTCGGCGACGTGTCAACGATGCCCCCGCACGAGGTGGTGAATGCCTATCGGGCGCTGTGGACGCAGGTCAGCCGCCGCTGGGGAGTCACGCTGGTCAACGGCATCTTCTTGTTCACCGCGACCTGGGCGACGAACGGTTTGCTGCGCCGGTGGTTACCCGGGGCGGATCGGAGCCTGCTCAACGGAATGCTGTGCGGCGGTCCGGAAAACCGCTCCGCTGCGGCCTTACATTCGGCAATCGCCCTGGCCTCGACCGCTGCCGTGGACCCCGCGCTGCGGGCCGCCCTCATGTCGCAGTCGGACCCGAAGCAACTCTGGGCAGAGTTGATTTCCGGTAAGCACGGCGCGGAGTCCGCGTCAGCGTTGCGCGCGCACCTCCGTGCCTACGGCGACCGTGGACTGCACGATCTCAAGCTCGAGACGCCAGCACCACGGGATGAACCGTGGACCATCCTGCCTACCGTGCGCGCCTATCTGGCGCAGGGCCTGACCGTGGCGGCCAGCCGGGCCGCCGGCCAGGAGGCCCGCAGCCAGGCATCGCGGGAGCTGCGACAGCGGTGCCCGAACCCGGTGAAGCGGGTCGTGTTGAGTGGCCTGTGCTGGGCGATGCGATCCCTGATCAACGTGCGTGAGGACACCCGCTTCTGTCGGAGTGAGCTATTCGGTGATTCCCGGGCGTTGCTGATGCGCCTCGGCGCGGAGCTGGCCGCTGCCGGACGTCTGGATCAGCCGGGCGATATCATCGACCTTACCGTCGACGAGGTTCTGGGTGCCTTTGACGGAACGCTACCCGGGGCCGATCTGCGAGGATTGGCGGCGGTACGGTCCGCGGAGCGGACTCGCTGGACTGCCGACAATCCGTTGCCGGCCCGGTTGGAGACTGATCCGGATCTACCGTTGGCAACCGCACTGGCCGCCGTCAGACGCGCGAGCTCTCAGGCGGAGCGGCAACTGCCGGTAGATGACCGCCTGCCGGCAACCCGCGTCCTGACCGGACTGGCGTCCAGCTCTGGCACCGTGCGTGGCCCGGCCAAGATCGTGCTCGACCCGTCGATCAACGCTGAGCAGTGCCGGGACCACATCCTTGTCGCCCGCGAGACTGACCCCGGATGGTTGTACCTGATGATTTCGGCCAAGGCCCTGGTGGTCGAACGGGGAACACTGCTGTCGCACACCGCCATCACCGGGCGGCTGCTGGGCATTCCCACCGTCGTCGCGGTGCAGCAGGCCACCACTCGGATCGCCGATGGGAGTCTCATCGAGGTTGACGGCGCCGCCGGCACCGTACGGGTCCTGGATGGCGCGCAGTGATTGGCCGGTGGGGGCGATACGTCATCGCCGCCTACCCGCCGGCCGTGCAGATGCCGTTCATGCTCTCCTGGGCCATCGGCCTGACTGCCCTGTTCGCCCTAGTCACCGGCGGTGTCTCTCGCTGGCATTCCGATGGTGAACTCGGCATCACCGCCGTCACGTTGGTGGTCGGCATGCTCCTGCTGCGTGCGATGGACGACATCCGCGACTACGACTACGACCGCCGGCACAACCCGCACCGGCCGCTGCCCAGCGGTACGGTCCGGGAACGGGATCTGGTGACGCTCATCGCCTTGGGCGCTGCCGTCTTGCTGCTGCTCAACGCCGGACGGGGTCTGGTGCTCCTCGTGCTGGCCGTCCAACTCGGTTACGCGGCGACGGTAATCACATTGGACCGGCTGATCAACTGGCCGTCCGGTGACAGGCTGGCGCTGCACCTCGCCGTGAATCTGCCGATCCAGCCGTTGCTGAGCCTTTACGTGTACGCGGGCTTCCTGCGTACGGAGCACCAGAGGCCAAGCCTCGCCGGGCTCATGGCCATCATCGCGGTCACGCTCAGCGGCGTATGCCTGGAGTTCGGCCGGAAGGCCACCCACCGGCCACACCTGGGAGAGCGGACATACAGCACCGTTCTTGGTCCGTGGGGGACCACGGCCGTCGCGCTCGGCTCCGCGGTGCTGGCCAGCGCCATCGTGCTGGCGGCGCTCCGGCCATGGCAACCCGGTGCCGGGTACGGCTGGGGTTGGCTCGTGCTGCTGCCTCTGGCGCTGCCGGTTGTCGCGACAATTCGCTTCGCCACCACGACCACGCGGTGGCCGGTGGCGCCCACCCTCGCCTACATCCCGGTGATGTACGCGAGTTTCCTGACGGTCGGATGGCTGACGAAGGGAGCACCGGTGTGACCGGTCAGCTCCGCCACCAAGGCGGTCGATGTGATTGAGTTCTGGACGCTGCTCGGCCCGGACTTTGCCGGAAAGTCAACCGTGTTGAACACACTGCATGACAAACACGGTTGGCGGGTCATATCCTATGATGATCGATATCTCGAATCCTACCCGCTGATCCAACGATTACGAGGAAGCTGGATCTCGGACGCGTTCGTGTGGGCCGGTAAGCGCTATTCGGCAGAGCTTGTGTTGTCCGTCCTTAACTCCATCGTGTTGCATTTTCGAGACGAACTCGCCCGCCTGGACGGGGAAAAACGGGTGATCGTTGACTCATACTATTACAAGCTTCTCGCTAAGTGCCGCCTGCTCGGCGTCGAGCATCAGCCCACGTTCGACTACTGGCGTTCGTTCCCGCGGCCCAGAGGGGTGCTCTACCTGGACGTGTTGCCGGAAGTCGCGTGGGCGCGCAGTAGCCATGGCGCCTGGATCAATGAGTTCGAGCACTACGGTACGACCGCGGGTAAGGCGAACTTCATCCGGCTACAGTCCGATCTGCGCGCCGCGATCCTCGCAGAGGTTGATGATGTGCCACTGCAATGTATCAACGCCTCCCAGCGTCCGGAGACCGTTGTGGCGACGGTACTGGCGGCGCTGGAGATGGCGGCGGTCCGGTGAAGTCAACGGAATACCTGACAACCCCGCCGGCGCAGGAGCGGCTGGTCGAGTTGTTCGCTGATCGCGCGGCCTGGGTGGACCGCGATCCGCAGCAGGCGAAGGAGGGGAACGCGGCGGAGTCCACTGTGCTGATGCTCCTGCGCAGCGTCGACCTGGGCGACCTGGTGCACGGCGCCCGGCTGTTCGCGGCGGCGCTGTCGGACGACGAGGTTGATGCCTGGCGCCGATCCTGGACCAAAACACGTTTCCTGTTCGGCAACCCAGCCAACCTGACTGGACGGACGCCGGCACGGGTAATCGCACGAGGCGCGAGCGCGGCCTGGTTGGGGCCCTTTTCATCCGCGCGGCTGCCTGGCCTGAGCCGACTACTCAAGCCGGTGACCGGAGTACTTCCACAACTGCCCGCGAACATGGAGTTTCCGCCTGCCGATACTCGGCTTCACGATTCGTCGAAGGCTGGTCTTCCATATCGGGAACTTCACGTGGCCGTCCGATCCCTGACGCTGGCTGAATATCTCGTGCACCTGCATCACACCCTGACCGAGTCAGTACTCCGAGGGCGGCTGCGCGCGGATGAGCCGATTCGCCTGATCCATCGACTGGATCTCGACTCCGAGTTGGTTAGTGGTGCTACCGGTTATGCCCGTGTGCACTATGCTCGCGGCGCCTCTACGACGCTTCGTCTCTTTACCTGGCTTTCACCTGATAAGGGTCGTTGAAACGCGACGACCCCGATTGGAGAGGACACGTGGACATTCCCGACTTTACCGATGCCGATCTGTCCCGCCTGGCGTTGTCCGTACAACTGCAGGAGATGTCAGAGGCATTGCGGGTGGCGGTTGCCGCTGACGCCGACGGACCGGCACCAGACGATACCGGGAATCTGGCTGAGCATCTGTGGTCCCTGCTGAATAATGGGGTTCCGCTGCTCCAGGAGGCCATCGTCAGCTATATACGCGGCAAGGGCGGATCCTGGCAGGACATCGGTGACCTCAGCGGCCTGACCGGAGCGGAGGCGCGTGAGCGTTGGGCCGGGACCGCGATGCCGAGGATGTCGGATCCGGCTTCGGCCGCTGCTGAGCTTGACGTCTGGTACACCCGGCATGCGCAACTGGAGCCGCTCGCCCGGGTCCGTGATCCGTTCAGCCGGCTGCTGAGCGGACGGACCCCTCGTGAGCGTGACTGTCTGGTCTGCGGCAAATACGCGGGAGAGGCGGTGCCCGCCTGGGCCGGCTTCCCGGTACCGCCCGGCGGTCATCTCATCGATGACGGGACGTGGCGGGTCGGGCATGGGCCCACACCGTACTGGCCGGCCGGCACCCTGCTGATCGAGTCCCATCGGCATTTCCTTGACTACGCCGACTTCTCACCTGAGGAGGCGAGCACTCTCGGCCCGCTGGTTCAGCGGCTCACCGGTCCACTCAAGGAGGCGACCGGGGCGCCCCGCGTCCACATCTTCTCCTGCATGGAAGGCACGGAGCACTTCCATCTCTGGATGGTGCCTCGGGTGATCGGCAGGGTGAGCGGGCGGACCTTTATCGCCGATCCCGGATATTGCACCCCGGTCGAGGCTGAGGAGGTAATCAGCCGCGTTCGACAAGCCATGGGGCGTCCGGCGGCAGACCGGTGACGCACGCCGTGGCGGACCGAGCCAGGCATCGGATTCTGCTCGCACCGGTGACGATCAGCCCCACCAAGCCGCTGACGCCAACCCATCTGAAGTATCTGCTGTCCCTGGACATGCTCTACCGAGCCACCACGACCTTCGCTGAGGTGACTTGCCTTTACCATCACGCCACCTATGCGGGAAGTCAGCAGGTGGCCGGCTTCTGGGACTACCTCGATCGCCACCACCCCGGGGTGCCGTGCGAAGCGATGTCCGAGCAGGAGATCGGCGAACTGTACTCCGCCTACCACCGGGCCGAACGGCTCCCGTACGCCGCCATTGAGCCGACCGTACGACGTGCTGAGGCAGGCTGGACGCATCCGATCAGCGCGCGACTGCTGGCCATCTGGGAAAGCCACTATCGGGTGCTGGGGATGTTCGACCCGAAACTCGGCCGAACCGGTCCCGAACTGGCTAGCGAAGCCGAGATTTTGGACCTACTGGTCAGCCGCGATCTTTGCATCAACGGCCGCGCCCTGGGTGCCCCGGTCTACCTGGACGCGACCGCGGTGGGCCAACCACTACGAGTCATCCTCGGCCCGGACGGTCAGGCGAATTATCTGCTCTATCTGCTCCGGGAACTGGTGCCGCTGCTGGAGGGCTACGACCTGGTGGTCTTGGCCCACGACACGCAACTGCGCGCCGACTATCAAACCATCGGACATGTGCTGACCGCGCTCGGTGCCAACGTCGCTCGGTTCGAGGTGCCCCGTGTTCCCATCGATGGCGTCGTCCAGTCCACCCGGTTCGGGGGCTGGCAGGGTCACACCCTGGAAGCCTTCGCCGGCCAGATTGTCGACGAGTTTGGACTCGCGGCGTTTCGGCTCGGCCTTCGGCTGTACCTGGTGGCCGGTCTGGGCCGTACCGCCCGTCAATCCTTTTCGGTGTACCAATTGCGACGGTGGGTCCGCCGCGCCCACCGTCTGCTCACCGAGCACGGCGACCGCGATACCGCCCTCCCGACCGGTCAGTATCTAGCCGCGGTGGCGGGACGGCGCGGCTACGCGGATCCCTATCGGGTGGCCACCATGTTGATGAGTCGCGATCCGGCCGTACCGGTGTCCGACCTGCTCCGCACCGTGGTCGAACCGATCCCGAGTCACGCGACCATCGGCGAGAGGGGGTAGTCCGGATGTCAGTCGCTGCCAGCGACCGTGGCCTGGAAGCCGCGGAGTCGTTGGACTTCTCACGCACCGTTGACCGGACCCGGCTGCATCGGCGGAACCTGACCGAGGTATTCGTGACCGACGTCCGACGAGTCGACCAACATAGTTTCGTCGCGGCGGCACTGCTACCTGTCGTACACCCGCACTACACCAGCCATGTCGGCCCGGTCCCCCGACTTGTGGATCCGATGTTGCTGCTTGAGTGCTGCCGACAGGCCGAAACATACGCCGCCCACGCCTTGTTCGAGGTCGAGATGGGGGCGGCTTTCGTGCTGCGGAACTGGTCCGCGCAACTGTCCGAGGAGGCGTTGCGCACCATCGTGACCCGGACG
The DNA here is from genome assembly GCA_963750055.1 of uncultured Actinomycetota bacterium. Taxonomy (GTDB): domain Bacteria; phylum Actinomycetota; class Actinomycetes; order Mycobacteriales; family Micromonosporaceae; genus CAVVPI01. The sequence goes on along the minus strand of CAVVPI010000031.1, from coordinate 16,030 downwards.
GAGTCCGGCCCGAAGGAACTGCGCATGGTCGCGTTCACCAGCAACCCCCGTTGGGTACGCGACAAATTGTGTGGGCTTGACTATGAATTCCACCTCTGGGTGTCCGGCATCCGGATCGGCCAGGTCCGCATGGAGGTCGGATACCTTGCCGCGCAGACCTACGCTGTGATCAGGTCGCGCAGGCGCGCCGGACCGCCGCCGTTGTCGTCGGATGAGCAGCCGTCGCTGATGACCGGCCAGTTGGTTGGGCCGGCGCTCGTGGGTCGGATCAACGCCACCGATGTCCTACTGCTCGACGTGCTGGCCCGATCGGAGTCGGTGACCGCCGCTCTGCGTATCCCGCTAGAGCACATCAGCTTTTTCGACCATGCTCAGGATCACGTCCCAGGGATGGTGCTGGTGGAGGCTGCCCGCCAGATCGCCGCACTCGCGACAGAGAAATGGGGCGGCGGTGAAACGTACCGGACAACCATGCTCGAAATGGAGTCATCCTTTTCCGCATACGCGGAACTCGACGAGGCCATTACGATGACGGCGAAACGGGCGCACGGGGGCGGACCCGGCCCAATGGGTGCCGCTGCCCCAGCACATCCGCATGTTGAGGTGACGTTTCATCAGGCCGGCACGGATATCGCGCGCGTGCGGATCGCCATGGCCGTCATCTGCCAGCACCCCGTTCTCGGGCCGGGAACGGGAGAGGTGACTTGATGGATCGAGCGACAGTCGTCGCCGGGTTGGGCGCCTCGGTGCCTTCGCGGGTCGTGACCAACCGTGAACTGGCGTTGTCCCTGAACGTTGATGAGGAGTGGATCCGAACCCGTACCGGCATCCTGCGGCGGCATGTTGTCCCTCCGGGCGGGGCAACCAGCGACCTCGCCGTTGAGGCAGGTCGGCGTGGGTTGGAGTCGGCTGGGACGACGACCGCCGACGCGGTCATCGTCGCGACCAGCACGCCGGACCGCCTCTGTCCGGCGACCGCTCCCGAGGTAGCCAGCAGGCTGGGACTGAGTAATGTCCCGGCGTTTGACGTATCCGCCGTCTGCGCGGGTTTCGTGTACGCCCTGGCGACCGCGGCGGGGCTGATCGCCATGGGTTCCGTGGACAGCGTGCTGGTCATCGGCGCGGACACGTTCTCGACAATTCTCGATCCAGCGGATCGCACGACGAGGGCAGTCTTCGGTGACGGTGCGGGAGCGGTGCTCCTTCGTGCGGGGTCCGCCGATGAACAGGGCGCCCTGCGGGGACTGAGTCTGGGCAGCGATGGCAGCCGCAGCGATCTCATCGAGATTCCAGGCGGGGGATCACGTCAGCGCTCCACGGGTTCGCCGGTCAAACAGGAGGACCTCTACTTCACTATGCAGGGGCAAGCCGCCTTCGCCCAGGCGGTGCGCCGGATGTCGGCGTCGGTGGAGGAGACGGCAGCGCTCAGTGGTTGGTCACTGCCTGAAGTCGACCGGTACGTGCTGCACCAGGCCAACGCCCGCATTCTCGTCGCCGTCGCCAGAAAACTGGGTTCGCCGGTCGGACGGTTCGTTTCGAATATCGATCGGGTCGGTAACACGGTGGCCGCTTCCATCCCACTGGCGCTGGCCGACAGCGTCGCTTCCGGGGAGCTCCAGCCAGGCCACCGGGTGGTGCTCGCCAGTTTTGGCGGTGGACTCACCTGGGGGTCGGTGGCCCTCGTCTGGCCGCAATTTGCGACCACCCGGACAGGCTCGCGACAAAGCAGCGTCAACCAATCAGGAGCGCGATGTTGATGAACGCGATTGAAGAGCGGATAGCCGCGGTGCTGGTGAATCAGCTCAAAGTAGAGCACGGTGTTATCGACTCGGAAGCGACGTTCGCGTCACTCGACGTCGACTCCCTGATTATCGTCGAACTCGCGCTGCTGCTCGATGGCGAGTTCGGAATCGCGATCGATGATGGCGAGCTCACCAACGACATGACCGTGCGGGACGCGGCTAGGCTAATTGCAGCCAAGCGGGCAGCGGCCTGATGGCAGGCCGGGAGGAATCCTTCGGGGTCGCGATCACCGGGCTCGGTCTGGTGACACCGGCCGGTATCGGTGTGAAGGCGAACTGGGACCGTATCCAGTCGGGCGTTTCCTGCGCGACGACCGATGAGGCCCTCCAGGGTTCCCCGGTCAGCTTCAACTGCCGGGTGCCGGGGTTTGACGCGGAGGTCCTACTTGGTGGGTTTTCATCCTGGCAGTTGGAGCGGTTCGTACAGTTGGCGATCGTGGCGTGCCGCGAGGCCATCGGGGATGCGGGATGGGATTTGAGTACGTGGGACGGCGCCCGGGTGGGTGTCGTCCTCGGTAATTCGCTTGGTGGAGCCCGCGCCTTTGAGCGACAGCATCAAGCCCTGATTGACGGTGGCCCACGAAAGATCTCCCCGCTCCTGATCCCGATGTACATGACGAACATGGTCGCCGGGTACGTCGCGATTGACATTGGCGCGAGGGGTCCGAGCCTGGTCACGGCGACCGCCTGTGCCTCAGGCACGACAGCGGTGGGCACCGCGCGGGAACTCCTCCGCTCGGGGGCCTGCGACGTGGTTCTCGCCGGTGGCGCCGAATCCGCGCTGACGCCTCTGGTCATCGCCGGTCTCAGCCGGATGGGTGCGCTCGCCAAGTGGGGGGACCTACCCGGCACGGCTTCTCGTCCCTTCGATTCCGATCGTGCTGGGTTCGTCGCCGCGGAGGGGGCTGGTGTGCTGGTGCTGGAGCGGACCGAGGACGCGCGGGCGCGTAGCGCTCGGATTCGGGCGGTGGTGCGGGGGTATGGCTCCGCTACGGACGCTCATCACGCCACCGCCCCGGAGCCGGGCGGACAGGGTATCGAGCGTGCGCTGCGGGCAGCCCTGGCGGACGCGGGCCTAGGGGCCTCGGAGGTCGACCACGTCAACGCGCACGGAACGTCAACGCCGCTGAATGACGTCATCGAGGGACGAATGCTTCGTCGGGTACTTGGCGACCGGCCCCTGGTGGCCTCGACCAAGGGCGTCACCGGCCACGCGCTGGCCGCCGCGGGTGCGATCGAGGCTGCCTACACTGCGCTCGCCATCGAGCACGATCTCGTTCCGCCCACGGCGAATCTGACGAACCTCGACCCCGAACTTGACATCGATGTGGTCAGTGGTGAGCCGCGAAGGGCGCCGATCGAAGTGGCGGTGAGCACGTCGTTGGGGTTCGGCGGGCACAACGCCGCGCTCGTGCTGACCGCAGACTGACCACGAGTCGTATCAATTGCCGTATCTAAATTATTGTCTGGAGCAGAGAATGAGCAAGCTGAGCAAAGTCCGCCTGGTCGCGCTGGACAGCGATGGTGTGCTACTCAATGACACTTACAGCCCGGTCATCGAAAGCTTTGTCACCAAACACGGTGGTACGTACACCGCCGAGGTGGAGCGCCTCGTCTGGGGGTCGCCCCAGTTGGCGGCTGGCCAAAACATGGCGCTGGCTTGCAAACTGCCCTGGTCGGCCAAGGAGACCATCGCCGCGTTCTTCGAGCACCGGGACGAGTATCTGACGACAAACCCGATCGAGGTGACCGAGGGCGCCGAGGAACTTCTCGCCACGCTACGGGAGGTCGACGTTCGTGTCGTGTGCTATGGCGGACGCAACCGCGAGTACACCTTCGACAAGTACCTTGGCCACCTCTCCGGGTTTTTCGACGCGGAGATCCCCTACGTCGATGTGAACGACTTCCGGCCCGGCGTCAAGGAGATCGTCCGGAACATCTTCGGCTACCAGTTCGACGAAGTTCTTTTCGTTGACGACATCAACCGCGTGGCCGAAGTTACCAGGGCTTTGGGTGCCGGCTTTGTCGGTGTTCCGGCCAGCATGCCGCACAACTTCCAGCGGGCCGAGATGGAGGCCACCGGGGTTCGGTACATGGTCGATGACATTCGGCAGATTGACGTGGAACTGCTGAAGAAGGTCGATGAGGAGATTGCTGCGGGCAGTCTCTGGTCGGGCCGGTAGCGTGGCGTTGATGAGAGTAGCGGGACAGTGACCGGGCAAAAGTTTCCGACTGTTGTGCTGGGCGCCGCCGGGCCGCCGGTCGGAGTGCAGGGTCTCGGCTGCATGGGGATGAGTGAGTTCTATGGCCCGAGTGACATCGCGGAGTCGGTGCGGACCCTCGATCGGGCGTTGGATCTCGGCGTTACGTTCTTCGATACCGCTGATATCTACGGCCGCGGTCATAACGAGGAGTTGATCGGCCCATTCATCCGGGCTAACCGTGATCAGGTGACGATCGCCACCAAGTTCGGACTCGTACGCAAGGACGATGACCCACGCTACCGAGGAATCGACAATTCGCCGACGTACCTCCGCGCGGCCGTTGAGGCCAGTTTGCGGCGGCTCGGCATCGACGTAATTGACCTTTACTATGCGCACCGGATCGACCCCGCAACGCCTGTTGAGGAAACCGTCGGTGCGATGGCCGAGTTGGTCACGCAGGGCAAAGTTCGTCATTTGGGGTTGTCCGAGGCCACCGGGGTGCAGTTGCGGGCCGCTCACCAGGTGCACCCGATTGTCGCCGTCCAGTCGGAGTGGTCGCTCTTCTCCCGTGATGTTGAGATGAGTGTCGTTCCGGTCGCGGCTGAGCTCGGCGTGGCGGTCGTGCCGTACTCGCCGCTCGGCCGGGGCTTTTTGACCGGATCCTTTGCCAGCGCCGATCAGCTCTCCCCGGACGATTTCCGTCGGCATATGCCTCGGTTCACCGGGGAGAACGCCCGGCGCAATGCCGAACTGCTCGCCCCTATGCACCGGATCGCGGCAGCCAGGTCTGTCACAGCGGCACAGGTCGCGCTGGCCTGGGTCCATCAGCGGGCCTCGGTCCACAACATTTCGGTTGTCCCCATTCCCGGCACCCGCAGACGCACCCGGCTTGAGGAGAACCTAGTTGCCGCCACCTTGATGCTGACCGCTGAGGAACTCGCGGATCTGGCACCGATTGCCGCTCAGGTGGCTGGCCCCCGGGACGCCGGTCTGACCCTCGCCCCGGTAACCCGGTGACCAGGCCCAGGCTGGTCGGGTTGCCCGCCAACCCCGGTCCTGTGCCGCGGGCGCGGCGGTGGCTGCCAGCCGGGCCGTAGCCGTTCTGAGGCCGTTCCATCAGGAACGGCCTCAGAACGTGCTTCGGGTTGGTGCTACCGGGCGCAGTTGGCGAGTTCAGGCGCCGTTCGCGGACTGAAGGTGGTCACCCCGGTGAAGAGGTTCAAACAATCGATCACGAAGGTCGGGTTCTCTTCGGGAGTAAAGTGACCGGAGTTGGGCACGACAACTTCGCGTACGTCGGTGCCGACGTTCTTGTATGAGTCCGCGATCGCGGTCCCGAACAGGAACTCCCCGCCCATCGCCACAATCGGCATGGCCAACTGGTGGGTTTGGGCCGCGGCCCGGTTCTCCGCCGCGTCCACCGGGAACGCCCGGTAGTACTCGTAACCCGCGCTCCGCTTGCGCGGATCAGAGTAGGCACGGTAGTAGGCCTGGCGGTCCACCGCGCCCGGAATGTGGCTGCTATCGAAGATCATGCCGAGGTAGGTGCTGACATCCTTGTTATCCATGATCGTCTCAGGGATCGGCTTGGGCGCGGAGTTGAAGAGGAAGTGCCAGCTCAGCCCATAGAAATCTTCGAGCCCGAAGCCGGAGAGCGGGGATTCCATCACAACGATCCGGTCTACCTCGTTGGGGAAGAGACGCGCGTAGGGGGTTGCGATCAAACCACCGGTGTCGTGTCCCACCAGCGTCGCCTTTTGGACGCCCAACTGGCGGACGGCCTTGTTGATGCGCCGGGCGGTGGTGGTCTTGTCGAAGCCGCCGTTGGGGATGCCGGAATCACCCAGTCCCGGCAGGTCAATCGCGATCACGGTGTGGTTGGTGGCGAGCGCGGGCATCACGTTGCGCCAGGTCCACCAGGTCTGCGGCCAGCCGTGCACGAGGACGATGGCCGGACCGGATCCACCACGGACATAGTGCAGCGGGGTGCCATCCACCACGACCTGGCCGTGCGTGAACGCGGGGTTGAACTTGGCCCGACCAACCACGGGTTCGGTGCCCGCCTGGCTGGCGGCGGAGTGATCAGCACGCACCTCAGCACCGGCGTTGACAGAGCTGACCAATAGTAGGGTCACCGCTGCGGTGACCACGCTGGCCACGGTCCGCTTCAGCTTCATGACGCGCACCCCGGGATGTGGAGTGCGCGCAATGACGAGTGCAGCGTTTTTTCGAGTGGCATTTTCTCCCTTTCAACGGAGCTAGTCATCCGCGGAGCGGTCCATGCACGATGAGCATGGGCAGGTCACCGCTCATGCCATGGCTCGATTTGCGATGGCTGCCGCGCCCTTTAGAGTGTGTGGATGATCTAGGAAGGGCGCGGATCATCATGGTATAGGTAACGCGGGTCGCCCAGTCAACACATCTAGCCATTCGGATGATCAAATACAGTACGACCGGCACCCAGATCCAACCATCAATGACACATCCCCGACAACGATTGATAACGTTCTGTGACCCCGGGAGGTTCGGCTCTCCTCGACTACGGGCATCGACCCTGAATGGCTCAGGGCGTCGGCATGCCGCCGGTGGCGCAGAGGGTCTCCCCGCTGACGAAACTCGCCTCCTGGCTGGCCAGGAAGACGTACGCGGGCGCAAGTTCGGCTGGCTGCCCGGGCCGTCCCATCGGCGTCGAAGCGCCGAAATGGGCCAGCTTGTCGGTGGGCTGCCCGCCGGATACCTGTAGCGGCGTCCAAACCGGACCGGGGGCTACCGCGTTGACCCGGATTCCCTTCTGCGCCACCTGCTGGGCCAGCGATTTGGTGAAGGCGTTGATCGCGCCCTTGGTGCTCGCGTAGTCCAGCAGGATCGGCGACGGGCGGTAGGTGTTCACCGAGGTGGTGTTGATGATCGCGCTGCCGGGCCGCATCTTTCCGACCGCCGCGCGGCAGAGCCAGAACATCGCGTACACGTCGGTCTTGAAGGTGTCATCGAACTGCTCGGTGCTCAGCTCAGTGATGTCGGTGACCGCCTGCTGCATCCCCGCGACGTTCGCCAGGATATCGATCCCGCCGAGTTCGTTAACGGCGGTGTCGATCACCTGCTCGCAGTACGCCTCCTCCTTGAGGTCGCCGGGGAGGGCGACCGCCCGGCGCCCGGCCTCTCTCGCCAACTCGACCACTTCCCGTCCGTCGGGTTCCTCCTCGGGAAGATAGGCGAGCACCACATCCGCCCCCTCCCGGGCGAAAGCGATGCTGACCGCCCGCCCGATCCCACTGTCCGCGCCGGTGACCACCGCTTTGCGGCCCGCGAGCCGCCCGGTGCCCCGGTACGTCATCTCGCCCGCATCGGGCGTCGGATTCATCTGCTGTGACAGTCCGGGCGGTTTCTGCGACTGGCGGTAGCTCGGGTCCGCTTTCGGGTGCTGGGTGAGCGGGTCGCGAAGCGTGTACTGGTCAGCCATGCTCGATTCCCTCCCGGATCGGATGTCGGTCTGGGACCACCCGCCGATTACCCTGATCGTTAGCCCGCTACCGGTGTCTACCCGACCTGTTTTGACCGTCCAACGGCTAACGATCATGGAATCCGGTTCTTGGCTCGCGGACGATGCCGGTTCCGGAGCGCAGGGCCGCGAGGACGGCGCCGAAGGCGACTCCTGGGACCCGTCGCACCCGAGCCGGGTCACGAACCACCTGGGCGATCAGGGAGAGTCGGGCCTTGCAGTCGAACAGTTCCCGCCGGGCGTTGCGGAGCGCGGTTTCCACCGCGGCCAGTTCGGCGCGCAACCGTTCGACCTCGCTCTCTTCCGGGTCCATCGCCTCACCCATCCATACGCGAGATCAGCTTTAACCGGACCTGGGCCGAGGTCAGTGGCTGCTCCAGCATGGCCGGTTACCGCGCGCCGGCTGGCAGCCGGTAGAGGTTGGCTTGCCCGAGGGTGAGCAGCGGAAGACCGAGGATCTGGGTCGGGGTGTTCCAGCTTGGCCAGCAGGGCCAGGCCAACTTCTGACCCGTACCCGTATCCAGGTCCCTGTTCGGGGCGGCTTCCGGTTGCGACGGGGCTTCGGCCGGGGCCGCGCCGGAGGCGTAGCCACCCCGACCGGCGGCGTACCGGGTTGCCGGGCCGATCAGCGGCGGCTCGGCCGGCCGTCGTCTCGTACGCCAGAGTTGCCAGAACTTTCGCATAACCTGCCCTCGCGGTTGATCGACGGCTCGCGTTCAGGTCGCTGGCCGTTGTTACGGGACTGGAAGGGCGCGGCGGCCACGCTCGTGGGGGATCGCAGTGACCGCCGCACCCGGCTTCGACCGGGGTGGCCGGTCGGAGCTGGCCGCCTGGCTTGCCGACCGAACGACCAGCTCCGACCAGATCCGGGTACGTCGAATCAGCGCCCGTTATAGGCGCTTCTTCAGGGTTTGGTGGAACGACCCGATCCGTCGGCATGCGTTCCGCGACGCAATGGTGACGGAGGGCTGTGGTAGAGATAGAGACGATCGACTGATGTCGGTAATCGGGTGAAGATGCACCGGCTATGCCGACAGCGCGGTTTGCCGGTATCCGGTGCATAGTCAGGGGGGCCGCATCGTGCCGGAGACGAAAATCGGGTCGACTGTGCCGCGCCGGCAGTTGGGGCGGGAGCTACGCAAGCTGCGGGAGGAGGAGGCGCGCATCGCGCAGGTCGACGCGGCTCGCGCGCTGGAGTGGTCGGTGACCAGCTGTGGCGGCTGGAGCGCGGTGAGCTGGCGATCCGCTCGCACGACGTGCGAACCATGTGCGAGCTGTACGGCGCCGACGAGCAGACCGTCGTCGCGCTGGCCGCCATCGCCCCGCACACCAAGGACAAGGGTTGGTGGCACGACTACGCCGACATCCACCCTGGTTCGAGATCTACGTCGGCCTCGAAGAGGCAGCGTGCCGCCTGCGCGAGTACCACATCGGGCTTATCCCCGGTGTACTGCAAACCCGGGAGTACGCCACCGCAGTGTTCGAGAAGGACGTAGATGGCGTGCCCAGGGATGAGATCGCGGGACGGGTCGCCGTCCGCCTACGGCGTGCCAAGCTGCTCACTCGGCTTGATCCTCAAGCGCCCGAGTTTGAAATCGTGCTCGATGAGGCGGTCTTGCGAAGGCCGATCGGGTCGAAGGAGATCATGGCCGCGCAGTTGCGGAGGATAGCCGGGACGAGTGAGTTACCAAACGTCTCGATCCGGATCCTGCCGTTCGGCGCCGGATTGCACGGGGGAACGATGGCCTGTGGCTCCTTCAAGCTCTTGGACTTCCCGCAGCGTCACGAGCCAACTACCGTCTACGTCGAGGGCTTCACCGGCGCTCTTTTCCTTGACAAGCCGGCCGAAAGTGCCCGCTATGCTTGGGCCTTCAACGACCTGCTATCCGCGTCGATGGATGAGCCCGCCTCGCGGGACCTCCTCCTTGACACCGCGAAGGAGTACGAGTCATGAGCGATATCTCTGGCGCGACGTGGCGGAAGAGTAGGCGGTCCAACAGCCAAGGCGACTGCGTCGAGGTGGCGGACAACCTGGTCGGTGTGGTGGGCGTGCGGGACTCGAAGGACGTCGCTGGTCCGGCGCTGCTGGTGAGCCGGTCGGGCTGGGCCGCGTTCGTCTCGGCAACCAAGGCCGACGCCTTCCGCCACTGACACTGTCAGACGGCAGCGTCGTTGCTATGGAGTTCGGCCCGAACGACGAGATTGACCACGGCGGTCCAGTGGCGCCGTACCGGCAGCTTGCGGGCATCCTGAGTGCGCGGATCCGTCGAGGTGACTGGTTGCCGGGTCGTGCGATCCCCTCGGAGTCGCAGCTCGTTCAGGCGTACGGGGTCGCGCGTAGGGAACGGCCCTGGGTTGCCCCCTCCTTGCGGGAAGCGTCAAGCGGGGCGCAGCCCTTCTTGCATTGCTTGACCCGATCGCCCTGCTCGATCCAGGACCCCTGGCTCAGGGCTCGTTCCAGATAGGGCGGATACACGATGACTACAGTGACTGGAATGTTCGCTTGATCGCGCTCGCCAGGCGCCGGACCGCGAGATCTGCGCAGCCAGGAGCAGGCAGCGGTCAATTGATTCCGACGGCCCCGCCGATTCCTGCTGCCTCTGCTTCCTATCCCGTCTGAATGAACTGCTCGCCAGGGGAGTCAGCGGAAGCATCCGCAAGGCCGATCAACAAAAACCTTTGCGACTCGGCCCCTGTTGTGAGCGACCGGGTGATGGTGATGTCGAACGTTGCTAGCACTCGTTTCTCGTACCACTGGCGCAGTTGAGGAACCAGGTCCTCTCGCACCTTGCCGACAATCAGCTTTCCTTCTGGTAGCAGCAACTCGAAAGCGTTCCTGACGCTGCTTACGCCACGGAGCTCGCCGACATAATCCTGTCGCTCGACAGCAACGTTGGTTCTGCGTAGAACGTCGTTGATCCGTCGGGCTGCGGGGAGCCCGAGAAAGGCGTGGCGCTCGCCCTCGATCGGTGAGAGCGCGCTAAGGTCTGCTTCGGTCTCGGTGTCTACGAGTGTTTTCACCAGTTTGCTTAGGTGCAAATAAGTTCGTGCGCCGAGCGGAAATACATCGTCAATCAGCGCATCGTCGTTTACATCATCGCTCCGGGCGATACGGGCGAGCTGTATTAGTCGGTCCATTGCGGCAACGCCAAGTGGCTGACTTCTGTCGTCTAGCTTCTCGGCGAGGGTTGGCGTGGTGGCGCGCGGGTCAGGTGCCGTCCTCAGGGATATGACTACTGACCCCGGCTCGAATGCTTCCACCGACATCGCAGTTTCTAACCTGATGTCCGTCGGGATCGAACTAAAGGTTGTCGCGGTTCCCCGCAATGCCTGGCCTATCGAGGAGATTGTCTCCTGCAATTCGCCTAGTATGGGGGCGAGGGCGTTCACGTCGATTTCGTGATTATGAACGGCGGCACCAGTTAGCTTTAGGCGTAGGCGGGGACGCGCGGCGTCCTCTAATGTCTTCACTACTTCCGCAAGTCGATTCTTGAGCGATTGAAGACCTAGTTGTACGCTTGGAGAATCATCATCCATTCGGGTCTCAATTAGCTCAGTGAGTCGACGTCGCTCGTCTTCGAGGTCGGCGATCCAGGTCATCACCCACCTCCAGGTAGCCCTTGCTGTGGCTGCCATCACCCCAGTTCGAGGGCGAAGCCTGTTGGGCGGGACAGTACTCGAGGATGAGCTGTGCCGATAGTAGCCACGAGATCTACGGTCAGTTCGAACACCCCCATCCCCGCACGCTAGAACGGACGTATGACGGAGTTCCGCCGGTGCGCGGACCCTTGGGCTCGAAACTACCCGCCACTAACCGGCGAATGGTGGCGACTGGACGAGTGCAGGTAGGCCGGGTTTCCCGTCGCGCGGCACGGGGCGAACGGTGGACCGGGTCGGTGTCGTCGGCCCGCTTGGGTTACCGACCCGGTCGGTTAGCGGTCAGAGGTTACGGCATTGACCAGTGGCCGGGCCGCGTACGGTGTTTGGTTGGCCGTTGTTGACCGGCGCGGGCGTGTTATCCGTGCAGAAGAGCGGACCGTCCACGGTGTTGCCGGCGACCACCGGCGGCGAGCCGGTGGCGGTGCCGGTCACGGCGAGCGGACCCCTGATCCGTACCCCCTCAATGACCACGTCACCGGTGGTGCCGGTGATGCGTACCGGCCCGCTGACCGAACCGCCGAGGAGTTCGACCGTCGCCGCGTCGGTGGCGCGCACCGGTCCCTCGATCGAAGCGGCTGTGCCGATCAGCGAGCCGCCCGGCTGAACGACTACCGGACCGGAGACCGTGGCGCCGGCCAGGCAGGTCACCCCGGCGGCGACGACCAGCGGGCCATTGTGGCGGCCCGAGACCGTCGAAGTGCAGGTGTCCACCACCACGGTGAAGTGAGTCGTCGTGCTATTGCCCGGTCGCGAGGCGGTGAGCGTCGCCCGGTAGACGCCGTTGCGGGCGTACGTGTGGTGCGCCGTGGCCGGGTAGATGCTGTTGATGCTCTTGGTGGTGCCGGCCGTGCCACTCACCGTTGCCAACGAGCTGGTCCCGTCGCCCCAGTCGACCGTTGCCGAGACCTGGTCGAGCGCCGCGCCCGGGGCGGAGATCGACGCGATCTCACCGGCGACCGTTCGCTGGTTGGAGGCGAGATCCGGTGCTGAGGCGTCGATCTGCCACGGCACCTGCGGGGAGGGGTAGAAGTTCTGGCCCTGGAGCTGCCACCGGATGCCGTGGCTGGCCAGCCGGCTGACGAACGAGGCGAGGTTGCGATCCGGGTGGGTCTTCGGCGACCAGCCGATTTCGGCTGTCGCCGGCAGTCGGGGGAAGACCTGGAACTCGATGTCGGCGAGGGTACGCAGGGTCTCGGACCAGAGCGGCGCCTCCACGCCCAGGATGTTGGCGTCGGTCACCGCGGGCAGGGTGATTCCGCCGGTGGTCCGTGCCGGGATGTAGCTGGCCGGGTCGCTGGTGTTGCCCGACCAGTTGTAGAAGTGCGAGACGTCCAGCGTGCCGGCCCAGTTCAGCCCGAGCGGACTGCCGGTGAACTGTCGCATATCCAGGTAGGTGTGGTTGGCCGGCGACATGACGACCTGCATGCCCTTCTGCACCGCCACGCGGGCGGTGTCGCCGCCGGCGCCGGTCGGGCTTCCGTTGCTCCAGAACTGGGCCACCGCCTGCGGTGATCCGGGTTGCCCGAAGTTCGCCTGGGAGATGTCGGCCCAGCCCATGACGATCTTGCCCTGTGCCGTGACGAGCTGCGCTTCCCGGTCAACGAAGCCGACGTACCGGGCGCTCGACAGCACCGACGCCGGCACCTCGTCGCCGCCGAGGTGGTAGTAGGGGCCGGGCGTTATCGCGCTCAGCTGGCTGACGATGTCGGTGATGATCGCCCAGGTGTTCGGGCTCTCCGGGCACATCGCGCTGTAGCCGACCGCGCCGGTCAGATTCCACTGCGGCGGCGTACGGTTGCTGCAGTTGACGTCGGGCAGGTACGGGTTCGCCTCGGGTCCCGCGTAGGACATGATGATCGCGTTGTTGTGTCCCGGCGAGTCGACCTCGGGGATGACGGTCATGAAATGCGCCGCCGCATAGTTGACGACGTCGAGGTATTCAGCCTGGGTCCAGTAACCGCCGGGGTCACTGTTGATCGAGAACTGGCCGCCGATGGTGGTGAGTTCCGGCCGGCCGTTGATGGCGATCCGGAAACCCTGGTCGTCGCTGACGTGCAGGTGCAGCACGTTGACCTTGTAGGCGGCGGCCCGGTCGATCAGACGCTTGACCACGGCCGGTGGCTGGAAGTGCCGGGCGATGTCGAGCATCACCCCTCGGTAGCGGTATCGGGGCAGGTCGCTGATCCGTACGCCGGAGACGGTCCAGGGTCCGGGCCGTACGGTCGGGCTCTCGATCCAGGGCGGGAGCAGTTGGCGCAGGGTCTGCACGCCGTAGAAGAGGCCGGCAGGCCGGGCCGCTTCGAGTCGTACCCCGGCGGTGGTGACGTCAAGCCGGTATCCCTCGTCACCGAGCTCCTCGGCGTCGGTCAGGTGTAGCGCGATGTCGCCCGTCCGGGCTGTGGCCACCGATACCGGCAGCGGATAGCCGGTCGAGGGGCGCATGATCGCCGCGAGATCCTCCGCCACGCCTAGGGCGTCGGCGCCGCCCGGCGCCAGCACGATCCGGGTGTCGGCTCCCAGCACGAAGGTTTCCCCGGGCACGGTCGCCAGAGCTGCCGGGAGCGGGACGATCTGGGGTGACCCGGCCGGCGCCGCATCCGCCAGCATCGGCGCTGGGTCCGCCAGCGCGGGCGTCGCCGGGTGACCGGCCAGCGCGATTGCCTGGATCACGAGCGTGGCACCGAGCGCCGCTCGGGCCAGCCGCCAGCGGCTTGCCGGGACCGTACGCCTGTCCCGCGTACCTGCCAACCGGTCCGATGTCTGCATGTCACGCCTCCCTGCTCTTCGGCGGCGGCGGTGCTGCCAGTGCCGACTGAACCGCGGAGATGGGGCGGGCGGAGCAGTGCGGGACGGGCAACCGGCACGACTTAGTCGATCAACGCGAGTGACGTTGATCGAATGGTAGGCGTCGAGGAGACGTACTGTAAAGAGTCCTTGCGATGTGTGATCGCTGCCCGGCTACAGCCAGATCACGGTCGGATAGGCCACGATCCGGAAGTCCTCCGCGGATCAGTCGATCCGTACGCCGTTCCTGCGGCGGGTCCGGCGGGTAGCGATGACCAGTCCGGCGGTGATCAATAGACCGACCAGCAGGGACATGCCGATCACACCCCACGGGGTGGCGAGCCGGGCGAACAGCGTGCTGGGTTTGCCTACCTGACCAGGGTTGGGGAAGGTGACCCGACCGGTGGCACTGTGTTTGATCAGGCCGCTTTGTAGGTCGACATCAATCTGCCATGGGCCGTTGGGCAGCTCTCGCGGAAACTGTACGGCCACCGCCCCGGTCTCGCCCGGCGCCAGATTGGTGCCCTTGATTATTTCGAATGGGCCGGCGCTCAGCCCGGCGGGTCCGTCGGAGAGACGTACCTCGCCGGTCATTTCGAGGGCACGTTGCCCCGTGTTGTTCACTTTGATGGCGACCGAGGGCACTCCCTGGATATCGCGGGCGGGAACCAGGTCACCGATGGTGAATTCGGAAGGCGGCTCGCCGCCCGGACCGACGTTCAGATACAGCTTGACGCCAACCCGATGGATTTTGTTGACGTTCGCGGTCGGGTTCGGTTTGGCGCTGACCGATGCCCAGATCAGCGCGTACCGTTCACCGGCGGAAGCGGTCGCCGGCACTTCGATGGTCACCTTGACCTGTGCCTCCTTGCCGGGGTCCAGGTCCACCTGCTCCTGATCGACCGAGATCCACGAGGTCAGCTCGTTGGTCGCTCGTCCATCAGCCGGATAGAACCGCTGCTTGTCGATGGTTGCGGCACCCGGGTACAGGTCGATGCGTAGCCGCCCGCTGGTCTTGTTGGCGACCAGCACCCGGCGTCGGATGACGCTACCTGGCGGCAGGTGGTCCACGATGGACCGCTTCGCCCGGGGGTCGTTCCGACGGTTGGCTGGGGCTTCCAGCAATTGGATCCCGAAGCTGCCCTCGTCCGGATTCGGCACGGGGGCGCTGGCCTGAGCGGGAACGCTCAGGCCAGCGCCGAAGAGGACGGCGAGGGCCGCGAGATCGGCCAACCGACGGCAACGACTACGCATCCGTCACCGAGTGCGTCACCGTCCCGGTGTAGGTGCCCGCCTGGTTCGCCAACGCGGTCTGGATCTCCAGCGTCGGGTTCCAGGAGACCGAGTTGTTACCCGTGCCGCCAACGTGGCTGAATGCGACGGGCGAGGTGGAAATCGCCACCGCGTCGGTCGAAAGCGTCTGACCTTCGGCGAAGGTGCCATTACCGGTGGGCCCGGCGGTGGCGACCCCCGACCAGTAGTCGACAGCGGTGGCCGGCACCGTCTGGCTGGCCGGCGTACCCAGCACACAACCACCGATACAGAAGTCAGTGGAGCTGACGCTCGCGGTCCAGGTGGCGTCGGCCGAGGCCCGGGTGTCGGTGACCGTGACGTCGCCCATCTGACCGATGATGAGGGTGCCGGGCGGCTGGCTGGTGCCGTCCGTGGTTCCGATGGTCACGGACGCAGGGGCGCTGATGTCCAGCGTGCCGGCTGCCAGCAGGAACGTCACAGTGGTGTCCGCGGTAGCGGTTACGGCCGCAGCGGGCGCGGCGGCGAGGCCGACCGTCAGTGCGGCGGCTGAGCCGATAAGGAGGAATCGATTTCTGAAGTGCACGATGTTACCCACCCTTCCGGAGTGCGAAAGAACGAAAAGTCCGGCTCTGGGCCGGGTTCGCTACCTATGGAAGATAGGGCGTTGGGGTGGTTCTGTTCCGAAAAATGCAGATAACAGCGCAAAAAGTTCGGTAGCTCCGATATGCGTCGTACCGCATGCCCAGTCGTGGAACACCCAATGCATGAGCGTTCCACGACTGGTACCTTGCGCAGCCGGCGGTCGTCTGCTGCCTAGAACGCGGACT
>CAVVPI010000030.1:0-9377 GCA_963750055.1 uncultured Actinomycetota bacterium | reverse complement strand
TTCGCGGATTGGCGAAGAACTCGGCCGGCGTAGCGTCCTCGACGAGTTGACCGTCCGCCATGAAAATCACGCGGTTGGCTGCGTGCCGGGCGAAGCCCATCTCGTGGGTCACTACCACCATGGTCATGCCATCGCGGGCCAGTGAGGTCATCACATCGAGTACCTCACCGACCATTTCCGGGTCCAGTGCGCTGGTCGGCTCGTCGAAGAGCATCGCCTTGGGCCGCATTGCCAGCGCCCGGGCGATCGCCGCGCGCTGTTGCTGACCACCGGAGAGCTGGGCCGGGAACTTGTCGGCCTGGCTGGCGATGCCGACCCGGTCGAGTAGAGCCATCGCGTGCTTGCGGGCCGCGTCCGGCTTCTCCTTGCGTACCTTCATCGGTCCGAGGGTGACGTTCTCCAGGATCGTCTTGTGCGCGAAGAGGTTGAACGACTGGAACACCATGCCGACCTCGCTGCGCAGCTTGGCAAGCGCCTTCCCCTCGGCCGGCAGCGGCTTGCCGTCGAAAACGATCGAGCCGGAGCTGATTGACTCCAAGCGGTTGATCGTCCGACAGAGCGTCGACTTGCCGGACCCGGACGGCCCGATCACTACGACGACCTCGCCCCGGTCGACCGACAGGTCGACGTCGTGGAGCACGTGCAGCGGGCCGAACCATTTGTTGACCCCGTCCAACCTGATCAGCGGTTGGTCGCTCCGCTCGGTCACCCCGCCCCCTCGTTGCTCAATCATTCCTTCACCTGATCCCGGTTCCAGCCGCGATGAACCTCGGCCCCAGTCTGGATCGGTGACGCAACTCTAGGGGACCTGAAGTGCAGGTAGGCAACCGAGTACGTCACGGGGCGGTAACACCGACGGTGAGGTGTGTGACAGCGCGGTACCCGCAGTCGATTGGTGCCAACGGATGTGGATGGGTTGGCGGAGGCGTACGGGAATCGAACCCGCCCGGCCGAGGTGCTCGGCCGCATCGGTTTTGAAGACCGTGAGGACCACCAGGCGCCTGCCCGCCTCCAGAGGGGACTATAGCGGCTCCGGGCAGGGCCGGCCGGTTCGAAGGAGCTGGTGAGATCCCGAATTCCCATCGGAGTGGCTGAGGACGGAGAGCCGAAAGGACTACGCAGGGTAAGTGCATCCGGTGGCGAACAGCGATAACCTGGCTTGCTTCTGCTATGAAAAGTAGTCACATATGTGTGATTTCGTTAGATATGGTCACAGACCGGTAACTTGGCCGCGCTCGGCCCGGTAGGCCCGTCACCATCGTCAGTAAGGGTTGGTTATTGGCGGTCCCAATCGAGCACAGTCAGTGAGGAGGCGGCGATGACCGAGCTGTGGAACTGGAGGATCGACGGCCGCGTCACGCCAGCGGAGATCCACGCCGCGCTCGTTGACGCACTCGGCCTGCCGGTACTGCCGCTCGGCGTGGCGGATCCCGAGCTTTTTCCGGCCGGCGCGCTCCTCTGTGACGTCTGGCAGCAACCCGGGGAGTTCCCGACCCTGGTCGACTGCTATGGCGTTCCGATCGACCTCGCGGAGGCGGCCGCGATCGCCGCATTCGGCCGCCGGTTGGGCCGGCACTGCCTGTTGCCGGACGACACCCTGGATGCCGGGCGTTACCTGCTGGTCGCGCCGGACGGCACGATCCGCCC
Source organism: uncultured Actinomycetota bacterium (assembly GCA_963750055.1). Taxonomy (GTDB): domain Bacteria; phylum Actinomycetota; class Actinomycetes; order Mycobacteriales; family Micromonosporaceae; genus CAVVPI01. The sequence continues at coordinate 7,730 of CAVVPI010000030.1, read as the reverse complement.
GGTGCACCTGGATGTCCAGGACAGCATCGACGGCGAGATCCTCGCCAACCGACGGCTGTGCACGCTGGTGCATCCACGATGCCGTGGCTGGTCGCAGTGCCACCAGTCCCGGTGGGCACCGGATTCGGTGGTGCCGGCCCTGGCCGCGGCCTGAGCGGCGCGTCCGGGGCCAGCATCGCTTGCGGCCTGAGCGGGCACGGCCCGGGCCAGGACTGCTTGCGGCCTGAGCGGCGCTGCCCGGACCAGCGCTGCCTGGACCGTGCCCGCTCGGTCAGGCTGTGGGATCTGGGTTCCCGCCGCGGACCACGAGCTGGTCGAGCAGGTTCCGGGTCGCCGCGGCCACCGCCGCGACCGCGGCGTCGAACGCCGCGGCGTTATGCGCCGCCGGGCTCCGGAAACCGGAGATCTTCCGGACGTACTGCAACGCGGCGGCCTCTATATCGGCTCCGGTCACCCCGGTGGCGTAGGGCTCACGCAAGGTCTTGATGCTCCGGCACACGGTTCCTCCTCGCGCCGGGTCTCCCGGCTGCTGCGGATACGCTGTCACCGACATGACTACCGCAGCCCCGGGCAGCCCGCGTACCTATCAGGTGCGCACCTACGGCTGCCAGATGAATGTGCACGACTCCGAGCGGATCTCCGGCCTGCTGGAGGGGGCCGGATACGTGCGGGCCGCCGACGCCCTCGAGCCGGACGTGGTGATTTTCAACACCTGTGCGGTCCGGGAGAACGCCGACAACCGGCTCTACGGCAACCTCGGCCACCTGCGCCCGGTCAAGCAGCAGCATCCCGGCATGCAGATCGCGGTCGGCGGCTGCCTGGCGCAGAAGGACCGGGGTGAGATTATCCGGCGCGCGCCCTGGGTCGATGTGGTCTTCGGCACCCACAACATCGGCTCGCTGCCGGTGCTGCTGGAGCGGGCCCGGCACAACGCCACCGCCGAGGTGGAGATCCTGGAGTCGCTGGAGGTCTTCCCCTCCACCCTGCCGGCCCGCCGCGAATCGACGTACGCGGGTTGGGTTTCGATCTCGGTGGGCTGCAACAACACCTGCACCTTCTGCATCGTGCCGGCGCTGCGCGGCAAGGAGAAGGACCGCCGGCCCGGCGACATCCTGGCCGAGGTCCGCGCCCTGGTCGCCGAGGGGGTGCTGGAGATCACCCTGCTCGGGCAGAACGTCAACTCCTACGGTGTGGAGTTCGGCGACCGGCTCGCCTTCGGTAAGTTGCTGCGCGCCTGTGGCGACGTCGACGGCCTGGAGCGGGTCCGCTTCACCAGCCCGCACCCGAAGGACTTCACCGATGATGTGATCGCGGCGATGGCCGAGACCCCGAACGTCTGCCACGCCCTGCACATGCCGTTGCAGTCCGGCTCCGATGACGTGTTGAAGGCGATGCGCCGCTCCTACCGGGCCGATCGTTACCTGGGGATCATCGAGAAGGTCCGGGCCGCGATGCCGGACGCGGCGATCACCACCGATATCATTGTCGGTTTTCCTGGCGAGACTGAGACTGACTTCGAGCGCACCCTGGACGTCGTCCGGGAGGCCCGGTTCGCCTCCGCCTTCACCTTCCAGTACTCCAAACGACCCGGCACGCCGGCTGCCAGCATGGACGGGCAACTGCCCAAGCAGGTCGTCCAGGAGCGCTACGAGCGGTTGATCGCGGCGGTGGAGGAGATCACCTGGGCGGAGAACAAGCGGTTGATCGGCGAGGCCGTCGAGGTGCTGGTCGCGGTCGGCGAGGGACGCAAGGACGATCGCACCGGCCGGCTCTCCGGGCGGGCTCGCGACGGCCGCCTGGTCCACTTCGCGGTCGGGAACTGGCGGGCCAGATTCGGCCGGGTGACATTGTGCACACCGCGATCACGTACGCGGCTCCGCACCATCTCAACGCCGACGGCGCGCCGGTGGCCCACCGTCGTACCCGGGCCGGAGACGCCGCCGAGGCGGGCCGCTCGCCGCGTACCCCGGGGGTGCTGCTCGGCCTACCCACCATCGGTGCGCCACCGGTCACGGACGTGCCGGTGTCCGGCTGCGACGCCTGACCCGAGGCGTTCAGTGGCCCCTCCTATCGCCTGCCGCTTGGGTTCTAGGGGTCGTTGCAACGCCTGACCTGATCAGGGGTTGCAGTGTTCGAGATCCGTGAGAGTCGCCGGCCGCAGGGACCGAAGAAGCTTGGCGCGGAGCGTCAGGCATATTTGGATCTTGTGGTGCGGGGTGTGAGTACGAGTGAAGCGTGTCGGTTGGTCGGGATCAATCGCAAGACTGGTCACCGCTGGCGCTACGGCCGCGTGAGCCGGCCGAAGGCCGGGCAGCAGGGAGTTGTTCGTCCCGCTGCCCGGCCTTCGGCCGTGTCGGACCGGTATCTGTCGCAGGACGAGCGGATCGTGATCGCTGACCGGCTGCGCGAGGGTGCGTCGCAGGCGGTGATCGCGGCTGAGCTGCGGCGTTCGCCGGGCACGATCAGCCGGGAGATCCGCCGCAATCGGCATCCGGACAGCGGTGACTACCGGCCCTACGCGGCCCAGCAACGCGCCGACAGCAGGCGGCCTCGCCCGAAGATCGGCAAGATCGCCGCACACCCGGCGCTACGGGAACACGTCCAGGCCATGCTGGAGTCCAGGCACAGCCCGGAGCAGATCAGCCGTCGGCTGCGCCGTGACTTTCCCGAGCGGAACGAGCTGCACGTGTCGCACGAGACGATCTACCAGGCCCTCTACGTCCAAGGACGCGGTGAGCTGCGCCGCGAGCTGACCGCCGCGCTACGCACCGGCAGAGCAGTCCGCCGCCCCCGCCGCCAGCCTGGACAACGCCAGCCCCGCTTCACCCATCCGATGGTGATGATCAGTCGAACGGCCCGCCGAGGCCGACGACCGTGCCGTGCCCGGACACTGGGAAGGCGACCTGATCATCGGCAAGGACAACAAGTCCGCGGTCGGCACCCTCGTCGAACGCTCCACCCGCTACGTCCTGCTGGTGCACCTGGGCGCCGGCCGCACCGCCGACCGGGTCCGCGACGGCCTGATCGCCGCCATGAACACCCTGCCGCAGCACCTGAAACGGTCCCTGACCTGGGATCAAGGCATCGAGATGGCAATGCACCACCAGTTCAGCGTCACCACGGACATGCCCGTCTACTTCTGCGACCCACACTCACCCTGGCAACGCGGCTCCAACGAGAACACCAACGGCCTGCTGCGCCAGTACTTCCCTAAGGGCACCGATCTAGCCGTCCACCAACCGGATCACCTCGCCGCCGTCGCCGCCGAACTCAACGGCCGACCACGCAAAACGCTCGGCTGGGATACCCCAGCCGAGCGCCTCGCTAAGCTACTGACCAAGTCATCGACTCATCCGTGTTGCGACGACCCCTTGAATCCGCCACGGTACGAAGGGGCCCTATCGTCACTTCCGCCAAACCGGCCGCGGCCTGCCGGCGGCTAGCTGGCCTGCTCAGCGAGTTGGAGGAACTGCCGCTTGGCGGCCAGCGCCTGCTCGGCCTCGCGGATCCGCTTGGCGTCACCGGCTGCCTGGGCCCGGGCAAGTCGCTGCTCGGCCTCGGCAACCTGGTCCCGCATCTGCGTGAGCAGCGGGTTGGCCGACGGCTCGGTACGCCGCCAGGCCGAATCCATCGCCTGGCGTACCTTGTCGTCCACCGCCCGCATCCGGCGGTCCAGACCGGCTGCGGCCTCGCGCGGAACCCGGCCCGCGTCGTGCCACTGCCCCTGGATCTCCCGCAGCTTCGCCTGCGCACCACGGGGGTCGGCGTCGACATCCAGTGCCTCGGCCTCGACCAGCAGCGCCTGCCGGCGCTCCAGGTTGCCCCGCTGCTCGGCGTCCCGGGCGGAGAAAACCTCGCTACGCCGGGAGAAGAAGGAGTCCTGGGCGGCCCGGAACCGTTCCCAGAGCTTCTGCTCAGCCTCCTTCGACGCCCGCGGCGCTGCCTTCCACTGCGTCATCAGCTCCTTGAGCCGGTTGGCAGTAGCCGCCCAGTCGGACGAGTTAACCAACGTCTCGGCCTCGGTGACCAGTTCCTCCTTGGCGCCCTGGGCCTGCTTGCGCTGGGCGTCCAAAGTGGCGAAGTGGGCGCCCCGGCGCCGGGTGAACGCGTCCCGGGCGGCGGCGAACCGCTTCCACAGCTCCCCGTCGGTCTTCTTGTCGACCCCGCGGATGGCCTTCCACTCATCCAGGATCTCCTTGAACCGGTCGCCCGCGGTCTTCCAACCGGTCGACTCGGCGGCCAGTTTCTCCGCCTCCTCGACCAGCGCGGTCTTGCGGGCCAGAGACTCGGCGCGGGCCGCCTCCCGGGCCGCCCGGGCCTCGCCCGCCTTCTCCTCGGCGGTGGCGGCCAGCCGGTCCAGTCGGGTGGCGAGCCCGTCGATGTCGCCCACCACGTGCGCATCGGCCAGTCCGGCGCGCAGCCGGCGTACGGTGGCCAGCGAATGCGCCGCGTCGGCGGCTCCCGAGTTGAGCCGCGCCTCGGTCAGGTCGACCTCGGTGACCAGGTCAGCGAAGCGGCGGGCGAAGTGGGCCAGCCCCTCCTCCGGCGCCCCGGCCTGCCAGGAACCGACCACGCGCTCACCCTCGGTCGTCTTGACGTAGACGGTGCCGTCCGCGTCCACCCGTCCGAAGGCAGTCCAGTCACTCATGTGCCCATCCTCGTTCTCCCGGCGCCGCCGGGGCACAGAGCCCGGACGGCTGCCGCCACGGCGCAGTCAAGTTGCAGACAAGTTTCTCCCGGCATTGTCACAGGTCCAACCGGGTCCGCGTCGAGCGCCTGTCGTCGACCGTGACCATACGGTGTCCTAGACCCCGACTGACCGGTATCCACGCCGGGGGTAAGGCCTGTTGACCGCTACGGTGGTGGCGTGCCTCTGGTTGCCGCCGCTGTCTGCCCCCACCCGCCCGTGATCGTCCCCGAGCTCGCCGGGGCGGCCGCCGTCGAGCTGGATGATCTCCGGACGGCCTGCGACGTCGCCGTTGGTCGGTTGCTCGCCGCCGAGCCGGACCTGGTGCACGTCGTGGGCCCCGCGGTGCGGACCGCCGGCTACGGTCCGAGCGCCCACGGTACGCTGCGGCCGTACGGGCTGGATCGCGCGATTGCCCTGGCGCCTCCGTTGGTGGCCGACGGGATCGATCCCGCCGGTGTCGCCGACCTGCCGCTGAGTCTGCTGATCGGGGCCTGGCTGTTGCACCGCGCCAGCGTTGCCGCCCCCCGGAAGGGGCAGAGCGTCGGGGTGGACGAGTCGGTGGCCGACTGTCGCCGCCTGGGGGCCGAACTGACCGCCGGGACGGGCGACCGGGTCGCGCTCCTGGTGATGGGGGACGGGTCGGCATGCCGGGGGGAGAAGTCGCCCGGGTACGACGATTCGCGGGCCCAGCCGTATGACGAAGCGGTTGCCGCGGCCCTGGCCGAGGCGGACACCGCAGCCCTGCTCGGCCTGGACCCGGCCCTGTCGGCGGAGTTGATGGTCGCCGGCCGGGCGCCCTGGCAGGTGCTGGCTGGAGCGGCTGAGGCCAGCGGTGGATCCTGGCGTGGCGACCTCGGCTATTTCGCGGCCCCCTACGGTGTCACCTATCTCGTCGCCACCTGGACGTCGGCATGAGCCGGGTGGTAGCGGTGGTCGGGCCGACCGCCGCCGGGAAGTCCGCGTTGAGCATCGGGTTGGCGCACGCGTTGGACGCGGAGGTGGTCAACGCCGACTCGATGCAGCTCTACCGGGGGATGGACATCGGCACCGCGAAGCTTTCGGCGGCGGAGCGGGATGGCGTACCGCACCATGTACTGGATATCTGGGACGTCACCGAGCCGGCCAGCGTGGCCGAGTACCAGCGGCTGGCGCGGGCAGCGGTCGATGACATCCTGGCCCGGGGGCGGGTGCCGCTGCTGGTCGGCGGTTCCGGGCTGTACCTGCGCGCGGTGCTGGAGGAGTTCGAGTTTCCGGGAACGGATCCGGTGTTGCGGGCCCGGCTGGAGGAGGAGCTCGCGCTCGTCGGTCCGGCGCCGCTGCACGCCCGGTTGCGGGCCGCTGATCCGGTGGCCGCGACGAACATCCTGCCCGGTAACGGTCGGCGGATCGTACGGGCGTTGGAGGTCATCGAGTTGACCGGTGCCCCGTTCACCGCCGCGTTGCCGGAACCGAGACCGTTCTACGACGCGGTCCAGATCGGTGTCGACCGGGAGACCGGCGCGCTGGACGAGCGGATCGCCACCCGGGTGGACCTGATGTGGGCGATGGGGCTGGTCGCAGAGACCCGGGCGCTGGTCGACCGGGGGCTGCGGGCCGGTCGTACCGCCAGCCGGGCACTCGGGTACCAGCAGGTGCTACGCCTGATCGATGGGGAACTCACCGAACCGGAGGCGCGCGCCGAGACGGTACGCGCCACCCGGCGGTTCGTCCGGCGGCAGCGGTCCTGGTTCCGCCGTGATCCCCGGGTGGCGTGGCTGGACGCCGCCCGACCGGATCTGCTCGCTGCCGCGTTGGCGGTAGTTCGGTCGAGTCGGGGCGGTTCCGGCAAGCAGGGATGAGTAACGCAATTCGCGAATGCCCGGCGGGGGTCGGTTACCGCCGGTGGCACCTCGGGGATGATTGGTGTGTGCAGTTCATCAAAGGCCACGGCACCGCCAACGACTTCGTCATCCTGCCCGACCCCGACGGGGCGCTCGAGCTGACGCCCGGCCTGGTGGCCGCGCTCTGTGACCGACGGCGGGGCATCGGTGCCGACGGGGTGCTGCGGGTGGTGCGGACGGCGAAGCACCCGGAGGCGACCGCCGCGTGGTCGTCGGGCGGCGGACGTGGGCGGGACAGCGGAGCCGAGAAGGCCGAGTGGTTCATGGACTACTGGAACGCCGACGGTTCGTTCGCCGAGATGTGCGGCAACGGGGTCCGGGTCTTCACCCGGTACCTGATCGACGCTGGGCTGGTCGTACCGGATGATGCCGGCGTGCCGATCGCCACCCGGGCCGGGGTGGTCCGTGCGGTGGAGCGGGAGCGGGAGATCGCGGTCGACATGGGCCCACCGCGGATCTATGCCAGCGCGGTTGCGACGATCGGCGCGTTCACCCTGTCCGGGGCGGCGGTGGACTGCGGTAACCCGCATCTGGTCTGTGCCCTGCCAGCCGACGTTGAGCTGTCGGAATTGGACCTGAGCCGGTCACCGGGCTTCGAGCCGGCGCTCTTTCCGACCGGGGTCAATGTGGAGTTCATCACGGCTGGTGACCCGGTGCCGGATGCCGATCTGCACGTACTGATGTGGGTCTACGAGCGTGGGTCGGCGGAGACCCAGTCCTGTGGTTCCGGGGCGTGCGCGGTGGCCGCGGTGGCGCTGCGGGACGCCGGCCGGGACGCCGGGGTGGTGGCGGTCGATGTGCCGGGCGGCCGGCTGACCGTGACGTTGGACGCGGAGAGCTGCTGGCTGGCCGGTCCCGCCGTGCTGGTCGCCCACGGTGAGGTTGATCTCACGGCACTCGCCACCCCATCCCGTCGATCATGAGGTTATCGGTCATCCATCCCGTTGATCATGAGGTTATCGGCGAAATATGTGAGTTTTCGAACGATAACCTCATGATCAACGGGATGGGATGGGATGAGATGGGTGGGGTGGGGCTGGGGTCAGGTTGACAATGGCCTGGCTTCGGCGGCTGCCTCAGCGGCCATCTCGGGCAGGTTCGCCGGCCCCGGGTCGGCGGCCGGCGGCGGCGCGGGAGCGTGAGCCGCGGCGCGAACAGCG
>CAVVPI010000029.1:0-13686 GCA_963750055.1 uncultured Actinomycetota bacterium | reverse complement strand
CGTAGTCGAACAGCTCCGGCTCAGTCAAACCGGTGTCGATCGTCGCGGCGATGTCGCCGTGCAGGTTGGTCAGTTGCAGCCGAACGTCCCCGGTGGCCGAGGTGGTCGCCACCAGGTCGCCGTCCAGCGCCGGAGACGTTACGGGTCACGGTGCCGAGGGTGGTGTCCTCGACGATCCAACGCGGCTCGTCCGAGTCGTCACCGTAATGGTTCAGCTTCGATGTCGCGTTGACCCAGGCATCGTCAACAAGGGTCTCGGTGGTGAACGCCCGGAACCGGTGCGCCGGGTCCAAGGTCCAGGTCTGCCGGGTGTCCCCAAGCTGCTGTCGCTGCACCAGATCGTTAGCGAAGTAGCTGTTGGTCAACCCACCCGGCAGCGTGGTGGTACGACCGAACGCGTCGTACACGTAGCCGGCGTCGGTCAACCGGTCCGCGGTGTCGTAGGTATGGTCGCCCTCCTCGTCGGCCGTCTCCTCCTGGCACGAGCCGTCCTCGGTCGGGGCGAAACTGGCCTGGCTGGTGCGGTTGGACCGATCGTCATAGTGGTAGGTGCGGGTGACACAACCAGCGGTGATCGCGGCTTCGTGTTGGGCCCTGGTCAGCCGACCCAGCTGGTCGTAGCGGTAGGTTTTGCCGCCACCGGTGTAGGTGTGGTTAACCCATTGCCCTGCGGTGTTTTCCACCACCGACTCGGAGTAGATGACCTCGTTATCAATGTCGCGGGTGTAGGTCCGTTCGACGGGTTGCAGGTTGGCGTCGAGCCGGTCGGTACGGGTCAGTCCGCCGGGGTACTTCAGCTCGGTGAGCTGCCCGTCCGGTGAATACTTTGCGGTGAACGTGCCGGCCACACTGTCAGTGACACTGGTCAGCAACCCGCACGGTTCGGCCACCCGGTCGTAGGCGAAGGTCGAATAGCCGGTCGGGTCGGACACTTTCGACGGCTTACCGAACGGGTCGAACTCGTTGACCGTGACGCCGCCGTCGGCGTCGGTGTAGGAGGCGAGGCGGCCGAGCAAATCGTACTCGCGGGTGATGGTCGACCCGCCCATGCTGGTCTGGGTCGACGTCGCCCGAGGTGGGGCTGTAGACGGTAGTGACCGCGTTGACCGGCGCACCCTCGTCCGAGGTGATCGCCGTGTCGATCACCCGGGTGGCCGAGTCGTAGTGGGTGGTGGTGGTCCGGGTCTTCCCGGCGGCGGTTTCGCTGACCACCGCTTCGTCGCCGAATCGGGTGTACCTCGACCACTCGCCGGACCGGCAGGTTGGTGGTCATCCGGCGCCGGATCGTGGCCGGTCACCGCGCCCACCGCCCGGGTCACACAGGGCTCGCCAGCCCATTCGGGCTTGTTACCGCAGGCCGCGTCCTGGGCGTTCGCACCTGCGGTGTAGTAGATGACTTCGCGGGCCATGGCGTCGGATCCGGTTGAGTCGATGCCCCACGACTTCAGCACCCGGCCAGCAGCGTTAAATGACCGCGTACCCGGTCAGGTTCTTACCACCCGGTCCGGCGTCGGCGACCACCTTCGTCGCCGCCTTCAGGGTCCAGCCGGATACCCCCACCGTGCTCGGGGTCGTAGCCGTTCTTGCTGACCCGCACGTCGGCGTCGGGGTAGCCGATGACCTGGGCGCCTTCGGTTTCGGTGGTAACCAGGTGGTACGTGATCTCCAACGAGTCCACCGGGGTTACCTCGCCCTGGCCCCGCGCGGTCGACCGCAGCGCCGACGAGGTGGACGGCACCGTGAACCCGGTCAAGTCCGTGGAGACCTGCTGCTGATTGATGGTCAACCGCTGCGCCATCGGCTGGTAGCCGTCGGACGTCTTCCGCGACGAGGTCGACCGGGCCACCGACAGACCCATTTCGTCGGCATCCGTTGACGACACCCCATAATCGCCGGTCAGCAGGTTCACCGAACCGGGACCGATCTCGTCGGTCGACGCCCCGTCGCCGCTGGAGTCGATCGACACCCGCACCCACGGGATCGTGTACGCGGGCGTGCTGCCGGTCGCGGTGTAGATCTGGGCCCGGACCTCCACCACCCCAGCGACCAGGCTGAGGGTGTCGGTGGCGTTCCACACCGCGTACCCACCCAGCGCCGAAAGCGTCACCGGGCTGGCTGCGGTCGCGGTGATCGGGGCCCCCGTCGCCGAGGTCAGGTTCGCCGACGGCACCGGCAGGGTGGCGCCGCCCGGTCCGCGCCGGTACTCGAAATACGCCCGCGTATAGCCCGCCACCGGGGTGGTGATCTGAAGCTTCGTCCGCTTGACGATCGTCGCCCCCGGCAACGGCTGCGCCAATGCCGCACTGCCCGCCTCGAACACGTACAGATTCGGATTCGACAGGTTGCCCGCCGAGTCCTTCGCCTGCACCCTCAACGTCCGGTGCCCGTCGCGCGGGCTCAACGTCACCGACTTCGCCGCAGTCGTCGCCACCGTCGTCGCAGCCGTGTCGTAGTCCAGCTTGTATACGAACGCCGCCAGGTCCGACGTTTCCGAGGCGGGCGTGAACGTGAACGTGTCCGACGCGCCCGCGCCACCATGCGGCAGCCCGTCATTGCGGTAGATGCCTGCCGTGACGAACGGCACCCCCGGCTTGTCGGTATCAACCGTCAACGGCGTCCAGGCCGAATAAGACCCATAGGCGTACGGGTCCTTACCCCGCACCTGCCACTCGTACTCGGGTGCCGTTGACCAGATCCACCGGCACCTGCCACGACGCCGTTGACCCGTTCGTCCACGCCGGGCTCCCCGAACGCAGCCCGGACGAGGAGACCACCGCCAAGGTGCTCTTGTTCCGCACCACGAACTCGGCCTGCAACGTCTGCCCCGCGTTCGCGTCCGCCAGCTTCGCCGACAACGCTCGGCCCCACTTCGATCAACCGGGGCACGATCGCGGCGGCGTAGGCGGACACCCGGTCCCGCTCCCAGGGGCCGAGCCGGCCAAGGATGGCACCAACATGACCACCGTCCTCGCCGAGAAGGTCAGATCCGGTGGTTGGTCGGGCGTCCCGCAGGGCGGCCAGGTCGGGATCGTAGAAGCACATGGCGGTCAGTGCCTCATGAAGACCGGCGTATGACTCACGGACCCCCGCCATGGACAGGTAGAGGCTGCCGGGGCGGATCCGCCCGTAGCCGTGGAGACTCGTATCGCTCACCAACCCGTCCTCGACGAGAAACCGGGCCTCAGGTGGGCCGCCTCTCGGCCCGATCTCGCATTCCTCACGCAGGTTCCACACGTTCGGGCTAGCCGGTTCGGTGGTAGGGGGAAGCGCGATGATGATCTCGTACCGGGCCTGCCAGGGGGTGCCGTTTCCAGCGGGCGAAGGAAGACCGAACTCCAGGGCGATGGTGCAGGACTCCGTGGGCTCGGACGCCAGTACGGTCGCCGTGGCCGTCCTCAGGCGAGCAGTGCCTGCTCCCAATGCGCTTCGTGTCGCTGGATGTATTCGGCGTCGGCGCGCCAGCTCTCGCCGTGGCCGTCGTGCCAGAGCCGTTGCCACGGCTCGACGCCCTGCCGGGCCTGCTCGGCGAGGAAGTCGTGCATCGACCGGGTCCGCCGGGCGAGCAGCGGGACGAGTTCCCGGCGCTGCGACTCGGCCAGGCCGTAGGCGTCGGCGAAGACCCGCAGCCGGGCGGCGGCGTCCGGGCGTTGCCAGTGCGGGTCGGCCGAGAGCGGTAGGAAACCGTGGAGGGCGTAGGCGACGTCCCACAGTCGTGATCCCGGTGCCGCGGTGTCCCAGTCGATGAACACCCACCGGTCGCCGACCACCAGATTCCATGGGGCGAGGTCGTGATGGGCGATGATTTCGTGGCTATCGGCGGGGATCAGCGCCTGCCACCGCGCGTCCGGCGGTGGGGTGAAGCTTTCGGCGGCGTCGTGGAAGTCGCGGATCAGTCGGGCCACCCGGGCGAGCTGGTCCTCCGGTGAGACCAGGTCGAACCGCGCCGGCCAGGGCACCGTGCCGGGCGTGAAGCTGAGCACCTCGCGTCCCTGGTCGTCAAAGCCGAGTGGACAGGGTGCCCCGTGGAAACCGACGGAGTGCAGATGGTCGAGGAACGCGTGGACGGACGGGGTCCACGGACCGGCCTGCCGGCGCACGGTGTTGCCGACCCGGACGACCGCGCCGTTGGCGTTCCCGCCGGGTAGGGGCTCCTCGTCGGCCATAGCGGACAGTCTGCCGGTGGCCCGTACGCCGCGCGATCGACTTTCCTGGGTAGACCGACGAAGTCGCGAACAGTGCGACACCGTGTGTCAGTAGTCCATTACGGTCCGCGAGTGGCAAACCCGAAATGCCCCGGTACGTCGCTATGCTGGCGAACGTCAGGCCAGTCAGACGCGGGTAGCGATCCGCTGTCGTGGGGTGCGAAAGGGGATGGTCATGAGCGGCGCTGGTCGTGATGACAGCATGCTTGCGGGACACGTCATCCATCTGCCGGTGGTCGTGTGCACCCTGGACGCGGCCAGCGAGTTGGCGGCGCGGTTGGCCGAGTCGCTGGCCTTTCTCCTGCCCGACCTCGATACCGGCGAGATCACCGTTTCAGCGGAGGACGCACAGTACGAGCATCATCGGGTTTTCTGTGACCGGCTGCTGAGGCGCGGTGTGCGGTGCGGCGGGCGCGCACGGCATCCGGGATCGTGTACGCCCCGACCGGGGGTCGGGTTGGCCGGCGCGACGGTCGGGGTGCCACATGACGTGCCAGCCCTGCCCGGTAGATGATCGCACCCGCGCGCACGGCTCTCCGCTGATGTGGCCAGCGCGACCGGGATCAGGCAGGGCTGACCGAGAGCACCCGACCCAGGTTGAACATCCGCTCGTCATCGCGTAGCCGGCACCGGGCGAGCAGAGCGCCGTCGGTCAGCTCGATGTTCTCGATGACCCGGCTGCTCGAATTGCCCGCCCGGTTCAGGTAATCGATCCAGACCGGCAGGCCGGCGTTGATGGCGTTGGCCAGTAGGCGTGCCTGGCTCTCCGGTAGCTCCGGCGCCGATCGGCGGATCACCGCCAACAACGGTGACGATGGCGGGGCCGACGCATCGGGCCGATCCAGCAGCACGCGGGCCAGACCGACCGGATCCGACGTGACGCCGGGCGCGGCGGCCCGGGCCGCCGCCGGTCCGGTGACTGCCGAGCGGGTCGTACCCTGCCGGGCCCCTATCGGTTTGGCTACCCGGACCCGTTGGGGTCGGGCCCGTTCTACCAGCGGGACGCCGTCGGGCCCCTCCGCGACCGGGGCGTAGCCGGCCGAGCGTAGCGCCGCCAGGGTCTCGGCCAGCGGCTGGGCGCCGGCCAGCACGGTCGGGGCCAGGGTGCGTAGTCCGAGCGCGCGTAGCCGGCGGTCGGCGGCGATTTCGGCCAGCAGGGCCGGATCGTCGGCGCGTAGGCAGCAGGCCACCTGCTGGCCGCGTACCGCACCGTGCCGGCGGGCCGTATCGTTGATCAGGTACGTCAGCGGTTGTGGCAGCCCGTCGATGGCCACCGCTGTGAGTTCAGCGAGGAGCACGGCACCGGTACGGCCGGCGTCCAGTGCCCGTCTGACGCTGGCCGGGGTGAACCGCCAGGTGCTGGCGGTACCGCGGGACTCCCGGTCGGCCGCGGAGTCGAGCAGATCGGCCAGCTCCATCGCCGGGGTGCCGGCGACCAGCGCGGTCAGGTCGGCCTGGATGCGTACCCGCCGCTCGGTGGAGCCCAGCTCGGTCAGGGAGGCGGCCAAATCATCATCGGTGAGCAGGGCCCGGCCCGCCGTGCTGAGGCTGCCGGCGCCGACGGCGCCGAGCAGCGCGGCCTCCCGCCAGCAGGCCATCGCGTGGCGTTCGGGCTCAGGCCCGTTGAAGGCGTACGGCCGCCGCCACAGCACCAGTTCGGTGAGCGAATCGGGCGCGGTGACGGCGACGGACCCGCCGTCGGTCGGCAGGAGTGCCATCTCCGTGAGCACCGCTGCGCGCAGGGCTGCGCTGCCGTCGCCACGATCGCCCGGCGTCCAGGCGACCTCGGATTCGGCGGTCGGCACGTAGGGCAGCGACCACCAGGCACCAAGCAGCGTGGCCAGCCGCTCGGCTGGCTCGCCGCGCAGCCACTCGTCGTATGACTCGGTCGGTGTGCCGCCGTCGACGGAGAGGGCGAGTAGCCCCGCATGGTGTGCGAGCGCGAGGGCCAGCCGTACCTCTGGTTCCGTGCCGCCGATCCGCTTGACCAGCCGACGCAGTTCCCGGGTGCCGATCCCGCCAGCCTTCAACAACGCGACCGGCGTCTGGCCGGCCTCGTCCAGCAGGTCCGAGATCAGCCGAAGCGTTGCCGCGCCGGCCGCCGCCGAGTCCCGGGCGACCGCCGAGGTGGGTACCGGTCGGGTGACCGGTCGCGGTGCGACCGGTTCGAACGGGGCGGTCCAGTCCGGGCCACGCAGCGCCAGCGCGATCTCGGCCGGCACCACCAGGCCGCCGTCCGCTGCTGCGGTACGGGTCAGTAGGCCGCGCTCGATCGCCCACTGCCACGGCCGGTTGAGCCGCCCGGGGCCGTAGCTGACATGGATGTCGAGGTCCCGCAGCGGTTCACCGGTCAGGGCGATCTTGCGCAGCAGTTCCCGCGTCGCGGCTGGCGCGCCGGCCACCACCTGGCGGATCAGGTCAGCGTCCCGCCATGCCCCGATCGCCTGGAGGAGTAGGTCGGCCTTGCGGGTGGCCGGCTTTAGCCCCAGATTGCGGACGTAATCGCGGAGTTGGAGCGCGGTAGCGTACCGGATGGTTTCGATCACCGGCACGCCCAGATCGAGCGGGTGCGGCCAGGCGCGGCGGGCCGCCTCAACCAGGCTCAGTTGGTTACCGTCGGTGAGCAACGCGTGGTCCCGCAGGATGGCCAGCGCCCGGTCCACGTCGTCGGTGCCAGCCCGGGCCGGCACGCCCAGTAACCGGTCCAGGGCGGCGCGGTCCGCCTCGCCGCCGAGCGCGGCGAGGGCCTCGGTGACCTGCAGCGTGGGCCGGTCCAGCCGGCGCAGCGCGGCCAGCACCGATCTCGGATGGTCGAGCCGCCCGGCCAGTTCAGCGAGACATGCGGGCGCCGGTGCCCGGACGGACTCCGGCCGTCGGTCCAGGAGGGCGGCGAGTCGGTTCTCGCCCAGCGCCCGTAGCCAGGCGGTGTCGATCATGAATGGCGCCTTCGGTATGGATTCTGGTGCGACCAGAACTCTATAACTGGGCTGACCACTGGTTCGGCTCGGCGAGCCGGCGTTGCTCGGGTCATGCGTAGCGACTCGCCCCCAGCGACCAGTCGTAGGTGCCCCTGATCCAGCACCGCCGGGCGGTCGCGAACCGGGCGATGTCCGGATCCGGGTTGGTCAGCACCTGCTCTTCCAGGCGCAGGTACGCCGCCAGTCCGGTGTTGAACCGTTCCGCCGCGTCGACCAGGGCGGATCGCTCGTCCTGGCCGGTCTCTTCGGCGATCACCGCGGTGAGGTTGTGTCCGTCCTGGTCCAGTTGGCGTTCCTTGTTCCAGGAGAAGACGTCGTTGCACCAGCAGACCAGATCGGCGGCGAGCTCCTCCAATCTGGACAACATTGGATCGGCGTGGTGGTTGAGGTCCCGCAGGCCGCCGTGGGCGATGTCGGTCACCGTGAAGCTGGGATGTACGGCGCCGGTGTGCCGGCGCATCTGGACGTACTCAGCGACCGCTGGCACCCGGCGTCGTTCCCGGTTTGCGGCCTCCCACAGCAGCGCGAGCAGATAGCTGCGGAGCTGGCTGGCGAAGCGGAGGAGGAGGTCCGGCCGGCCCTGGTCACGGGTGCGCCGACAGAGGTCGTGCAGCGCCACGCCGGTTGGCCCGGCCTCGGTCAGCAGCGCGGCGGGCACCTGGGTGCCGAGGCGGTCGAGTACGTCGAGCAATCGGGTGACCACCGGTGACAGTTGGCCGGGATCGGCGCCGAGCCCGTCGTCGTCGCAACTGTCGTCGAAGGCGAAGAGCCAGGTGATGAGGTCGGTGAGCAGGCTGAGCTGCTCAGGCTTCGCGTCCGGGCAGGCCCGGCCAGCCAGGTCGGCGGCGTTGGCGCGGTTCAGGCGCCATGCGCCGTCCGATGTGGATACCAGCCCGAAATCAACCGCCCACTGGGCGGATCGAAGCTCCATCTCGGCGGTGTGCGTGTTGACCCGTGCTGGAAACGGCGGTTCGGTCAACGCCGCTACGGCGATCTTCCGCATGTTGCCTCCCTGTCGCGCGGCAGCCCTGGGGTGGAGCGGTGGGGCGACGATCGATCGTCGGGAAGCTCATCGGACACCAACTACCGTCCTGTTTGGACGGGAGGAACACCCGGGCAATTGAGGGTTGTCCCGGCGCCTCCGAGGAGTGTATGTCGATGGGCCGTTGCCCGTCCGTTCCGAGGTGACCGTTACCTGCCGCAGTCAGGTTCGCGCTGTTGTTGGTTAGCCGAGTGAACCGGCGTCGCTGATCGCGGCGGCGGTGCGACGTCCGGCAAGTGCGCGATACTACCGTGACCTCGTCGGGATGGGAGCGGGTGTGCGTCGCGCCGGTGGTTACTCAGGTTCCGAACGTGGTGTTCCATAGCCGCTCCGTGAGCGCGGGCGGACCATCGAGTTCGACCCGGGCGACCCGTTGCCGGCCGAACAGAAAGAGTGCCAGTTCACCCGGCGTGCCGATCAGTCGGAGTGGTTCTCCGCCGGCGCCGCCGGTGGTCTCGCCGTAACCGGGCGCCCGGAGCAGTAGCGCGGCCGGGAAATGGCGTAACCAGACCCGGGCCAGGAACGGCACCCGCTTCCAGAGCGCGGCCGATAGACCAGCCGGAAGGTCCCGTGGCTGCCAGTGCGGTTGAGCCCGGCGGACATCCTCGTGGTGGATGAAGAACTCCATGGTGTTGAGAAGTTCGTCGGTGAGTGGGTTGCTCACCGGGCTCCACCAGGGTGGTCGGCTGACCAGTTCGACGAGTCGCGCGAAGGGCTGTGCCGCGACCGACCTCCGGACCCGCTCGGCGTGACCACGTAACGCGCCCAGCACGATGCCGGCCGCCGCATCCGGCCGGCGCTCACGGACCACCAGGTGTGCGGCAAGGTCCCGGGTCAGCCAGCCCTCGTTGATCGTTGGCCGGTCCGGTCCGAGGGTCAGGAAGAGATCGGCCAGTGCTCGGCGTTCCGCCTTCGCGTACCTCGGCATGACCCCGATGGTAGGGCCGAGCGGGCGGTTGACTGATCGGAACTGGCCGGCGGACGGGCAGACCGACGGGATACCGGCTCGGGTGATGACGGACACAGCCAGGATCGAGTCGTCACCCGATGGCCGGATCGGTAAGGATGAGGCAAGAAGATACCTACGGCGGGGGAGAGCGTGGCGATCAGGACGAGCCGGAGTGTGCTCACCAGAGGAATGCGGGTTCTCGGCATCGCGATCCGCGAGGAGCCGCGGATCTTCGCCGTCGCGGTGGTCGGCAGTGTCTGCTACGGCTTACTGATCATCGCCGGCGCCTACCTGGTCGGCGCCATCGTGGGCGAGCTGATGGTGCCGGCGTTGGAGCGGGGCCACGCCGATGCCGGCCTGGTCGCGCTCGGCGCGGGCGCCCTGCTGGCGCTCAGCTTGCTCAGGGTGCTCAGCATCTTTGGCCGTCGGCTCGGCGCGGGCTACATGCAGTACCGGCTCCAGGCCAGTTACCGGCGCCGGATCACCCGGCGCTACCTCGAACTTCCGCTCTCCTGGCACCACCGGCACGCCACCGGTACGTTGCTCTCCAACGCCAACTCCGACGTCGAGGCCGCCTGGTATCCGATCGCGCCACTGCCCTTCGCGGTCGGCACCCTGGTCATGCTGGTCGCCGCGATCGCCTCGTTGTTCGCCACCGACTGGGTGCTGGCTCTGGTCGGGGTGGCGATTTTCCCGGCGTTGTTCACCCTCAATGTTGTCTATTCCCGGCGGATGGCGCCCCGTCAAACCCAGGCGCAGCAGATGCGCGCCGAGGTCAGCGCGATCGCGCACGAGAGTTTCGACGGCGCCCTGGTGGTCAAGACGATGGGCCGGGAGGCTCAGGAGACATCGAGGTTTGCTGACCGGGTTGGCGAGCTGCGCGACGCGCTGATCTCGGTCGGCCGGCTGCGCGGTGCCTTCGATCCGATGCTGGAGACGCTGCCCAGCCTCGGTACGCTCGCGGTGCTGCTGGTCGGCGCCGTGCGGCTGGGCCAGGGCGCGGTCACCATCACCGAACTGGTCAGCGTCGCGTTTCTCTTCACCGTACTGGCCTTCCCGGTCCGGGCGATCGGCTGGGTCCTCGCCGAGCTGCCGCGCAGCGTCGCCGGCTGGGACCGGGTGCAATCCGTGCTCACCGCCACCGGCGAGATGCCCTACGGCGACACCACCCTCGACCGTCGGGACAGCGCGCCGGTGGCGCTCGCCTTCGACCGGGTGACCTTCGGCTACCCGTCGGCCGAACCGGCCGAACCGGCCGAACCGGTGCTGCGTGAGGTCTCCTTCACCGTGCCGCCCGGTCGGACCGTGGCACTCGTCGGACCCACCGGATCCGGCAAGTCGACCATCGCGTCGCTCGCGGCCCGGTTGATCGACCCGGACTCCGGGTCGATCACCCTGGACGGGGTCGACGTACGGTCGCTGGTGGCTTCCTCGCTCGCTGACACCGTAGCCCTGGTGGCCCAGGTGCCGTTCGTCTTCGACGACACGGTCCGGGCGAACATCACCCTGGATCGGGACGGCATCACCGACGATGAAGTCTGGGCGGCGTTGCGGCTGGCCGAGGCGGACGGTTTTGTCGCGGCGCTGCCTGAGGCGCTGGACACCCTGGTCGGTGAGCGTGGCACTTCGCTCTCCGGTGGGCAGCGCCAGCGGCTCACCCTCGCCCGGGCGCTGGCCGGTCGGCCGCGGCTGCTGGTGCTGGATGACGCCACCAGCGCGGTGGACCCGAGGGTCGAGGCCGCCATCCTGGCCGCGCTACGGGCCAGCACCACTGCTGCGGTCAGCCCGGCCAGCGGTACGACAGCGGCGTCGATCCTGGTGGTGGCCTAC
Organism: uncultured Actinomycetota bacterium; assembly: GCA_963750055.1. Classification (GTDB taxonomy): domain Bacteria; phylum Actinomycetota; class Actinomycetes; order Mycobacteriales; family Micromonosporaceae; genus CAVVPI01. Next base: position 2,685 of record CAVVPI010000029.1, on the reverse strand, counting down.
CGGCGGGCCACGATCGCGCTCGCCGACGAGGTGGTCTACGTCGAGCGGGGTCGGGTGGTCGCCCGGGGCCGGCATGCGACGCTGCTGGAGACCACCCCCGGATACGCCGATCTGGTCACCGCCTACGAGCGGGCCGAGGCTGAGCGGGAGAAGGCGCACCCGGAGCGGGTTCTGCCGGGCCGGGCCGGCGATCCGACGGTCGCCACGGATGAAGAGGTGAGCGCGTGAGTACCGCCGCACCGGTGATGGACCGGGTTGAGGGCACCTGGCGGACCATGCGCCGGGGCCTGGCGCTCTCGCCGGAGTTGCGCATCGGGCTGGCCGGCACCCTCGGGCTGGCCGTGGTCTCGATGGTTGGTCGGGCCGCCGTGCCGGTCGCCATCCAGCAGGGTATCGACCGGGGCCTGCGCGCACCGGACGGCCCGGACCTGAGCGTGATCGGTACGGTGGTGGCGTTGACCGCCGCCGTGCTGGTGGTGACCACGTTCTGCGGTTATCTGATGATGCGTCGGCTGTTCACGGTCAGCGAGACGGCGTTGGCCAATGTGCGGGTCCGGGCGTTCCGGCATGTGCACGACCTGTCGATGCTGCACCAGCAGACGGAACGGCGCGGTTCGTTGGTCTCCCGGGTCACCAGTGATGTTGATCAGATCACCCAGTTCCTCCAGTGGGGCGGGGTGATTCTGCTGATCAACATTGGCCAGGTGGTGGTGACCACGATCGTCATGATCGTCTATTCCTGGCAGTTGACCCTGGTGGTGTTCGTCGCCTTCATCCCCGCAGTGGCGGTCATCCGGATCTTTCAGAAACGGCTGGCCAGCGTGTACGGGCTGGTCCGGCAGCGGATGGGCGCGATGCTGGCGGCGATCTCCGAGAGCGTGGTGGGCGCCTCGGTGATCCGGGCGTACGGGGTCTCCGGCCGGACCGCCGCGCGGCTCGACGAGACCATTGACGGGCAACGCCGGGCCCAGCAGCGGGCGATCCGGACCAGCGTGATCAGCTTCTCCACCGGCGAGATCGCCGCCGGCTTGGCTCTGGCCGCGGTGGTCGTGCTCGGTGTGCGGCTCGGCGTCGGCGGCGCGTTGGAGATCGGCGAGCTGACCGCCTTCCTGCTCCTCGTGACGCTCTTCATCCAACCGGTGCAGATCGCCACCGAGGTGCTCAACGAGGCGCAGAACGCCATCGCCGGTTGGCGGCGGGTGCTGGACGTACTCGACGTGGTGCCGGACGTGGCGGACCCTGCTGAACAGGGAGTGGAGCTGCCGGCCGGGCCGCTCGACGTGCGTTTCGCCGAGGTGGGCTACGCCTATCCCGACGGACCGCCGGTGCTGACCGACATCACCGTGGACATTCCGGCGAAGAGCCGGGTGGCGGTGGTGGGGGAGACCGGCAGCGGTAAGACCACCTTCGCCAAACTGCTCACCCGGCTGATGGACCCGAGCGCCGGCGCGGTGCTGCTCTCCGGGGTGCCGCTGGACCGGGTGCGGTTCTCCTCGCTGCGCTCCCGGGTGGTGATGGTGCCGCAGGACGGCTTCCTGTTCGACTCGACGGTGGCGGAAAATGTCCGGTTCGGCGCTCCGGCGCTGACCGACGACGAACTTACCCACGCGTTCACCGAACTCGGCCTCGCCGACTGGCTCGAGGGCCTGCCGGCCGGTCTGCACACCCCGGTCGGTGAGCGCGGCGAGGCGTTGAGCGTCGGTGAGCGGCAACTGGTCGCGCTGGCCCGGGCCTACGTGGCCGACCCGGACCTGCTGGTGCTGGATGAGGCGACCAGCGCGGTCGATCCGGCGACCGAGGTACGCCTGCAACGCACCCTGGACGCGGTGACCCGGGGGCGTACCACGGTGGCGATCGCGCACCGGCTCTCCACCGCGCAGGCCGCCGATGAGGTGATCGTGGTCGACCGTGGCCGGATCGTGCAGCGTGGCCCGCACGACGAACTGGTCCGCGAGCCGTCCTCGGTCTACGGACTGCTCTACGCCTCCTGGCTGGAGCAGACCCGCTAGCCGTGCACCGGATGATCGGTCGTCCGGCGGTGGCGGATGATCGGCCGGTCCGGCGCGGCGGATTGTCGGCCGATCAACCGAGCTTGGTGACGGCGTCGGAGAGGTCACCGGTGAGGTAGCGCTGCACGGTGGGGCCGACCGCGACCACCAACGCCTCGGCCGGTGCCGAGGCCAGCGGCTCCAGTTGGATGATGTAGCGGATCATGGCCATTCCGACCAGCTGGCTGGCCACCAGTGAGGCGCGCAGCGGCGCCTCGGCCGGGTCGAGCGCCAACTGGGCCAGTACCCGGCGCATGATCTGGGTGACCACGAACTCCCGCATCAGCCGGGCGGTCCACTCGTTGCTCATGGCCGTGCGCAGCAGGGCCGCCGCGGCGGCACCGGCCGGGGAGTCCCAGACCTGCAGAAAGAGCCGTACCAGCCGCTCGCCGACCTCGTCGGTGCCGCCGGTGAAGATCTGCGGCAGCGCCTCCTGGGGATCGAACGGGGCGTCGACGGTGGCCAGAAAGAGCCGGTCCTTGGTGCCGTAGTAGTGGTGCACCAGCGCCGGGTCGACCCCGGCGCTGGTGGCTATCGTGCGGATCGTGGCACCATCGAAGCCGCGTTCGGCGAACGTTTCCCGGGCCGCGTCGAGGATCGCCTGCCGGGTCGCCGGTTTGCCGGGCCGTCGTCCGGT
>CAVVPI010000028.1:0-11981 GCA_963750055.1 uncultured Actinomycetota bacterium | reverse complement strand
ACACCTCCCAGGTGGTGCCGGCGATGGTCACCGTGGCCTGGCGGCTGCCGGCCGGGGAGGCGTTGGAGCGGTACAGCCAGATCATCAGCTCGTCGGTGGGCTGGTCCGCCGAGCCCGGATTCGCCATCGGGTGGAACCACATGTCGTACGCGATGTTCATGTTGCCGCTGCCGGTGACAGTGAACTGCCAGGTGGTGTTGACGTTGCGGTTGGCCGACACCTGCACCGGCAGGCCGGTGTTCGGCCGTCGCCAGCCCCAGTGCCAGCCGAGGATCGCCGCCGCGTACGACTTGACGCTGCTGGCGCTGCCGCTCCAGGTGTAGCTGGTCCCCCACCGGATCGTGCTGCCGGATCCCCCGTTGGACCAGATGCACTGGCTGCCCGTGGCGCCGGTGGCACCCCACTGAAGCCGGTGCAGGTCACCCCGTTGAGCGTGAACGAAGTCGGTACCGGGTTGCTGCCGCTCCACGAGCCGCTGAAGCCGAAACTCACGGTGCCGTTGGTGCCGATCGCGCCGTTGTACGACACGTTGGTCGCGGTCACCTGGGCGCCGCTCTGGGCCACCGTGGCGTTCCATGCCTGCGCGACCCGCTGGCCCGCGCCGTAGGACCAGGTGAGCCGCCAGGAGGACACCGGGTCGCCGAGGTTGGTGATGGTCACGTCGGCGTTGAAGCCGCCCTGCCACTGCGCGGAGACCGCGTAGCGCACGGCGCAGCCGACCGCCGCGGCATGGGCGACGGCCACCCCGACGGCGGCGGTGACGACGGTGACGGCCGCCGCCGCGGCGAGCAGGGCGAGGCGTCTGCGATTCGCCATTGCTTCTCCTTCGGTTTCGGGCCGCCGACCGAAGCCAGGTGAATGTTCACGAGGACGCCGACAGCCACCGATTAGCATCGATCCGCATGACGAACCCCGCCGGCACCTTCCGCAATCCCGTCGTCCCGGGTTTCCACCCCGATCCGAGCGTCTGCCGGGTGGGCGAGGACTACTACCTCGTCTGCTCCAGCTTCGAGTACTTCCCCGGCGTACCCATCTTCCACAGTCGGGACCTGGTCAACTGGCGGCAGATCGGCAACGCGCTCGACCGCCCGAGCCAACTCGACCTGCCGGCGGACACGCCCGCCTCGGCCGGCATCTACGCGCCGACCATCCGCCACCACGACGGCCGGTTCTGGATGGTCACCACCAACGTGAGCATCGGCCGGCACCTGCTTGTCACCGCCACCGACCCGGCCGGGCCGTGGTCGGATCCGGTCCATTTCGACCTGCCGCACGTCGATCCCTCGCTGTCCTGGGACGACAACGGGGACTGCTGGCTGACCGTATCCGGGGTCCAGTCGTACCGGATCGATCCGGAGGCCGGCAAGGTCCTGGAGGGCCCGGTGCCGATGTGGTCCGGCACCGGCGGGCAGTACCCGGAGGCCCCGCACCTCTACCGGATCGGCGAGTGGTGGTATCTGCTGGTCTCCGAGGGCGGCACGCACACCGGCCACGCGGTCTCCATCGCCCGGTCCCGCAGCATCCGTGGCCCGTTCGAGCCCGGCCCGGCCAACCCGTTCCTCACCCACCGCAGCACGAACCGGACCGTGCAGGCCACCGGCCACGCGGACCTGGTCCAGGCCACCGACGGCAGCTGGTGGATGGTGCTGCTCGGCATCCGAGCCAAGGGACAGTGGCCGCCGTACCACGTGCTCGGCCGGGAGACCTTCCTGGTGCCGGTGCGGTGGGTGGACGGCTGGCCGGTGGTGGACCCGGTCGAGGAGGTGATGGCCGCGCCCGCCGGCAGCCCGCCCGCGCTCGCCGCCGCCCGTACGTCGATGGCGCCGGGGCCCGATCCCGGCGGGCACCGCGACGACTTCGACGCCGCCGGGCTGGCGCCGCAGTGGCTGTCGCTTCGGGGTCGGCCGCAGCGGAGCTGGTCGCTGACCGACCGACCGGGCTGGCTCACCCTGCACGCCGACGGGGAGACCCTGGACCGGGCCGGGGCCACCCTGGTCGCCCGGCGGCAGCTTCATCACGACTGCCGGGCCAGCGTCCGTGTCGACGCCGGCACCGGCCGGGCCGGGCTGACCCTGCGCATCGACGAGGCACACCACTACGACCTGGAGGTCTCCGGCGGCACCGTGCGGGTCGTCGGCCGGGTCGGGCCGTTCCGCCAGGTGTTCGGCGAGCGGCGGGTGCCGGCGGGTCCGGTCACCCTGACCATCGCCACCCGGACCGGGGATTTGCTGCCGCCGACGGTGACGGCGGCCGAGCAGGTGGCGGCGTCCGGGGCACCCTTCGGCGTACGCCCCACCACCTGCGACATGGTCAGCTTCGAGGTGGCGACCGAGGAGGGACCGGTCGTGCTGGCCGAACTCGACGGCCGATACCTGTCCACCGAGGTCGCCGCCGGTTTCACCGGTCGGGTCCTCGGCCTCTACGTCACCGAGGGCAGCGCCGCCTTCGACTGGTTCGACTACCGCCCCACGATCCAGGAATGACCACCGCCGGCCGGGTCTCCGACCGGCGGTGAGGCCAGCGAAAACCGTCGGCCGTGCGGGTGGGCCCGCACGGCCGACGGCGGGTCGGTCAGCCTGCGGTGCAGGAGCTGATCTGCGGCCGGGCGCTGGAGTTGCCGTTCATCATCGTGGTGAAGCCGAACGTGTTGCCGCTGCCGTTGGAGCGCATCGTCATCACGTTGCCGCTGCCGTCCCAGGTCGGGTTGCCGCTCCAGGTGGAGGAGATCTTCTGCGGCGAGGTGATGACGACGACCACCGACCAGGTGCTGGCGCCACTGACCGTCACCGAGGTGTTTTGACATCCTCCTCGCCCTGAGGGACGAGGGTTCCCTCCACGCTGCGTGTGGAACACGCGGCGTCCGGGTGGGTTACCGCTTCACCGCGCGCTGCCGGGACGGGTCCCGGTCTCATGTGCGCTCCACGATCGTTTAGCCTGTCCGCCTGTCCGGCGGCCAGGATGTTGATGGCGGCGTTGATGTCGCGGTCGTGGTGGCTGCCACAGGGGCAGTCCCACGTCCGGACGTCGAGCGTCATTTTGTTGTTGATCCGGTCGCAGTCGGAACACATGCGGGTGGACGGGAAAAATCGGTCCACCCGACCGAAGGCGCGCCCGTAGCGTGCCGCTTTGTATTGCAGCATGGAGGTGAAGCTGGCCCACCCGGCGTCATGCACCGATTTGGCGAGCCGGGTCCGACCGAGACCGGCGACAGCAAGGTCCTCGACGTACACCGCTTGGTTGTCGCGGATGATCGTCGTGGACAGCTTGTGCTGCCAGTCTCGTCGGGTGTCGGCCACTCGAGCGTGTGCCCGAGCCACCTTGACGACGGCTTTCTTGCGCCGGTTCGACCCTTTGGTCTTGCGCGCCAGGTCCTGCTGCAACCGTTTGAGCTTGCGGGCCGCGCGGCGCAGGAACTTCGGCGCGCTGACCTTGGTGCCGTCGGACATGACCGCGAAGTGGGTCAGGCCCAGGTCGATGCCCATCTCGGACCCGACCGGCGGCAGGATCTCATCCTCGGCAGTGGTCGCGACGAACGAGGCGAAGTACCGGCCCGCCGCGTCTTTGATCACGGTGACCGAGGACGGGTCCGAAGGCAATGATCTCGACCAGCGTACCGGCACGTCGCCGATCTTCGGCAGACGCAGGCGGCCGTTGTCGAGAACCTTGAACCGGGAGTTCTTCGTGAACCGAATGGCCTGCCGGTTGTCCTTACGGGACCGGAATCTCGGCGAGGCGACCTTGCGGCCCTTGCGTTTACCGGTGACCGCGGCGAAGAAGTTGCGGTATGCGCTGTTCAGGTCGACCAGAGCCTGTTGCAGCACCACGGCCGACACCTCGCCCAGCCAGACCCGCTCTTCGGTGCCCTTGGCGTGAGTGATGACCTGCTTGAACAACTCGGCGTCGGAGATATATTTCTCGCCCGCCTCGCGGGCTCGCTGACGCAGCCTGAGCCCGTCGTTGAAAACCACTCGGGCACACCCGAACGCCTGTGCCAGCGCGGCGCGCTGAGCAACGTCCGGGGTAATCCGGAAGCGGTAACGGAGCTGCATCATCACGAGCATACCGTCACCACTCGGTCGGTTTGACCCCGGACGGCAGTTGATTTAAGGCTCAGCTTGAAGGAATTCGCACCGGTAGGCACTGCCGCGACGTGTCCACTCGGTTTTAGGTGGCCGAGTTCCGGCACAAGGCATTCGCCGACCGGCACCTGTCCCAGATGAGCAGACCATGCGCAACATGTGCCGTGACTTCGAGGCGGAACTGGTCGAGTTCAACGGCGAGATAAGCCACATGCACCTACAGGTCAACTTCCCACCCAAAGTCGCCGTGGCCCGCCTGGTCACCTGACCCTCGTGAGACAGCACATCGAACCCTCCGGTTGTTTAACGAACTCATCGCTGTCAGCTACCTGCCGGTGCAGGTGGGGCTCAGGCCCGTGCCGGTGCCGGTGCCCTGGAAGCCGAACTCGGTCGACTGGCCGGCGGCGATCGCGCCGTTGTAGCTGACGTTGGTGAAGGTGATTGCGCCGCTACTGCCACTGCGGTTGGCGTTCCAGACGTTGGTGACGATGGCGCCGGAGGGCAGCGTCACGGCGACCGTCCAGCCGTTGACCGGCGCGGTGCCGGCGGTGACCCGCACCGTGGCGACGAACCCACCGGTCCACTGGTTGACCGACACCGAAGCCGAGCAGCCGCCACCGGCCGGTGGTGTGGTGGGCGCGGTCGTGGTCGGCGGAGTCGTCGTGGGCGGAATCGTCGGCGGCGCGGTGGTGGGGGGAGTCGTCGGCGGAGTGGTCGGGCCGTCGGCGAGGGTCGGGGTCTGCCAGTCCCGCCACTCGGCCAGGTTGCCCGCCTTGCGGCTGGAGATCCGGAAGACCCCGGCCGCGCTGCCCGTCTTCAGCAGGAACTTCTGGATGTTCTGCTGCAACGGGGTGCGCCACTCCGACCGGGACGCGCAGTGCGTACCGTCCTGCACGTCGGACCAGTAGCTGATGTTGTCGCCTGCGCCGAGCGCCTTGTAGACCTCCGCGCCGGCCAGGGCCGCGACACTGGCCGACCGGGCGGCCAGCCAGTCGACGTGCGGGTTGTCCATGATAAACAGTCCGCGCGGTGCGATCATGGCCACCGTCTGGTGGGTGTCCACGGGCAGGTTCGCCGGATTGCCGGTGTAGGAGCCGAACGCGTCGCCCAGCCACGGCTGCTCGCCGTACGCGCTGCTCAGCGGTTGGGCACCGGACTCACCCGGAATGCCGCGGAAGATCGGCGAGCCGGCGCTACCCGACTCGATCGGCATGGTCAACGCGATGCGCTGGTCGAAGGCGCCCGTGACGAAGGCGCCCTTGCCGTAGCGGGAGCAGCCGGTGACGCCGGTCGCGTCCGCCCGGAGGATGTTGCCGCCCGACTGCTCGATGACGTCGATGATCCGGCTCACCCCCCACGCCCAGGCGACCAGCAGGCCGGTGCTGCTGGACGAGCCGTAGACGCTGTAGAAGGCGCCCTGTTTGTTGTTGCGCGGCGTGCCCTCCCGTCCCACCGCGAGCGGGTCGTAGCTGATCACTGCGGCGCCGGCGGACCGGATGGTGGCGGTGTCCGCTCCGAATCCACCCAGGACCACCACGGCGGGGTACGGCCCGGTGCCCCCGCTGGGCAGTTGCACGCTCGCCGAGAAGCTGGCGCTGCGGCCGTTGTGCGTCACGTTCACCGTGATGTTCGTGTTCGAGACCGTTCCCGTGACACTCTGCGGCTTCGCCGGTTTGTCGCCGTAGACGTGGCGCTGCGCGAGGTGCTTGGTCTCCGCGCGGTGGCACCGCCAGTCGGACCTGGCCGAGATGCGCGTGCCGTTCAGCTTCCGGAAGGGATCCGGAAGCCGGGAGCTGGCCGGCGGCAACGTCGAACCGGGGACCGGGCAGTCGGCCCCCTCGTCCTCGACCGGCGCGACGGCCGCGAGGCCGACGGCGGCCGCCCGGGCCAGGCTGCTTCTCGCCACCACCCAGGTCGTCGCCCCGAGCGCGAGTGCCGTCACCGCCAGCACCACGATCGCCGATCGGATCTGTTGACGGCCCAATCTCATGGTCACTGAAGGCCCCTCTCCGGACAGACAGCAGGCTCCATCGGTATTTATCGATGGCCATCAGCGGCAAGTTTCGGTCTCGACAACGAAAGATGTCAATACTGTTTCGCAGGATCGACGGAATGGGGCTGGTCGCCCACCGTCGAGGGCTCGTGACTCAACCTGCTGATCCCGGTCGGCGAGCCGACGGATCCGCCCGCCGGGGCGAGCGTCGGCCAGCACCAGGCGCACGACACTTGAGCATTGACCAATCTCGATGGAGAGTCATACTATTCACGGAATAGTTCCCGCAAGTTTACCGAAAATACCGGTGACGTTCGGTCGCCCGCCCGCAGTCCGTGCCTCGGGCAGCACGGGCGTCCCGTGCCCTGGGCAGCACAGGACAGGTGCCGGGCCGGCGCGGCAGTGACTCAGGAGGAGAAAGCACGATGTCCCAGCTCGTCCTGTTCGGGATCGACATCTGCGCGGCGGTGTTGCTCGTCTTCGGGCTCTACTTTCCGCGACACCGTCGCCGCGATCTCGTCGTCGCCTACCTCGGCGTCAACGTCGGTGTGCTGGCGGTGGCGAGCGCGCTGAGCGCCAGCAACGTCGGCGCGGGGCTCGGGCTGGGGTTGGCGCTGTTCGGCGTACTCTCCATCATCCGGCTGCGCTCGACGGAGCTCGACCAGCACGAGGTCGCCTACTATTTCTCGGCCCTGGCCCTGGGCATCCTCGGCGCGCTGAGCACCACCTCGATCTGGCTCAGTGCCGGCCTGATGGCGCTCATCGTGGTGGTGATGTTCCTGGGTGACCATCCCCGGCTGCTGCGCCACTACCGGCACCAGATCATGGTGCTCGACTCCGCCGTCACCGATCACGTGGCGCTCGTCGCCCAACTGGAACAGTTACTCGGCGCCCGGGTGCACGTCGCCACCGTGCAGCGACTCGACCTGGTCAACGAGACCACCGTGGTGGACGTCCGGTACTCGGCGCGCCCCGGTACCGCCAGGACCGCTGGCGGCCGGCCGGCAACGGCGGGAGCAAACCGATGAACCCGCCGCCGATCGCCTCGGCACTGGCGGAGATGGCCCCCGTCGGGTTGACCGAGCTCATCGACCGGGCCGCGCTCCAGACCAGGGTCGACCGCAAGTACGTCGTACCGCTCGACCAACTGCCCTACCTGGTGGACCAACTCGTCCCGTCCGCCCACGTGCTGGAGATCGACGGCGAGCGGGTGTTCCGCTACGAGTCGGTGTACTTCGACACCCCACGGCTGGTCAGTTACCACTGCGCGGCGTACCGGCGGCGGCGGCGTTTCAAGGTGCGCACCCGCAGTTACCTCGACTCCGCGCAGTGCTGGCTGGAGGTCAAGATCAGCGGGGCGCGGGACAGCATCACCAAGCACCGGCTGCCGTACCACCTGAGCGACCGCGCCACCGTGCGCCCCGGCCGCGACTTCGTCGAGGCGGCGCTGCGGCGCGAGGCGATCCACCAGGCCGCCGACGACGCCTTCGATCCGGTGCTGATCACCAGCTACCGTCGGGCGACCCTGCTGCTGCCGGCCACCGCCAGCCGGGTCACCATCGACACCGAGCTGACCTGGCAGGCCGGCGACAGCACCCTGCGGCTGCCCGGCCTCGCCGTGGTCGAGAGCAAGACCAGCTCCGCCGCCTCGCCGGCCGACCGGTTGTTGTGGCAGCGAGGGATTCGGCCCGTCCGCATCTCCAAGTACGCCACCGGCCTGGCCGCACTCCGCCCGGACCTGCCGGACTCGCCGTGGCGGCGGACGCTGCGCCGCCACTTCCACCGCACCCTGTCGTCGGCGCTCCCGGCATCGACCACCACCCGTCGCTCCGAACAGGAGGCATCGTGCGTCTGACCGTCTGCAGCACCGGCACCGCGCCGGCGGCCTTCCGCGCCGCAGGAGCCCTGGCCGCCGCCGTGCTGGTCGCCGGGCTGCTCGTCCCGTCCCCGTCACCAGCCGGCGCCGAACCGCTCGCCGCCCCGCCACCGCCGCCGGCTCCACCACGACCACCACCTCGGCGGCTGATGCCGTCGCGGCGGCGGCCGCCGCCGACGACCTGGTCGGCGACATCCGTTTCTCCGTGCCCAGCGGCACCTTCTCCGGCGAGGTGTCGGTGTCGCTGAGCACCACCGTCAGCGGCGCCCAGATCCGCTACACCACCGACGGGCGGTTGCCCACCGCACAGTCTTCGCTCTACTCCGGCTCGCCGCTGCGGTTGACCCGGACCACCCAACTGCGGGCACAGGCCTTCGTCGGGCAGGCCGCGTCCGGGGCACCCGGCACGGCCATGTACGTCGCGCGCAACACCGCCGCCGTGCACGACCTGCCGGTGATCCTGATCGACTCGTACGGGGCGGGCCGACCGGACCGGCAGTACTTCAACGCCGCCACCATGATTTTCGAGCCGAGTGGCGGGACCACTTCGCTGGCCGCCGCCCCCACCGTGGCCACCCGGGCCGGGTTCCGACTGCGCGGGCAGTCGTCGGCCATGTTCGCCAAGACGCCGTACCGGCTCGAGTTCTGGGACAACGAGGACGACGACGCCGACTACCCGGTGCTGGGCATGCCCGCCGACTCCGACTGGGTACTGCGCGGGCCGTTCAGCGACAAGGCGCTGATCCGGGAGGCCTTCGTCTACGACCTCGGACGGCAGATGGGCCTGCCGGCGCCCCGGTACGCGTTCGCGGAGTTCTATCTCAACACCGACGCCGGCCCGGTCGGCGCCGACGACTACATGGGCGTCTACATGATCGTGGAGACGATCAAGAACTCGAAGAACCGCCTCGACCTCAAGAAGCTCCGTTCCGACGACCGGACGCTGCCGAGGATCACCGGTGGTTACATCTTCAAGTTCGAGTGGATGGCCGCCGAGGAGCCGACGCTGCCGTGCACCGGACCGGCGGCGAGTTGCTGGAACTACCTGGAGGTCGCCGACCCGTCGCCGTTGGTGCCCGAGCAGCGGGACTGGCTGCGCAACCACATCCAGGAGTTCCACAACGTGCTACGGGCACCGAACTTCGCCGACCCGACAGCCGGCTATCGGGCGTACATCGACGTGGATTCCTTCATCGACCAGCTCATCATCAACGAGCTGAGCCGGGAGATGGACTCCTACCTCCGCAGCGCGTACTTCTACAAGGACCGCGACACCAAGATCTTCGCCGGTCCGCTGTGGGACTACGACCTCAGCTTCGGCGTCGGTGGCTACTTCGCCAACGACCAGACCTCCGGCTGGCAGTACCAGCAGGGACGCCAACCAATGGCGAACGACTGGTACAACCAACTCTTGCGGGACCCGGCCTTCGTCAACCAGGTCCAGCTGCGCTGGCAGACACTGCGCCGTGGTGCACTCTCCGACGCGTCGTTGCAGGCTCGGATCAACGCCCTGACCGCGCCGCTGGGCAACGGGGCGCAACGCAACTTCCAGCGCTGGCCCAACCTGAGCACCCGGATGATCGGGCCCTTCATCACCCCGACCGCGTCCACGTGGCAGGGACAGGTCCAGTACATGCGGGACTGGATGCTGCGCCGCGCGGCCTGGCTGGACTCGACCGCGGGCTGGGGCGGTCCCACCACTCCCCCGCCCACCACCCCACCCCCCGGACCGACGACCCCACCACCCGGCCCGACCACGCCGCCGCCCGGACCGACGACCCCGCCCCCTGGACCGACGACCCCACCGCCCGGCCCGACCACGCCGCCGCCGGCCAGCGCCGCCTGCACCGCGACATACACGGTGACCAACCAGTGGACCGGCGGCTTCCAGGGTGAGGTGCGGGTCACCGCGGGCAGCCGGGCGATCAGCAACTGGACGGTGACCTGGACCCTGCCCAGCGGCCAGGCGATCACCCAGGCGTGGAACGCGACCGTCACCACCCAGGGCTCGACGGTCACCGCCCGCAACGTCAGTTACAACGGCTCGCTCGCCCCCGGTGCCAGCACCACGTTCGGCTTCCTCGGATCCTCCTCCGGCGCGCCCGGCACCCCCACACCGACCTGCACGGCGAGCTGACTTTCCGGCAGACGTGCCTGGCACCGGACCATCACCGGCCCCGGTGCCAGGCAGCTGCCTCCGATCTCCCTGCGGGCGCTGGAGAACGCCGCGACCGCGCTGGTCGAGTCTGGGCAGCGGTCGTCGTCGCCACCTACGGCCGGCCGCCGCTGCCCGACCTCGCGGCGTTGCCCAACCTCCCGCTCCAGGTCGGTAGGGGTGGCCCGTGGGCCCGCCCGCCCCGAGGCGGGGCACTACCGCCTTCGCGCCCTGTCGAGCTGATCCGTTCACGCCATCAGCTCGACAGGGCACGGTCCAGGCACAGCCAGGCAGCCAGCGTCGGTTCGGCCGCTCGCGCCGCTCGGCGTCAGCCATGACGCGTCAGCCGCCGGCGCCTTCCGCCGCCCCGTCCGCGGTCAGGGCACCCTCCGCGCCGTCGCTGTCGAGGTGCACGTGCTGGTGGCCGTTTCCGGCATCGATGTTGACCTGGTCGAGTTGCGTCGCGGCCACCGACCACGTGGTCACCGCGAGCGCTGCCTGCCGCGCCGCCAGCGTCAGCAGCTCCGGTTGCCGGTCGGCGGGAGCGGCCACGGCCAGCGCGACCGTCTCAACGGCGACGGCGGCCTGTTCCACCGCGCTGCGCAACCCGCCGCGGGCGACGTTGGTCGCGGTCATGCCCGACGGGGGTCGGCGAACTGCGCCGTCAACCGGCGCGTGGCCTCTTGCCACTGGCCGACCTGGGCCGCCTCGGGTACGCGCCCGGCTGCCGGTTCCTGCCGGACGGCAAGGAGGATCGGCCCGAGTTCCTCCCCCGTCCGGCGTGCCATGTCGGTGAGTTCGACGATCTGCTGCGCGTCGCGCCTGAGGTCCGCCTCTTGCAACTTCGCGACGCTGGACTCGGTCGCGCTCGGTCGCCCGACGGCGTACCCGACCAGGCCGCCGAGGAGACCCACGACCAGCGCTGCCACGATGCCCACCGCGATGGTCCGCGACGGAGGGCGCCCCGGCCGGGCCGGTGAGGTCAGCAGATGGGAGGGCCGTCCGGTTCGACGGGACATGACACTCCTTGCATCGAAGGCTGCACGGAATCGGAGCCTAACCCTTGCACCACAACACGTCGACACTTACGCATGTCCTGCAGAACCTTTGATCGGAACTGACGAAAGGGTGATGATCGTCCGATGTCCTCCACTCGTCGTGAACTGCTGCGCTGGCAGTTCGAGCTGACCTGGTCTTTGTTCGAATACCACCTGGACCGGTTGCAGCCGGCGCACTTCCGCTGGGCGGCCGCTGGACATTCCTGGACGGTCCGCCCAGACCCGGCCGGCCGGTGGGTGCCGGACTGGGCCGACACGGAACCCGATCCGGTGCCGGTTCCCACGGTCGCCTGGCTGACCTGGCACATCGGCTGGTGGTGGAGTGTCGCCACCGACCACCTCCAGGGCCGGCCGCCCCGGGAACGCACCGAGGTCCACTGGCCCGGCGACGGCGAGGCCACCATCGCCTGGCTGCGCGAGCTGCAGGCGGAGTGGCTCACCGTGCTGGACCGGCTCACCGACGTCGACCTCGACGCGGTCGCACCGTTCCCGTGGCCGCACGACCCGCAGCACACGGTCGGACACCTGCTCGCGTGGGTCAACGCCGAGCTGATGAAAAACGTCGCCGAGATCGGCCAACTCCGGCTGCTGCACGAGGCACGGACGGCCTGAGCCACCTCACGCAGCGGGCCTGACGCCTGCTCGACTCCGTCTCGCCGGAATGGGGGTGTCCCGCCCGCCCGGATCCCGCCATTTCGGCAACACGGTGTGGATCAAGCCCGGGTCGGGACCAACGCGCGCCCGGGGGGGGCCGCCAGAAGGCCGTCCCGCGCCGCTACGGAGCGGCCATTCGGCGGGCTGAGCTCGGCCGCCCGGTACG
>CAVVPI010000027.1:0-209720 GCA_963750055.1 uncultured Actinomycetota bacterium | reverse complement strand
GGCAGGGCGTCGGATCATCCGCAACGACAAATCCCGAGGTCAAGGCTCACAGTGCTCTGCCGAACCCACCTGGTTGACCAACTCGCCCCCGCCGCGCCGGACGGCGCCGCGCACCCGACGGCGGATCCCGCCAGCAGCCGGCGGCTGGAGCGGACAGGTTCTCGTGGGCCCAACGGGCCAGCTCCTCCAACGCGGGCACGAGCCCTACGCCGCGCTTGGTGAGCTGGTAGCTGACCCCGAGCGGTGGCCCCTCCCGTACGGTTCGGCTGATCAGTCCGACCCGCGCGAGTTCGTTCAACCGGTCGGAAAGCACAGATTCGCTGATGCCCGGCAGCGCCCGGACCAGCTCGGCGAACCCGGCCGGACCATCGACCAGCGTAGCGATGAGCATGCCATTCCACCGCTTGCCGAGGAAGGCGAACGCCCACGCGAGGCCGTCGTCGCATGACCGGGACGCGCCACCGGCAGGGGGCTTGACGTTCATAGCAGACAGGATACGGGTCACACCTTTGGACAAGTAACTTCTAAATTCCTAGCTGCTAGGGTTTGCGCGGTAGGTAGTTTCCGGCAAGGTAAAAGGATCTCCATGACCGACCTGTCCGCGCCGTCTGAGCCCATCACCCTGCACCCCGAAGCTCATGCCCAGCTCTTCACCGACGCTCGTACGGCAAACACGTTCACCGACGAGCCGGTCACCGACGAACAGCTCCGCGCGATCTTCGAGCTCGCCAAGTTTCCGCCCACCGCCGCGAACACCCAGCCGCTGCGGGTGCTCTTCGTCCGTCAGGGCGAGGCCCGGGAGCGGCTCGTCGCGCGGATGAACGAGGGCAACCAGGCCAAGACGCGGATCGCCCCGGTGGTGGCGGTACTCGCCGTCGACACCGACTTCCACGAGTTCATCCCGAAGGTGTTCCCGGTACGCCCCGAGATGCGGGATCATTTCGCCGCGGACCCCGAAGGGCGCGAGCAGATGGCCCGGTTCAATGCCGCCCTGCAGATCGGCTACTTCCTGCTCGCCGTACGCGCCGCGGTCTGGCCGCCGGACCGATGGCCGGCTTCGACGCCGCTGGCATCGATCACGAGTTCTTCGCGGCCAGCAGTTGGAAGTCGCTGCTGGTGGTCAATATCGGCAAGCCCGGGGAGAACGCCTGGTTCCCCCGCCTGCCCCGCCTGGACTACGAGGACGTCGTCCGGCACGCCTGAGTCACACACAACCCCGCAGACACCTGCCAGCATCGCGGTCCGGTCGCCGACGCGGGCCGTGAGGCCGAGACGGCCGTGAGGCCGAGCGGGAGCTGGTCCGGGGCTCAGCCGCCCTTACCGATGATGGTGTCGGCCACCTGCTGAACCCGTTCGATGGGTATGGCGAAGCCGATCCCGATCGAGCCGTTACCGTCGATGGTGGCGATCGCGGTGTTCACCCCGACCACCTCACCCCGGGCGTTGACCAGCGGTCCACCGGAATTGCCCGGGTTTATCGAGGCGTCGGTCTGTACCGCGGTGTGCCGGTTGTTGCCCAGTCGGACCTGGCGGTCCAGCGCGCTGACAATGCCCGCGGTGACCGTGCCGGACAGGCCGAGCGGCGAGCCGACCGCGAGCACCGGCTCGCCAACCCGGGTCGCGCCGGGCTTGGCCAGTCGCAACGGGGTCAACCGGGCGGACGGCGGAACCCGGAGCACCGCGATGTCACTGCCCGGATCACGCCCCACCACCTGACCGGGGAACCGCCGGCCGTCGGGCGTTTCCACCAGCACCGTCCCACCCTGGCCACCTTGGGCGAGAATGTGGTCGTTGGTAACGATATGGTGCTGGTCGTCGATGGCGAACCCGGAGCCGCTGGCGGTACGCCCGCCGCCGTTTACCACCACCGACACCACCCCGGGCACCACCTGCGCCGCCGCCGCGACCAGGTCGGCCGGTACGGCCGAGGCGGCCGAGGCGGCCGGAGCGGGCGGCTGCTGGCCCGCGACGTAACCGCCGGCCAGACCCCCGGCTCCGAGTGACATGGCGATCACCGCCAGCCCGGCCAGCAGCGCCCGCCGCCCGCGCCGGGTTCCGTTCGGGTCGTCCGGCCCGCCGACCCGTACGCCAGGGTGATAGCCACCGGGTTCGAGGCCGGGTGAGATGAACCACGGGCCACGGGGTTCACCGAGGCCGGTCTGCACTGCCATAGCTCACTCCTCGTCGGGCCGGAGCCGGTCGTCGGGTCAGAGCAGGTCGGGGATCGGGTCAGGTCGGGATCAGGTCGGGGACGGGTCAGGTCGGGGATCGGGTCAGGGCAGCCGGGAGAACCACACCATCGAGCCGGCGGCGGCCGCCATAGCCAACAGCAGACCCAGCCCGATGAACCGGGCCGCGATGTCCTGCAGTTGCATGCGATAGCCCACCGAGGTGCCGATGTCCTGGTAAACGGCACGCAGTTCGGCACTGGAACTCGCCTCGTGATAGCCCCCACCGGTCTCCTCGGCCACCGCGCGCAGGGTTTGTCCGTCCACCGGAACCCGGATCGGCCGACCACCCCGGTCCACATACCCGGAAGCGGTGCCGAACGAAATGGTGTGCACCGGCACGTGCGCCTGCGTCGCATCGGCGGCCGCCGCCAACGGATCACGCCCGGACGTGTTCGCACCGTCGGAGAGCAACACGATCCTGGCTGGCGGCGGATCCTGGTCGGCCTGTGCGTCCAGGGTCTTGACCGCCTCCAGTGAGGTGCTGATCGCCTCGCCGATGGCGGTGCCCTGCACCCCGGTGCTCCCCTCGGCGAGCCGTCTGATCCCGGCGTGCAGCGCCGACCGGTCGGTGCCCGGCGGGACCAGCACCGCCGCGCTCCCGGCAAAGGCCACCAGTCCGACGTTGAACTCCTTCGGCAGGGCGTCGGCGAATTTGTGCGCGGCCGTCTTCGCCGCCGTCAATCGGTCCGGCTCCACGTCATTGGCCAGCATCGAGGTCGACACGTCCACCACCACCATGACCGTGGCCCGTTCCCGGGGCACCCGCACTTCGGCGGCGGGCCGGGCGAAGCCGAGCACCAACAGCGCCAGCATGGCCAGAAACAACACAGCCGGTACGTGCCGACGCCAGGCCGGGCGGTGCGGCGCGACCCGGTCGAGCAGCCGAAGATTGGTGAACCGGACCGCGTACCGGCGGCGCCGACGCTGCATGACCAGGTAGACCACGCCGAGCGCGGCCACGCCCAGCAGCAGCACCAGTCGCGCCGGAGACTGGAATATCACCGGGCACCTCCCGGTCCGGCCGGCAGCCGCGCCGAAGCCGCGCTCGCCAGCCGTCGCCGCAGGTACACGTGCCGGACGATGTCAGCGGTCCAGTCCCGGTCGGTCCGCAACGACAACTGGGTGGCGCCGGCCCGGCGCAGCGCCGTCCGACCAGCTCGCGCTGGCCAGCGGCCGCCTCGGCGAACCGCTCCCGGGTCCGCCGGTCCCCGGTGGCGACCTCCCGACACCGACCGGTTTCCGGATCGGTCAGGGTGATCAGACCGACGTCCGGCAACTCCAACTCGCGCGGGTCGACCACTTCGACGGCCAGCACCTGGTGGCGGGCACTCAGCCGGCGCAACGGCCGTTCCCAGGCCGGCGGCGCGTCGGCGCCGTCGTGGTCGGGCAGACCGTCCAGGAAGTCGGAGACCACCACGGCCAGGCCGCGCCGGGGCGCGGACCGGTGCAGGTTGTGCAGTGCGTCGGCCAGCGAAGGCGCCGTCCCACCGGCAGCCCCGCGCGGCGCGGCCAGCAACGCGCGGAGCAGGCTCAACAGATGGGTACGACCACCGCGAGCGGGAAACCGGCGGATGCCCTTCCCGCCGAGCAGGTGCGCGCCGAGCCGGTTACCGACGCCCGCGGTGAGGAACCCGACCGCGGCCACCGCGGCCACCGCCAGCTCGCGCTTCTCCAGCTCCGCGGTACCGAAGTCCATGCTCGGCGAGGCGTCGACCAGCAACCAGGTGACCAACTCCCGATCGGCGTCCACCTCGCGTACGTGCGGAGTGGTGGTCCGGGCGGTCACCGCCCAGTCCATCCGGCGGACCTCGTCCGCACCGGGCCGGTACTCCCGGCTGCCGGCGAACTCGCTGCCCGGTCCCGGCAGCAGCCCCAGATGCTGGCCGTGCAGCAGGCCGTTGAGTCTACGGGTGACGGTCAGCTCCAACCGACGCAACCGGTGCTCCGGCGCTAGCCGCGCCAAGGTCGGATCGCCCCCGGCCGCCCCGCGACCGTCGACCCGGGTCATGCGAGCGCCAGACCGGCCCGCCGGCCGACCTCGAAACGCTTTCTGGCAGCCCGGTAGATCACGTGCTTGCCCGCGAAGAGCGTCTCGTCCAGCACGGGCCCGGTGGGCGTGTCCTCGCCCGGTCCGCCCGGCCGGTCAGGGTGTCCGACATGTCCGCCACGGTGCGGGCTTCCCCTGGGCGACGGCGGCAAACCTCCGGCCAGGCCCGGCCGGTGCTGACCCAGCGATCGGGAGTGCCCCGTCGAAGGGGTAGCCGAGGCGACGCCGGTACCCAGAGGTGTTGGTGGTCCCGTCAGGGCGGGACCACCAACACCTCGGTTCAGGAGATCACAGCCAGACCTCAGCTCAGGAGAGCACGGCCAGATGGAAACCGAGGTTCGCGGGCACGCCGGCCGAGTTGAAGGTCTGCACGAAGACCCCGTTGGGCAGACCGAACCGCCCGACCACGGAGATCTGTCCGGCCGGCGAGATCCCGACGCTGCCCGACAACCCGATCGTGCCGATGAACGCCGACCCGGTGATGTCGTGGCTGAAGACCACCTGGTAGACGCCGGTACCGAGGGAGGTGGCCGAGACCGCCTGGAATCCTCTGGCCAGCGTGCCGTTGGCGTTGACCACAGCGAAGAAGCTCTGCGCGGTGGGTGGCATGCCGGCCGCCGTAGCGGGTACCAGTGCTGCCTCGGCCTTCGCGGCCTCGGCCGATGAAACCGGCGGTTGATCGGCCGCATGCTGCACCGTCCGGGCGGCGGTCCGGTCGACCTGGGCGGTCGGTGCGGCAGCGGCGATGCTGCCGGTCAGCAGGGTGAGCGCCAGTGCGCTGATGCCAACCGAGACAGCGTGGCGACGGAAGAATCTGGACATGGCAAATCCCACTTTCCCTTAAGCGCCGGCATTCCGCGAGCCACCCGTTGACGGTATTAGACGAGAATCGCTAATGGCTGATCGGCCGCCGTGCGTTGGAACGAATGTCTGACCAGAGTCGGCCAATTATCGGCGCGAACTCGGTCGGCTGCGGAGACGAGTTGTGAATGATCAGAGAGAATTGCCTAAAGGCCGCCGTGATGTTCGCTCAACGCTGACCAAACACCGTGTTTACCAGCTGATACTACTTAGAGTAGCTACTCCACAACCATGTGGGAACGTAGCATCCGGAAACGGCAGGCGTCAACACCTGTCACAGCTACAGCCGCATTATTAAGTCGATTACTACGCAATCCGAGTCGGCTTTGAGATTCGCGTTTCCAAGGATCAGGCGAGCGCCAGACCGGCCTGCCGTCCCTCCCGGGCCGGCGCGATCCGGGGCGGCGGTACGGCCTCAATGAGCCGGCGCACCACCGACTCGACCGGTACCCCGTCGGCAACCGCGTCGAAGGAGAGCACCAATCGGTGCGAGATCACATCCAACGCCAGTTCCCGTACGTCCTCGGGGAGCACGTAGTCCCGGCCGCGCAGCAGGGCCTGCGCCCGGGCCGCGGCCACCAGACCAAGGGTGGCCCGTGGACTTGCCCCGTACGCCAGCAACGGCGCCACCTCCGCGAGCCCGAACCGAGCCGGGTCACGGGTTGCCAGGACCAGCCGGACGACGTACTCGGCGAGGGCGTGGTGCACGAACACCCGCGACGCCCGCTCCTGCAACGCCCGCAGTCGGCCCTCGTCGAGGACCTGCCGGGCCACCGGGCGCTCGACGCTCATCCGGTACAGAATGGCCAACTCGTCGGCGTCGGACGGATAGTCCACCGTCACCTTCATCAGGAACCGGTCGCGTTGCGCCTCCGGAAGTTGGTAGACCCCCTCCGACTCGATCGGGTTCTGCGTGGCGAGCACCAGGAACGGCTCCGGCACCGGGTAGCTGCGGCCACCGATCGAGACCTGCCGCTCGGCCATCGCCTCCAGCAGGGCCGACTGCACCTTCGCCGGCGCCCGGTTGATCTCGTCGGCGAGGACCAGGTTGGCCATCACCGGCCCCAACTCCACGTCGAAGCTCTCCTTGGCGGCCCGGTAGATCCGGGTGCCGACGATGTCCGAGGGGACCAGGTCCGGGGTGAACTGGATCCGGGTGAAGGTGCCGCCGACCGCGGTGGCCAGGGTCTGCGCGGCCAGGGTCTTGGCCACCCCGGGTACGCCTTCGAGCAGACAGTGACCGTCGGCCAACAGCGCGATGAGCAGGCGCTCGATCAGCCGGTCCTGCCCGACGATCACGCGCTTGACCTCGAAAAGCGCCTGCTCCAGCTCGGTACCGGGGTGCTCCGGCTCCGCACCGGTGGCAGCGGTCTCGACCAACCTGGGCCGATTACTCGCGGTGTCCGACATGTCCGTCACAGCCGCCGGCTTCCCCGCTGAGCCGAACGGCAAACATGAAAGAAATGCCGTGATTTTTCACATCAACGCCGACCGGGTACCACCCAGGTCATCGCCGCAGTTCGATAGCGTGCCGGACATGACGGTGCAGACGCGGGAATCAGCGGTCGTGGGAGTCGAGCCATCCGACCGGACCCGGCAAGCGGGACGGGCCCGGATACTGACCATGACCTGCTGGCTGCTGTTGGTCCCCGAGGTGGTCTGGGCGGTGACCCGGCTCGGCGGTCTGGAACGCGGGCCGCTGGTGCAGTTGCTGGCCTTCACCCCGTACGCCGCCGTTGGAACGCTGCTTCCGCTCGGGCTGGCCCTCGCCCTGCGGCGCTGGTGGGCCTCGGGCGTCGCGGCGCTGGTCGCCCTGGCCCTGGTCGGTGTGGTCGTGCCGCGCGCGCTGCCCGGCGACCCGCCCGCCGTGACCGGTCCAACCGTGCGGGTGCTCACCGCCAACCTGCTCTTCGGCGGCGCCGACCCGCGACACCTCGTCGCGCTGCTCCGGTCCCAGCAGATTGACCTACTGACCCTGCAGGAGTTCACTCCGGAGGCGGAAGTCGCCCTGGACCGGGCCGGGATCGCCGAGCACCTACCATATCGGCAGGTCAACCCGGAGGTCGGCACCACCGGCTCCGGGCTGTACGCGCGCTTCCCGCTGAGTGAGGGCGGCATTCCGGCGCAACCAGGGCTTCGCCTTCACCCAGGCGTACGCGACCGCGAGCGTGCCCGGAGCACCCCCGCTCCGGGTCGAATCGGCGCACCCGGCGGCGCCATACGCCCTCTCCGTGCTGGCGGACTGGTGGACCGACCTGCGCGGGCAGCCGCCGGCCACCCCGGACGGGCGGCTGAGCATCCTGGCCGGGGATTTCAACGCCACCCTCGACCACGCCCCGCTGCGCGACCTGATCGCCACCGGGTACGTCGACGCCGCCGACGCGGCCGGCGCCGGGCTCGTCGGCACCTGGGGCCCCTACGACGGCGACCCGATCCCCCCGGTCACCATCGACCACATCCTGGTCGACCGGCGCATCGCGGTCCGCTCGGTGGCCGTGTACGCGCTGCCCGGCAGCGACCACCGCGCGGTGCTCGCCGAAATCACCCTGCCGTCGGCATAGGACGCGGCGGCAGGGGCGCCTTCCTCGGCTGAGCGGGCGCCCCTGCCAGAGCCCTAAACCTCGGCCGGGGTACGGCTCAGCCCGTAGGTCAGGGCGTCAACCAGGGCGTGCCAGCTCGCCTCGACCACGTTCGGGTGCACCCCGACCGTGGTCCAGTCCCGGCCACCAGCCCGATCGACGGTCTCCACCAGCACCCGGGTGATCGCGCCGGTGCCGCTGCTGCCCTCCAGGATCCGCACCTTGTAGTCGGCCAACTCAAAGCCGCCCAACTCGGGATAGTGCCGGGAAAGTGCCACCCGGAGCGCCTCATCCAGGGCGTTGACCGGACCGTTGCCCTCAGCGGTGGCGATCACCCGCTCACCGCGTACCCGGATCTTCACGGTCGCCTCCGAGACCACCGTGCCGTCCTCGCGGTGCTCGACCAGCACCCGGTACGACTCCAGCGCGAAGAACCGGGCGACCTCCTCCCCCGGCAACTCGGATCGGACCAGCAGTTCGAACGAGGCATCGGCGGCCTCGAAGGACCAGCCGCCGGCCTCGAGTTCCTTGACCCGCTTGGTCACCCGGGACAGCGCTTCGGGATGGCCGCCCAGGTCCAGACCGAGCTCACGGCTCTTGAGCTCGATGCTGGCCCGGCCGGCCATCTCCGTCACCAGGATCCGCATGTCGTTACCGACCACCGACGGGTCGATGTGGTTGTAGAGCACCGGATCCACCTTGATCGCGCTCGCGTGCAACCCCGCCTTGTGAGCGAAAGCGGCGGCCCCGACGTAGGCCTGGTGGGTGTCGGGGGCGATGTTGGCGATCTCCGCGATGGCGTGCGATACGCGCACCATCTGTTCCAGGCCACCCTCCGGTAGGACGGGCAGCCCGAGCTTGAGTTGCAGATTGCCGACCACGGCGAAGATGTCGGCGTTGCCGGGCCGCTCGCCGTAGCCGTTGGCGGTGCCCTGGAAGTGCCGCACGCCGGCCTCGACGGCGGCCACCGTGTTGGCCACCGCACACGAGGTGTCGTTCTGGCAGTGGATGCCGAGCCGGGCCGGCGAGACGCCGAGCCGGTCGGCCAGGTCGCCGATCGCGGCGGTCACCTGGGACGGCAGCATCCCACCGTTGGTGTCACACATCACCACCACTTCGGCGCCGGCTTCGAAGGCGGTCGCGGCCACCGAGGCGGTGTACGCCGGGTCATACCGGTAGCCGTCGAAGAAGTGCTCGCAGTCGAGGAAGACCCGCCGACCCTCGGCGACGAAATGCGCCACGGTGTCGGCGACCATCGCCAGATTCTCCGCTCCGGTGGTGCGCAACGCCCGCTCGACGTGCCGGATGTCGGACTTGGCGACCAGACAGACCGCCGAGGTCTCGGCGTCGAGCAGCGCGCGGACCTGCGGGTCGGCGGCGACGGCGAGCCCGGCCTTGCGGGTGGCACCGAACGCGACCAGCACCGCGTGGCGCAGGTCAAGCTCGGTGCGGGCCCGGCGGAAGAATTCGGTGTCCTTGGGCATCGCGCCCGGCCAGCCGCCCTCGATGAACCCGACGCCGAACTCGTCCAGCAGCCGGGCCACGGCCAGCTTGTCGACGATCGAGTAGCTGATTCCCTCCCGCTGCGCTCCGTCGCGCAGCGTTGTGTCGTAGACCTGGAATGTCATCTGAGTCCTTTCGGGAGCAACAAAAAGACCCCCCGCTGATGCGGGAGGTCTGCGCGCTCGGCGTGAGGGCTTGCCGGCGCGCTAGCTGCCAATAATGCGTACGAGGTGGGTCACCGCCCGTACTCTGCCACTTCACCGGCGATCACGGGAAGAGAATCCACATCGCGGGACGGTCACGGAGAGTCGCGAGCCTCGGTGGGCCGGACGGCGAGGTGATCACCGCCGGCGCCGGCGAACCGGTGTACGGATCGACAATCGTGGGTACGGCTCTTCGGGACAGCGAAGTCACGTCGAGAAGAGGAGCTGACCGAAATGAAGCGACTCGATCCGCAAACGCCCGCCGACCAGTCATCCGAACCGGGCTCCGACGATGCGCGTACCCCCTCCGGCGGATTCGATCCGTGGCGCTACCGGGACGACGCCACGGTGATCAGCGGTGACCTGGTCGGCTACCACGTGGCGGCAATCGACGGCGCGATCGGCAAGATCGATAGTGCCGGCCGCGAGGGAAACGCCAGTTTCCTGGTAGTCGATACCGGTCCGTGGATCTTCGGCAAGAAGGTCATGTTGCCGGCTGGCGTGGTCAACCACGTCGATCACGATGACCGCAAGGTCTACGTCGACCGGAGCCGGGACCAGATCAAGGCCGCTCCGGAGTACGACGAGAGCAGCCGGGCCGATCCGGGACACCGGAAGGCCCTCGGCGGCCACTACGGCGAAACATCTGGACCGGACGGCACGATGCTGGCCCCGTACCGGCCGCTCTAACCGCACCGGGACGCGCCAACCTCGATGGACCTCCGGGCCGGGAACGCTATTTCAGCGGCGGATGACTCCGTGCCCAGGGGCGATACTGTGGGCTGGTGGATGTCGCCCCGGTGAGCCGAATGACGGCCTTTTCGACCACGTTCAACTTCCGTGATGTCGGCGGATACAGCGGCCTGGATGGCCGGACGGTGCGCCGACAACGGCTCTACCGGTCCGACTCGCTGCATCGGCTCGACGAGGTCGACCGGGCGGCGTTCACCGCCCTCGGTATCCGCACGGTGATCGACCTACGACGGCCGTACGAGGTTGCCCGCGATGGTCGGGTTCCCGCCTTCGACAGTTTGGTCTACCAGCACATTCACCCCGAGCATCGGCAGTGGGAAGAGGTGCCGTACGACGAGCGCCTCGGGGTGGCCCGCTATCTCGCCGACCGGTACCTGGACCTGACCGAGACCGGAGCGGCCGGCATCGCAACCGCGGTTGGGGTGATCACCGAGGCGGAAACCGCGCCGCTGGTAGTGCACTGCGTGGCCGGCAAGGATCGGACCGGAATTGTCTGTGCGCTGACCCTGTCGTTACTCGGCGTCGACGACGCGGACATCGCCGCGGACTACGCGCTGAGCGCCGCTTCGGCGGAACGCTTCAACGCGTGGTTCCGCGAGCAGCTATCGATCACCACGTCGGTACACCCACCGTTTCTGGCCTCGCCAGCCGAGACGATGCTGCTCTTCCTCGCCGAGTTGCGGCAGCGGCACGGCTCGGTGGAGGGCTATCTACTCGATGCCGGCTTGACCCGGGACCAGTTCGTCGCGCTCCGGGCCCACCTGCTCACCTGACCGTCGATCAGGGACTTGCCCGTCGGCGGGTGGGGTGGGGTGGTCAGTGGATGCGGTGCACCCAGCCGTTGACGTCGTCGGCCCGGCCACGCTGAATGTCGACCAGGATCTGCCGCAGCGCCATGGTGACCTCGCCCGGCTCGCCGCCGGCGATGGCGAACTCGCCGTCCGGGAAGCGCACCTGACCGATCGGGGTGATCACCGCAGCCGTCCCGCAGGCGAAGACCTCCCGCAGCCGCCCACTCGCCGCGTCGGCCTGCCAGTCCGCGAAGCTCACCGGCCGCTCGACCACGGGACGGCCGGACTGGCGAGCCAGGGTGATCACCGAGTCACGGGTGATGCCGGGCAGGATCGTGCCGGTCAACGGCGGGGTGACCAGGGTGCCGTCGTCGTAGACGAAGAAGACGTTCATTCCGCCCAGCTCGTCGACATAGCGGCGCTCGACGGCGTCCAGGAAGACCACCTGGTCACAGCCGTGCTCCATGGCCTCCGCCTGGGCGACCAGCGAAGCGGCATAGTTTCCGCCGCACTTGGCCGCACCGGTGCCGCCCGGCGCGGCCCGGGTGTAGTTCGGCGACACCCAGACCGTGACCGGCTTGACCCCACCGGAAAAGTACGATCCGACCGGCGAGGCGATCACCAGGTAGCGGTACTCGGTGGCCGGGCGCACCCCGAGAAAGACCTCGCTGGCGTACATGAAGGGGCGAAGATAGAGGCTGCCGTCATCGGCAGTCGGAATCCAGGCCCGGTCGATCTCGATAAGCTGCCGCAGCGAGTCAAGGAACACGTGCTCGGGCAGCGGGGCCATCGCCATCCGTCGCGCCGATTCCTTGAACCGCGCCGCGTTGGCATCGGGCCGGAACAGCGTCACCCCACCATCGCTGGCGTGATAGGCCTTGAGCCCCTCGAAGATTTCCTGGGCGTAGTGCAGGGCCGCGGTCGCCGGATCCACCTGGATCGGCGCCCTGGCCTCCACCCGGGCGTCGTACCAGCCTTTGTCGACGGCGTACCGGATTGTCACCATGTGATCGGTGAAGACCCGGCCGAACCCCGGATTGGCCATCAGCGCCTCGCGCTCGGCGACGGCTACGGGCTGAGGATTCGGACGAATCTCGAAGTCGAGCTGGTCACCACCGCTCATCGAGCTGACCTCCGTAGGGAGCGGCATGCGCACCGGGGCACGCCGGGAAGAAGTTTTGGTGCCTGAAACTTACCCCGAACGGTCGTTCAACGGGACCACCGGTCGGTCCATCAATGGCTGGCCGCGCCAGACGAATCCGTCATCGGCACGGCCAAGGCTCCCGAGCCGATCACCGCCCCCGGCCGAACAGGACCGGCCGCAGGGCGCGTTTTCAAGCCGGCCAGCGGGCACCCTTCCCAGACCGGCCGCCGAGCGGCGACCGGGGAACATCTGCCGGGATGACCGGCCGGCGGACGCCGGTGGCTGAGCCGGCCGCGGCGGTGGATCAGCCCGCCGCGGCGGCGGCGAGCCGGTCGCCAACTTCGACGGTACGCAGTTGAGCATCGGGCGTACGGGCGGCGAGCTCGGCGGCGACCGCCTTGGTTACCCGGTCGGCCGCCTCCGGGTAACCGAGATGGTCGAGCAGCAGGGCGGCGGAGAGTACCGCCGCTGCCGGGTCGGCAATGCCCTGGCCGGCGATGTCCGGCGCCGAGCCGTGTACCGGCTCGAACATCGACGGGCGGGTCCGCTCCGGATTGATGCTGCCGCTGGCCGCGAGGCCGATGCCGCCGGTTACCGCGGCGGCGACGTCGGTGAGGATGTCGCCGAAGAGGTTGTCGGTGACCAGCACGTCGTACCGCTGGGGCTGGGTGACCAGGAACATCGCCGCCGCATCGACGTGCTGGTATTCGGTCTCGACGTCGGGATGCTCGGCGGCGACCGCCGCGAAGGCGCGGGCCCAGAGCGATCCGGCGTGGGTCAGCACGTTCGTCTTGTGCACCAGGGTCACCTTGCGCCGCTCCCGGCGCTGGGCCCGGGCGAACGCATCCCGGATCACCCGCTCTACGCCGTGTCGGGTGTTGAGGCTCTCCTCGGTGGCCACCTCGGCCGGAGTGTCGCGGTGCAACGCCCCGCCGGCACCGGCGTACAGGCCCTCGGTGCCCTCCCGGACCACGACGAAGTCGATCTCGCCCGGCTTCACGTTGGCCAGTGGGCTCGCCGTACCCGGCCAGAGCCGCGACGGGCGGAGGTTGACGTACTGGTCGAAAGCGAAGCGCAGTTTGAGCAGCAGGCCGCGCTCCAGCACGCCCGGCGGCACCGTGGGGTCGCCCACCGCGCCGAGCAGGATCGCGTCATGTCCGGCCAGCTCGTCGAGCACGGTGTCGGGCAACACCTCACCGGTGCGGTGGTATCGCGCCGCACCAAGATCGTATTCGGTGGCCTCGACACCGGGCAGCACCGCGTCGATCACCTTGCGGGCCTGCGCAACCACCTCAGGTCCGATGCCGTCGCCGGCCACCACAGCGATCCGCGCCACCGCCACGTCGATCTCCTAACCGTTGCCGTCCAGTAAGGGAACGTTAAGGGAGCATCCCGATTTTCGGTACGCTGATCCTACGATACGGGATGGCAGAGTACCCAGCTCCTTCTCAGGAGATACCCATGGTGCCACCATTTTCGCTGCCTAACCTGATGGCGAGTTGCCAACGGCGGCCCGTTGCCAAAGGGGACGGAACTATGTCGATCCGCGAAACCAGTCGGCCCCAGCCCGCCGGAACACCCTGGCCAGCCGATTCGGCCGCGCCACCGTACCGTGCCCAGCTTCGACCGGGCGAGCAACCCCGGCGCCCCCGGCTCAGCCGGCGCCGGCCCGACCTGTGGCTGGGCACCGGTCCCGGCCCTCGTAACCCCCGTCCGAATGGGACAGCGGCGGATCGGATCGTGGTCCGGCACACCGTGCGGACCTCCCTGGCGGAGTACGGCCTGGTGCTCAACGGTCCGGGCTGGATCAACCGACGGGACATCGGCGACGCGCTTGGCGACGCGGTCGCCGAACTGAGGGCGATCGACTTCACCTACAGCCCGGTCCGCCCGGGGAGTCTGGTCTCCCGGTTGCGCCGCGGGGAGATCTCACCCGAGGCGTACCCGCCACTGGCTGACCTCGTGGCGCAGTGCGCCGCGATGCGGGCGGCCACCGACGGATGGTTCGACGCCTGGGCGGTGCCGGGCGGCTTCGACCCGGGCGGACTCCTCAACGGCTGGGCGGTGGAACGGGCCGCCGCGCGGTTGCGCGCGGCCGGGCTGCCCGACTTCGCGGTGATCAGCGGCGCGGACCTGGTGGTACGCGGTCACGCGCCGCACGGCGGCCCGTGGCAGATCGCCGTGCATCACCCGACCGACCGGCATTGTCCACCGATGCTGCTGGATATGACGTCGGGCGCGATCGGCACCTCGGGCGTGGCCGGTCGGCGCGACCACGTCGTGGACCCGCACACCGGCGAGCCAACCAAGCACCTGATCGCCACCACGGTGACCGGACCGGACCTGGCGGTGGCCGACGGATACGCCACCGCGCTCCATGCCGCCGGGCGACCCGGGCTGGACTGGTTCCCGACACCGGACGGCTATCGCGCACTCTTCGCCACCACCCGGTGACTTCAAACTGACGGTCGCCGCAAGCCGCGGGCAATTTGTCCGCTCGGCGGGGAACTCACCCCGCGCACCCATCATGGGTAATCGCATCAATGCCGATGGAATCGAGATATCCCGCCACAAGAGTCACACCGCCGCGTGTCAACCGGGGTACGCGTCGAAAGGTGAATGGCGGATGGCACGCTGTACCCCCGTGAGTTTCGATCTGGTCGTATGGGCTCTGGACAACGGGGCCACGGCAGCGGATGTGCGAGCGGCCCACGAGCTGTGTCGCCAGGGTGAACACGTCAACGGCGTACCGGAGCCGCGGATCACCTCGTTCTACCGGGCGGTGACCGCCGAGTACCCGGACCGCGCCAGCCCGGCGTCCCCCTGGGAGGTGAGCCCACTGCATGTCGCCACGGACCATCTGGAGATGAACCTCACCGAGTCGTGCGCGGACGAGGTTCTACTCGCCATCGAGCGGCTCGCGGCCGAGCACCGGTTGTTGCTGTTCGATCCCCAGGATGGCTCGGTCTACCCTCCACCCACCCCGGTCGCCGGTTGACGGCGACGGGGCCCGGCCGATGGCCGGGCCCCGTCGCCGTCGGATCTTTCCTGGGCCCGCAGCCCGGAGAATCCGGGTTCTGCCTACTCCTCGCGAAGGTCAGCGGTGCTGGCCGCGACCGCCCCAATCGAGTTGGCCGCCGAGGTGAGCACGTCCGAACCGACCGCCGAGTCCACGGTCAAAGTCATCAGCGCCTCGCCACCGGCGGACCGACGGGCGACCTGCATCGCGGCGATGTTGAGTCCAGCCTCACCGAGGATCGAGCCGATGGTGCCAACCACACCGGGACGGTCGGCGTACCGGAAGAAGAGCAGGATGCCGTCGGCCCCCAACTCCAGGTCGAAACCGTCCACCTCGGTCAGCTTGATGACGTCCCGGGTGCCGGTGTGCGTCACGGTGCCGGAGACGCTCACCGTCCGGCCATCCGGCAGCGCCCCGCGTACGGTCACCAGGTTGGGTTGCTCCACCGTGTCCGCGTGTGCGGTCAACTCAAGCTCGACGCCCCGGTCGGCGGCCAGGTGCGGCGCGTTGACGTAGGTCACCTGCTCCTCGACCACCGAGCTGAACAGGCCCTTGGTGGCAGCCAGTTTGAGCACCGAAACGTCGTGGGCGACGATCTCGCCGCGGACCTCGATGGTCACACTGGCCGCGACCCCGCCGGCGACCGCGGTGAATACCTTGCCGAGCTTCTCCGCCAGCGGCAGCAGCGGGCGTACCTCCTCGGCGACCACGCCGCCGGCCTGCACGTTGACCGCGTCCGGCACGAACTCACCCTGCAGGGCGAGCTTGACGCTGCGGGCCACCGCGAGACCCGCCTTGTCCTGCGCCTCCGCCGTCGAGGCACCCAGGTGCGGGGTGGCCACCACGTTGTCGAAGGCGAAGAGCGGCGAGGCGGTGCACGGCTCCTTGGCGTAGACATCCACCCCGGCACCGGCCACCCGGCCCTCGGCGAGCGCGTCGGCGAGGGCCTGCTCGTCCACCAGGCCGCCGCGCGCGGCGTTGATGATCCGCACACCCGGCTTGACGATGGCCAGTTCCTTCTCGCCGATGAGGCCGACCGTCTCCGGGGTCTTCGGCAGGTGGATGGAGATGAAGTCGCTCTCCCGCAGCAGCTCATCCAGGCCGACCAGGCGGACCCCGAGCTGGGCCGCGCGGGCCGGCTGGATGTACGGGTCGTACGCGATCAGCCGGGTGCCGAAGGCTGCGATGCGCTGGGCGAAGAGCACCCCGATCCGGCCGAGGCCGACCACACCGACGGTCTTGCCCTGCAGTTCCACCCCGGTGTACCGGGACCGCTTCCACTCGCCCGCCTTGAGCGCGGCGCTGGCACTGGCGGTGTTCCGCGCCACCGCGAGCAGCAGCGCGACGGCCTGCTCGGCGGCTGAGACGATGTTGGAGGTCGGGGCGTTCACCACCATCACGCCACGGGCGGTGGCGGCCGGCACCTCGACATTGTCCAGCCCCACCCCGGCGCGGGCGACCACCTTCAGTCGGGGCGCGGCGGCGACAGCCTCCGCGTCGATCTGGGTGGCGCTGCGCACGATGACCGCGTCGGCCTCGGCCAACGCGGCAAGCAGGGCCGATCGGTCGGTGCCATCGACGTGACGTACGTCGAAGTCGTGCGCCAGCACGTCGATGGCGGCGGGAGCGAGCTCTTCAGCGATCAGTACGACAGGAATCATCGGTCCTCGTAGATGTCGTCTGGGCCAGGGTCTGCGGCGACGGGGGGCGCCGCTCTGCGCCCGGCGCTCCGCCGTTCGGGTCCCCGTTCGGTACGGTTGCGCACCTAACCGCCGATCGTAGGCGCCCGGCTGCGCGGGGTTGGTCGTCTGCGCGCGTGAGTGCCCTCACAAGCCGTTCGACGGAGGTCAAACGTCCAGGTCAGCACGGGCTCATCCACCTTTGGCGAGCTGAACGTGGGGCGTCTCACGCCGAGCTGGGCACCGCTGGAACCACGGCCCGCCGGGCCTACCGGTCAACGAGCGCCGCACCGCCGAGTTGTCGGAAGGTGGCGGCCTTTACCGCGAGCACCTCGCGCAACAGGTCCAGGTCAAGCGAGCCGACCGGCGGGTAGATCCGCTCGCGGGGCGGTTCCTCGCCCGCTCCGAGGCCCCCCTGGGCGACCAGGAAGTCAAGGATCGCGGCGCGTACCCCCGGCAGCGCCACCGGCGAGTGGTAGAGCACGTTGAGCGCCTGCGTCCGCATCCCCCGGACATGCTCCTCGCCCTTGTCGTCATGGAAGTGCGGGTTCCGGCTCTCGATCTGCAGGATCGGCACCGTACCCGCCACCACCGTCGGATGCACCGGATCAGGCACCCCGCCGAACTGCTCGAACAGGTCGAGGTACTCGAACGGCTCGACGGCGAATCCGCTGGCCAGCCGCATCCGCAGCCCCAGGTCGAGACTGAGGGCGTGCTCACCGGCATTGCCGGTGGCGATCACCTTGGTGTCGACACCAGAGTGCTCGGCGAGCAACCGATTGAGGAAGGCATTGGTGATCTCCGAACTGCGGCCACGTCGGTTGAAGACGAGCCGACCGTCGCGCAGCTTGGGCTTGGACTGCCAGGAGACCCGGACCATGGCGTACGGGTTCGCCGCCAGATGCAGGCCGGCGGCGTAGACCTTGACGTACTCGTGCACCGCACCCGGTACATAATTGTCAGCGTCGATATATCCGAGGTACCGGCGGCCGGTCAGGGCCGCCACCGCCATGCCGATCAGCATCGCCTCGCCCTTGCCGGCGCGGACCAGCCCAGCGCCGTCGATCAGCTCCGGCATGCCGGCCATTTCGAAGGCCGTGGCCAATCCCGGATCCCGCTGATGCACGGTGATCGCCGATCGGTGCGCTGCCCGGCAGAACTCTTCGACGGTCTGCGCCTCGATCTCGTAACGGTCGACAGGTTGTCGCCCACTGTTCGAGACCAGCACGATCAGGCAGTCCTGCGGTATCCCCGAGAGCACGCCCTCAATTACTCCGCGTGTCTCGTTCATGCAGGGAACGACGATCACCATCTCCCGTTCGATGGCCCGGATCGCATCATGTGAGACAACACCATCACCAGCGGTGCCCTCGGCATCACCCGAATCCAGCTGGATGACACGCTGAAGTTCGTGGATGCGAACAGCGCCGAAACGTTCGGTGCGGCGCAATTGCTCCAGTCGCATGCGGCGACAGTACCCGAGCACCCGCGATGACCACGGGTAACCGTGAGGCACCTCCCGGCCACCACAGCGAACCCCCGAACTGGCCACCGACCGGCAGTCCGGCCTCGACACCGGCCGGCGCAACGGTAACGCTGGGTAGCCCGCTTTCCGGTAGGGGTCAAGCGCGACAACCCGGCCGGACAGCCGTTCGCCTCCTGCGGCTGGTCAGAGTTGGCGGACCGGTTGCACAACATGCGGACCCTCGGGCTCCGAACGGGGACGGTCCGCGCCCGGCGCTGGGGAGAGCGCCGGGCGCGGACCGGTGGTGAGCCGGCTCAGGCCGTTTCGGTGATCGGACGGTCGACCCAGCTCATCATGTCGCGCAGCTTCTTGCCGGTCTCCTCGATCGGGTGCGCCGCACCTTCGGCCCGCAGCTTGGTGAAGTTCGGCCGGCCCGCGTCCTCCTCGGCGATCAGTTCGCGGGCGAACTCGCCGGACTGGATCTCGCCGAGGATCTTGCGCATCTCCTCCTTGACCCGGGCGTCCACCACGCGCGGCCCACGGGTGAGGTCGCCGTACTCGGCGGTGTCCGAGACGCTGTAGCGCATCCGGGCGATGCCGCCCTCGTACATCAGGTCGACGATCAGCTTCAGCTCGTGCAGGCACTCGAAGTAGGCGATCTCCGGGGCGTACCCGGCCTCGGTGAGCACCTCGAACCCGGTCTGCACCAGGGCGGCCGCGCCACCGCAGAGCACCGCCTGCTCACCGAAGAGGTCGGTCTCGGTCTCCTCCTTGAAGGTGGTCCGGATCACGCCGGCCCGGGTGCCGCCGATCCCCTTCGCGTAGGACAACGCCAGCGCCAGCGCGTTCCCGGTGGCGTCCTGCTCGACCGCGACCAGCGCGGGCACGCCCTTGCCGTCGACGTACTGCCGGCGCACCAGGTGCCCCGGGCCCTTCGGCGCGACCATCGCCACGTCCACCTCGGCCGGCGGCGTGATGAAGCCGTACCGGATGTTCAGGCCGTGACCGAAGAAGAGCGCCTTGCCGGCGGTCAGATTCGGCGCGATCGCCTCGGCATAGAGCGAGCGCTGCACCGTGTCCGGCGCCAACACCATGATCACATCGGCCTGAGCCGTCGCCTCGGCCGGCGTCAGCACCCGCAGCCCCTGCTCCTCGGCCTTGACCCGGCTCTTCGAACCCTCCGGCAGGCCGATCACCACGTCGACGCCCGAGTCCCGCAGCGACAGCGCGTGGGCGTGGCCCTGGCTGCCGTAACCGAGCACGGCGACCTTCTTGCTCTGGATGAGCGACAGGTCGGCGTCGTCGTCGTAGAACACCTCAGCGGTCATGACTTTCCTTTCCTGCGGCGGCCACCTGTGGCTCACCGGTTGTTAGGCGGCACGCAGCGCCGAACCGGTGGTGATCGAGCGCGAACCCCGCCCGATGGCCACCAGGCCCGACTGCACCATTTCCTTGATTCCGAAGGGTTCAAGATCGCGCAGCAGCGCGTCCAGCTTGTCGGGGGTGCCGGTGGCCTCGATGGTGAGGGTGTCCGACGCCACGTCGACCACCCGGGCCCGGAACAGGTTGACCGTCTCCAGCACCTGGGACCGGACCGACCGATCGGCCCGGACCTTGACCAGCACCAGTTCACGGGCGACCGAGACCGCCGGGTCGAGCTCCACGATCTTGAGTACGTTAACCAGCTTGTTGAGCTGCTTGGTGACCTGCTCCAGGGGTGAGGAGTCGGCGTTCACCACGATGGTGATCCGGGAGACCTCCGGGTTCTCGGTCTCCCCGACCGCCAGCGAGTCGATGTTGAAGCTCCGGCGGGAGAAGAGCCCACCGACCCGGGCCAGGACCCCCGGCTTGTTCTCCACCAGCACCGAGAGCGTGTGCTTGCTCATCCCTACCACCTCACAGGTCGTCATCGTCGAAGGCCGGGCGCACCCCGCGGGCGAACATGATCTCGTCGTTGCTGGTGCCGGCGGCCACCATCGGCCAGACCATGGCGTCCTTACCGACCACGAAGTCGATCACCACCGGCGCGTCGTTGATCGACATCGCGGCCTGGATGGTGGCATCCACCTCGGCCGCGGTCTCGCAGCGCAGGCCGACACAGCCCAGCGCCTCGGCGAGTTTGACGAAGTCCGGGATGCGGTGCTTGTGGGTGCCCAGCTCGGTATTGGAGTAGCGCTCCCCGTAGAACAGGGTCTGCCACTGCCGGACCATGCCGAGGTTGCCGTTGTTGATCACCGCGACCTTGATCGGGATGCCCTCCAACGCGCAGGTGGCCAGCTCCTGATTGGTCATCTGGAAACAACCGTCGCCGTCGATCGCCCAGACCGTGGTGTCCGGCTTGCCGACCTTGGCGCCCATCGCCGCCGGCACCGCGTAGCCCATCGTGCCCAGCCCGCCGGAGTTGAGCCAGCTGTACGGCTGCTCGTACGAGATGAACTGCGAAGCCCACATCTGGTGCTGGCCGACACCGGCCACGTAGATCGACCCGGGCCCGGCGATCTCGCCCAGCCGTTTGATCACGTACTGCGGCGCCAGGGTGCCGTCGGACGGCTCGTCGTAGCCCAACGGGTAGCGCTCCCGCAGATCGTTGAGCTGCCCCCACCACTCGCTCCGGTCAACCCCGGTGCGCTCGCGACCTCGGAGCTCGCCGTGATCGCCTTGATCGCCTCGATCAGCTCGTCGATGACGTACCGGGCGTCACCGACGATCGGCACGTCGGCGAGGCGGGTCTTACCGATCTCCGCCGGATCGATGTCCGCGTGCACGATCGTCGCGCCCGGCGCGAACGAGTCCAATTTGCCGGTGACCCGGTCGTCGAACCGGGCGCCCAACGCCACGATCAGGTCCGCTCTTCTGCAGGCCGTAGACCGCCGCCACCGTGCCATGCATGCCGGGCATACCCAGGTGCTGCGGGTGCGAATCGGGGAACGCGCCCCGCGCCATCAGGGTAGTGACCACCGGGATGCCGGTCAGCTCGGCCAACCGGCGCAGTCCAGCGGTCGCCCCCGCCTTGAGCACACCACCGCCGACGTACAGCACCGGCCGTCGGGCGGTGGTCATCAGCCGGGCCGCCTCGCGGATCTGCTTGCCGTGCGGGTGCAGCGTCGGCCGGTAGCCGGGCAGGTCGAGCGTCGGCGGCCAGGCGAAGGTGGTCTGCGCCTGCAGGATGTCCTTGGGGATGTCGACCAGAACCGGCCCGGGCCGGCCGGTGGCGGCCAGGTGGAACGCCTCGGCCAGCACCCGCGGGATCTCCTCGGCCGTCTGCACCAGATAGTTGTGCTTGGTGATGGGGAGGGTGATGCCCCGGATATCCGCTTCCTGGAAGGCGTCCGTGCCGATCGCCGGCCGGGCGACCTGACCGGTGATCGCCACCATGGCCACCGAGTCCATGTACGCGTCGGCGATCGGCGTCACCAGGTTCGTCGCGCCCGGGCCGGAGGTGGCGATGCAGACACCCACCTTCCCGGTGGCCTGCGCGTAACCGGTCGCGGCGTGTCCGGCACCCTGCTCGTGGCGGACCAGGATGTGCCGCACCGACGAGTCGTAGAGCGGGTCGTAGGCGGGCAGAATCGCGCCACCGGGGATACCGAACGCGACCTCGACCCCGAGCGCCTCCAGCGACCGGACCAACGAACCGGCGCCGGAAACCTGAACCGGCGCTACCGCCTGGCCGGCAGCGGACGCCGACGCGTCGCTGAGCGCGCCGGCGCTCTGCGCGTCGGCCCGGGTCCGGCGGGTGAACTGGTCCGCGACGTCAACGTCGCCGCCGGACCGGGTCCGGCGCGCGGTGTGGGCGAGGGTCTCTGGCGTAGGTCTCGTCATGGCGGTTCAGGCCTTCGGCTCGAATGGCTCGGATCGGTGATCGATCAACTGGCTGTGACGCGGGCGAGGCCCGCCACCGGTGGGACGGATCCGCTGCCGGTGGCCTCGGGCGGACCCACCCACGATGCGTTGGAACTGGCCAAAAACAACTTGCCAAGAACAACTTGGCCAATAAAAACGGCCCTCGTGCAGATGCACGGGGCCTGCGCACTCTCCAATGAGAGAGTGCGCTCAGGGAAGTACTCGGACAGAGCTGGTCGGCGACATGGGTCAAGCCTGACGCATCTCACGCGATGAGTCAACTGATCTCACATCCTGGACAGAAGCAATTCGGGGCGCGGGCACCGGCCGAGCCCCCGGCGAGGTCGCCGCGTCCAGCATCGCCTCCAGATGCTCAGCCGGCACCCCCCAGCCGAAGAGCTGCCCCTGGCCGAACCGGCACCCGGCCTCGACCACCGCGGCCAGCTCTGTCGGGTTGGTCACCCCCTCGGCGATCACCTCCAGGCCCAGTTGGTGGCCGAGCCGCATCACCACGTCGACCATTGGCGCGAACGCCCGCCCCTCCCGCTCCGGCGGCCGAACCGGCTCCGGCTCGGCGACCAGACTGTGATCGATCTTGAGAATATCGATCGGCAGCCTGCGCAACTGTCCCAGGGACGAATAGCCCGCGCCGAAGTCATCCAGCGCGATCCGCACCCCGGTCGCCCGCAACGCGGTGAGCCGCTTGATCAGTTCATCGAGATCGGTGGCGACCGCGTGCTCGGTGATCTCCAGCACCAACCGCTGCGGCGGGACCCGGTGCGCGCGCAACGCGTCAGCCACCTGCAGGACGTACTCCGAGGCATGCAGTTCCCTGGGGGAGACGTTCACCGACAGCCACACATCGTGTCCGTCAGCCAGCCAGTGCGAGAGCTGATGGCAAGCCTGATGCAGCACCCAGACCCCGAGCTTGGCGATCATCCCGCACTCCTCGGCCAGCGGAATGAACTCGTCGGGCCGCACCGAACCCAGTTCCGGATGCTGCCAGCGGAGCAGTGCCTCCGCGCCCACCGGGCGCACCGACGGCACCGCCACCACCGGCTGAAAGGCGAGGTGCAGTTCGCCCCGCTCGATCGCACCGCGCATCTCATGCTCGAGCATGGTGCGCCGCCGCAGCAGATGGTCGTAGGCGACGTCGTACCGCTCGACCCGATTCTTGCCGCGCTGCTTGGCGTAGCGCAGCGCCAGGTCGGCGTTGCGCAGCATAGCCGGCACGTCCGGCGCGCTGCTGTGGTCGGCGATTCCGATGCTGACCGAGAGGAAGACCTGACCGCCCGACGGCCCGTACGGGCGACTGAGTACGCCGAGCAGCCGCTCGGCCACCCGCTGCGCCTCCGGTAACCGGGCCCACATCAGCACCGCGAACTCGTCACCGCCGAGCCGGGCCGCGACGTCGCCGGGACGCAGGTTGGTCCGCAGCCGCTGCCCCACCTCGGTCAACACCGCGTCGCCGACATCATGCCCCCGCATGTCGTTGACGTTCTTGAACCCGTCCAGGTCCAGCCCGAGCAGTACGCAGGGCGAGTCCTCGGCGATCTCGTGCTGCATGGCGCGCAACAAACCCCGTCGGTTGGCCAACCCGGTCAGCGGATCGGTATGCGCCAACTCACGGAAGTGCGCCTCGCGTTCGGCCAGCCGACCGGCGTAGGCCCGGACATCGCTGAGGGCGAGGTACTGCCGGGCCACCAGCGCGAAGCCCTCGACGATACCGCCGACGATGCCGAACGCGGTGAACTCACCCGAGCGCAGCAGGTGGTAGAGCGCGGACACGGACATGGCGAACATCGGCAGAAACGCGTACCCGGTGCCCCGCCGCATCGTCTCGGCGTCGGCGACCACCGGCGAGCTCACCGGCCCGGCTGCCCAGCGCCAACCGCGAGCAGCCCGAGGGACAGCACCAACGCCCCGGCCAACGCCGAGTTGCGGCCGACCTGGCAGATGCCAGCGGCGATGGCCACCCCGCCAAAGGTCACCAGGATGACGCCGGAGCACACCAGCGACAAACCGGCGCGCGAGCTACGCGACCGGGCCCCGACAATCAGGGCGAGGCCGGTGACCAGGGCGGCGGTCACCAGCACCAGGAGGATCGCCGGGCAGAGCTCCGGCATGCTCCGCACCGAACAGCCGGGTGGGCTCGGCGAGCAGCACCCACCCCACGAACCAGAGCGCGCTCG
Source organism: uncultured Actinomycetota bacterium (assembly GCA_963750055.1). GTDB lineage: Bacteria > Actinomycetota > Actinomycetes > Mycobacteriales > Micromonosporaceae > CAVVPI01. The sequence goes on along the minus strand of CAVVPI010000027.1, from coordinate 185,410 downwards.
CGATCACCAGCCCGTCAAGGATCAGGCGGACCACGGCGTTCACGCCGCTCGCGACACCGGGCAACCGGAGCAGCCCGGCGCAGAGCAGCAGGCCACTGGCGGCCATGCCGACCGCGATCATGCTGGCCAGGGTCATCCGCTGCGGCTGATGGTGAGTCCAGTGCCCGGCGTACCCGACCAGACCGACCAGGCCGACGATCGCGCTGAGCGCGGCCAACCCGGCGCCGACGGCGAACAGGCGCTGGGCCTGTCCTCGGCCGCCGGTCCATCGGTACGCCGATCGCGCCAGCATCACCGGGCCGTACGCCGCCGCCAGTCCACTCACGGTCGCGACGGCCTGCACACCGGTGGGGAGTTGCACCCATCCACTGTGCAGGATGCGTTCCACCTCGTGGGGGACGGGGCACCCGATTGACGACACGCGGGGAGAAACCACCCATTCGGGCAGTCGGGGCATCGACATCCCGATCCGTGGACCCGCCGGGACGCCGGGTTCGGCGCACCGGGGCTCGACGGTGCCACACTGGGCAAATGCCTGACCTGCGGTCGAGAACCTCCACCCATGGCCGGACCATGGCCGGCGCCCGCGCCCTCTGGCGGGCAACCGGGATGACCGACGACGATTTCGGCAAGCCGATCGTCGCTATCGCCAACAGTTTCACCCAGTTCGTACCCGGTCATGTCCACCTCAAGGACCTTGGTGGGCTGGTCGCCGACGCGGTGGCCGAGGCCGGCGGAGTCGGCCGGGAGTTCAACACCATCGCGGTGGACGACGGGATCGCCATGGGGCACGGCGGGATGCTCTACTCGCTGCCCAGCCGGGAGCTGATCGCCGACGCGGTCGAGTACATGGTCAACGCGCACTGCGCCGACGCGCTGGTCTGCATCTCCAACTGCGACAAGATCACCCCGGGCATGCTCCTCGCCGCGCTGCGATTGAACATCCCCACGGTCTTCGTCTCCGGCGGCCCGATGGAGGCGGGCAAGACCGTCGCCATCGAGGGCATCGTGCATGACAAGATCGATCTGATCGATGCGATGATCGCCTCCTCCAACGACGCGGTCACCGAGGCTCAACTCGACGAGATCGAGCGGTCCGCCTGCCCGACCTGCGGCTCCTGCTCCGGCATGTTCACCGCCAACTCGATGAACTGCCTGACCGAGGCGATCGGTCTGGCGCTGCCCGGCAACGGCTCGGTCCTGGCCACCCACGCCGCACGCCGGTCACTCTTCGTCGACGCCGGCCGGACCATCGTGGAGATCGCCAACCGCTGGTACGGCGAGGACGACGCCTCGGTGCTGCCCCGCGCGCTCGCCTCCCGGGCCGCCTTCGAGAACGCGGTGGCGCTGGACGTGGCGATGGGCGGCTCCACCAACACCGTGCTGCACCTGCTGGCCGCCGCCCGCGAGGCGGAGCTGGACTTCAACGTGGCCGACATCGACGCCATCTCCCGCCGGGTGCCCTGCCTGGCCAAGGTCGCGCCGAACTCCCCCAAATACCACATGGAGGATGTGCACCGGGCCGGCGGCATTCCGGCCCTCCTCGGCGAACTGGACCGGGCCGGTCTGCTCCGCCGGGACGTCCGCGCGGTGCACTCCCCTACCCTGGAGAAGTGGCTGGCCGACTGGGACATCCGAGGCGGCTCGCCCACCCCGGAGGCGATCGAGCTGTTCCACGCCGCGCCGGGCGGAGTGCGTACCACCGAGCCCTTCTCCACCACCAACCGCTGGTCCACCTTGGACACCGACCCGGCGGCCGGCTGCATCCGGGACCGGGCGAACGCCTACACCGCCGACGGCGGCCTGGCCATCCTGCACGGCAACCTGGCGCCGGACGGTGCCGTGGTGAAGACCGCCGGGGTGCCCGACGAATGCCTCACCTTCCGCGGCCCGGCCAAGGTGTACGAGTCGCAGGATGAGGCGGTTGACGCGATCCTCGGTAAGCGGGTGGTCGCCGGGGACGTGGTGGTGATCCGGTACGAGGGCCCGAAGGGTGGGCCGGGGATGCAGGAGATGCTCTACCCCACCTCGTTCCTGAAGGGCCGGGGCCTGGGCCGGGAGTGCGCGCTGATCACCGACGGACGGTTCTCCGGCGGGACCTCCGGACTCTCCATCGGCCACGTCTCCCCGGAGGCGGCCAGCGGCGGGCTGATCGCCCTGGTGGAAACGGGCGACGAGATCGTCATCGACATCCCGAACCGGTCGATCGAGCTGAACGTCCCAGCCGAAGTGCTGGCCGCCCGCCGGGTCGCCCAGGAGAAGCGCGACCGGCCGTACACCCCGACCGACCGGCACCGTCCGGTCTCCGCCGCGCTGCGGGCGTACGCCTCGATGGCCACCTCGGCCAGCGACGGCGCCTACCGCCGCGTCCCCGAGTAGGTCGACCCCGCGCCGAGGGCTCCCCGAATCAGCGATTCGAGGAGCCCTCTCGCGTTTCGTCGCCTTCCCGACAGCAGGCGCCGGATCCCGTCGCTATGGTCCCCCGAATGCCCCTGAGCGTCACACACCGCAATCTCGCCAACAGCTATGTGCGACTACGCGAAGCCGCAGAGGTCGCCACCGACCAGATCTCCCACCTGCTCCGCTTTTACTCGGTCGAGTGCGGGCTGAAGTGTGCAGCGCTCCGCCGGCAGAACCTACAGTCGACAGCCCAGCTACCCGAGCTGAAGACACACGACTTGCGGCAACTCGCCAGGGACCTCGGGCTGAGTGCCGGGGAGTACCAGGATTTGATTGCCTGCCGGCGTCAGCAAGCCAAAACTGCGGCTGCGGAAAAGGTAGCCGTAGCCGAACTACATGAGGCCTGGCGGTACGGCGCGCCACTGGATCCCGAGGACGAGAAGCGGTCTGTGGCAGGCTTGGCCTCACTCGGGCAGTGGTGTTGGAAGGAGATCGGGCGGTGAATGCCGAGTCGGAAATGTCCGCGCAGGTCCCCCCAGACCGGCTCTTCACCTGGCTGGATGTGAACGAGTACTTCACCACGCTCGCGCAGCGGAACGCCTGGCCAGGCTGGCTCCGCGAAGTCGACGCCTACTGGGACAGCGCACGCTTCGCGGTGAAGAGCGGCACGCCATCGGCGCAGGTCTGGGACTGGCTCCAGCAGGTACTCGGGCCACTCACCGTCGATCCGGAACGCGAGGTACTTCTCCTCGACGATACCGGCGCGGAACGCCCGCTACCGGTTGAGATAGATCATGCAGCGGGCTCGGCGCCGGCCGACCGCCGGCCCCGCTGGGGTGACCGCCGGATCGTCCCTGAGCTGGCCAATCCACTGCCCGCGCCACGACCCACGCTCCCACACGACATGCCGATCGTCGCCTTCCACTCCTTCAAGGGCGGCGTTGGCCGAACCCTGCACTGCGTCGCGGCCGCGCGCCGTCTGGCGGAGAGCAACCAACGTGTCCTACTCATCGACGCGGATCTTGAGGCACCCGGGATCACCTGGATGGTCGCCGACTCCACCCGGATCGACTTCGCGTACGAGGACTTCCTGGCTCTGGTCCATGGCGCGACGGACCAGGCCTTCACCGACGCGGTCAGCCTCGGTCGGAAGTTCCTCGCGAACCAGGAGCTCGACGGCGTGCTCGTCATGCCAGCCCGACGCAACCACGAACGGATCTCCCCACCGCACATCGAACCGGTGGATCTGCTGACCGCCGATCGTGATCCCTATGTCCTGACCGAGGCACTGGCCGAACTCGGCCACGCACTGGGCGTTGACGCGGTGCTGATCGACCTCCGCGCCGGGATCAGCGAGCTGAGCGCTCCCCTGCTGCTCGACCCCCGCGTGCTGCGGGTCTTCGTCACCACGATCAGCGACCAGTCGGTCCGGGGCACCACCCGGATCCTCCGGGAGCTGGCCCGGCGAGCGCCAGCCCGTGAGGCAACCGACCCGGACTGTGCGTTGATCCTCACCCAGTTCGACGAGCGAGACCACCAGGACCGCCTGGCCGAAGTGGCGGACCGAGTTGCGCGGCGCCGCGCTCGCCGTCTCTCGCCGTACCGATGACGGCAACGGTCCGAACACCGTCGACGACGACGTGGCCGTACCCGTGATGAGCAGTCAGTTCAGTGCCGCGCTGCTCAACCTGCCGGCTGCCTGGTCCGAGGTGGTGACGCTGACAAACCGGGCACGCCTGTCCGAGATACTCACCCCGCTTGTCGACGCGCTCCCCCGGCAAGCGGAACCGGCCACGCCGGTCATAGCGCCTGGCGCCGACACGATCCACGATCGTCGGAGGTCGCTATACGCGTTCGCCCGCCGTCTGGTCTATGCCGAGGGCTCGAACGAGTCGAGCTTCCTCACCACCGAAGCGCTGCGCACGCTTGCCGAGACACACCGGACCGAGCTACCCATCGCAGTCGTGCTCGGCAGCAAGGGCGCCGGAAAGACCTTCACCTATCTGCAGCTCTGCCAACGCCCCGACTGGGCGAGTTTCGCCGAGGCCGTCGAAGTCACCGGCACCGAACTCCGGGCGCCGACGGTGCCGGTGCTCGCCTCAGCGAACCTTGATGAGTCCAACCAGTCAATCATCGAGAGGCGACGGGAAGCTCTGGCCCGGGAACTGACCGGCGAGGCGCCTGCCGGATTCCAGGACCTCCACCAGCTCATCGATGAGGCGCTCACCCGGGACCTGGCTAACTTCGAGTGGCGGCGGATCTGGTTGACCTGTCTGGCGCTGTCGATCGGGTTAAAGGTAACGCCGGAGACGGTTGAGAATGCTCTGACCGACTTTGCCCGACGCCATTCGGTCGTCTTCGTCCTAGACGGACTGGAGGACCGCTTCCTCACCTTCGCGGAGAACGTGCGCGAGCAACAGGCGCTGCGCGCCCTGCTGGTCGACTGTCCCGACTGGCTCCGTACGCTGCGAGGAAGGCCGTTGGGGCTGGTCACCTTCGTCCGCCGCGATCTCGCGCGAGTCTCGATATCGCAGAACGTCGCCCAGTTTGAGGCTCGGTACGAAAAGTACGCTCTGCGCTGGAACCGGAAGGAGGCGCTGCGCCTCGCCACCTGGATCTGTCAACAAGGAAACGCCCTCGCCCGCACCGGCGACGACGTCCGCACCGCGAAGTCCGATCAGCTCTCCCGCCTTATGGTGGAGATCTGGGGTGAGAAGATGGGGAGCGCCAAATCCAAGGAGGCCCGCTCCGAGGTCTGGTTCTTCGCGGCGCTCTCCGATTTCCAACAGCAACTCCAGGCCCGCGATATCGTTTCCTTCCTGAGTATCGCGGCACGGGAATCGGTTGGCGCCGACGCGCGCTGGTCGGACCGGGTGCTGGCTCCAACGGCGATGCGCAATGCTCTTCCCGAGTGCAGCGAAAACAAGATCAGCGAGATCCGCGAAGAGAACGGGCCGGTCGCCGAACTCCTGGACCATCTGCGAAACCTGCCGGTCGAATCCAGGAGCCTGCCGTTCCGGATTGACGACGTGGGGCTCACCGCCAAGCAGATCGATCTGCTACGCACCAATGGCGTGGTGTTCCAGGAGGGGGATCAGTACTGGATCCCGGAGATCTTCCGTCATGGGCTCGGCTTCAAGGGGCAGAGACGGCCACGGGTGATCGCGGTGGCGAACCTGGTACGCCGCCGCAACGACGTCTCCGGCTGATCGCAAGGTCAACGCCAGGAAGCGCAGCGCTGGTAGCACCCGAAGATCGTGGATGGTTCGGCCGGCGCTGACCGGCCGAACTCTCCACGAGAGTGAATCAAGGACGCAGGCAGCTGGGAATCGCGAGGCTGACGGGCGATGGTCCGTTAACGGCTGGCCAGGTGCAGGAAGGCGGACCAGGACGATCGGTCAAAGGTCAGCACGGGGCCGTCGGGGTCCTTACTGTCGCGGACCAGAACCCGATCCGGCAGGTTGGCGGCCACCTCCACGCAGTTGCCGCCATAATTATTGCTCCGGCTCGACCGGCGCCACCTCGGGGTCTCGGTGTTCATAGCGCGTCCACCACCTTCAGGATGAAGTCGCGGGACTGGTCGCGGGGCAGCGCGACCGCACGCACAGCATCCCACGCCCGTTCCAGCAGGGCCACCTGCTTGAGGTCAGCGATTACCCGTCCGGCGAGTTGATCCTCGACGAAGCCGAGGGTGTCACCGCCAGCCGTGGCCGCGATGGTGAAACCACCGGACTGTCCTATATAGGCACCGGCCGCAATCGGCACCACTTGAATGATTACCCGCCGCCGCTGGCCAATCTCGACAAGATGCAGCAGTTGCTCCTTGAGGATCACTGGGTCCTCCCGCCGCAGCGCCACCTCATCGATGACAAAGGTGGACAACGGTGGATCGTTCTTTTCGAGGAGCGCCTGCCGCTCGATCCGCGCCATGGCACCCTGTTCCGCCTGCTCGTCGGTGGCGAATCCGGCGGTGAGCGCAGCGCGCGCGTACGACTCGGTCTGCAGCAGGCCGGGGATGATGCCCTGTTCGTAACAGCGGAGCACGGTCGCCTCCTGCTCGACCTCCCGCCACGGCAGGAACCATCGGGGTTGCACCTCGCTCCGCGCCTCGGCGGTCAACTTGCTGATCAAATCACCGGTGCCGAAGAACTCGTCGAGTCGGGCGGCGATGTCCGGATGCGGAATCCGCCGACCGGTTTCGATCATGGCGATCATGCTGCTGGAAAGATGAATTGCCTCACCGGTCTGTTCCTGGCTCATGCCCTTGGTCGAACGGGCGTACTTCAGGACCGTGCCGAGGTAATCGCTCATCGCCCACCTTCATGCTGATCAACGCGTAACCGGCAACGCTCCCACGCTCAACAGGCGGGGAGCGCTAAGCCGCCATCGTCCAGCAGCAATTAGCGCCAGTCCAGCACGACAAGCGGAATCAAGAAAAGAATTCGTTGATCACGCGGTTATCGTCGAAATCGATTCGTATTTTGACGATAACCGCGTGATCAACGCGGAAAGAGCGGGAGGTCGCCGGTGGGGTGGGTGTGGTAGGTCGGGTAGGTGGGTGGGTCGGGGTTAGGTCATCAGGTGAGGTCGTTGACGCAGCGGAGGACGGGACGGGTGGTGAGGGCAGTCGGGTCGAGCGGGGTGTCGGCGTGCACGGTGAAGGTGGCCGTCTCACCGGGCAGCAGGGTGATCATGGCCTCGTCGACCACCGCCGCCGGGTCGAGCCGGTCGGCGTAGAGCACCAGATCACGCAGCACGGTGTGGGCGGTCACCCGGACCAGCGCCCCATCCGGGGTCAACTCGACCGAGGCGTCGTACTCGGCCGACGGGTAGTCGAGGTCACGGTCCTCAGCGAAGAACCAGAAGGCCCGATCGGCCCGGCCACCCGCGTCGGCGAGGAGCAGCTCGCCACGGGGATCGTCCGGCCCGGCCAGCTCCGCCGACAGCGGCACGGTCACCACGGAGTACGCCGGTACGTCCAACTCGACGCTCGCCTCCGCCCGGGACTCGCCGGCCAGGGTGAGCCGGGCTATCCGGGCCTGTCCCGACCACGGCTGGCCGCCGTCGTTCAACGCGATCAGGGCCAGCCCACCGTCGCGGGGTTGGATGGTCAGCAGCCGGTCGGCGTAGACCCGGCGCAGCGCGTACCAGAGCGGTTTACGCCGCCCGTCGCCATCGATCGCCGACCAGGAAGTGACCGGCCAACAGTCGTTGAGCTGCCAGACGATGGTGCCCATGCAGACCGGCCGGTGCGAGCGGAAGTGCTCCACGCCGAGCGTGATCGCCCGCGCCTGGTTGAGCTGGGTCAGGTAGTGCCAGTCGTCGAAGTCCCGCGGCTCCGGCAGGTGCGCGTCCAGACCGCGACGCAGCTTGGCATCCCCGTCGATGGCCTTCTGGTGGTGCGCCATGCCCGGCGAGTCGTACGCCAGCGGGTCGTCGCGCAGCGCCCGCCGCAGGGTGGCGTACGCCGGTGGCGCCTGGTATCCGAACTCGGCCACGAATCGCGGCACGTACGCCCGGTAGCGGGTGTAGTCGTCGGTGTTCCACACGTCCCAGATGTGCATGGTGCCGTGCGCCGGATCGTTCGGGTGCAGATCGTCGCGGCCGGACCACGGGCTGCCCGGCCAGTACGGCCGGGTCGGATCGAGTCGGGCCACGATCTCGGGCAGCAGATCGAAGTAGTATCCGGCGCCCCAGCTCCGACCGGCCAACGGCTCCTGCCAGTCCCAGTCGTGGAAGCCCCAGATGTTCTCGTTGTTCCCGGTCCACATCACCAGGCTCGGGTGGCTGGCCAGCCGGACCACCTGCTCGGCCGCTTCCGCCGCCACCTCACCGGCGATCGGTTCCTCCTCCGGGTAGGCCGCGCAGGCGAAGAGGAAGTCCTGTTCGACGAGGAGACCGAGTTCATCGGCGAGGTCGTAGAAGTCCTCCGACTCGTACCGGCCGCCACCCCAGACGCGTAGGAAGTTGATGTTCGCCTGGGCCGCCTGGCCGAGCCGCTCAGCGTAGCGCTCCCGGGTGACCCGGTTGAGGAAGGCGTCGTCCGGGATCCAGTTCACGCCGCGGACGAAGATGGGGACGTCGTTGACCAGCACGGTGAAGGCAGAGCCGTGCTCGTCCGGTGCGGTGTCCAGGCGTACCGACCGGAACCCGATCCGCCGCTGCCAGGTGTCCACCGGTCGGCCGGTCACCCCGGCCGGAGCGTCGTCGGTGGCGCGCAGGGTGACGTCGAGCAGGTAGCGGGGCTGGTCGCCGTAGCCGCGCGGCCACCACAGTTCAGGGTCGGTGACGGTGAGGCTCAGTACCGCCGTGCGCTGGCCGGGTGCGAGCACCGCCTCGGTACGTACCCCGGCCACCGCCGCGCTGACGGTGAGCGGTCCGTCGCCGGCCCGTTCGACCTCGACGTGCACCTCCACCCGACCGACCCCGTCGACGACGGTCACCAACGGACGGACCTGGGCCAGCCGGGCAACGTCCCAGGCGTGCAGTCCGATCTCCTGCCAGATGCCGGCGGTGACCAGGGTCGGTCCCCAGTCCCAACCGAAGTTGCAGGCCATTTTGCGAATGAAGTTGAAGGGCTCCGGATAGGCGTTGGGCCGGTCACCGAGCCGTTCGCGGAGTTCCTCGGCGTACCGGTAGGCGGACTCGAACCGGACCCGCAACACGTTGTCGCCGGTGCGCAGCAACGACCGTACGTCGAACCGGTAACCGCGGTGCATGTTCGCGGTCCGGCCGACCTCGACGTCGTTGAGGACGACTGTGGCGACGGTGTCCAGCCCGGCGCAGACCAGGTCCACTCGCGACTCGTCGGCACCATCCCACCGGAAGGTGGTCCGGTAGTCCCAGTCGGTCCGCCCGATCCAGGTCAGCTCAATCTCGTTGTCGTCCAGATAGGGATCCGGGATGAGACCGGCCGCCAGCAGATCAGTGTGCACAGAACCGGGCACGGTGGCGGGGATCGAAACCCCCGCCACCGGACCGGGCACCTGCGCTCCCGGATCGGCCTGGAGGAACCAGCCGTGGTGCAGCATCTGGCGGCGGGTCACGGCCGCCCCATTGCATCCGCGAAGCCACTTCTCATGATTTGACCGCACCTTCCATGATTCCCCGGACAATCTGCCTACCGCCGATGAAGAGCATGACCAGCAGCGGCAGGGTCGCCACCAGCGCGCCGGCCAGCACCCGCCGGTAGAGCACGTAGTTGCCGCTGGCCAGATCGGAGAGCGCGACCATCGAGGTCGGGTAGTCCGTGCCGCCCAGCGTGATCAGCGGCCACTGGAAGTCGTTCCAGGTAGCCACGAAGGTCAACAGGCCGAGGACGGCCATCGCCGGGCGCACCGCCGGGAGCACCACGCTCCAGTAGATCCGCATCGTGGTCGCCCCGTCGATCCGGCCGGCCTCCACCAGCTCGTCGGGGACCGCGTCGAGGATGAACTGCCGCATATAGAAGACCCCGAACGCGCTCACCAGACCCGGGCGCGATAACGGCGAGCAGGGTGCCGTTCCAGCCCCCCTCACCCGGCAGGTAACCCATCAGGATGTAGAGCGCCACCACGCCCAACTGGTTCGGCACGGTCAGGGTCAGGACGACGACGATCATCAACCAGTTGCGCCCCTTGAAGCGCAACTTCGCGAAGGCGAACCCGGCCAGCGAACAGAAGAAGAGCACCGACGCGGTGACCACCGACGAGACGATCGCGCTGTTCGCCAGAGACTGCGTGAAGTAGACGTCCTGCAGCGAGAAGACCTCGGCCAGGTTGGTCAGCAACTCTCCGCCGGGAATCACCTGCGGTGGGATCTTGGCCAGCGCCGCATCGGTGCTGGTGGCGATCACGAACATCCAGTAGAGCGGGAACGCCGAGAAGGCGATGACCAGGCTGAGGAAGAGGTAGTTCCACACCCTGCCCGGGGTGTTCTGCGGTGCCCGGCCGGTCAGCGTCGTCCGGCGCTTCTCGGGTGGTGCCGCGCTGGCCGGTACCTCGCCCAGCGTCGGCCGCTGCCGCAGCAACGGTCGGCTGCCGCGCTCGCTCACTTGCGCCCCCCTCCGAGTCGGTTGGTGATGGCGGCGTTCAGCGCGGCGATGATCACAATGATCAGGAAGAGCGCCCAGGACATCGCGGCGGCGTATCCGAGGTTGAGGTCCTTCCAGCCGACCTTGTAGATCAGCAGCGCGATGGTCTGCCACTCCCCGTTCGCGCCACCGCTGGCCATCGCCGAGTTCTGCTGGAAGAGCATCGGTTCGGTGAACAGCTGCAGTCCGCCGATGGTGGAGAGCACCACGGTGAAAATCACCACCGGTCGGATCATCGGGACGGTGATCCGCCACAACTGGCGCCACGCGCCGGCTCCGTCGACCACCGCGGCCTCGTAGATATCCCGTGGGATGGCCTGCATCGCGGCCAGGTAGAGCAGCGCGTTGTAGCCGATCCACTTCCAGTTGACCATCGTGGCGATGGCGAGCCACGAGGACCACTTCGCCGTCCGCCAGTCCAATGGTTCCGCGCCCTGCATGCCGAGTACCGAGAGCACCCAGTTGGCAACGCCGGTGTCCCGGGCGAAGACCACCGAGAAGATCAGGGTCGAGGCGGTGATCGGGGTGACGTAGGGCAACAGGACGCCCACCCGGAACCAGGTCTGCGCCCGGAGTTGGCGATTGAGCAGCGACGCGATAACCAGGGCGAGGGTCAGCTGGGGAATCGTGGAGAGCAGGAAAATGCCGAAGGTGTTGTAGAGCGCATTCCAGAAGTCTTCGTCGGTCAGCAGCCGCTCGAAGTTGGCGAATCCGGCCCAGCCATCCCTGGTCGGGTCGTCCAGCCGCCAGGTGCGCATCGCCACGACGCCATTGAAGATGATCGGGAAGAGCCCGAAGACCAGGAAGAGCAAGAAGAACGGTGAGATCAGCACGTACGGGGTGTAGCGGTTGTCGAACCGGTGCAACCGGTCGCGCCAGCTCCGCGGTTCGCCAAGGTCATCCGGGTCCGCCGGGGTGCCCTGCACCATGGCGCGGCGATTGCGTCTGGGTGCCGAGGGGGCGGCACGGGTGGTGGACATCGGACCTCCAGGGCCGAGGATCGTGGCGGTGTTCCGCGGCCGGGCGCGGTGCCCGGATGGGCTCCCGGTCACCGCTGGGAGCCCACCTGGGCACGCGGGCGGCGGGACGCGTCGGGTTACGCCTTGGACGCCTTCTCGGCCTGCTTGACCGCCTCGGTCCACGCCTGGTCGGGCTTGCCCTTGAGGTCACCGGTGGAGAGCCGGCTCAACACGTCCTCGACCGCGACCCGGGTCGGACCGTTCTTCTTGCCCAGGTACTGCGGGGTGAGCTTCTCCGCGGTCTCGGAGAAGATCTGACCCACCGGGGCGTTGCTGAAGAACGGGTTGGCGAAGTCCTTGATCGCCGGGTCCTGGTAGAGCGCCGGCTGGGACGGCAGGTTGCCGACCTTTTTGAAGATCTCGATCTGCTGCTCCGGCTGGATCAGCCACTCCACCAGCTTGTACGCCTCGTCGACATGCTTGCCCTGCTTCGGGACGGTCAGGAAGGAACCGCCCCAGTTGCCGCCGCCACCGGGGATCGCCGCGACATCCCACTTGCCGGAGGTGTCCGGCGCGGTGTTCTTGATGTGTCCCTGCATCCAGGCGGGGCAGGCCAGCACCGCGAAGTCGCCCTTGACGAAACCGGCGTTCCACTCGGGCTGGAAGGCCGGCAGGTTGGCCGAGAGGCCGGCTCCGATGGCCTTGGCCGCCACGTCGAAGGCGACCTTCGGGCCGCCGTCCATCTTGAGGGTGTCGCTTTCGTCGTAGAAGCCGACCGGCTGCTGGCCGAGCACCGGGTTGAAGATGTTGGTGCCGGCGTCGATGAACTTCTTGCCGCTGGCCTTGACGTACTTCTCACCGGTGGCGATGAACTGGTCCCAGCTGGGCCAGAGCGCGGAGACCGCGTCCCGCTCGGTGGGTAGCCCGGCGGCCTTGAACAGGTCGGTGCGGTAGCACATGGCCAGACCACCGACGTCCGTGCCGAGCCCGATCTGGGTCCTGCCGTCCGGCGACAGGGTCTGCTTCCACTTCCAGGGCAGGTACCTGCTCTCGTACTGGTCGGCACCCTTGTCGAGCAGGTTGAGGAACTTGTCGGCCTGACCACGGAACTGGACGACGAAGCCCTCGTCGACGGCCGCGATGTCCGGTGCCCCGGAACCGGCGATCAGCTTCTTCTGCAGATCCTCGTGCTGGGCGTTGTACTCGCCGGAATTCAGAATGATCTTGACGTTCCTGTGTTCGGCCTCGTACTTGGCCTTCAGGTCATTGAGACCGAAGTCGCCCCAGAAATTAATCTTCAGGGTGACCTGGTCACCCGATGCGGAACTTCCACTGTTACCACTACAGCCCGCCAGCATGAACACGCTGACCGTACCCACAGCGGCCAGCCGGACCCACGGGGTCCACCGTTTCATGTCATCCTCCGCGCAATGTGAGAGAACCCTCGGAGATCGAGAGACGTCGACTGAACCGGATAAGTGAAGCCACCGTACGGGCGGGCCAGAAGCGTGTCAATGGCGCGGCGTACGCCGTGGCCGACCCGTAATCCTTCCCGCCCAATCAGCACCGATTCACCCAGTCGAAGCGCTCCGGAACGGGCCGCGTCACGGCAATCCACGCGGCAATCCGCACTGGCGCCGGTACTGCCGAGAATGCTCAACCGGTATGCTTAACCGGAAAAGTAGCGCCAGCGTCGGCCCGGTGATCAGGGCGGCGAAGGTAGCGTGCGGTGCCCGGCGGTGGCGACCATATCCTCCGGGCCGACCAGCTAAGGAGCGCCGGTGAAACGGCCCACGATCGCGGACGTCGCCCGGCGGGCCGGAGTGTCCAAGGGCGCCGTGTCCTACGCCCTGAACGGCCAACCCGGCGTCTCCGCCGCCACCCGGCAACGCATCCTCGCCATCGCCCGGGAGATCGGCTTCAACCCCAACAGCGCGGCCCGGGCGCTCTCCGGCGCGTCGCGCCAACGCCGTCGGACTCGCACTCTGCCGACCGGCCCGGATCCTCGGCGTCGAGCCGTTCTTCATGGAGCTGATCAGCGGCGTCGAGGCCGAACTCTCCGCCCGGTCGCTACGCCCTGACCCTGCAGGTCGTCGCCGATCCGGAGGCCGAAATCGCGGTCTACCGGCGCTGGTGGGGCGAGCGACGGGTGGATGGCGTCTTCATCTGCGATCTCCGGCTGCACGACCGCCGGGTACCGGCCCTGGAGAACTTGCAACTGCCCGCCGTGGTGATCGGCGGACCGGGGCACACCGGCGGACTCGCCAATGTCTGGTCCGACGACGCGGCGGCCCTGGTGGAGACGGTGGAGTACCTGGTCGCGCTCGGGCATCGGCAGATCGCCCGGGTCGGCGGCCTACCCGACCTACTGCACACCGAGATCCGTTCCACCGCGTTCGCCGAGGTCTGCCAGCGACTCGGGCTGTCCCAGGCGATCACCGTGCCGTCGGACTACACCGGCGAGGACGGCGCCCGAGCAACCCGCCGACTGCTGAGCTCCACCGTTCGCCCCAGCGCGGTGATCTACGACAACGACGTGATGGCGATCGCCGGGCTCGCGGTAGCCCAGGAGATGGGTCTGGCGGTCCCCGGCGACCTGTCGATCGTCGCCTGGGACGACTCGCCACTGTGCCAACTGGTCCACCCGCCGCTCACCGCGCTCAGTCGGGACATCGCCGCGTACGGCGGGCACGCTGCCCGACAGCTGCTCGCCGCCATCGCTGGCGATCCGGTTCAGGCCTACCAGGACGATACGGCCCATCTGGTGCCGCGTGGCAGCACCGCCCCGCCCCGCGTCTCCTGAACCGGTTCATCTGCGGCCACACCGGGTCGGCCGGGTCCCGGCCGACCCGATACCGCCGACCGGGAGGCAGCATTGACCCGGCCCATCGTGGGCGCCCACCAACCGGGCCGACGGACAGCCGCGCCGATCGCCGGCCCAGCCGACCGATAGCATCATCGGCGTACTCGCGACTGGCGCGGCGAGGTGGAAAACCACCGGGGAGCGACCGAGATCGTGCACCGCGCGCCTGGGTGCACGCTGACAGGCAGTGGCTTGTCCGGCCGACGACGTACCGGTCCGCGTTCACCGGAGCGGCGCCTTCAGCCGGCGGGCGACAGACGAGCCAGGAGGACGCTCATGCACGTACCACCGATTCCCAGCCTGACCACCGCCGACCCGGAACTGGCCGGGCTGATCGAGGGCGAAGCCCAACGCCAGCACGACAAGCTGCGGATGATCGCCTCGGAGAACTACGTCTCGAACGCCGTGCTGGAGGCCAGCGGCACGGTGCTGACCAACAAGTACTCCGAGGGCTACGCCGGCCGCCGGTACTACGAGGGCCAGCAGTTCATCGACCCGATCGAGACGCTGGCCATCGAGCGGGCCCGGGCCCTGTTCGGCGTCGAGCACGCCAACGTGCAGCCGTACTCGGGCTCACCGGCCAACCTCGCCGTCTACCTGGCCTTCCTGCAGCCCGAGGACACCGTCCTCGGGCATGTCCCTGCCGATGGGCGGCCACCTGACCCACGGCTGGTCGGTCTCGGTCACCGGCAAGTGGTTCAACCCGGCCCGCTACCACGTGTCCCAGGAGACCGGCCGGATCGACCTTGACGAGGTCCGCGACGTGGCCCGCTCCGGAGCGACCCAAGGTGATCTTCTGCGGTGGTACGGCGGTCCCCCGGACCATCGACTTCCCCGCCTTCGCCGAGATCGCCCGCGAGGTCGGCGCGGTCCTGGTCGCCGACATCGCGCACATCGCCGGGCTGATCGCCGGCGGCGCGCACCCGTCCCCGGTCGGGTACGCCGACGTCATCACCACCACCACGCACAAGACCCTGCGCGGCCCGCGCGGTGCAATGATCATGACGACCGCCGAGCACGCCGCCGCGATCGACAAGGCGGTCTTCCCCGGCCTGCAGGGCGGCCCGCACAACCACACCACCGCCGGCATCGCGGTGGCCCTCAAGGAGGCCTCGACCGAGGACTTCCGGCGCTACGCCCACCAGGTGGTGGCCAACGCCCGCGCGCTGGCCGCCGCCCTCATCGAGCGCGACTTCGCGCTCTCCTCCGGCGGCACCGACAACCACCTGATCCTGGCCGACCTGACCAGCAAGGGCGTCGGCGGCAAGCCCGCCGCCCAGGCGCTGGACCGGGCCGGCATCGAATTGAACTACAACGCCGTGCCGTTCGACCCGCGCAAGCCGTTCGACCCGTCCGGCATCCGGTTGGGCACCGCGGCGCTGACCACCCGGGGACTGACCGAGGAGCAGATGCCGCAGGTCGCGGCCTGGATGGACGAGGCGATCAGCGCAGGTATCAAGGACGACGAGGCCACCCTGGCCCGGATCGCCGGCGAGGTCAGTGACCTGCTGGCCGGCTACCCGATGCCCGGCTTCGCCCCGGCCTGAGCAACGGCGGGACCGGCCTGAGCAACGGCGGGACCGCGCCCGAGCAGTGCGGCCATATACCGGCTCGACCTGCCGGTCCGGCCGGCACCCGCCCCGCCACCGCGGCGGGGCGGGTGCGAAACTCGCCAGGTGAGCAATCGCCGGGTGCATCGTGGGGTGACCAGCAGCGCCATCGTCCGCTTCCGACATCACCAGGCCATCTGGGTGGCCGCCGTGATCGCCTTCTTCGGCACCGTGCCGATCGCGAGCATCCGCTGGTACCTCGCCCCGCTACTGCTCGTACCGCGCTGGTCGGGATCTGGGCGTTCCGGAGCGGCACCGACGCCGACGCCGCCGGGATCCGGGTACGCGCGCTGCTGGGCCAGCGCCGGATCCCCTGGTCGGACCTTGTCGCACTGACCACCGATCCGGCTGGTCGGACGGTGGCCCGGCTCGTCGGCGGGCAGGCCACGATGCTGCCCGCGGTCCACGCCGCCGACCTGCCCCGACTGGTCGCCGCGAGCGGCCAGCAGGTGCGACGGCACGATCAGTAGCCGTCCACCACCTCGTTGATCAGCGGCTGACCGGCCATGAACCGGCGCAGCTGCTCCCCGACGAGCTGGTAGCCGCGCCGCAGCAGGCCCGGTACCGTGCCGGCGACATGTGGGGTGAGCAGCACGTTGGGCAGGTCCCAGAGCGGATGCCCGGTCGGTAACGGCTCGGGATCGGTGACGTCCAGGGCCGCCGAGATCCGCCCGGTACGTAGCTCGGCGACCAACGCCTCGGTATCCACCACCGGCCCACGGGCCGCGTTGACCAGCAACGCCCCGTCCGGCATCGCGGCGAGAAAACGGGCATCAACCAGTCCACGGGTCTGCCCGGTCAACGGGACCAGCAGCACCACGATGTCGGCCGCCGGCAACAGATCCGGCAGGTCGGCGACGCCGTACACCCCCTCTGTCGGCCGGGCGGTACGGGCGAGCAGGGTCAGGTCGACCTCGAAGGGCGCCAGCCGGTCCCGGACCGCGGTCCCGATCGAGCCGGCCCCAACGATCAACACCCGCTTCCCGGCCAGTTCGTCGGTCGGTGCGACCCGGTCGTACGACCAGTCGTGCTGGGCCTGCGCGTGGGCGAAGGCCGGGAACCGCCGCAGATAGGCCAGAATCGCGGTGACCACCCATTCGGCCGTCGACGAATCATGCACGCCCCGCCCGTCGCAGAGCGTGACCCCTTCCGCCAACCGGCCCACCCAGATATCCGCACCGGCGGTGAGCAGCTGCACCACCCGCAGGTCGGGTAGCTGTCCGGCGAGTGCGGGCACGTCGCCCTTGGCCAGGAACGACGGCACCCAGAAGCGGACGTCGATCGGATCCGAGGGCAATCGGTCGACACTCGGGGCAACCTCGACGGTGACGCCGTCGGGAATCTCGCCGAGCAGCGACCGCCCCTGCTCGTGGGCAATCCACGCCTTGACCATGAACGCCGACGATAGTCGCCGGTCAGGCTCAGCTCAGCGGCAGGTCGACCCGACCCGCCGGGTGGTAGATGTCGTACCCGGCGACACTGATCGTGGACACCGGCCGGCCCGCGCCACGCAGGTGCGCGGCGACCGCGGTGCTCAACGGCGAACCGCCCGGCAGCACGTACGCCGGACGCCCGGCCCGGGCGACCAGCTCCGGGTACCGCGGATAGCGGTCCCAACCGGCACGTAGGTCGTCGCGGAGCACCGCGCAGACGATCCGCTCCCGGGTCAGAAAAATGATGTTGTTGCAGGTCCAGTACTCGCCGTAGATCCGGTCGATGCCCAGCCGGTCCAGCTCGGTGACCAGTTCCCGGCGCTGCGCCGCCTGTTCGGCGAGGGCGGGGGCCTGATTGAGCACGGCAACGGTGGCCGCGACCATGGTCGCCACCAGCGCGGCCAACCCGGCCGGCGCGATCACTGCGGCCACCCCGGTCCACCGGGGCGCACGCCGTGACCAGCCCGATGACGCCGCCCAGAGCGGCCAGAGCACGGCCGGCGTGGAAATCAGGAGAACATTCAGATAGCGGGCGCTTTCCACCGGTGTGTTTCCGGCGGCGCCGCTGGTGGCGTAGGCCAGCAGGCTGAAGGCCGCACCACCCAGCAGGGCGAGCCGCCCGGCCTGCCGGACCCGTTCGGCCCGGCCGGCGCTTGCCCGCAGGGCCCGGACGGCGAGCACCATCGCCGTCCCGAGCAGCACCGGATAGGCCACCCCCCAACCGAGTTGCCACGGCTCGCAGTGGCTGGGCGGGCAGAGCCCGGTCCCCATCGGTAGCCCGAAGAGCACGCCACCGTGCAGCCGGTCGGCCCAGGAAGCTGCCGGACCACCACTGAGACTGGCATAGATCGCCAGCGACCGGTGTTCCGGGGCGGCGGTCAGATTGTGCGCCACGATCGGGCTCATCCCGACCGCCAGCGCACCACCCAGGGCCAGCCCGGCCCGACCGCGCAGCTCGCGCCAGTTGAGGGCGACCAGCAGCGCACCAGCCGCACCGACGTACGGCAGGATCAGCCAGTCGTCCCAGAGCGTGAGCCCGGCGACCAGCCCCCACCCGGCGAAGGCCAGGGCCCGCCGCCGGATCACGCCGAGTCCGAGGTTGACCGCCAGCAGGATCAGCAGGACGCCAATCGGGTTCATCTCCGGGTAGCCGCCACCGGCGATAAGTTGGTTCTTCAGGATCCGGTCCGAGCCCAACGCCAGCAGACCGACGGTGAAAGCGGCCAACCACGGGGTGTGGAGCCGGCGGGTGAGCTGCCAGATCAGCACCAGAAACGCGGCATAGAGCAGCAGATTCGGCAACCGGAGCCCGCCAACGGACGGACCTGCGACAGCGAAGATCGGCGCGGCCAGGTATGACTCCAGCGCTCCCATGTAGTACTGGCCGTAGAAAAAGAGCGGCAGTTCACGGCCCTGCGCGATGTGCAGCGCCACCAGGCCACTGGTCGCCTCGTCGCTGTTGGTCGGCGGCACCTCGACCAGGAGCATGGCGAGCCGGTAGCCGACGCCGAGGACGCCGAGCACCGCCGCCACCGGGCCGGCGAGGTGGCGACGCCGGACGGGCGCTGGCTCCGGCCCGGTCGGCTCCTTTGAGATCGCCATCGCCATGGCGGGGAGTCTCGCATGAACCGCCGGGTGCCAGCCGCTATTCCGGATCGACGGGCCGGGTGGGCGGCTGGCCAGGGCGGACTACCCTGGCCGGGTGAGCGCTCGCCGAACGTACCTCCGGACCCGTGGTAACCGCGCGGCGGCCGCGCTCTGCGCGGCGGTCGTCCTGGCGATCAGCGGATGTGCCTTTGGTGAACCCGAACCGGACCCGGCCGGCAAGCCGCCAAGGTTTCCGACCCCGTCGGTCACCCCCACGGGCGACGGCGGCATCAACCAGCAGGTGGCGGCCACCGTGCTGGCCAAGGGGCTGCGGGTGCCCTGGGGGATCGGCTTTCTGCCGGATGGCGGGGCACTGGTGACCGAGCGGGACACCGCCAAGATCCTGAAGATCGGTCCGGAGTCCGACCTGGCCGGGCTGAAGATCAGTACGGTGCAGACCCTGACCGAGGTCGATGCCAGTGGCGAGGGCGGGCTGCTCGGGATCGCGGTTTCACCGGGTTACGACTCCGATCGGACGATCTTCGTCTACTACTCCACCGCCGCAGACAACCGGATCGCCCGGCTGACCCTCGGCGAACGACCCACACCGATCGTCACCGGAATCCCACTTTCCGGCATCCACAACGGCGGACGGCTGGCCTTCGGCCCGGACGGATACCTCTACGCCACCACCGGGGACGCCTCACGGCAGGGGTTGGCGCAGGACATCAAGAGTCTGGGCGGCAAGGTGCTCCGGATGACCCCGGACGGCAAGCCGGCGCCGGGCAATCCGTTTCCCAACTCACTGGTCTGGAGTCTGGGTCACCGCAATGTGCAGGGCATCGCCTGGGACCGCGACAAACGGCTGTACGCCACCGAATTCGGCCAGAACACCTGGGACGAGATCAACCTGATCGAGAAGGGCCGGAACTACGGCTGGCCCGAGGTCGAGGGGAAGAGCACCGGCCGGATCGACGACCGGTTCACCGAACCGCTCGTGGCCTGGCCGACCAGCGAGTCATCCTGCTCGGGTGCCGCGATGGTCGAGCGGGTTCTGGTCGCCGCCTGCCTACGCGGAAAGCGGCTCTGGCTGGTCGAGTTGACCGCTGCCGGCGGTGTACTGGGCCAGCCGAGGGCGCTGCTCACCGACGAGTACGGCCGACTGCGTACCGCGGTGAACGCACCGGACGGCTCGCTCTGGATCTCCACCTCGAATCACGACGGCCGCGGCGAGCCGGGACCGGACGATGACCGGATCCTCCGGCTAGTCTTCTCAGGCGGCGGCGCCGGTCGGAGCTGACCAACCGCGTCGTTCCGGATTCCCCCGGTTTCTACTGGTTCTACTGATTCCTTGTCTTGTCGATCCCTCGTTTGTCGATCCCCTTCCGGGCAGGTCATAGTTGAACATGAGCAGGCGCAGCAACGAGTCGCGGGCCACCGGTGCCGGGCTGACCCCGGCACTCTGGCGTGTCCTGCGGTTGCCCGGCGCGGCGGCACGGTCCAGCCGACGCGCCCTGGCCTCGACCCCGGTCCGACGGCTCGCCGTCGGGCTCAGCGTCCTCGCGATTACCCTCGCCGGCATCGTCATCGGGGTACTGCTCGGCGGCCGGATGCAGACCGACATCGGGCCGTTCCGGGCGGAAATGGCCATCACCCCCTCATTCGAGGGTGGTACGACGGTCAGCATCCCGCCCCTCGGCGCCCTGCAACTCGACAGTCACACCGGACCGGCCCACCTGAACGTACGGCTGGGTTCGCTCGACCAGCGGCGCACCGAAGCCCTGATCGACGATCCGGCCAGCATCAGCCGGGCCAGCCGGACCGCGGTCACCGACGTCTCCAACGGGGTGATCCGGGTCGGCCTGCGCACCATCGCGGTCTCCGTACTGGCCAGCCTGGTGCTCGCCGCCCTGGTCTTCCGCAACACTCGGCGGGTGGCCTGGTCCGGGACACTCGCCCTGCTGATCACCGCCGGCAGTCTCGGTATCGGCGCCCTGACCCTGCGACCGGGATCAATCGAGGAACCTCGCTACGAGGGACTGCTGGTGAACGCACCGGCGATCGTGGGCGACGCCCGGCAGATCGCCAACGACTACAGCAAGTACGCAGATCAGCTACAGCGGATGGTCGGCAACGTCAGTCAGCTCTACATGACCGTTTCCACGCTGCCGGTCTTCGAACCGGCCCAGGGCACCGTCCGGGTGCTACATGTCTCCGACATGCACCTCAACCCGACCGCCTGGCAACTGATGCGCACCGTAGTCGAGCAGTTCAACATCGACGCGGTGATCGACACCGGCGACATGACCGACTGGGGCAGCGAGCCGGAGGCGTCCTTCGTTGGTTCAATCGGGCTGCTGAAGGTGCCGTACATCTTCATTCGCGGTAACCATGACTCGGCAGCGACCGCAGCCGCGGTGGCGCGGCAGCCGAACGCAATCGTGCTGGACAACTCGATCACCACGGTCGGTGGGCTGACCATCGCCGGCATCGGTGATCCCCGGTTCACCCCCGACAAGGAGACCTCGCCGAACGGCTCAGGCGCGTCGCAGGAGACCGTGGATCGGGTACTCGGGGCGGGCGAGCAACTGGCGGAGACGATCCGCTCCTCCGGGAAGCAGGTCGATATCGCGCTGGTGCACGATCCCGCCTCGGCTGGCCCGCTCGCCGGCGTCGTGCCGCTGGTGCTGGCCGGGCACACCCACAACCGGTCGATCAGCGAGCTGCCCTCGTCAACGCCAGGGGCGCCCCCCACCCGGCTGATGGTGCAGGGCTCCACCGGTGGTGCCGGGCTGCGTGGGCTGGAAGGCGAGAAGCCACTGCCGCTGGCGATGTCGGTGCTCTACTTCGACCCGCAGCGGACCCTGCAGGCCTACGACGACATCCGGGTCGGCGGCACCGGCGAGGCACAGGTGAACCTGGAGCGCCGCTTGATCAAGGAACCGGCGACTGCCTCGCCGTCCCCGACACCTAGCACGTCCAGTCCGTCCCCGACACCCACCAGCTGACCACTCAAAACCCCCTGCTCGTCGATCAAGGACCTGCTCGTCGATCAAGGACTTGTTGTCGCGGATCGATCTCACAACCACGACGATTACTCCTTGATCGACGCGGAAGTCCTTGATCGACGCGCAGGTCCTTGATCGACGAGCGAGGGCGTTGGGCGAGCGGTAGCCGGGAGGATGTTGGGCGGGGAGGCGCTATTGGACGCCGAGCCGGGAGAGGACCAGCTCCCGTACCGTCTTGGCGTCCGCGCCCCGGGTGCTCTTCATCACCGCGCCGACCAACGCACCGGCTGCGGCGACCTTGCCGTCCCGAACCTTGTCCGCGATATCCGGGTTCGCGACGATCGCCGCATCCACGGCAGTGGTCAACGCAGCGGTGTCCGAGACCACCTCCAACCCCCGGTTGGCCATGATCTCGGCGGGCGTCCCCTCACCGGCCACCACGCCCTCCAGCACGGTACGGGCCAACTTGTCGTTGAGCTTGCCCGCGTCCACCAGCTGCTGCAGCTCGGCGACCTGGGCCGGGGTGGCCCCCACCTCGGCCAGCTCAACGCCGGCCTCGTTGGCCCGGCGGGACAGCTCACCGAGCCACCACTTGCGGGCACTGGCCGGGGTCGTCCCAGCGGCGACGGTCTGCTCGATCAGCTCAACCGCACCCGCGTTCAACACCGCACGCATGTCGTTGTCGGAGAGACCCCACTGCTCCTGCAGTCGCTTGCGATGCACCCGGGGCAGCTCAGGCAGGGCGGCCTTCAGCTCAGCGACCCAGGCGGTGTCCGGCGCCAGCGGCACCAGGTCGGGCTCCGGGAAGTAGCGGTAGTCGGTCGCGGTCTCCTTGGACCGACCGGACGTGGTGTCCCCGGTCTCCTCGTGGAAGTGCCGGGTCTCCTGGGTGATCCGCCCCCCGGCCTCCAGCACGGCGGCCTGGCGCAGCATCTCTGAGCGCACCGCCCGCTCAACCGAACGCAATGAGTTGACGTTCTTGGTTTCGGTACGGGTGCCCCACTCCTCACCGGGCCGGTTGAGCGAGGTGTTCACGTCGCAACGCAGTGAACCCTCCTCCATCCGTACGTCGGAGACGCCGAGCGAGCGGAGCACGTCACGCAGCTCGGTGACGTAGGCGCGGGCCACGATCGGCGCCCCGGCACCGGTGCCGGGGATAGGTTTGGTGACGATCTCAACCAGCGGGATACCGGCCCGGTTGTAGTCAACGAGCGACTCGGTCGCCCCGTGGATCCGACCGGTCGCCCCGCCGACGTGCAGGGTCTTGCCGGTGTCCTCCTCCAGGTGCACCCGCTCGATCCCGATCCGGACGAGCTCCCCGTCGACCTCCACGTCCAGCCAGCCGTCGGAGCATAGTGGCTCGTCGTACTGGCTGATCTGGAAGTTCTTCGGCATGTCCGGGTAGAAGTAGTTCTTCCGGGCGAACCGGCACCATTCGGCGATCGAGCAGTTGAGCGCGAGCCCGATCCGGATGGTCGCCTCGATCGCGGCCCGGTTGGCAACCGGCAACGAGCCGGGCAGCCCCAGGCAGACCGGGCAGACCCGGGTGTTCGGCTCGCCGCCGAAGTCGGTCGGGCAGCCGCAGAA
Source organism: uncultured Actinomycetota bacterium (assembly GCA_963750055.1). Lineage (GTDB taxonomy): Bacteria > Actinomycetota > Actinomycetes > Mycobacteriales > Micromonosporaceae > CAVVPI01. The sequence continues at coordinate 161,892 of CAVVPI010000027.1, read as the reverse complement.
CATCTTGGTGTTCGTACCCAGCTCGACGTGGGTTTCCAGGCCGATCACCGGCTCGAAACGCTCGACGACCTCGTCGTACGAGGGCAGGACGGTCGCGCTCATCGTAATGCTCCAGGTCGCAGCGGCATCCGGACAGAATCGCGCTCCAGCCTAGTAGCTCGGACCGCACCCGCTCGCCCGGGTTTCAGCCGACTGTGATCCCGGTCGGCCGGGCCGGACCGGCAGGCAGTCCCGGGGCCGCGACCCGGTGCCCTGGTCACGTGCGGTGGACGGCGAGGGGCTGTCCGCCGGTGGGTACCTTGCTATGATCGCCGCCAATACGAGCGGTTTGGTCCAACGGGGAGGAACCATGGACGCTGCCGATCACCTGCTGCGCGACATGGAACACCGCATCGAAGAACAACTGCACCAGGCCGAAAGGATGCGGGCAGAGCTGTCGGAAACCAGCGTTACCGTGGAGTCTCCCGGCGGCGAGACGACCGTGACCGTCGACTCCGCTGGCAGCCTAGTAGGGCTACAACTGACCGAGCAGGCCATGCGTCTGAAACATGATGAGCTTGCTAAGGTCATCCTTACCGCCACCCGATCGGCACAGACCAAATTGGCCGCCCGGATGCAGGAAGTGGTAGAAGGCGTGTACGGCGGCGACTCCGAGTCCGCGGCCTTTATCTCGTCCGTGTACGCCGCACAGTTCCCCGGTGCCGCTTCGGAATCTGATGCGGACGGGCCACGCCGATGAGCAGCCCCGACATCAAGGTTGACACCAATGAGGTGCGCCAGCACGCACGCCGGATCGACGCACACGCTGACGGCGTAATGGAGGCACACTCCGCCGCGAAGCAGGTTTCCATGGACGACAATGCCTACGGGGTGATCTGCAGCTTCCTCCCGAAATACTGGATAAATGACCTGGAGAACTCCGCCAGCCAGGGGATAGGGGCTGGAACTGAGCTGTTGACCGGCAGCGCCCAGGCGCTGCGGGTACTGGCCGACAATCTCGACGAGGCGGACCGAGCCGCGGCGGAAAAGATCAAGGGCAAGCGGCATGGGTAACCCACTCGTCGCGGACGTCATCAGCACCGACACCTGGCACACCGGGGCAGGAGCCCTTGACTACGCGGTGACCGCAGCCGAAGACGCCGCGTCCGGCGATTTCCTCGGTGCCGGGCTAAACACCCTCGCCGCCGGCCTGGGCGCGCTGGGCGCGATAGTTGACCCCCTGGGAGCGATATTCGCGGCCGGCGTGGGTTGGGTCATGGAGCACGTCTCCTGCTTCCGCGACTTCCTCGACTGGTTGGCCGGGAAGCCAGACGTCATCACCGCATCCGCGAGCACCTGGAACAACATCAGCGAACGACTCAACACGACTGCACAAGAAGTGCTTGATACGTTACGTAACGATACTGCCCGTTGGAATAGCCCGTCAATCTCCGCATATCGGCTATCCATGGTCGATCATGCGACGCATTTGAAGGCCGCAGCCGTAGCCGCTGGCGGGGTCAGTGGAGCGGTCGGACTGGCCGGTTTGCTGGTTGCCACGGTTCGTACCACCGTGCGGGACATCATCGCCGATGCTATCGGGAAAATCATCTCGAAAGCCCTACAGGCGCTGACGGTAGTCCTGATCCCCAAGGTCGCCGTAGAGATCGGGATTATGGTGGCCGACTACTCCAGCAAGATAATGAATCTGATCAAGCGGCTGATCGACGGGATCCAGAAGATCGGCAGCAAGATGGGCAAGCTGAAGCCAGTCTTCGAGGGGCTGCACCGACACGCGTCCAAGTGGGCACACGCCAACGATCTGGCCATTATCCGGATGCGTACCGGCTATCACAGCGCCAACAATGGCGCACATTTGTTCAATTGGGATGCCAACGGCTTGAAGAAGTTCAGCTCCGCTTACGGCGCACTCTTCCGATCGGGTGCCGGCGGTGACTGGTCCACCTCACTTGGCACAGCCGCCATCGACTCACTCAAGGGCACTGGCGGGGCCGCCGTGGAGAATGCCGTTCTCAACGGCGCCACCCAGACTCAGGACAGGACAGCGGACAGCACACTCAACGGCGGAAAACTGATCCTTCCGCTATGAACTCATCGCCGTTCTGGACCGACCTGACGGTGACCGGTCCCCGCATCCACCAGGCCGGAGACACGCTGGATCTGACCGATGCGGCGGTCCGGTTGGTCGGCGGCCAAAGCGGCGGCGGGAAGCCGTTCCACCTCGAGCTGGTGGTGAATGGGGAGCCGATCGGCCTGACCGATCCGCACACCGGGCTGCTGCGACCCCATCCCCAACTTCAGGATCTCGCCGCGGCGCTGCGAGACACCGGTGACCCGGATCAGCTGGCCATCGCCGAACGGGTTGAGGAGCTAGCCGAACGGGGCGTCCTGGCCCTGATTCAGCCAGCGGAGCCGTCGCCGGAGAACGAGCCGTTACACCAGACGAGCCCGATCGAGGAAATTCGTGAGGTGCCGCTGGCCGGCGCCGAACTGGGGCTGAGCATCGCGGCCGGCATCGTGATCCGGCCGGTGCTCGTGATCCGCACCCCGGAGCAAACGACCCAGGTCGAGCTGGCCCACCCGCTCACCGGGACGGTGCAGCCAGCCGGGGAGTTGACCGCGCTGGCGGACACTATCGAGGCCATCGGGACAGCCGACGCCCGGCATACGGCGGATCAGATCCGCCAAGTCGCCGGTTGGCGGCAACTTCCCCGGGACTTCCAGCTCGTCATCGACGTCGGTGCCGGGCCGGCCCCGGCGCAACCGGCGACACCGAGCCGACCGAAGCTCATCATTGACTCCCCGCGCCGGGCTCGCTGGCACACCCTCCGCATGCTGCTCTTCATCCCGCTCTCGATTCTGACCTGCCTCACCTCGTTCAACGTCGGGGCGTTGTCCAGGGGCGAACAGACCCGGGCTGAGGTACGGCGGACCGGAACGGCGCTGGTCACCGGCTGCCACACGGCTGGTCCCATCAGCCAGTACGGGCTGGGCATGTGGACCACCTGCACCGCGCAGGTCAGTTGGTCCGACGGTACAACCGAAACCCGGACCGCCGACCGCAACTTCTTCACCTCCGAAGAGGTCGGCAAGCAGATCGACGTCGGCGAAATCAGGGCCGGCTGCAGATCCGGCTGTAAAGACTTCCTGATCCGCGAAGAGCGGCCGGTCAACGGCGGCTACATCGCCGCGTTCCTCGCGTTGGTCGTGCTCTCCGTGGTGCTCGCGATGCTCGGTTTCAACAGCCGCGCGGCGCTGCGGTACTGGCGTCGGCGACGGAAACTGCCGACCCAGCCGGGACGATCCAGCCCGGACCGACCGCTGACCGGGCGGCTGGTGCGGATAAACCGAATCGATGAAGTAACCCGGACAGCACCGGAATACGCGCGGTCGGCCCTCGCCGCGGCGCTTGACCTGGACCAGGGCACACTCACGTTCCCGGCGGCCTACCCGATCCACCTGAACCTCGCCTCGGTGCGGCTGACCTGCCAGATCCATCCGAACAACATGCTCAATCTCGATCTGGTGGTGGACGGTCAGACCATCGCGCTCTTCGACCAGTACGACGGCGTACTCCGCGATGAACCCGAACTCACCGCGCTGGCCACCGCACTGCGGGACACCGGCGTACCCGAACAGCGCCGCAGCGCCGAGGCCCTCGAAACGCTCGCGGACCGGGGCGTGGTGGCGCTCCTGCCACCCGGCGAGCAGAGCACGCTCGCCAACACTGAATGGAACACGCTCAGCGCCACCGACAATCCCACTAAGGCTCGACGCCGGTACCACGCCACGATCGCCTTCGGCAGCCTACGAACGTACCTGGGCCTCACCTTGGCGGTCACCGCCGGTTGGCAGGCCACGGGGCTACTGGCCGATGGCGGTTCGGCCCTGATGCGCCCGGCTCTTCAGTCGATCGCGCTCACGGCGGTCGCCTCACTCGGCGCGTTCCTGCTGCTGCGCAGCAGCGTACGCCGGATCAGAACGCTGCTGAGTCCGGCACGCATAGACGGGGACTCCGTGCTGGATCGCGGACGCCGCGCGGCGTTGCGTGATACTCCATCCCAGGTCACCGTGGTCGGCGGAAGTCGGCGAGGCTTCGGCTGGTTCGGACCCTGGCCGGTACTCCCCGTCCTGATCGTGACACCGCTCAGCGGCCCGGTCATCCGGGTGCCACTCGCCGATCCGGCCACCGGAGCGTTGCTGCCGGCGGCCGAGCTGACCCGGCTGGCCGGGCTACTGCCAAACCCGACCACTGTACGGCACATATGGGAGCTTGTCCGCTGGCGACGCCTGACAGAATTGGCAGAACCGGTCGTGATCGACAGTAACCGGGACCGATGGCCGAGCTGAGCGCCCAGGGTCACCAACCGGGCCGAGCCGAGCGACATCAGTACGAAGAATGATCAACAAACCCGATATCCGATCGCCGCTAGCGAATCCCGGGTATCAGCCCACCACCGCTGACAGGTGGGCACCAGACTCAACCGATCCAAGGAAACATAGCGTCAAAGAGGTTGGATTTTCCCGCCGCGTTGCGACCGATGATCACAAGGAACGGCGGGAAATCCAACTTGAAATCCCGAAACGACTTGAACCCGTCAATCCCGATCCGGGTCAGCATGCCAACAGCTTAGAGAGTGGGTGGCGTGAGGGTGCCGATCGTGGACTCCAGCGCGGCGGCAACCCGGTACATCCGGTCGTCGGCCATGGTCGGCGCCATGATCTGGAAACCGACCGGCAGGCCGTCCGACAAACCACACGGCACCGAGATGGCCGGACCGCCGTACAGGTTGGTCGGAATGGTGAAGAGGTCGGCCAGGTACATCTGGTACGGATCCGAGGTGCGCGAGCCGAATGGGAAGGCGACGAACGGCGTGGTCGGTGAGATCAACACGTCGACCTGCTCGAACGCGCTGGTGAAGTCGCGGGTGATCAGCGTCCGTACCTTCTGCGCCTGCCCGTAGTAGGCGTCGTAGTAGCCCGACGAGAGGGCGTACGTGCCGACCATGATCCGCCGCTTGACCTCGGGTCCGAACCCGGCGTCCCGGGTCAGCGACATCACCTCTTCCAGCGACTTCGACCCGTCGTCGCCGACCCGCAGGCCGAACCGGACCCCGTCGAACCGGGCCAGGTTGGAGGAGCACTCGGCCGGGGAGATCAGGTAGTAGGCCGGCAGCGCGTACTCGAAGTGCGGGCAGGAGACCTCGACCACCTCGGCGCCCAGCTTGGTCAGCGCGTCGACCGACTCGCGGAACGCGGCCAGCACACCCGGCTCCACGCCCTCGCTGCCGGCGAACTCGGTGATCAGGCCGAGGCGTACCCCGGTCAGGTCACCGTTCGCGCCGGCCCGGGCGGCGGCCACCACGTCCGGCACCGCCGCCGGGATGGAGGTGGAGTCGCGTGGGTCGTGCCCACCGATCACCTCGTGCAGCAGGGCCGCGTCCAGCACGGTACGGGCACACGGGCCCGGGGTGTCCAGCGAGGAGGAGAAGGCGACCAGCCCGTAGCGGGAGGTCCCGCCGTAGGTCGGCTTGGCGCCCACCGTGCCGGTCACCGCACCCGGTTGGCGGATCGAGCCGCCGGTGTCCGAGCCGATCGCCAGCGGCGCCTCGTACGCGGCCAGCGCGGCGGAACTACCGCCGCCGGAGCCGCCGGGGATCCGACCGAGGTCCCACGGATTGCGGGTCGGTCCGTACGCGGAGTATTCGGTGGAGGAGCCCATCGCGAACTCGTCCATGTTGGTCTTGCCGATCATCACCGTGCCGGCCTCGCGCAGCCGCTGCACGATCGTCGAGTCGTACGGCGGACGCCAGCCCTCCAGGATGCGCGACCCAGCGGTGGTCGGCACCCCCTTGGTGGTCAGCACGTCCTTCACCGCGACCGGCACCCCGGCCAGCGGACCGAGCGGCTCACCGGCGGCGCGGCGGGCGTCAACCGCCCGGGCGGCCTCCAGCGCCCCCTCGGTGTCCACATGCAGGAAGGCGTTCACCCGGTCGTCGACGGCGGCGATCCGGTCGAGGTGCGCCTGGGTCACCTCGACGGCCGACGCGGCTCCGCTGGCGATGAGGGCGGCCGACTCGGCGGCGGTCATCCTGGTCAGGTCAGTCATGGCGATCAGGCCTCCTCGTCGAGGATCCGGGGCACCCGGAACCGGTCGTCCTCGACGTCCGGAGCACCGGAGAGCGCCTCCGCCCGGCTCAGACCGGGCACCACGACGTCGTCACGCAACACGTTGGTCAGCGGCACGGAGTGCGACGTCGGCGGAATGTCACCGGCGGTCACCTCACCGACCCGTGCGACCGCCTGGAGGATCACATCGAGCTGACCGGCGAAGGTCTGCAACTCGTCCTCCGTTACTGCGAGCCGCGACAGTCGCGCCAGGTGCGCGACCTCCTCGCGGGAGATGGCGGCCATCGGTGCCCCCTTCATGCCGAACCTGCCTCTATGACACGGCGTGCTGCGCCCGCCGTGACCCGAGCGAGTCTATTTGTCACTCGGAAGCCGTCCACCTCCGACTCCCCCAGATCGGTTCCGGCGGCGCCCGGGTTACCGGAAATCATTCGACGGACGGGTGGATCCGGTCGACCGGCAGCCGCGCGGCAGCCGCCGGACTGACCGGCGCGGCAGCGCCCGGACTGACCGGCGCGGCAGCCGCCGGACTGATTGGCCGGTATCGCGCCAACCAGGTGACCAGATCTTCGGCGGGCATGGGCCGGGCGTAGAACCAGCCCTGGGCCACGTGACAACCGGCGGCGTGCAACAACCGCCAGGTCCGTTCGTCCTCCACCCCCTCGGCGACCACCCGCAGCCCCAGCGCACCGGCCAGTTCGATCATCGACCGGACGATCGCCGCGTCGTCGGGGTCCTCCACCATCCCGAGTACGAAGGAACGGTCGACCTTCACCTCAGCCAGTGGCAGCCGGCGCAGGTGCTGCATCGAGGAGTACCCGGTACCGAAATCGTCGAGGGCGATCGCCACGCCGAGTTTGTCCAACCGGGAGATGGTCGCGAGCACCCGACGCGGGTCAGCCATCAGCGCCCCCTCGGTGATCTCCAACTGGAGGCTGGCCGGGGAGACCCCGAACCGGGCGATCAGATCGACGATCTGATCGACGATCTCCCCGGTATGCAGATCACGCACGCTGACGTTGATCGCGGCGCGCAGCTTCAGGCCGGCGGCGGTCCACTTGGCGACCTGCTCCACCACGTCGTCGATGACCCGACGGGTGAGCAGCCGCATCACCGCGCTCTGCTCGGCGACCCGGATCAGCTCCTCCGGGTCGATCATCCCGCGCCGGGGGTGCCGCCAACGCAGCAGCGCCTCGACCCCGACCACCTCGCCGGTGTCGATAGCAACCTGTGGCTGGTAGTACATGGTGATTTCGCCAGCGCTGTCGCTTTCCAGCACCCGACGCAGATCAGCCAGCAGGCTGAGGCGTGCTGCCGAGTTGTGGTCCGATTCGGGGGCGTACAGGGCTACCGTGTCCCCCCGCTGCTTGGCCTCGTACATCGCCACGTCGGCATGGCGCATCAGGGTGGCGAAGTCTTTGCCGTGGCTCGGACAGAACGCGACCCCGATCGAGCCACCGACATCCAGCGGCAGCCCGTCCAGTGGAACCGGCTCGGCCAACGCGTCGGCCATTCGGTCGGCGAGTGCGCGAGCATCGCCGATGTCACGCAGCCGGCCGGCCAGGATGGCGAACTCGTCACCGCCGAGCCGGGCCACCACGTCCCCCGGGCGCACCGCCTCGGTCAACCGTTTGCCCACCTCAACCAGGAGCCGGTCACCGACGGCATGCCCGAGCGCATCGTTGACGTGCTTGAACCGGTCGAGGTCGAGTAGCAGAAGCGCGAGGTAGCGATCCGGTACGCCCTTGGCGGCCAACTCGGCGTGCACCGCGATCTGCTCAGCCACGTCGGTGCGCAGCGCCTTCCGGTTGGCCAGCCCGGTGAGCGGGTCGAGCAGGGCGAGCTGTTCCTGCTCGGCGGAGAGCCGCGCCATCCGGTAGACCGCGTAGAGCGGCACCACGACCAGCGGAATCAGCGCCGCATTGGTCCGCGCCGCGGCCACCAGCACCGCTCCGAGCAGCAGCAGCGATCCGGCGGATAGCAACTCGAAGGCGAGTCCCTGCCGGAAGGTGGTCCACCACCGGCCGCCGAACCGCAGCCGCACGGCGAGGGTGACCAGGCCGTGGTTCACCGCGAACCAGACCACCGCCGCGGCGACGATGGCGGTCACATCGAACCAGCCGGAATGATGCCCCAGCTCCGGGTCGCCGCCGGGCGCGCTCCTGGTCACCGCGTACGCCGCCGCCAGGGCGCAGGCGTACTGGGCGATGTTGAAGACCGTACGCCAGGACGCGTACCGCATCCGCCAGCCGGAAACCACCACCGCGACGGCCTGCACCGCGACCGCTGGCGCGAGACCCCAGGCCAACAGGATCGCGAAGGTGAAACAGATCGACGGGAACACCGCCGAACTCTGACGTCGAACATGCGGGCTGAACGGCCGGGCGTCGAACACCACGGCGAGGCCAGCCATCACCCAGAACGCCGGTGGTAGCCGGGACAACTGGGCCGGCAACGCCGTCAGCGACGCGGCGCAGAGCAGACCGGCCAGTGCGACGGTCATCCAGACATAGCCGAAAAACGCAATCGCCCGACCCGGAGGGACGGAGTTCCGCAGGGCTGCGGCCTCCATGAAACCTCCCGAAGCCTCTGTCCGGGGCGCGACCGATGTCGCGCGGAGTGCTCCCATCAAACGCTTCGGCCGCGAGGCTTGGTAGGTGACAGCCGCGAATCGGATGTGTCGTGACTAATTTGAAATACAGCACATCTCGCCACGAGTAATTCTATTTACGGAGAGCTAACAAAGAGACTACTCTTCGTAGTTTTGCGCCGCTCGAAGGGCCACCGCTGGTCCCTCAGTCAATAGCACCGCGAAACCCGCCTCGTCCAGCACCGGCACCTTCAACGCCGCCGCCTTCTCCGCCTTCGACCCCGGGTTCTCCCCGATCACCACAAAGCTCGTCTTCTTCGACACCGACCCGCTGACCTTTCCGCCAAGCGACTGCACCGCCTCAGCAGCCCGGTCCCGCGAGTAGCCAGCGAGTGTACCGGTCACCACCACAGTGACTCCGGCCAGCGGGCGTGGCCCCTCATCGACCTGCTCCTCTGCCATCCGTACGCCGGCCTCGGCCCACTTACGCAGCACCGCCCGGTGCCAATCGACGGTGAACCACTCCCGCAGGCTGGCCGCGATGGTCGGCCCGACGCCCTCGACCGAGGCGAGCTCCGCCTCGCTGGCCGCCTCGATCGCCTCGATCGAGGCGAAGTGCCGGGCCAGCGCCTGCGCCGCGGTCGGCCCGACGTGCCGGATCGAGAGCGCGACCAGCACCCGCCAGAGCGGGCGCTGCCGGGCCTCGGCCAGGTTGTCGATCAGCTTGACCGCATTGCTGCCCAGGCTGCCATCGGCGTTGACGAAGAACGGCACCTGGGCGAGCTGCTCCGCGTCGAGCAGGAACAGGTCCCCCTCGTCACTGATCGCCTGTGAGTCGAGCAGCGCCGCCGCCGATTTCTCCCCCAACACCTCGATGTCGAACGCCCCCCGGCCGGCCAGATGGGTCACCCGCTCACGCAACTGCGCCGGGCAGGTCCGCGCGTTGGGACACCGGATGTCGACGTCCCCCTCCTTGGCCGGCGCCAGCGCCGTACCGCAGTCTGGACAGTTGGTCGGCATTTCGAACGGGCGGGCGTCCGGCGGCCGCAGCTCAACCACCGGTCCGAGCACCTCGGGGATCACGTCCCCCGCTTTGCGCACCACCACGGTGTCCCCGATCAGCACCCCCTTACGGGCCACCTCACGGGCGTTGTGCAGGGTCGCCAACGCGACCGTGGAACCGGCGACCCGGACCGGCTCCAGCACCGCGAACGGGGTGACCCGGCCGGTGCGCCCCACGTTGACGTTGATGTCGAGCAGTTTGGTGGTCACCTCCTCCGGCGGATACTTGAAGGCGATCGCCCAGCGCGGCGCCCGGCTGGTCGAGCCGAGCCGACCCTGGATGGCAACCGGGTCGACCTTCACCACCACCCCGTCGATCTCGTGCTCGACGTCGTGCCGATGCTCGGCGTAGTAGTCGATGAACTCCCGAACCCCGGCCAGGTCCGGCACCACCCGCCAGCGGTCGCTGGTCGGCAGACCCCAGTCCCGCAAAGTGGCGTACGCCTCGGACTGAGCCGCCGGCTCGAACCCCGGCCGGGCGCCGATGCCATGCACCACCAGCCGCAGCGGCCGTGACGCGGTGACCTGCGGATCCTTCTGGCGCAGGCTGCCGGCAGCGGCGTTCCGTGGGTTGGCGAACGGCGGGCGGCCCTGCTCGACCAGGGTCGCGTTCAGGTCAGCGAAAGCGGCCACCGGGAAGTAGATCTCCCCCCGAACCTCCAGCAGCTCGGGGAGGTCATCGCCGGTCAACCGCTCCGGCACCGACCGGATCGTCCGGACATTCAGCGTGACATCGTCGCCGGTACGGCCATCGCCCCGGGTCGCGGCCCGGATCAGTCGACCCCGCTGGTAGGTCAGGTTGATCGCCAGGCCGTCGACCTTCGGCTCGCACAGGTAGGGGATCGGGCCACCGGCGTCCCGCTCGACCCGCTCAGCCCAGGCCGCCAACTCCGCGTCGTCGAAGGCGTTGTCCAGCGACATCATCCGCTCGGCGTGCGCCACCGGGGTGAAGAGCGTGGAGAACGTCCCGCCGACCCGCTGGGTGGGCGACTCCGGGGTGCGCAGGGCCGGGAACCGCTCCTCCAGCGTGGTCAGCTCCCGCAGCAGCACATCGAACTCGGCGTCCGGCACGATCGGCGCGTCCAACACGTAGTAGCGGTACTGATGATCGGTGATCTCCCTGCTCAGCGCGGCGTGCCGCTCCCGCGCCCCGCTGGTGGGTTCGGCACCGGCGGCCGCCTCCTGGGCGGCACTGACCTGCTGCGGAATGGCTTCTTCGGACACCGTCGACCTCCGTGATCGCGCTACCTGCGCACGGTATCGGGCCGGTATGACAATCGATGCCACCGGGCCGGCTGGCACGATCCGCGCCACACCTCGCCCCGGGACCGGCCGGCAGCGGCTCAGTCCCAGGCCGAGCCGAGCGCGGCGAGCTGATCGGCGTACCCGATCCGCTGCGCCCAGTCGGTCGGCCAGACCGGTCGGCGATCGTGACGTCCTGCCAGCGCTGGCCCTGCGCCAGTCCGCCGCCCGCCCGCAGGCAGGTCATCCCCGGCGCCCGGTGGGCGCCCCCAGCGCGTCTCCGTAGGCCAGGCCGAAGAGCGAACCCGAGGCGGACATCCTGCCCACCCGAACCTCAGTCCCCGTGCAACCGTCGGCCGGCGTCCCGGCAGGCGGCCAGCACCGCCCGGGCATAGGCCGGAGTAGCACCGGCCAGCCCGCACGTCGGCGTCACCACCACCTGCGCGGCAAGCTGGGCGCGCGGGAAGCCGAGGCGGTCCCAGAGCTGCCGTACCCGGTCGGCAGCCTGGGCCGACGTCGGCGCCTGCCCACCCGGCGGCGGCAGCGCCGGTACGGCGCCGGCCAGCAGCCCCAGGCCCGCGTCGATCGCCTCACCCAACGGGTCGAGCTGGGTGACCTGCGCCAGGTCGAGCGCGACCGCGACCGCACCGGTCGAGCGGATCAACTCCAGCGGTACGTCCGGCGCGCAACAGTGCACGACGACCGGCGCCTCGACTGAGTCGACCACCGCCCGCAACGCCTCGGCGGCGGCGGTTGACTCGACCGGCCGGTAGGCGCTGAACCCGCTCTCGGTCGGCACCCGGCCGGCCAGCACCGCCGGTAGCGCCGGTTCGTCGAGTTGCAGCAGCACCTGGGCGCCGGGCAGCCGACGGCGGAGATCGGCGACGTGCCTCCGCAACCCTTCAGCGAGCGACGCGGTCAGATCCCGGACCGCACCCGGGTCACGCAGCATCCGCCCGCCGATCGGCAGGTCCAGGTTGGCCGCCAGGGTGAACGGCCCACCGGCGGAGATCTTGAGCGGTCCGACGTACGCCTCGGCCTGCTCGGTCAACTGATCCAGATCACGTTCCAACAGGTCACGGGTACGTCGCAGGTCACGGCCCGGATGTCCGGCGATCCGCCACCGGGCCGCGTACAACTCCACCGGCAACTCCACCAGCAGACCGGCGGTCCGGCCGATCAGCTCGGCCCCCGGTCCCCGTGCGGGCAGTTCGGGCAGGTGGGGCAGGGCGGGCAGCTCACCCAGGACGATCCGCTGGGCCTCGGCGATATCCGTGCCGGGCAGCGATCCGATCCCGGTCGCCGCGCCGGCCGGCCACGGCCATGACTGATCACTCACGAGCGGAAGGCTAGCTGACCGGCGGGCGCTGCCGGTGCGGCTGGCCCGATCCGGCGGCGCGGGCCGCACCGGCGGCCCGGACCCGGGCTGGTTGGTGATGGTGGCGGAACCGAGCACGATGTCCCCGGCGGGGTCGGGCCGGTAGGCGACGATCGCCTGGCCGGCGGCGACGCCGCGAAGCGGACGGTGCAGCCGGGCCTGGAACCGGTCGCCGTCCACCCGGACCGTGGCCGGCACCACATCGCCGTGCGCCCGCAACTGCACCTCGCAGTCGATCGGCCCGACCGGCCGGTCGCCGCCGGTCCAGACCGGTCGCTCGGCGCCCACCTCGGTCACCTCCAGCGCCTCGGCCGGCCCGACCGTTACGGTGTTGGTCGTCGGGGTGATCGACAGTACGTATCGGGGGCGTCCGTCCGCGGCCGGGTGCTCCAGCCGCAGTCCCTTGCGCTGACCGACGGTGTAGGCGTAGGCCCCGGAGTGGCTACCGACCACCGCACCGGTACGGGCATCGACCACGTCGCCCGGCTCCTCGCCCAGCCGGTCGGCCAGGAACCGCCGGGTGTCGCCGTCGGCGATGAAGCAGATGTCGTGGGAGTCGGGCTTCTCGGCCACCGCCAGCCCACGGGCGGCGGCCTCGGCGCGGACCTGCGGCCTTGGTCGATGTCACCGAGCGGGAAGATCGGACCGGTCGAGCTGCTCGCGGGTCAGCACCGCCAGCACGTACGACTGGTCCTTGGCCTCGTCGACACTGCGGCGCAGCAAGCCGTCCGGGCCGAGCCGGGCGTGGTGACCGGTGACCACGGCGTCGAAGCCCAGGGCCACGGCCCGGTCCAGCACCGCCGCGAACTTGATCTTCTCGTTGCAGCGCAGGCAGGGATTCGGGGTACGCCCAGCGGCGTACTCGGCGACGAAGTCGTCGACCACGTCGGCGTGGAACCGGTCGGCCATGTCCCAGACGTAGAAGGGGATGCCGAGCACGTCGGCGGCCCGCCGGGCATCCCGGGAGTCCTCCAGCGTGCAGCAACCGCGGGCGCCGGTACGGTAGGTCTGCGGGTTGCGGGCCAGCGCCAGGTGCACCCCGGTCACGTCATGCCCCGCGTCAACCGCCCGCGCGGCCGCCACCGCCGAATCGACCCCGCCGGACATCGCTGCCAGAACCCTCACCGGGACACACCTCCTTGACCTGATTCGAGGGTAACCGCCCGTCGGTCCGGCACCGGGGCCACGGGTCGGTCAAGCGGCGGACCCGCTCAGGCCCGGGCGGACCGGATCGCGCCGGCCCGACGGGCCCGATCGACCACGCGGGCAACGCCGCGATCAGCGCGTCCACCTCGTCGCCGGGTCGAGGTGTGGCCGAGCGAGAAACGCAGCGATGAGCGGGCCCGGTCGTCGTCGGCACCCATCGCGAGCAGCACGTGCGAGGGCTGGGCCACCCCGGCCGAGCAGGCCGACCCGGTGGAGCAGTCGATGCCCCTGGGCGTCGAGCAGCATCAGCAGCGCGTCGCCCTCACAACCGGGGAAGGAGAAGTGGGCGTTGCCCGGCAGCCGGTCGGCCGGGTCACCGTTGTAGATCACGTCGGGCACCGCGTCGCGGACCCGGCGACCAGCTCGTCACGCAGCTCGCCGACGCCGGCCCGCGTACTCCTGCTGTCGTTCGACGGCCGTCTCGCACCGCGACCGCGAAGGCGCACGATGCCGGCGGTGTCGAGGGTTCCGGAGCGGACGTCGCGTTCCTGGCCGCCGCCGTGCAGCAGCGGCGTGCAGGCGACATCCCGGCCGAGCAGCAGCGCGCCGACGCCGGCCGGCCCGCCGAGCTTGTGCCCGGTGACGGTCAGCGCGGCGACGCCGCTCGCGGCGAAGTCGACCGGCACCTGGCCGACGGCCTGGACCGCGTCGGTGTGGAACGGCACGCCGTACTCGGCGGCCACCGCGGCCAGTTCGCCGCGACCGGCTGACGGTGCCGACCTCGTTGTTGGCCCACATCGCGGTCACCAGCGCGATCCCGTCGCTGTGCTCGGCCAGCTCGGCGCGGAGCGTCCGCGAGCTCACCCGGCCGAACGCGTCCACCTGCGAGCCAGCCGACCGTGGCGCTCCTCCCGCTGCGCCAGCCACTGCACCGAGTCGAGCACCGCGTGGTGCTCGACCGCGCTGACCACCACCCGGTGCCGGCCCGGGTCGGCGGAGCGGCGGGCCCAGAAGATCCCCTTGACCGCCAGGTTGTCGCTCTCCGTGCCGCCGCCGGTGAAGATCACCTCGGACGGACGGGCACCGAGCGCCGCGGCGACCCGCTCCCGGGACTCCTCGACCCGCCGGCGGGCGCGGCGGCCGGCGGCGTGCAGCGACGACGCATTGCCGACCTCGCGGGCCGTCGCAACGTACGCCTCTAACGCCTCTCGAGCATCGGCGTGGTCGCCGCGTGATCCAGGTATGCCATCGCCCTCCAGCCTAATCGGCCGTGCGCCTGGCCAACGCCTCGCCCGCGATCCCCGGCCCCGCCGCCCGGCGCCCGGCCTCCTCCCCGCGCGCTCGCCGCCCCCCGGCCCCGACGCGCTGACACGGAAAGAGTGGCTATCCGACGTCGGATAGCCACTCTTTCCGGGACAGCGCGTGGCTTTCGGAGGTACCGTGCGAGCGGCGGGTGCCCGCCCACGTCACTTGCGCTTGCGGATCTCCTCGGACAGCCTGCGGTACGACCTTGAACAGGTCGCCCACGACGCCGAAGTCGGCCAGCTCGAAGATCGGCGCCTCGGCGTCCTTGTTGACCGCGACGATGGTCTTGGAGGTCTGCATGCCGGCCCGGTGCTGGATCGCGCCGGAGATGCCCAACGC
The DNA here is from genome assembly GCA_963750055.1 of uncultured Actinomycetota bacterium. Classification (GTDB taxonomy): domain Bacteria; phylum Actinomycetota; class Actinomycetes; order Mycobacteriales; family Micromonosporaceae; genus CAVVPI01. The sequence goes on along the minus strand of CAVVPI010000027.1, from coordinate 146,701 downwards.
CACGTAGAGCTGCGGCGAGACGGTCTTGCCGGTCTGGCCGACCTGGAACTGGTGCGGGTAGCAGCCGGAGTCGACCGCGGCCCGGGAGGCGCCGACCGCTGCCGCCGAGCAGATCGGCCAGCTCCTCGACGAGCTTGAAGTTCTCCGCGTTGCCCACTCCCCGACCGCCGGAGACCACCACGGACGCCTCGAGTCAGCTCCGGTCGGGAGCCCTTCTGCTCGGCCACCCGGTCGACCACCTTGGCCAGCTGTCGGCGTCGGCGAGCGGTGACGTCGAGCTGTTCCACAGTCGGGGCTGACCGGCGGCCGGACTCGGCGTGACCGAGTTGGGACGCAGCGTGACCAGCGGCAGGCCCCGGGTCACCTTCGACTTCACGATGGTCGAGCCGGCGAATGCCACCTGGGTCGCCGGTGCCGTCGGCGGCGACGTCCGATCACGTCGGTGAGGACGCCGTTGTCCAGCTTCACCGCCAGCCGGGCGGCGATCTCCTTGCCCTCCTGGGTCGACGCGAGCAGCACCGCGGCCGGCTGCACCCGCCTGGACCAGCGTCGGCCAGGCACGCTCGGCCTTCGGTGCCACGAGGTAGTCGTCGATCTCGGTGCTCTCGCCGCGTAGACCTGCTGCGCGCCGTACTCGGCCAGTTTCGTCGTTCAGCGCGCGCGGCCGCGCCGGGGGCGCCGATCACCACCGCCGACGGGCTGCCCAGCTCGCGGGCGAGGGTGAGCAGTCTCGAACGTCGACCTTCTTGACGCCGAACTCCCGGGTCGCTTCGACGACGACCAGAACTTCAGCCATGACCATTTCTCCTGTTCCGGCCGCTCAAACAAGCTTCTTGGTGGCGAGGTACTCGACCAGCTCAGCGCCGCCGGCGCCCTCGTCCGTGACCGTCTGCCCGCCGGACGGGGCGGGGCGCTTGCTGTGCTCGATGACCACGCTGGTCGTCGCCGCTCGAAGCCCGACCTCCGTGGCAGCCGACCCCGAGATCAGCCAGGGTGAGGGTCTGCACGGGCTTCTTCTTGGCCGCCATGATGCCCTTGAAGGACGGGTAGCGCGGCTCGTTGATGGTGTCCCAGACCGACACCACCGCCGGGGTCGAGGCGGTGACCACCTCGTAGCCCTCCTCGGTCTGCCGTTCGACGGTCAGCGTGGCGCCGTCCACGGTGAGCTTGCGGGCACCGGTCAACGCCGCGATGCCGAGCCGCTCGGCGAGCATGTGCGGCATGACCTGGACCCGGCCATCGGTCGACTCCGAGCCGCAGAGCACCAGGTCTGCGTTGAGCGTGCCGAGCGCCGCGGCGAGCACCTTGGAGGTCGCCAGCGCACAGGACCCGTGCAAGCGCGTCGTCGACGCACGTGCACCGCCTTGTCCGGCCCCATCGACAGCGCCTTGCGGATCGACTCGGTCGCCCGGTCCGGTCCCATCGTGAGGATCGTCACCTCGCCACCGTGGGCCTCCTTGATCCGCAACGCCTCCTCGATGGCGTACTCGTCCATCTCGTTGATGACGTTGTTTGCCGACCCCCGGTCGACGGTGTTGTCGTCAGTGCGCAGGTTGCGGTCCGCGCCCGAATCAGGCACCTGCTTGACGAGTACGACGATCTTCATCGCGCTTCGACGACCCTCCTGTTGGTGGTGCGATTCCCGCCCGTATTCCGGGCGCAGCCTCCCGCGTACCTGAACGATCGGTCAACCGTACGTTGCTGTGGAGTTGACCACGAAACCATGTTACCCACCAGTAGATTTACGGCCAAGCCGCCACTCAGAGTGACGCAGCTCACCCCAGAGTATCGACTGTCGGCTAAAGTGCACGTAACGGGAGGTATCACGATATGTCCGACCAATCCATTGAGCCGGCGGGACGGGTCGCCGGTGATCCATCCGACCCCCCACCAACGCCCACCGGCATTCAACACGGTCCAGCAGAAAGCCACCGATGCACCTGCGGGCAACTGCGCCATCATTGTGTCCGGCAGACGGTGCGTACGGTCTGGGGCATCGACCCGGTCAATCCGCTGGACTCACCGAGAGTGCATCCTTGATGCTGGCCAACATCGCCGTCTCCGGTTCGGTGACGGTCCGGTCAGCCCTGGCCACCGCCTCGATCGCGCGGGCCACTACCGATTGGTAGTTCTCCACCTCATCCGGCGCCTTGTCGCACAGAATCCGCACCGACCGGCGCAACGCGGGCAGCACCGACTCCGACAGCTCGCCCGACCCGACGGTTGGCAGCTTGGGCAGGGCGCCGGTGGTGAGCACCGCCCGAACCAGACCCGTCGCACCGGCGATCGGAGCCGACGCGGCGAAACTCTCACTGATCAAGGCGAGCAACCCGGGATCGACGTTGGAGACCAGGAAGACCGCGCCGAACGCGGCGGTCTTGAGGATGGCACTTTCCTCATCCGTCAGCGGATCCGTCACGGTTTCGGAGTGTAGCCGTACCGGATCGTCCTGGTAACCGCCATGTACCGGAGCGGCGCCCAGCCGATCTGATCGAGGAACATCGCTGCCGCTGACGCAATCCAGCGGCTGGCCACGGGGTGCCAACATCAAAATTCAACCCGGTTGACGAACCACGGCAACGGATAATCCGGGACGTGTTCCAGGCGATCCGACAATGGTTCGACCCGCGCGACCTGCGCGAGGTCGGCACCACTCCCGACTACCGGTACTCCCTGGCCAACGAACGTACCTTCCTGGCCTGGCTCCGGACCGCGCTGGCGCTGATCGCCGGCGGGCTGGGGGTCGCCGAACTTCTCCCGCCACTGTCGATCACCCGACTACGGGAGGGCATCGCCATCGCGCTGCTGCTGATCGGCGGTACGGTGGCGATCCGCGCGGTGAGTCACTGGGCCCGGGTCGAACGGGCCATGCGGCTCGGTCGGGAACTGCCCGCCTCCCGACTACCGGCCCTGCTGGCCATCCTGGTTTTCCTGGGCGCACTGCTGCTGGTGGTAGCGATTCTCATCGAGGGAACCCGTCGCGGATGACCCACGACCCCGGCCGCCCCCTGGAACGGACCAGGCTCTCCTGGCGGCGCACCCTGCTGGGGTTGGCCGTCGTCGCGGGCTTCATCGTGCGACTGGCCCTGACCCGGGGCGTGATCGGTGCGGTGGTCGCCGCCGTCGCCCTGTCCACCTGGATCGCTCTGCTGGCCACGAGCCGCACCTGGCACAGCGGGCCAGAGCATCCAGCCTCAACGATCGACCGCCGAGCGATTCCGTTGGCCGCACTGGTCACGGTGGGCTTCGCCGGCCTCGGCCTGATCCTGATCGGCAGCGCGTTGATTTGAACCGATCGCGCTGGGTGACCCCGATCGGGCTGGGCCGAATCGATCGGGTACGGCATCATTGCCAGATGGCCCGCCTGTACGCGCTTCTCTTCGTCGTGCAACTCGTCCTCGCCGTGATCGCCCTGATCGGCTGTCTCTCCGCCGAAGAGGACGAGATCCGCGCGCTACCACGCCTGGTCTGGGTACTGATAATCCTGCTCTTCCCGCTGCTCGGCTCGATCGCCTGGTTCGTCGCAGGGCGTCCGGTGCCCGCCGATCACCCTGGCGGGAGCGCTGCGCGGCGGGAACCCTCGCGGCAGGTCGCCCCGGACGACAACCCTGAGTTCCTCCGCTCGCTCGCGGCCGATCAGTCCCGCCGGGACCGCGAAATGTTCGACCGCTGGGAGGAGGACCTTCGTCGGCGGGAGGACGAGTTCCGCCGTCGGGAGGTTGGCGACCCGCCCCGGGAGGAGAAGAACCCGGAGGCTTGACAGCCGGGAATCTCAGCCAACGCGGACCCACCCATGGACCGCCAGCGAACCGAACACCCCACCCCACCAACGCCCGCCCACACCTACCAACGCCCCGCCCACACCTACCCCCGTCGATCAAGGAGCTATCGTCGTGGATTGATCACCAAACCATGACAAGAAGTCCTTGATCGACGCGGAAGGGCGGGTCGACGCGGAAGGGCGGGTCGGGGTCGGGGTCAGGCCAGGGTGGACGAGCGTGGGTAGGCATCAGCCGGGTCAGTGAGCACGTTGACCAGGTACGGCACCCCGGCTTCGAAGGCCCGGGACAACGCCGGCCCCAGGTCGGCCGCCTTCGCCACGGTCTCCCCCGCACCGCCGAGCGCGCTGACCACCTGGTCGTATCGCAACTCGGGTTGCAGATCGGCGGCCACGTCATAGCCGTACATCGCCCGCATCGGGTGCTTCTCCAGACCCCAGATGCCGTTATTGCCGACCACGATGACCACCGGCAACTTCTGCCGTACCAGGGACTCCGCGTCCATCAGCGAAAAGCCGGCGGCGCCGTCGCCCATCAGCACACAGATCTGCCGGTCCGGGTAGCTGATCCGGGCCCCCATCGCGTACCCCATCCCGGTGCCCAGACAGCCGTACGGGCCGGGGTCCAGCCAGGTGCCGGGCTGCGCCGGCTCCAGGTAGCGCCCGGCGTACGACACGAAGTCGCCACCGTCGCCGATGGTGACCGCGTCCGGGGCCAGCACCCGACGCAGCTCGCCGTAGACCCGGGCCGGTCGGATCGGGTCGCTCTCAGCCGCCATCTCCTCGGCGTCGCGGGCCTTCGCGGCGTCCTCCGCCGTCCGCAGTTCGGCGATCCACGCCGCATGGTCGATGCGGTCGCCGGGGTAGTCGGCCAGCGCCGACAGGATCAACCGCAGGTCACCGGCGGGAGCGGCGGCCGGCTCGAGATGCCCGGCCCGCTGGCTCGGGGCGTCCACAATGTGCACCACCGCCGCCTCGCCAAAGTCGCCGAAGCTGAGCCGGAAGTCCAGTGGGGTACCGATCACCACAACCAGATCGGCGCTCCGGAGTGCGGTCCGACGCGCCTTGGCGAAGGCGAGCGGGTGTCCGGGAGGCAGCGAGCCCCGACCCATTCCGTTGGTGAAGACCGGCACCCCCAACGCCTCGGCCGCCACGCGGAGGGCCTCGACGGCGTTACCGGCGTACACGTCGGATCCGGCGATGATCACCGGCCGGTCGGCGGCAGCGATCAGGCGGGCCGCCTTCGCCAACTCGTCGGGGTCCGGCTCGGTCAGCGGTATGGCCGGCGCTTCGGGTAGGTCCGCTTCGGCAACCGAAAAGATCACCTCTAGCGGCAGGTCCAGGAAAACCGGCCCCCGGTGCGGGGTGAGCGCGGCGCCCAGTGCGTTGACCACCGCCTGCGGCAGTTCCTCGGTGGCCCCGACGGTAGCCGCGTGCTTGGTCACCGGGGCGACCAGCGGGACATGGTCGATCTCCTGCAGGCTGCCGGCGCCCCACCGGAAGGCCGGCGCCCGGCCGCCGAGCACCAGCACCGGGGAGGCGTTGAAGAACGCGCTGGTCAGACCGGAGATGCCGTTGGTCACGCCCGGGCCGGCGGTGAGCACGGCCAGGCCGGGTCGACGTTGCAGCTTGGCGACCGCCTCAGCCGCGAAGACCGCGGACTGCTCGTGCCGCACGTCGTAGATGGGGAACCCGTGCCGGTGCGCGGCGTCGTAGAGCGGAAAGACGTGCCCCCCGGAAAGGGTGAACATTTCCCGTACGCCGCACGCCCGCACCGCCGCGAGCGCCAGATCGCCCCCATGTCCTTCGATCCGCCCGGTCATCGCCGCTCCCCTCGCCCCAGTCTCCGGGCACAAGTTACCGGCCGGTCAAGCGAAACGCGAGCATGGGTCACGGTCGATCAGGTTTCCGGCCGCTGATCGATCAGGGGCCACGCGGTCGCCGGACGCTCGATCAGCGACCGGTGAAGTCGGGCTTGCGCTTCGCCACGAACGCGGCCATCCCCTCGCGCCGGTCGTCGGTGGCGAACAGTCCGGCGAAAAGCTGGCTCTCCCAGGCGAGTCCGGAGGCCAGATCCATCTCCAGGCCACCGTCGATCGCGAGCTTCGCTGCCCGCAACGCCTGCGCCGGGCCGGTGAGGTACGGCTTGACCAGCGCGACCGCCTCGGCATAGACCTGATCCGCCGGCACCACCCGGTCGGCCAGACCGATCCGTAGCGCCTCCTCGGCGTCGACCATCCGACCCGACATGATCAGATCCTTGGCTCGGGCCGGCCCGATCAACCGGGCGAGCCGCTGGGTGCCGCCGGCCCCGGGGATGATGCCCAGTTTGATCTCCGGCTGGCCGAGCTTGGCGTCCGAGGCCACCACCCGCCAGTCGCAGGCCAGCGCCAGCTCGCAGCCACCACCGAGGGCGTATCCGGTGATCGCGGCGACCACCGGCTTGGGAATCCGGGCCAGCGCCCCCAACGCGCTGGAGAGCTCCACCGCCCGCTCCGCCATATCCACGTACGACATGTCGGCCATTTCCTTGATGTCCGCGCCGGCCGCGAAGACCTTCTCCCCGCCGTACACGATCACCGCACGGACGTCCGGATCGGCGCTGGCCGCGGTCGCCGCGACGCGCAACTCCTCCTGCACCTGGGTGTTCAGGGCGTTCATCGGCGGCCGGTCCAGCCGGATCGTGCCGATGCCGTCGGTAATCTCCAGCCGGATGAAGTCGGCCACGCCCCACCTCCACGTCGAAGTCGTCCGCCCACATTACGACCAGGACCGTTGGGTATGTTGAGTGGAGTCGAACTCGACCGAGGGCGGGCCGACATGATCACCTATTACGACGACAAGTCGGTGCGGGTCACCTCGGATGCGTTCCGGGTGCACGGGCGCAGCTACCCGCTGGCCGAGCTGGACGAGATCTGGCACCAGCGCGGCAGGCGCTCCTGGCGGATCGTCGCCAGCCGGGGCGGTCTGATCGCCGCAATCGCCGGCCCGGTGTTCACCGCCGCGCTGGGCATCTTGCTCGCCATCCGGATGCGGCTCTCCCCGGCGGTCACCATCGCCGTGGTCGGCGTTCTCGTCCTGATTGGGCTGGCCGCCGGCCCGGTCGCCGATCTGTTGTTCGAATACCTGGACCGTAGTTATGTCCGGGGCGCCCACCGACTGGAGATCTGGGCCCGGTGGCGGGGCACCCCGGTCCGGTTGCTGCAAACGCATGACGCGCTGCGCTTCGGCCAGATCTACCGCGCCCTGCAACGAGCGATGGAGCGGGTCACCCCCGGCGACGTCAGGTCAGGTCCGGGTAGAGCACCACCGCGAGCAGGCTGGCCAGCCAGACGTACCCGCTGAAGCCCGCCGCGACCGCGACCCGGAACAGTCCACGCCCCACCGGCCGCAGTCGCCGCCAGGAGATCACCAGGGGCACCGCCACCAGCAGCGCCAGCACGAGCGCCAACGCCCAGTGCGCCAGTCCGGCCAGCGCCACCCCGGCCGCTGCCCACCCTGGCCAACCGCCGACCGGAATCGGGATGCTGGTCGGCACCGGCACTGCGGTAGAGCCGGTCAGCCGCGCCAGGTCCGCCCGGGCCTGCCCCAACTCGACCAACGCGTGCTGCCGCGGGGTCAGCCGCACCGGACCGGCCGGCACCCACCCGGGCGGACCCGCCAACCCGGGCGGAGTCACCGGCGGCGGGCCCCAGCCCGGGTACGACGGCGCCGGCTCCCAGCTGGTATGGGCGGGCGGCGGGACCGGTGGTGGGGTGATCGCGGGCGCTATGACGTCGGGTGCGGTGTTCACCGGCAGATCGGCGACCCGCAACAGCACGCGGTGCACCCGGCGGACCGCCCGAGCCGCTGGTCGGCCGTGACTTCGCCCGGCCTGCCGAACGGCCCGCGCTCGGTCGCGGCGTGAAACCAACCCCGCCGCCTCCTCCGTTGACGCCACCGGCGGGCTACCGGCGGCCAACCCGTTGATGAGCTCGGCCGCCTCGGCCCGACGGATCGTGGCCAACCAGAACAGTCCGACAGCGCCGGGAATGGTGACCGCGACGAAATAGCCGGCCAACGGGGCGAAGCCGGGCAGCCGGTCGACCAGCACGGTCGCGTCGAAGGCCAACGGCGAGTTGACCACCGCGTGCCCCAGCCAGGCAAGTGCGAACGCAGCCGCCAGCACCGCCCACCGCCGGGACCGGGTGCGCTCGGTGCGGACCGCGAAATACGCGATCCCAGCACCCACCACCGCGGTGAAGAGTGGGTGGCTGACCAGCCCGGGCACCGCGATCCGCAGCGCGAGGATCCGCACCGCCTCGGCGGTATTGTCCGGCAGCGTCTCGTCGGCCGCGCCCCAGGCGTACGTGGCGTCCTCGACCACGGTGAAGCCGAGGCCGATAGTCGCCCCGTAGATTGCCCCGGCGAAGACGGTCCGCAGGTACGGGCGGGCAGCAAGCAGCAGGAACACCACCCCGAGCGCCTTGGCGACCTCCTCCCCGGTGGGGGCGACGATCGCCGCGCCCCAGTCCGCCGCGAACCACGGGGAGATCGCTTTGGCGAGCACGTTGTCCAGGAACAGGCCGGAGCCACCACCGGCCAGCACCGCTGCCGTGGCCCCCCAGAGCAGCGCCAGCGCCACCATCCACCAGGGGCGGTGACCGACGTGGTCTAGATAACGCAGCAGCAACAGGCCGGCGAGCAGGTAGCCGACCAGCAGCGGCAGGGTCAGCACGGCGGAGCGCGGCGCCGTCCAGGCCATGAAACCGAGGAGCAGCAGGGTGCCCAGGCCGCTGATCGCGAGACTTCCGAGCAGCAACCAGAAGCTCGGGGTACGCAGCGCTGACCAGGGCCGGGCCAGGGTTGACGGGGTGCTCATGCCGCACCGGTCGGGTTGATCGAAACGCTGTCGATGGCGTCCCGCACCGGCGCGGGCAGCTCCGCACAACTCGGCACCGGAGTGACCAGCACCAGCAGACCCACTCCGTCGGCGGTCAGTACGGCATAACAGCCGGCCTCGCCGGCCCCGCTGCCCGTCTCGGGGATCAGCGAACCGCGCTCGCCGACCACGCCGCCGCTGGTCCGGATCACCTCCCGCGGTCCGACCGGTCGCAGCGACTCGTCCCGGCGTAGTTTGCGGCGTACATGCGCCAGGTATCGGCCGACCGGCCCCCGGAACTGTTGAGCGGTGAGCTTCAGGCGCATCCCTTCGGCGAGCATCAGAACGTCACCGGCGCCGGGGCGGGACCCGGCGAGGTCGAGCCGGGCGCCCGGCGGCGGTTCGATGGTGACGCCGTACCCGATGTCCAACCGCGCGGTCCGAAGCGGCGGTCCTACCGCGGGCAGCGCGGCGGAAACCAACCCGGGGAACACCACCATGGCGATCAGCCCGCCGATGACCAGCAGCCCGTAACCCGCATTGCGCCACCCTGTGACGGCCATCCGGACCTCGCGCTCCTTTCCGGGTACGGCGCGGCTCGCCACCGGTCGCCAATCAAATTCGTGAGCCTATCGGTCCATTGCGTCAGGTGGGCGCCGTCGACATCGACCTGACCGGCGAGACGGAGTTCACATTCAAACATCGAAACCCCCAGGAGGGACGGGACTCGGGCGGGGTGCTCACCGGTCGCCCACTCCCCGGGGTCGCCCCGGGCGGTAGTCGATCCACGACCGACGGTTGACAGGCACGCTTTGCTAGAGGCATGACCCTCTACTACCGGGACGACAGGGTGCAGGTGACCTCCGAATCGGTCCGGGCTGACGGACACAATGTGCCGATCGCCGAGCTCAACTATGTCTGGCACAGCCGGGGACGAGGTTCGGTCCGGGCCCGCTCGCGACTACTCGGCCGCGGCGTGCTGATCTTTTTGCTCTCGATCCCCCCACTGGTCGGGGTCGTCTGTGTGCTGTCGCTGGCGTACTCCGCACACGACCGGGGCAACTGGAAGGTTGCCGCCACCGTCCTGGCCGTCTGCGTGGTCGGCGCACTCGCGCTCACCCCGTTTCTGGAGCTGCCGCTCGGCTGGCTGGACCGCTCCTACGACCGCGGCTCCGGTGTGCACGAGCTCTGGGTACGCCGCGACGGTCAGGAGATCATGCTGGTCCGGACCTCGGACGCGCTCCGGTTCGGACAGATCTACCGAGCCGTGCAACGCGCCGTCGAACAACAAGGCGGCGGGCACTGACCGGACCCGCCGCCCGGCGCGCGCCGGTACGACTCAGGCGACCCTGAGTGCACCGGTCAACCGCCCGCTGCCGAGGGCCACCTTCAGGCCCTGACCCGCAGGTCGTCGATTTCCACAACCTCACGACCGAGCGGCCAGAACGCGGCCGGCACCAACTTGAAGTTCGCGATACCGAACGGGATGCCGATGATCGTCACGCAGAGGGAGATGCCCGCCACGATGTGCGCGAGCGCGAGCCACCAGCCGGCGAGGACGACCCAGAGGACGTTGGCCAGTCCCGATCCCACGCCGGCGGCGGGCTTCGGCACCAGTGTCCGACCGAAGGGCCAGAGTGAGTAGTAGGCCAACCGCAGCGAGGCGACCCCGAACGGGATCGTCACGATCAGCGCGAAACAGATCAGCGCCGCGATGCCGTACCCGATCGCCAGCATGATTCCGCCACCGAAGATCAACCAGAGCAGGTTGAGGATGAGTCTGATCATGCACCCATGGTTTCCTACCCGGTCAAGCTCGAGTCAGATAGCCGGCGTCGACCCCGGCGCGTCGGCAGCGCGGCCGAGGCGGGCCTGGGGTTCAGGCGGGCCTGGGCGACTCAGAGGGCACGGGCGGTGAACCGATCGCCGGATCGCCGCACGGTCAGCGGGATGCCGAAGGTCCTGGACAGGTGTTCGCTGGTGATCGTCTCCCCCAACAGGCCCTGCGCCACGACGCCACCCTCCCGCAGCAGCAATGCGTGGGTGAAGCCCGGCGGGATCTCCTCGACATGGTGGGTGACCAGCACCAAAGCCGGCGCGTCCGGATCCTGGGCCAGGTCGGCCAGCCGGGCGACCAGATCCTCCCGGCCACCCAGGTCGAGCCCGGCCGCCGGCTCGTCCAGCAGCAACAACTCCGGGTCGGTCATCAGCGCCCGGGCGATCTGCACCCGCTTGCGCTCCCCTTCCGACAGCGTCCCGTACCGCCGGTCGGCCAGCCCGGCCACCCCGAGCTGCCCGAGCAACCCCCGGGCGCGGGCCTCATCGGTCGCGTCGTAACTCTCCCGCCACCGGCCGACCACCGCCCAGGCGGCCGTCAGCACCACGTCCCGCACCTGCTCGTCGGCGGGGATCCGCTCGGCCAGCGCCGCGGTGGTCTGCCCGATCCGGGTACGCAGCTCGGTCAGATCGGTCCGCCCAACCCGCTCGCCGAGAATGTGCACGGTGCCGGCGGTGGGATGCAGCCGGCCGGCCGCCAGGTTGAGCAACGTGGTCTTGCCGGCGCCGTTCGGCCCGAGCACCACCCATCGCTCGTCCAGTTCCACCCGCCAGCTGACGTCGCGCAGCAGGTGGTTACCGGCGCGCAGCACGTCAACCCGGGTGAAGCCGATCACCACGTCGGTATCGACCGGCGCGGTCCACTGCACGCCGGAGTCGTCGGTGGGCCCCTGGGCCAGGTCGGTACGCACCCGACCATCCAACCACGCGCCCGTCGGGTCCCCCACGGCTGGCGTCCGACCCGTAAGGTGAAGCGCCGTGTCCTTGCTCACGTTGGGAAGGTTCGGATCCGGTTCAGCGCCACGAACGTGCAGAGCGGAGTGAGCGGATGACCTCGGTCATCGAGATCGATGGATTACACAAATCATTCAACAGCCTCCGCCGCGGCAAACGGGTCGCCCTGGACGGCTTCGACATGGTGGTCGAGACGGGTCAGGTGCACGGTTTTCTCGGCCCCAACGGCTCCGGCAAGACCACCACGCTGCGTACCCTGCTCGGGCTGGTCCGGGCCGACGGGGGCCGGATGGCGGTGCTCGGCCAGCCGGTGCCCGACCGGCTGCCGGCGGTGGCCGGCCGACTCGGCGCCATCGTGGAGAGCCCACAGTTCTTCGGCAATTTCACCGCCCGCCGCACCCTGCGGCTGCTCGCCGTCGCCGGCGGCGTCGCACCGACCCGGGTCGACGAGGTACTGGAGAAGGTCGGGCTGCGCGACCGCGCCAACGAGCGGGTCAAGGGCTACTCGCTCGGGATGAAGCAACGACTGGCCGTCGCCTCCGCCCTACTCAAACACCCGGAGTTGCTGATCCTCGACGAGCCGGCCAACGGCCTCGATCCGGCCGGCATCCGGGCGATGCGTGATCTGATGCGCGAGCTGGCCTCGGCCGGGGTGACCGTGCTGCTCTCCAGCCACATCCTGGCCGAGATCCAACTGATCTGCGACCACGTGACGATCATCTCCCACGGCCAGCGGGTGACCGCCGGGCCGGTCGGCGAGGTGCTGGCCAACTTCGACCGGGGCGAGTTCCGGGTCCGGGTCACCGACCACGAGCGGGCGGTCGAGGTCATCCGGGAGATCGGACTACCGGTCACCGCGCACCCCGACCACCTGGTGGTGGCCGGGTTGGACGACCCGGCCCGGCTCAGCCGCGCGCTCGGCGAGCAGGACCTCTGGGTACGCGAACTGACCCGGCTCACCCCCGATCTGGAGAGCGTATTTCTCCAGCTCACCGGCACCGACCCGCAACCGGGCGTACCCCGCCAGGTGGACCACTCGGTACGCCCCGGCCCCGCCGGACCGGAAATCGACCTCGGCTCGATGGCCAGTGACAACGAGGGGGCCCAGCGGTGAATCTGGTACGCGCCGAACTCGGCCGGCTGGCCGCGCGCCGCTTCGTACAGCTCATGGTGATTCTGCTGCTCGGCGCGTTCGCCATCACCGTGGCCACCACCCTGGCCGGTTCACACCAGCCCACCGGGCCCGAGATCGCCACCGCGCAGATCGAGGTCGCCCGCGCACGGGCGGAAGTCGCCGAGTCGTATGCGAGGTGCCAGGAGGCTCAACGAACGAAGTCGTCAGCCGAGTGGGGCTTTCCCCGCGACTGCGACCCGTTGAGTCCGGACCGGGTCCGGCTCGAGGACTACCTCTGGGGCGTCTTCATCTTCAAGAATCAGATCCTCCCGCTGACCTACTTTCTCATCACCTTCCTGGCACTCTTCGGCTTCCTCGTCGGGGCCTCCTATATCGGCGCCGACCTGAACTCCGGTGGGATGACGAACCTGCTGCTCTGGCGACCGCAGCGGATGATGGTGCTCGGTACGAAACTGGGCACCCTGCTGGGGACGGTGCTGGGGCTGTCGGTGGTCGCCGGGGCGCTCTACCTCGGCGGGTTCCGGGTGATCGCGGAAGTCAGTGGTCTGCCGGGCGAGCTGGACGGACCCTTCTGGCGCGACCTGGCGCTGGTCAGTGGTCGCGGGCTGATCCTGGTCCTGCTGGCCACCACGATCGGGTTCGCGCTCGCCACCCTGGGCCGGCACACCTCGGCCGCCCTCGGGGTGATCGCGGCCTACACGGTGACCTGGGAGCTGGGCGCCCGGATTGTCATGGAGATCGTCAAAACGTCCAGGTCCGAAGAGTTCATGCTCTCCACGTATCTCGCCGCCTGGATCTCCGGCGAGATCCAGATCTGGTCGCGGGCCGGCTGCGACCTGGGTTCCTGCCAGGAGTACCTGCTCACCTGGGTGCACGGGTTGGCGGTGCTGCTCGCCGTGGCGGGCGCCCTGGTCGGTGCCGCCTTCGTCACCTTCCGCCGTCGCGACCTCGCATAGGAGAGGGCCCCTTTTATCTGGAAAACGATAAAAGGGGCCCTCTTATCCCGCTCAGACCCGGGTGATCCGGATCGCGTCGGCGATCACATAACCGGTGCCGGAGGTCCAGCGACTCACGCCCACCTTGTTCGCATCCCCGGCGGCCAGAGTGAAGGTGCCGATCGAGCGCCACTGCCCACCGTTGGACCGCTGGTTGACGTTGACCGTCTGGTTACCGCTCGGAGTGACCACAACGTACGGGGTGGAGTCGTTGTAGCCCGGGTCAGCCGGATACCAGACCTCCACCCGGTAGCTGCCGGTCTCCGGGATGTTCACCTTGTACCAGGCCGCGTCGCTCGCGGCGACCGGGTCAGCGAACCGGTAGTCGGCGCCGTACCGCTGGGACGAGTACGACGAGGTGCCCCAGTTGGCGCTGGCGGTGAACCGGCCGGCGGTGGTGTTGTCCACAATGGTGGACCAACCGTTGCCGCCACCGGAGGAGCCGGTGACCAACTGCATGTAGTAGGTCCAGTTCCAGTTCGGCCCCGGGTCGGTGTGCGTGGCGCCGGGTACCTGGTTGTGCCCGATGACGTGCGACCGGTCCTTGGGGATGCCGTACTTCTCGCAGAGGAACTTGGTCAGCGCGGCCGAGGAGCGGTACATCGCGTCGGTGAACCAGGATGCCTGGTTGATGAATCCCTCATGCTCGATGCCGATCGACTGGGTGTTGTACGTCCAGTTGCCAGCGTGCCAGGCGATGTCCTTGTCCCGCACCGACTGGGTCACCGCGCCGTCGGAGGAGCGGAAGGTGTAGTGGGCGCTGACTCCGGCGGACGCGTTCTGGAACCAGCTCACCGTGCCGGCGTACGACCCCTGCGCCACGTGGATGACCACATAGTTGATCTTGTATGCGCTCGGACGACTGGAGACGGTGTAGTTGTTGGCGTGCGCCGGCGCCCAGGCCGCCGGCCCGTAGTCGGTGCTCATCGTGCCGAAATCGCCGGTAGCGCCGAGCGGAGCGACCGCAGCCAACTCGCCCCGGCGTGGGGCGACCGCCCGAGCGGCGACCCCGACCGGACCGCCCGTGGTCTGCGCGGTGAAGCCGGTGGCGAGCAGGTCATAGACGGCGTCCGCGTAGAGCCGGGCGACGGCCGGAGTGGCCGAGCCACCGTACCGGGCGATCGGGCCGTACCACCGGTTGACGTCGGCCCGCTGCGCGGCGGTGAGCCCGGCCGCGTCGGCGTACGAGCGGAGCACCGCGGCCGCGCCGGCCACGTTCGCCGCCGGGTCGGTGCGCAGCGCGGCCCGGTCCAGGCCGGTACCGGCCGCCGCCTCGTCCAGGGTGCGCAGCTTTGGATTGCTGGTCAGGTGCATCACGCCGTAGCCGCCGGAGGCGCTGGGCGCACCGGCGTGCCCGTCGAGTCGCGTTTCCGCGTAGCCGAGCGCGGCGAGCAGGTCGCGCGGTACGTCGTACCGCGCCGCCGCCGCGTCGAAGGCGGCCGCCAACGGACCGACGACGAGTGGGCCGGCAGCAGCCGGACGCTGGCCCGAGGCAGTCAGCGCCGAGGGCCCGGCCAGGGCCGGCTGACCGGTCAGGCCGACGGCCAGGGCAAGGGTGGCGCCGAGCAGATGCCGGGCGCGCGGCAGGGGGAACCGAACAGTCACCGTCACTCCTCCCCGAGTGATCGGACGTCCCGATCGGGGACGCCTGGTGGCCGTACGGTATAGCGCGACACCTATCTATGTCGAGAGCTTTCGATGGATCATCCTGGGTGGAAAACTTCTTTCATCCGGGCCTGGCGCGGCAGAGTCAGCCGGTGGTGGAGCCGAACACCTCATCGCGTACCGCGTCCAACGCGGTGCGCAACGCGCCACGCAACACCGGCTCGTCGGTCAGCCCGGTGGTCACCACCTGCGGGCTGACCAGGGTGATCGCGGCAACCTCATGCTGCACCCGCTCGGCCAGCGCGCTGCCACCGGCCCGCCCGACCTCGCCGGCCAACACCACCAGCGGCGGATCGAGTACGACGCAACTGCCGGCGACCCCGAGCGCGAGCCGCCGGGCCACCTCGTCGAGCATCGGCCCGCCCGCGGTTCCGGCGGCGATCGCGGCCCGGACCACGTCAGCCGCGGTGGCAGCCCGGAATCCGTGCTCCCGGCCCACCGCGCGCACCGCATCAGCCCCGGCCAACTGCCCGAATGCCGGCTTGGCCCGACGGGAAGCATCCCGCGGAATCGACGCGCCCGGCACCGGCAGGTAACCGATCTCGCCGGCCGCGCCGCTGCTGCCATGGTGCAGCCGACCGCCGAGCATGATGGCCAGACCAACCCCGACTCCCGCCCAGACCAGGACAAAGTCGTCCACTCCCTGGGCGGCACCGGACTGCGCCTCGGCGACCGCGGCCAGGTTGACGTCATTCTCGAAGACCACCGGGGTGTGCAGATCCTCGCGCAGTGCGGCGAGCAGCCCTCGGTGCCAGCGCGGCAGGTTGAACGCGAAGGTGATGTCACCGGTGCCCGGGTCAACCAGGCCGGGTGTGCCGAGCACCACCCGACGGACGCTCTCCATCCGCACCTGCGCGCTGCTCGCCGCCTGGATCACCGCGTTGTGCACCACGCCAACCGGATCATCGGTGTCCCGGGTGGACTGTTCCACCCGACTGATCTCCGAGCCGGTGATGTCCGCGCAGGCGGCGAGCACCCGGTCCGGCCCGACATCCACGCCGATCACGTGCGCGCTGCCCGGCGCGACCGCATAGAGCTGGGCGTTCGGCCCACGACCGCCGGCCTGCTCACCGACCCGGATAACCAGACCGCGCTCCTCCAGCCGTTCCACCAACTGGGAGGCGGTCACCTTGGACAGCCCGGTCAGCTCACCGATCCGCGACCGGGTGAGCGGTCCTTGCGCGAGCAGCAGTTCCAACGCCGCCCGGTCGTTGAGCGCGCGCAGCAGGCGGGGGGTGCCGGGTAACCGGGCGGGTGAAGCCATGCCACATCCTCTATTGGTTAAGAGAGTTTCTGGTTAGCTAAGCTGGCGGTAATCGAGTAGCCGTAGCGTAATGGCCCGCCAGCCGCTCAGGACTTCCCCGATCCGGCAGCGGTTGGCCGCAGACCGGCCGCACAGGTACGCCCACCTGTGCAGGTCGAAGAGGAGAGGATTTTGACAACCGATCCAGGGCTCCGTCGGCTGGCACTGGGCACGCTGCTCGCCGCCTTCCCCGGTCACACCCCGCCCGGTTGGGCACTCGATCTGGTCGCCGACGGACTGGCCGGGCACACCCTGTTCGGACGCAATGTGGCGACCAACGAACAGGTCGCGGCTTGCACAGCAACGCTGCGGGTTGCCCGCGCCGACGTACTGGTCGCGATCGACGAGGAGGGCGGCGATGTCACCCGACTGGCACACGCCACCGGCAGCCCGTACCCGGGCAATGCCGCGCTCGGCGCCGTCGACGACCCCGACCTCACCCGGCAGGTGTATCAGGCCATCGGCGATGACCTGGCCGCCCTGGGCGTCAACGTCAACCTCGCCCCGACGGTGGACGTCAACAGCGCCGACGACAACCCGGTGATCGGCACCCGCTCGTTCGGCGCCGACCCGGCGCTGGTCGCGGTGCACTCCGCCGCCGCCGTCGCCGGCCTTCAGGCCGCTGGGGTAGCCGCCTGTGCCAAGCACTTCCCCGGCCACGGCGCCACGGTCACCGACTCGCACTACGAGTTGCCGTTGGTCGACGTACCGGTTTCGGTGCTGCGTCGCCGGGACCTGCCACCGTTCGCGGCAGTGATCGCCGCGGGGGCCCGCACGATCATGACCGCGCACATCCGGGTGCCGGCACTCACCGATGCCGGCCCGGCAACTTTCAGCCGGGCCGTCCTGGTCGACCTGCTCCGCACCGAGTACGGCTTCACCGGCGCGGTGATCACCGACGCGTTGGAGATGAAGGGCGCCGCGACCGCCGCCGGTGGCATCGGGCCGGCTGCGGTGCACGCGCTCGCCGCCGGGGCCGACCTGCTCTGCATCGGTGCGCAGGTGGGCGGCGCCCTGGTCGAGCAGGTAGTCGCCGAAATCGTCGCGGCGCTGCGCGACGGCCGGCTTGACCCCGCCCGGGTCGAGCAGGCCGCCGCCCGGACCGCCGCCCTCGCCGCCTGGGCCCAGACCGCCGCACCGGTTCGGACGAGCCCCACCGATTTCGAACGTGTCTCGCTCAGTCACTCCGATCCCGGCCACTCCGATCCCGCTCCCGGTCACCCCGCTCCTGGGCGCCCCGCCTCCGGTCACCCCGCTCCTGGGCGCCCCGCCTCCGGTCACCCCGCCATCGGATACGCCGCAGCACGCCGGGCTGTCCGGGTCGAGGGGACGGTGTCTGATCTGGACAATTCGCTCGTCGTACAGCTCTACGCCGACTCGACCATCGCCGAAGGACGGGTGCCGTGGGGCCTCGGCCCGCACCTGCGCAGCGGCGAGCATCTGCGGGTGGTGGCGACCGAGACCTCGGCTGCCGCGCTGCGCGCACGGGCCGGTGAACGCCCGATCGTGCTGGTCGGGCGACACCTGCACCGGGTGCCGGGCGCCCGCTCGCTGGTCGAGACGTTGGCGCTGGCGCATCCGGTCACCGTGGTGGAGATGGGCTGGCCGTCCCAATGGCGGCCGGCTGGCGCAACTGCCTTCGTGCTCACCTACGGCGCCAGTCACGCCAACGCCCGAGCCGCCGCCGAAACCCTCGGCCTAACCACCTAGCCCCGCCACCTCCACCCCACCCGCTCCCAGCCCAGCCCTCATCCACTCCCACTCCCACTCCCACTCCCGCTCCCACCCTCACTCCCGCTCCCGCTCCCGCTCCCGCTCCCGCTCCCGCTCCCGCTCCCTCGCTCCCGATTACACGGAAACAAGTGCACCGCCCGCGGTCAGTTTGTTTCCGTGCACTTTCGCTCACCGGGTTATGCACAGCCCTGTGGGTTATCCACAGGTGACGAGAGCGGGGTAGCGTGAGCGTCGGCGGTCCGGCCACGCTTCCGGCATGCTCGACGAGATAGCCGCCCGGCAACGCGGGGTGCTGACCCGGACCCAGTGCCGGCAGGCCGGGATTAGCGACAGGATGATCTACCGCCAACTGAATCTCGGTCGGTGGCAGACTTTGGTTCCCGGCACGTATGCCATGTTCAGCGGACCGGTACCCCAGAGCGCCCGGTATTGGGCAGCACTGCTTTATGCCGGTGAGGGCGCGGTGCTCAGCCACTCCTCGGCCGGTGAGCTGGTCGGGCTGGTCGACCAACCAACGCCGCTGGTGCACGTCACCATTCCTACTGACCGTCGGGTCCGGCCGGTCGCCGGAATAGTGGTACACCGGTCGAAGCGGGCAGCGGTGGCCCGGCATCCGACCCGGCTGCCGGCGCAGACCCGGGTGGAGGAGACGGTAATCGACCTGACCCAGGCCGCCCGTCATCTCGATGAGGCGCTCGGTTGGCTGGCAAAGGCTTGCGCTCGTCGGTTGACCACGCCAGCCCGGATCGCCACCGCACTACAGCAACGAATCCGGCTGCACCGGCGCGGTGAGCTGCTCGAGGCGCTCGACGACGTGGCAAGCGGCTGCCATTCGCTGCTCGAACAGCGCTATCTGCGCGATGTCGAGCGCCGGCACGGGCTGCCGGTCGGGCAGCGGCAGAGCATCCGGCAACGCCGGGGCGGCCGATGGTACGACGATGTGCGCTACGACGAGTTCGCGACCCTGGTCGAGTTGGACGGTCGGGCAGCACATCCCGAGGAGGCTCGGGCCCGCGACCGGCAACGGGACAATGCCGCGATGGTCGAAGGGCTGAGCGTGCTGCGCTACGGCCCGGCGGACGTGACAGAGCGGCCGTGCGCCACCGCCGCCCAGATCGCCACAGCGCTACGCCGCAACGGCTGGACCGGCCACCCCGCCCCCTGCACCCCCACCTGCCCCCTCCCCTAACCCCCACCCCCCCCGCCGAGCCCCGTCGCCCCTGCCGAGCCCCGTAACCCCCTGCCCATCCCCACCCCACCCAGCCCCCGTCGCCCCAGCCCCGCAGCCCCACCCAAGCCCTGTCGATCAAGGACTTGTTGTCGCTGTTCGATCACAGATCCGCAGCAACAAGTCCTTGATCGACGCGAAAGTCCTTGATCGACGGGGTCAAGGGGCGGCGGAGAGGCGGTGGAGGGGCGTCAGCCCGGCGGAATGGCGAGGGTTTGGGGTGGGTGAGGGAGCGCCGGGTCAGGCGGGTGGGGTGGCGAGGGCGGCGAGGATGGCTTGGACGATGGCGCTGTCGATCTCGTCCAGCCCGTCGAGGAGTAGGTCTTCGTCGCGTTCGCCGTCAATGATCCGCCGAACGGGCGCGGCAGCCAGCCCGGCCCGGACCACGAGCTGACCGGTCGGCTCGCCCCGCCCCTCCTCCTGCAGTGCCTGCTGGCAAACCTCGTACCAGAGCTCGGCCAGCAGGTCGTCCACGGTGGTGCGCAGCTCGGCATCGGTGGCGGCGCGGATTGTCTCGGCCACGCCGGGGTGCAGCCGGAACTCGACGGCCGCCGCCGGGTTGTCCGGATCTGCGGACTCGGTCGCCACGATTGCCGCACCGGTCAGGGCAGCCAGTGCGCTGGCCAGCGGCGGCGCCTCCCCGTCGTGGCGTTGCGCCCACAGATCCGGCCACACATCGTCGATCACGTACGACAAGCGGTCATCGTCCTCGACCAACGCGAGCAGCTCGGCCAGGGTACGCGCCGACGCCGCAGGTCGGCCAACGCGGTGACCGTCCAAGCGCCGAGCACCTGGAGGTACTGCTCGCCGGCCAATTCGCTGGTGCCGGTGCCGAAGAAGGTGGACGTCGGTGCATCCCGCCCGGCCGCTTCGGCGGCGGCTAGTCGTACCTCCAGACCGGCCGGGTCGGCCGCCGCTGCATCGGCCAGTTCAAGCAGCTTCGGGTGCCCCTGCACGACGGAGAGCACCCGCCGAGCCACTTCCCGATCGGCGGCAATCTCGGCGACGGCGCGCATCGGGGACGACTCACCGTGCAGCAGTCGGCCGAGGTTGGGCAGCTCCTGGGCGAGCAGCACCGACTCGGCCAGTGAGAGCGCGTGGGTCGGCAGGGTCAGTAGCCGGTCGGGGGCAAACCCGGCTGGGGTGACCCGGCTGGTGAAGACCACCCGGGAGAGCCCACCGTGCCCGAGCAGCGTGTCGATCAGCGGCCCCCAGAGCGGGTCCCGCCAGGTCCGGGCATCGGAGAGCAGCGTCTCCAGGTTGTCCAGCACCAGCAGCAGCGCCTCATCCCGGAGGATGGCACGCAGTCGGGGCAGGAAGTTGCGCAGCGCGCTCTCGCTCCCCACCGCCGCCATCATGGTCAGCCCATGGTGGCCGAGCTGGCTCTCCCAGGCGTGCGCAAGGCTGCTCAGTGCCTGACCGAACATATCGGGCTGGCTGGGCGCCTGCCACCAGGCCAGGCCACCGAACCGGCCCCGGTGCTGGTACGCCAGCTCAAGTGCACAGGACGTCTTCCCCGCACCGGCCATGCCCAGGAAAAGCACTCCGGCCCGGCCGCTCTCCGGTGCGAGCGCACCGCTGGCCGCGATCAACGCCGGGGTACGACCGACGAACCGTTCCGGCTCGTCCGGGAAGCGGGCCATCCGTTCGGCGTACGGGTCGAGTTCGACCGCACCGACCGGCGGGGCGACCCGGAGCCCGGCCGCCGTACCGCCGAAGAGTGCTGGGATGCCGATGGAGAGCGCGGGTCGACCGGCCGACGGGGTCTCCCCGGCGGCCTGCGGGATGGCGAGCGCGGCCGCCCGGTCTACCGGCTGCCCGGCACCGAGCAGCCGGGGATACAGCGCCTTGGTTAGCTCGACCGCGAACGGGTCGGCCACCGGGTAGCGCATGGCCAGCACGGCGACGCCGAGTTTCTCAACCAGGCCACGGGCCAGGCCGACCGGCGCCGCGCTGCCACCGGCCGCCAACTCGTCGCCACCGGCTGCCAACTCGTCGCCCGCAGCGGCCGATCCGCTCGCCCCGGCACCCGATCCGCTCGGCCCGGCTGTCGGCCGGTCGCTTGCGGCGTCGCCGGCTGCATGCTCCAGTTGGTCGGCCGCGTCGTCCAGCTTCAATGCTCGCAGGGTGCTGGCGGCCACGTCCGCCCCTGAGTTGCAGGCGGAGAGTACGGCGAACTTCAGCCGGTCACGGGCCGGGCGAAGCAGTTCCACCAGCTCGTCGGTGCTGACCTCGTCCGGGCTGCCGTCCGGCTTTTCCAGCAGCAGCCGGCCCAGCGCGCCGTGGCCGGAGACGTGTAGCACGTCCCAGCCCGGATATTCCTCCACCGTCTCACGGAGTAGCTGCCGGGTCACGCCGTACTGGAGCACCCGCAGCTCGATCGCCTTGCGCGAGCGGCTGGCGATCTGGCGGACCGTACGGGCCAGCTCGTAGCGTTCCCGGCGCAGCGCGAGCACCGAGGAGCGGGTCGGCATCGAGAAGATGGCCAGGATGCGCAGCCGATCGCCGACCGGTTGCTTTCCCAGCGGTCCGCCGGGCTGCGTCCCGGCCAACGCAGCAGCGCCGGTCAACGCATCGGTGCCGGGCAACTCGAAGACCAGGGCGACGCCCCGGCGGGCCAGCGGCTGACCGTCCAGATCGGCCAGTTCCAGTGGCCGGGTGAGCAGGAAGTCTGCCTCTGACGGGACCACCACCCGGACCGTCCCGGTCAACTGTCGACCGATGGTGGCGCCGAGCACCTGGGTGCCGATCCACCGCCTCATCCGGGTCACGATCGCCGTCTCGCTGCCCACCCGGTCGTCTGGCAGCCGGTTCCGGCGCAGATAACCGTCCAGATCGGCGAACGCCTCAAACTCCGTACTCTTTGGGTCGAGGTCGACCTGGTGGTCGGCGAGCGCCCGGCCGGCGTCATCGACCAGCAGCCAGCGCCATCGGCCCGGCCCTTCGACGTCCATCGCGCGCAGCGTCAGCGGCACCCGACCAGCCCTCCCCCGGCAGTCAGTGAATCATCACGTTGATGCTCTAGCATTCCGCACATGTCAGCACCGGTCACCGTCAGCGATATTGCCGCACCGTCGCGTATCCGACTGAATAGCGAGTCCGATGTCACGATCTTTCCCAAATCGGTCCACAATGGTCGGGGTAGTTATTCCGAGTCGGCGCTGGACTTCGCCGACGAGCTAAATCAGACCGGTGCCGTCGCCCGACCGTGGCACGATCCGGCGGAGTGCGAAATCAGCACCGAACGAGGGCCGGTCACCGAAACGGTGGTGGCCATCGTGCTCGGGATCGCCTCGTCCGCCGGCTGGGACGCGCTCAAGTGGGCGCTGAGCCGCAAGCCTCGTACGGAGCAGGTTTCACTGACCGTGGGCTGGCGCGACGGCAGCGCGGAGAAATGGGTCCGGGTGGAGGGCCCGGCCGATGCGGTCGCGGAGACCATCGTCCGACTGCGCGACTGACCGAGGGCGGTCGTCAGGCCGGCTGCGCTGATAACGAGAGCGGGTGACCGGTCCGGGGCGGCAGCAGCACGCCGCCCCGGACCGGGTCTGTCACTGGGTCAGAAGTCGAACTCGCCGTCCTTGGCGCCCGCTAGGAAGGCGTCCCACTCGGCCCGGGTGTAGACGATCACCGCCCCCTCCGGGGCCCTACTGTGCCGGACCGCCACCCGGCCGCTGCCATCAGCCAGCGGCCCGGCCTCGACGCAGTTTCCGCCGGCACCACTGCTGCGGGTGCTGATGTGCCACTTCACGCCGGTCAGGTCGTCCATCAGAGCTCCTCTGCGATCGCCGTGATCAGCTCGGTCGACTCGCCTTCGGTGAGCGCGACCTCACGGATCCGATCGTACGCCTGAACGAACTTGGTGGATTTGGGCCATTCGAGGAAGAGCCGGCCGCCGAGGTGCTCCACATAGGCCACTGGAGGGAACGGTTTGGGCAGCTCGAAGAGCTGAAACGGGCCGAACGCCCCCGCAGCGCCGCCGAGGGCGAGCGGGAGCACCCGTACCTCGATGTTTCGTTGCCGGCCGAGCTGGACCAGGTGGTCGAGTTGGCCCCGCATCACCCGGTCGCCGCCGATCCGGGCCCGGAGCACCGCCTCGGCGATGATGCAGGTCAACCGGGCCGGCTTGGTGCCGGTGAGCACCTGCTGCCGGGCCAGCCGCAGCGCCACCCAGCGGTCGATCTGCCCGTCGGTCGGCTGGTCGCCCTCCACCACCCGGAGGATGGCGGCGGCGTACCCCGGGGTCTGCAACAGGCCGGGGACATAGCTCACGTCGAAGGTGCAGATTCCCTTGGCTCGCTCCTCCAGCCAGGGCAGGTCGACGAAGGACTGGTCATAGATCGCGTCGTCGAACTCGGTCTCCCACTCGTCGCGGCGCCCGACCTCCTCGCTGAGCTGGGTGAAGTGGAGCCGGATCTTCTTGTCGACGACGCCGTAGAAGTCGAGCAGCAGTTGCACGTCAGGCCGGGGGAACGGCCACTCGGCCCGCTCGAAGCGACTGAGCGCGGTCCGATCCCGCTTGAGATAGCTGGAGACCTCTTCCAGGGTGAGGCCGAGTTGCTCGCGCAGCGTACGCATCTGCTGGCCGAGGAGTTGGCCGCGCAGGGTGGAGACCTTGCTCGGGTGGGTTGAGTGCATGGCTCACTTCCTGTCCGGTGCGCGCCCGGGAACCGTTGCTCCCATGACGGGGCGCAGAGAAACGTGGTCGCGTCATCGCCGTACGTCACGACGCGGCCAGAGACACGACGTAACCGAAAAACACGACACACCGAGAGAAAGGCTCGGCTACGAAGCCCACAGGTCAGGGTTTCCGGGCGCTATCCCGGCCACCGGGCCTCATCTGCGGGTCGCACCGGACCCGCCTTACCAGCCCAGAAGAGGTCTATCACAGAGCAACCACCGAGAGCCACCCCGCCCTTACCCTTCGCCACCCAGGCCGCCTGGGTGTGACCGGAACGATGCCCAGGTCAAGTCCACTTTTCGGGCAGAATGGACCGGTCGGCCGCACCCTTGAAAGCGTCCTGGCGGATACGTAGCGTTACTGACACGTCGCGCGACGCCGACACCGGCTGCGGCGGTTGGCTCTCGGCCTGGGAGAGGTGGCGGGCCGTGGACCCGAGTCGGTCCACGGCCCGCAACACATTGCCCGCTGGCCGGTTACCGCTGGCCGGTGCTCAACTGGTACAGGACACCACCGAGATCAGCCTTTTCGTCGCCGGTCACGGAGGGCCCGAACTGGTTCACCAAGAGCTCGAATTCCCGTGATGAGTCGGCGGTCGCCGAGAAGGTCAGGCTTAGTACCGGTCGTTCACCCGGGTAGAGCACCAGATCATTGATCTGCGCCCGCTGGGGTTCCACAATTTCCAGCTCGGTCTTACCGACCTGACGGGCACCCACGGTCACAGCGCTGACCTGCTCAATGGCGGCATTGCCCCCTGCGGCGGCAGTGGATGCGGAAACCGTCAGGAGTGTCACCAAGACCATTCCGGCGAGCACGCTCAGCATGGACCGATGGGCATAGCGCCGGGCAGCATTCATGAACAATCCTCCTATCCGATAATGGCACGATGTTCGATCAAACCCGAAAGGATCTCGGAACAAATCGATACAAGCGTAGTAAGTCATAGAGAAACAGCAATGCAGGAGATCGGAAATCCGTTTGCCGCACGTGCCCGGGTATGCGAGGTGAAGTCCAAACTTCGGATACGGGATGCAGCTCGGCAGCAGGGAGAGGAAACCCGGATCGCATCCATTGATCCATCGAGTGGCCTAGCATCAGGTCCAATGACCACGACCGGCCACGGACCACAACCGACGCCGGTCCGTGCCCGTCAATTCACCGCTGGCCCCCCCGGCGACCATGGGGGTAACCCCGTCGCGGCGTACGACGAGATCGCCCGATGACCGAGCTGATCAATCGATTGGTGGCGCTGCCCGGCAATGTCATCTATCTGCTCGTCGCCGTGCTGGTGGCCGTGGAGGACACGCTCCTCATCGGCTTCGTGGTGCCCGGCGAAACGGCGGCGATCCTCGGCGGGGTGGCCGCCGGCCTGAACCGCGTCTCGCTGACCGTGATGATCATCGTCGTCACGGCGGCAGCCATCATCGGCGACAGCCTCGGATACGAAATCGGCCGACGGTTCGGCATCCGAGTGCTGGAGATCCGGCCTCTGCGCCGCCGGAAGCATTCCGTGGACCGGGCCCGGGAACTGATGACCCGACGTGGTGGGCAGGCGATCCTGCTCGGCCGGTTCATCGCGTACCTGCGCACCATCGTCCCGGCGCTGGCCGGGATATCGAAGATGCCCTATCAGCGGTTTCTGCTTTACAACGCGATCGGTGGGGTGCTCTGGTCGGTCGGCTCAGTGCTCGCCGGCTACTTGGCGGGAAGCTCGTACCAGACGTTGGAAAAGTTCGTCGGACGCGGCGGCGCGATCGCTATCGCGATCCTGCTGGTGTCCGGATTGATCTTCTGGCGTGTCCGCACCCATCGGCGCAACCACCGACCCGGATCAGCCGACCGGGGAGACAAGCAACCGCCCGACCGGGGAGACGATTCGCCATCCAGCGGATAGACCACCCGGCACCCCGGCCGAACCAGCGGCCACGGCACCCGGACGGGGCGGGCCAGCGAGCTACGTCTGCCACGCGGCGTCAGCCGCCCAGGACCTGCTGTACGGGCTCATCGCCGGCTGGGGGCAGCAGCTGCGGCTCATCCCCCACCGGCCCGGCCGGCTCCGGGTCCCGGCGCCCGACCGCCTTCACCACGGCAACCGCCACCAGGGTGGTAAGCGGAATGGCGAGCACCAAGCCGATGGAGGCGACCAGGGTCCGGACGATCTCCTCGGCGATCTGCGCACTGGTCAGTACGGAGAGGATCGGCCGGTCGTACGCGTTGATCAGGAGCATGATCGGCAGTGCGGCACCGGCGTAGGCGAACGCGATGGTGTAGACGGTCGAGGCGATGTGATCCCGCCCGATCCGCATCGCACTGGTGAACAGTTCGCGAGCCGAGATGCGCGGCGCCAGTTCGTGCAGTTCCCAGACCGCCGACGACTGGGTGATCGTCACGTCGTTGAGCACGCCGAGCCCGGCCACGATGATGCCGCACAACACGATGTCGGTCAGTTTGACCTGGCTGTTGAACACAGCGAGGGTGACGCCGTCGGTGTCGCCCAGACCGGTCAGGTGCGCCGCACCCGCTGCCCAGAAGCCGATACCGGCCGTCGCCAGCAGGCCGAAGAGCGTACCGATCAGGGCGGTGGTGGTGCGGGCCGAGAGGCCGTGCGCGAGGTATAGAACGACGAACATGATCGCCGAGGCGCCGACCACCCCGACCAACAGTCCGGGCTTGCCGACCAGCAGTGCCGGCAGCATGAACTTCGCGATGATCAGACCCGCGAGCCCCAGCCCGATCAGCGCTCTGAGCCCTCGCAACCGGGCTACTCCGACGACGACCAGGGCGTAGCAGACGGCAAGGACACCGAGCGGCACGGTCCGGGCGTAGTCGTGGAAGGCGTACACCGGCGGGCCGGTCTGGTGGTTGAAGATCCGGATCACCTTGATCCGGTCCCCGGTTCCGAGACCGGTGCGGTACGACTCCGCCGGCACCTCGACGGTGACGATGCCACCGTGTTCCGGACCGGTCTCCAACCGGGCCTGCACGGTCGCACAGGTCACCATCCGCAGCTTGCCATCCGGATCCGGACGCTGGTTGGCGGCGGGACAGTCGTACGGCAGGATCGTCTCGACCGTCGCCTCCGGGTAGGTGATGTTGCGCGTTGCCCGGTTGGACCCGGCCTCGGCGACCTGCTCACCCCCGGGCCAGAGCAGCAGCATGCCGAGCCCGGTCGCGACAGCCAGCGGGACAAGGATCAGGGTCAACAGCACGAGGGTTCGACGTCGGGTCGCCGCGGCGGTTGACGGATCACCGTCGGGTCGTGGCGACCCGTGCTGTCCAGTGGCATGAGTGTGGGAGTGCATTTACGGCTCCGGCATCAAATGGTCACCGCAGATCGGCGGTCGCGGTGGTTGGAGAGAAAAGTGCTGGTTGAAGAGGCGCGTGGCCGCCGACCGCGAGCGGTCGACGGCCACGAACTGCAATCAGTACGGATACCGCGAAATCTCGGTCCCGTTCCGGTGTCAGGCCTTGGGTACGTTCAGCTCCCGCTCCTGCACCGCTTCCGCGTTGCCGGAGATGTCCACCGCGAACCAACGGACCGTGGTCTTGGCGTTGATCGTGAGGTGCTCCGCGCCCTCGCGGTACGCGTTGAAGCCGAGCTTGCGCGAGGAGGTGGTCGGCTCGCTGCCGTCGAGGGTGTAGTAGACGTTCGCCGGCTCGTCGGTCTTGAAGGTGAAGGTCGTGGTGCCGGGGCTCTTGCTCTTGACAAGCACCTCGGAGACCGGGGCTGTCTGGTCCGCCGCGTACTTCTTGGCGACGTCGAGGATGGCGATCTGGCCGCTGGAGAATTCCATGGCCTCCTCGTGGCCCTCGGCGAAGTTCGGCTGGAAGCCGACCGCCTGCCACTGGCGGGTGTTCGGGTTGTACAGGTCCGCGCCGACCTCGAAGTTCCAGGCGATGATGCCCCGGTTGTACCAGTGCGCGTCGGCGCTGTTACCGGCCGCCGAGTAGAGCACGTCGGTGGTCGGGCCGGTACGTCCCGGCCAGATCGCCGTGCCCCGGTGCGACTGGACCGCGCTGAGGATCTTCGACGAGGCGTTCCAGAAGTAGTTCTCGGTGCCGAAGTCGGTCCGGGGCAGCACCTCGCGACCGGCGGTCTTGTAGGCGCCCGGCGCCCACATGAAGTACCCACCGTAGGAGTGGGTGTTCATCGAGAACTTGATGTTCGGGAAGGTGTTGATCAGCCAGTCCTCGTTCTTGGCCTCCGGCTCGGACAGCTCACTCGGGCCGGCGTAGGTGTCGCTGGTGCAGCTCGACGACGCACCGTTGTAGCCGTCGAAGAGCGAACCGACGTTCTGGTTCCGGTTCAGGTCGACGCCCCAGGCGTTGCGGTTCGCCGGGTCCGACGCGGTCGGGCCACAGTGGTTGGTCATGTTGCGGCGCTGCATGTTGAAGTCGTACATGCTGTAGTGCGCGCCATCCGGGTTGACCACCGGCATGATGAAAATGTCCAGCCCGTTGACCAGGTTCCGGGTCTTGGTGTCCTGCTCGTAGTTGCGCAGCAGCCGCTCCGCGGTCTCCATGCAGGTGATCGGGGTGACCCACTCCCGGGCGTGCTGCTGGCAGAAGAGGTAAACGCCCGGCTTCGACCCGTCCTTGGCCCGGCCGATCCGCAGCACCTTGGTCTGGAACGGCTCACGCGAGACCTTCGCGGGGGCCTTCAGGTTGTCGGTGAGCCGGGTGATCCCGGCCGGTGCGACGACGCCGCTGCCGGCGTTGCCCCGGTACGTGCTCGCGGTCAGCAGGGCCGAGGCCGCCACGTTGCTGTTGAGCGCGGCGACCACCTGGGCGGCGGTGCTGACTGCCGCACCGGATCCGTTGGTGGCCAGTGAGACCACCACGCTCTTGTCGGTCACCGTCACGCCCAACGGCGAGTTGGCGGCACCCGGGTTGACCAACGACACGGTGATGTCGTTGCCGCCCTCGTGACCGTAGACCTTCGAGGTGACGTACAGGGTGCTCGCCGCGACGGTGCCGAACTGGGCCTGGGCCTGCCGGCGGTAGCCGTTGGTCAGGTGCGGCAGGTCGATGATCTGGGTGAGCTTCGGGAATTCCGCGGCGAGCGCGGCGAGCTTCCCGTTGATCTCGGTCGGGTCCATGTAGTGGTCCACGAAGTCCGAAACGTAGTGCTCGCCTGGTTCCGGCTGGTTCTTACCAAGCCACTTGGTCACCGGAACCTTCTTGGTGCCACCCTTGTTGCTGGTGAAGGTCACCTTGTCGGGTGCGGCCGTGTTCAGCGCGAGCGGGGAGGTGAACCGGTGGTACATGTACTGCCCGGCGTCGGTGAACCGGGACATGGTCGCGGTGCCACCGGAGGCCGGCGGGGTGTTGACACCCGTGTCCCAACTGGCGCTGAGCACCGTACCCGAATCGATGGCGCTGGACTTCACCTCGAAGGACAGGAAACGGTTGCCGTTCAAGCTGGTGAACCATTCGGCCCGAAGCACGGTCAGGGTGTCGGCCGCCGCCGCGGCAACCTCGGCGGCCGCGATCGCCTCGGTGCGCTCAGCAAGGTTTTCGGCGTAGTCGTCCTGGTCAGAAATCTTGCCCTGGACATCGAAGCCCATCTCCCGCAGCGCCGCGCTCTCCTCCGCGCTGAGGACAGCGTGTACCTCAATGCCGTTATCCAACGGCTTGACGTATTCGACCAGATCAACTCCCAGGTTGGCGAGTTGGTCGATTTCCGCGCGATCCGCGACGACGATGCGCATGAGCGCGACGCCGTTCTGCTCGCTGCTGGCATTTCTGGTCGGCGCTACCTGACCATCGGTTGACGATGGATTCGCTAGGGTCGGCAGAGCGCCGAGGATGAGCGCCACCGGCACAGTGAGCAGTGCACCCACCCTGGCCGGCTTCTTGATACTCCTCATAGGAGACTCCTCCGCAAGAGGGATGCACGGCCGGTCTCGCCAGGGAGGGCGGCGGACAGTCCCTCGTAGATCAATGGTTGCGGCGAAGTGTGTTGCGCGTCGCACCCCATGTCAAGGTCATGATCGCCGGGCCGGACGAACGGCCTCCGACATCATCCGGTCGTTCGACCGGGCTCAGGTCACCACACCGACGTGCTCCGCCGACCCCATCCTGGCGCCACCGTAACCAGCTAATGCGGGAGCTTTCGGCGTTGCTCGGACGTGCCGCCGACCGTTGGTCGGTCGCGTCGACGGCCCGAACCGTTGCCTGACGGAACCGTGACGCTCGCCACATCTTTCGAACACGGTCCGTCCATCGTGTCGGGAATGCGACAGTCAGCGAACGACGTCAACCTGCGAGAATCGCCATCCCCGACAACCACGGAGCGTAATCGCAACCACACGGTAATTGTGGCCACCAATATCTGAGGCTGGCTGACCAACGGCTGATCATGGAATGATCTCCGGGTTCATCAATCAGCCATGATATTCGGCCCTCCCAGGCCAGCTCTCCCCGCCGGCCGCTGGTCGCTGGTCGCCGTTCGGAGCGAACCCGCCGAGAAGGAGATTGTCTTGCGGATGTTCGATGCCTGAGGTGGATTCCGTCGCCCTCGCAACAGCTACCGAGCCTCGATCCCTGCCGATCACCCGCTCGCTCCCCGCGCTGCTCCGCGACCCGCTGAAGGCACTAGTTGAATTCGGTAACCAGTCGAACGGCGATGTCGTCCGGTTGAATCTCGGCACCTTCCGCCCGTATCTGATCACTCATCCCGCCCATGTGCAGCGCATCCTCCGGGAAAATGCCGCTAATTACGAACGCGCTGGCGACGGCCTGTTCTGGCGGCCAATTCGCCGGCTGTTCGGCGAGGGCATCCTCGGCGAGGGACAGATCTGGAGCGCCAGCCGAAAAACGCTGCAGCCCCTCTTCACGGCGAAGCGGGTTGAGGCGTTGGTCGACCGGATCGCCACGGAAATCGACGCGGCGATCGACAAGCTCGACCAGCCGGCCCGGACCGGGCAGCCGATCGACCTCAACACGGAACTGTCCCGCATTGTCTGCGAGGCCATGATGGCGGTGCTCTTCGCCGGCAGGATCTCCATACCGGACGCGATGCGAATCGTGGCCGCCCAGGACGTCATCTCCACCGCGGTACTGCCCCGGGTGATCCTGCCCTTCGCACCGCTGTCGCTGCCGATGCCAGGAGACCGGGCGTTTCGCAACTCGGTACAGACAATCGACGAAATACTGCTACCGGTCGTCCGCGAGGCGCGCCGCCGACCCGATGACGGTGACGACATCATCGCCACCCTCTGTCGGGCCCGCACCCCGGACGGGCGGCCGCTCGACGAGCAACAGGTACGCAACGACACCGCCGCCATGTTCGCGGTCACCACCGAGACAACCATCAACCTGCTGGTCTGGTTGTGGCCGCACCTCGACGCGCGCCCCGACATCGCCGCCAAACTGCAGGACGAAATCGACCGCGTGGTCGGCACCGACCCGGTTCGACGCTCACATCTGCCCGAGCTGCGGTACACGAAACTGGTCCTGGACGAGTTGCTCCGGCTGTATCCGATCGGCTGGCTGATCCCACGCCGGGCAGTCGAGGCGGACGTGTTGGGCAGCGTACGGATTCCCGCCGGCGCCACCATCGTGGTGAGCCCGATGGTCACCCAGCGGATGTCGGCGTTCTGGGACCGGCCGGAGGTCTTCGACCCCGAGCGATTCACCCCGGAGAACATCCGCAGCCGCCACCGGTACGCCCACTTTCCCTTCGGGGGCGGGCCCCACCAGTGCCTTGGTATGTACCTGTTCTATTTGGAGGCGCAGCTCATTGTGGCGACGATGCTGAGTCGGTTCCGGACCCGGATGAGCCGGCCGATGATCCCCGCCCCTCGAGTGGCGGCCTCGCTACGCACCCGGGAGAGGGTCGAACTGACCCTGGTGTCCACGCGCGGTGCGTCATGACCGACTCTCCCTTCTCCGGCCTGAGCGCCGACGACGAGCTGACCGCGGCAGCGGAACAGGGACGAATCTGCGCACTGGCGGCGAAGGGCCAGCGGGATCTGCACAAACGCGCCACCGCCCACCCGGACCTCTTCTCGGGCGACCCCTTTGATCCGGCCCTGTTCAGCACGGTCGCCCTGGCCATCTCGTTCGGTGCACCATGGTGCACCGCCGAGCAGCTCCGGGTTGCCAACCGGGCCGTGCTGTGGGGATTCGCCGTGGACTGGCTGATCGACTACGTGGCGAAGTCCCCGGATGAGGTAGCCGACCTGATCGCCGGCTGCCTGACCGTGGCAGACGACGTGACGGCCAGCGGGACCGACCCGCTCGCCCGCTTCCTCGCCGAACTCCGCGACGAGTTGGCCACCGTGCCGGCGTTCGCGGCGCTGCGTCCGGTATGGCGCGAGGAACTGCACCGGATGTTGACGGCGATGGCCCGGGAATGGCAATGGCGGGCCGGTGATACCGGTTCGGCCGAGGAAACCAGTGCGCCGACCATGCCGACCTTCACCGAATACCTGGCCAACGCGGACAACCTGGCCTGCTCGTTCGTGAACGTCTCGCACTGGATCTACACCGGTTCGCCGGAAACGCTCGCGCATCTGCCCGAGCTGCTGGCCGCCAGCGCCGAGGTGCAGCGGATGTTGCGCCTCGTCAACGACCTGGGCACCTACGAGCGTGACGTGCGCTGGGGAGACCTGAACGCGCTGATGCTGGTGCCCGATCGGGCCGAGGTGGAGCAGGAAATCAACACGCTGATGGCCCGCTGCCAGGAGTTACTGCGGCCGTTGCGCACCCACTGCCCACAGGAGGCCGTCTACCTGGCCCGGCAGATCGGTTTCAGCAGCGGCTTTTACCGGCTCGCCGACTTCTGGGGAAGCCTGTGAGCACCGAGAACGGTGCCACCTTGCGGACCGCACCGAGACGAGAGCCGGAGATCGGCACAGCAGCGGCGGCCCGGGACCTGATTGCCAGCCTCTCCTGTGAGCCATGGGGGCAGGCTTCACCGTCAACCTACGAGACCGCCCGACTGGTGAGCCTGGCACCGTGGCTGGCCGGGCAGGCCGATCGGGTCGGGTTCCTACTGGCCGAGCAACGTCCGGACGGCTGCTGGGGTGGCCCCGAGGGCTATGCGCTGATCCCCACGCTCAGTGCGACCGAAGCCCTGCTCACCACGATCCGCGGCCTGCATCGCCCCGGCAGCAGGGGCAGCGACCCCCGGGGCGGCACCATCGATATCGGCGGCCGGAACCGGCTGGGTGAGTTGATCAGCGCCGCTGACCGGGGACTACGCGCACTCTCCGGTTGGCTGCGCGGCGCGGGACCGGCACTGCCGGACACACCCGCGGCCGACCTCATCGTCCCGGCTCTGGTGTCCCGGCTCAACGAGCACCTGGCGCAGCTCTGTGACAGCCCGCTGCCCGGGCTTGAACAATGGTCGGACGGGCTCCGGTTGCCGCTGCCGGTCGGGGTCGACGACAGCCGACTCGACGCCATCCGGCAACGGATAGCCGCGGCGGCGGCGTACCACAGAAGCTGTTACACGCCTTGGAGGTGGTGGGCGAGCTGGCCCACGGCCTGACCGGGGTACGACCGGTCTCGCCTGGCACGGTCGGCGCCTCCCCAGCGGCCACCGCCGCCTGGCTCGGTGCGGGCGGCACCGCTGACGGGGGCGACGCGGAACTGGCCCGGGAGTACCTGGGAAGGGTGTCCCGCCGACACGGCGGGCCGGTGCCCTGCACCACGCCGATCACCGTGTTCGAACGGGCCTGGGTGCTGAGCAGTCTGGGCCGGTCGGGCGTGCCGTTCACCGTACCCCCGGCCCTGATCCGGAGCCTGCGGACCGCGCTCGGACCGACGGGGGCGATGACCGGTCCGGGACTGCCAACCGACGCGGACACCACCTCGGCCGTGCTCTACGCCCTCGGTCAGTTCGGCGCGCCGGCCGACCCGGATTGCCTCTGGCTGTACGAAACGGAAGCCGGCTTCTGCACCTGGCCGGGCGAGGACGGCTTCTCAGTCACCACGAACGCACACGTCCTCGAAGCACTGGGGCACCATCTCCGACACCAGCCCGACCTGCCGGCGCACTATCAGTCAGCGGAACGCCGACTGTCGATCGGATTGACGGAACACCAGCAGTCGGAGGGCTGGTGGCTGGATCGCTGGCACGCCTCACCGTATTATGCGACCGTCTGCTGTGTACTCGCCCTGGCCCCGGTGGTCGACCAACCGGCCGCCGTCGAGGCGATTACCAGAGCCGCCGACTGGGTCATCGCCAGTCAGCGACCGGACGGCTCGTGGGGACGGTGGGCGGGCACCGCCGAAGAAACCGCGTACGCCCTGCAGGTACTTCTGACCGCCGACGCGCGGCGGCCGGGAATGCGTGCGGCGGCAGCCCGGGGCTACGACTACCTGCTGGCTAACGCCGGTGGTCAGCCCGACCCTCCACTCTGGCACGACAAGGATCTCTATCGGCCGACCGCGATTGTGCGCGCCGCCACAATTTCCACTCTGCAGATGGGGAAACGCAGGCCAGACCTGATCGAACTTCCGCACAAGTCCATAAGACTGTGACATTGGTCGTTAGATCTCGATACCCGAGGGTTGAGTGCCGGTCTGGACACTGCTAGCGTGCGCCGGTGTTAGCACGCTCACGGATGACCAACGCGCCATTGCCGTGCGGCCCGTGACCTCGACCTGTTGACGAGTTACTTCCAAGCCCGGCCAGGGACGGTGTAATGGGTTCGCGCAGTACGAATATTCGTACCAAAGTTGTCGCCCTACTGGTTTCGCTGGCCTGTCTGTGGGCGTTCGCGGCCTGGGTGACCCTGCGGGACGGGCTCAACCTGCTCGGCGTTCAGACGCTCTCCGACACGGTCTCCGCACCGGCCGAGTCATTGCTACGGGAGTTGCAGACCGAGCGCCGCCTCACCGTTGGCTACCTGGGCAAGCCCACCGCGCAACAGCGCGATGACCTGGAGACCCAACGGCAGAACATCGCCCGACTCACCGCCTCGTTCAAGGACTCGGCGCAGAGCTGGCAGGCCGAGCTCGCCAGCAGCACGGAACTCAAGCGGCGGATCGGCGTGCTGATAGGTGCCCTGGAAGGCTTGGACGACACCCGGAGCGCGATCGACAACCGCGCCATCGACCGGACCGCCGCCGCGACCGCGTTCGACGAGGTGATCCGATCGATCTTCCGCGTCTATGACTCGCTGGGCAACCTCGATGACCATGAGATCGCCAGGGATACCTCATACCTCATTGAGCTCAACCAGGCCCGGGAGCTGATCTCACAGGAGGACGCGCTTCTTGCCGGAATAGTCGCGACCGGCCGGATGACCGACGCCGAGCAGGCACAGTTCGCGCAGCTCGTAGGAGCCCAACGGTTCCTGCGATCCCGGGCGGTGAGCGAATTGCCGGTCACCGACCAGGCCCGCTATGACGAAATGATCAACGGATCGGCCTTCACCCGGTTGCGGGACCTGGAGGACCATCTGATCCAGAACGGTGGAACTGGCGGCAGGCTGCAGATCGACGCCGCGGAATGGACCACCGCGACGGAGCAGGCCATGGTGGAGTTGCTCGGGGTGATCAAGGCTGGCGGTGACGAGGTCGTCGACCGCGCCGTACCGGTGGCGATCTGGGTTATCGTCCGGATGCTGCTCATGGCCGGCCTGGGACTGCTCGCGCTCATCGCCTCAATCATCGTTTCGGTGAGCACCGCGCGAAATCTGATCCAGCAACTCGACCGGCTCCGCGAAGCCGCCTGGCAGCTCGCCAATGAGCGACTCCCCGGGGTGGTCAACCGGCTGGGTCGCGGCGAGGAGGTGGACGTCGCGTCGGAAGCACCCCCGCTCTCCTTCGGCGGGGACGAGGTCGGCCAGGTGAGCAAAGCCTTCAACGCGGTGCAGGAAACCGCCATCCGGACCGCGGTGGAACAGGCCGAACTGCGACGCAGCGTCCGGGATGTGTTCCTCAGCCTGGCCCGGCGCACCCAGGCACTGGTGCACCGTCAGCTGACCCTGCTCGACGCCATGGAACGCCGGGAAACCGATGCCGAGGAGTTGGAGGACCTGTTCCGGGTAGATCACCTGGCCACCCGGATGCGGCGTAACGCGGAGAACCTGATCGTGCTCTCCGGTTCAACCCCCGGCCGGACCTGGCGACGCAACGTACCGATGGTCGACGTTGTTCGCGGTGCGATGGCCGAGGTGGAGGATTACGCCCGGGTGACCGTGCTGCCGATCGGTTCGGTAAGTCTGGCCGGACGTGCCGTCGGTGACGTCATCCACCTGCTGGCCGAGCTGATCGAAAACGCGCTCTCGTTCTCGCCCCCGCACACCGGAGTCCAGGTCAGTGGCCAGATGGTCGCCAACGGGTACGTGATCGAGGTGGAGGACCGCGGGCTGGGCATGACCGAGGAGGAACTCGCCGACGCCAACGAGCGGATCGCCAGCCACCCGGAGTTCAGCCTCTCCAGTGCCGCCCGGCTCGGCCTCTACGTGGTGAGCCGGCTGACCGAGCGGCACGGGATCCGGGTGCACCTGAAGGAGTCACCGTATGGCGGAACCACCGCGGTCGTACTGATTCCGGCGCAGTTGGTAGGCGATGGCGTGACCGGGAGCGAGCCGGCCGAGGACCCGGCGGAGAACGACGGGGCCGCCGATGGGCAACTGCCGGTTCGCCCTTCAACATCCTCCATCGGAATCGGCGCACAGCCCGGCGGCGCCCGCACTCTGGTCGACGAGCCAGCCGCGGCGCCGGAACGGGGGGGCGCGGTCACGGCCGCTGAACTGCCGGTCCGGCCAGGACGGAAGCAAGCACGGACGCCGGTCGCCCCGAAACGTGACACCCTGGACCTGGCATCGTCCGATCCGGTCACCGCGCTGGCTGAGCCCGATCCGGTAACCGCGCTGGCTGAGCCCGATCCGGTACCAGCGGGCCCAGATCCGCGTCAGAGCCTCCGATCGATCCTGGAACAACCGACCGCGGCCCTGCCACAACATTCCGGTCCGGCTCAGCCTGGGCCGCAGTTGGCCGTACCGGCAGCAGCCGCCCAGGCTGAGCCGGACCCGGATGCCGGGTTCACGCCGTCCGGTCTGCCGCTCCGGGTACGCCAGGCCAGCCTCGTGCCAGCGCTGCTGGAAGAACCCGCGACCCCACCGACGGCCAGCACCGACGACGAGGAAGCCCCTCGTCCACCCGATCAGATCCGCCAGATGATGAGCCGCTACCAGTCCGGAACCCGGCAGGGCCGAACCGATGCCGCCCGGCTGCTGGAGAACGGCGCCGATCAGCCACCACCCCGGGCTGACATCTGACGGGTAGGCACAACCGACCACGGCTACACCAGCCGGTAGAAAGAGGACCACCAGTGGTGCAGAAGACAGCTGCGAACGTTGACCTGACCTGGTTGCTCGACGACCTGGTCGGACGGGTGAAGCAGGCCCAGCAGGCGATCGTGCTTTCCGTGGACGGTCTGCTCATCGCGTCCTCACGAGGCTTCGGTCGGGAGGATGGGGAACACCTCGCGGCGATCGCGTCGGGCATCCAGAGTCTGGCCCGAGGCGCCGGAAAACGCTTTGGCGGCGGGCCGGTGCAGCAAACGATTATTGAGATGAAATCCTCCTTCCTGCTCGTCACGGCGGCCGGTCACGGCGCCTGCCTGGCGGTGCTCGCCGCCGAGGATGCCGACCTGGGGCTGATCGCCTACGAAATGGCGATGCTGGTCACCCGGGCCGGAAAATACCTAGCCTCGCCGTCGCGACCTTCCGATCAACCGACCGGCGAAAAGTAGCCGGTCGGGATGAGCGCCACC
Source organism: uncultured Actinomycetota bacterium (assembly GCA_963750055.1). GTDB lineage: Bacteria > Actinomycetota > Actinomycetes > Mycobacteriales > Micromonosporaceae > CAVVPI01. The sequence continues at coordinate 108,793 of CAVVPI010000027.1, read as the reverse complement.
GAGGATTCCATCGAGGACCGGTGGGTTGACGACCACGCCGGACCGGTCGTGCGGCCGTACGCGGTGACCCGCGGGCGGGCCCGACCGGTCACCGGTAAGTTTGATCTGATCTCGCTGGTGCTGGCCACCCGGGCAACCGCGCCAGGTGAGGTCGGCCTGGGGCCGGAGCATCTGGCCATCATCCGACATTGCCAGCGGGCGCTTTCGGTCGCCGAGATCGGGGCCCGACTCGACCTTCCGCTGGGCACGGTCCGGGTCCTCCTCGGTGACCTGCTCGAACGGAACCTCATCCAGGTACGGGAACCCCGGCAACTGACCACCCTTCCCGATGACAGCGTATTCGAGGCAGTAATCAATGGACTACGAGCACTCTGACGGCCGGGCCGACGGCGACACGCTGCCCACCGCAGTCAAGATCTTGGTTGCCGGCGGCTTTGGCGTAGGCAAGACCACCCTGGTCGGCACGGTCAGCGAAATCCAACCATTACGGACCGAAGAGGTTCTCACTGAGGAGAGTATCGGGATCGATGATCTCTCCGGCGTGGAGACAAAGACCACCACCACGGTCGCGATGGACTTCGGTCGTATCACCATAAACGATGATTTGGTGCTGTATCTTTTCGGCACTCCAGGGCAGGACCGGTTCTGGTTCGTTTGGGACGAGCTGGCGCTCGGCGCGGTCGGCGCGGTCGTCCTCGCCGACACCCGTCGGTTGGCCGACTGCTTTCCCTCCGTCGACTACTTCGAACGGCACGGCCTTCCGTTCGTCGTCGCGGTGAACTGCTTCGAGGGCAGCCGCCGGTACCGGCTCGACGAGGTACAGCTGGCCCTCAACCTGGACCCGGACGTTCCGGTGCTGCTCTGCGACGCCCGGGAGCGAACGTCCAGTAAGGAGGTGCTGATCACCCTGCTCGAACGCGCCATGAAGCTCCGGGCCAGAGCCCGCCGCTCGGTGCCGCTGGCCCACTCGCTTCCGACACGGTCAATCAAACATTGATCACGCGCCGGCGGTCCCGGCCGCCCGGCTCGGGGGTGCGGAATGCCTCGTTGAGCGCCTGTCGGGACTGCAGCGGCATCCGTACGTCCGGCTCCGCGGCCTGTAGCCGACCCTCCCGGGCCAGTTTGGCACGTCCTCCCCCAGTCACATGCAGTAGCACCAGCGCATCGGCCGGGATCCGCCCCTCGGCGGCAGCGGCGCACAGCGCCGCGACCGCTACCCCGGCGCCGGGCACGATGTCGATACCCTCGACTGTCTCGAAGAGCGCCATCGCGCTGCGGGCAGCGGTGTTGTCCGCGGCGATCACGTCGCCGTTACTTTCAGTCAGCACATCGTTGACTCCTCCGCGCACGAGGAACGGCGGATTCTGATTGGTCAGCTCGGCGGCGATGACCGAATTGGGGTTGGGTAGGTCCGGTGGGATGGCACCGGTCCGCCACAGGTCACGCAGTGGCGTATACGGTGCGTTCTGGCACAGGATCAGGCGGGGTAGGTCACCGGCGCCCGGATGGCCGGCACGGATACGACGGGCTGCCTCGTGTGCCGCGATCGCGCCGCAGCCGCTGCCGACCGCCTGCACGTAATAGTCGGGTAGCCGGCCGAGGGTCTCGTAGGCGGCGAGCATCGCGGTGCCGAGTCCGTCGCGTCGGCCGACGTTACGGGCACCACCTTCGGCCTGGTGTCCAGGCAGTTGCGAGACGACGTCAGCCACCGCGATGGCATCGCTGTAACCCGCGCCGTCGTCGAGGGCCACCAGTTTCACACTCGGATCGAGCGGCCCACGAAACGCCATCAAGGGCACGACGCCGCCGGGCACGAAGATCAAACACGGTACCTGGTACTGGGAGCAGGCCAGCGCGAAGGAGATCGCGGTATTACCCGCGGAGGCGATGACGAGGGTGGGTGGGTCGTCCGGCAGCCGACCAAGAACGGTATAGGCCTCCAGGTCCTTGAAGGAGCCGGTCGGCAGGTACGCGCCCCGCTCGGGCCAGTAGCCGCTGAACGCGACCCAGAGGTTGCCCAGGCCGAGTACCCGACCGAGTGCCTCGGCACGGTAGACAGCCGTACGCGGTGCGCCAGCCACGCTCCGCCGCACCGGAAGCCACTTCTGATAGCGGTACAGCCCATCGTCGTGCGGATCGCGGGGAAAGGTCTTCGTCACATATTCGGTACGCAGGAAGGAGGGCTCATGCGTACGCGCACAATGCAGCATGAGCCCGTCGTCGGCGTAGCGTGCCCCGCACGCGGCACATACCAGTTCGTATCCGTGTGGCATGATCCAGCCCTTCGCTAGGCCAGCCTCCGACAGCGGCGGCCGATTTCCGCCAAACTGTGTTACAGGGTGCTGATGCCGGACGGTCGCGGGATCGACACCGGCATCGGCGCGCCGCGTACCATCGCGACACCCTTGATGCCCTCCATCAGCATCAACACGGCGCGGACCGATGGCAGGATCATGTGACCCTCTCGGGTCAGCTTGGCCCCGGCCGAGTCCCGGGTGAACAGTTTTGCCCCGAGCGACTGCTCAAGACATTTGATCTGGTAACTGATGGCAGGCTGTGAATACCCCAGCGCCTTCGCTGCCAGGTCCATTCGGCCGATCTCCGCTATTGAGACGAAGGCTCGGAATTCCCGCTCGTGCATCCGGATCTCCCCCGGTCAAAGTGCAGGTCTGGTGTTTTGATCTGTCAGATCAGGCCCCGCCGCGCCGCGAGCACGCCGGCTTGGAACCGGCTGCGCGCTTCGAGCACCGACATGGCGGAGGCCACGTCGTTGCGTACGGTTCGCACGCTGACGCCGATCCGTCGCGCGACCGCGTCGTCAGTCAACCCCTTGGCAAGCAGCCGCAGCACGACTTCATTGCGGGACTGTGGAGCGTCCGAGGGATGGGCGTCCGAACGGCTGACCGGCGTTCCCTGCTTCCACAGCTCGTCGGCGGTCTCGTTCAGGGGCTCGACCGCGAACGCGCGTCGGATGAGGCGCGCACCGCGGACCGGGTCGAGAGCCACCGCGGCCGCCCGATCGACGATGATTGCGCGGGACGGCACATATTCGACAATCCGTGGCACAACGGTCCGGGTGAGGAGCCACTTCGCGTAGGCATTGACGACCGGGGTGGCCAGCAGGTGGGCTGACCAGATTAGGCGGATCGTCACGCCGTTGCGCAGCAGCATCTCGATGATTTCCTTGGCGAATTCGAACGAACCGGCCGTGTAGGCCGGCACGAGCAGCGAAACTTCCCTCGTGGCTCGGGCAACCAGCCGCTCGACACAGCCGCCGATCTCATCCAGACCACCGGGCTCGACTCGGTCACGGCACCGGTCGATGGACCGCTCGTGCGCGGCCACGAACCGCTCCAGCACCTCGGTCGTCGGGATCAATCCGTCGCCGGAGGTCCGACAGTGGCGAGCCGCGAGGGCCGGTAGGGCGAGGCAGGGCTCGATCGCCCGTACGGCACCCTCTTCATCGGCTGATTCGGTGACCAGGCCGTCGCTGTGCAGATTGTCCACGACCCGGCGGACTTCGTCCGGTGACCAACCAAGCGCCTGAGCGAGGTCCGGCCGCTGCCAGCGCAGCCGTCCAAGCATCGTCCGATACACCAGCTCGGCCGATCGGGACAGGCCAATTGACATTTCCATCATCAGTTCCCCTGCCGATGGTTGGAATGTGTGCCAGCGTTTCGCCAGCCTGAGGTCTCGTGCCCCGGACGACCATCCCGCGATGACAGATCCGCCTAGTTACTGTCAACAAGTTACCGAGGGGACTGACAAGTAGTCAAGGGCTCTTGACTATAGGAGACAAAGAGAAATGTCGATTTAGCTCCACCTGCCGAGAAACAGCAGCTCAGCGCAGCTACGTCAGGCCACCAACGCAATGACTGTAGTCAGCGACTTGCTCAATCGTTGCCACCCCAGGGCCAGTCGCCGTCAGCGCTGGCGAGGCCCGAGGAAGCAGCAGCACCGGACGACAACACCACCTGCCCGAGCTCGCCACTCCACCGCCCGCCATCCGTCGAGCCGATCAAGGCCGCCGGATCAGACGAGGACAATGATCGTGGGGCGACGGACCAGGGCCAGTCAGCGGACGGGGCTGACGCACCGGCCTCCACGCTGCCCAGGGCCGTGGCGCCCGCCGCGGCCGTTCGCGCGGATACGACCTGCCCCAGCAGGCCGAACGTGACGATCGCTACCGCTCCGACGGCCAGTGGGATCGAGAGCAGGCGGCCGAGGCGACGAGTGCTGACTGAACTGTTTACTGAAGTCATGAGTGAAGGTTTACAGGTTGGTCATCATCGATGACAATCGAGGTTTCAGCTTGCTGCGACCGGGTGGACAGAAGACCAAGACTATGATGGTGATAACTTTCCCGAGGAGGCGAACGCCGAAATCATCAGCGGCCCGGCCGGGGCCGCTGATACCCCGTCGACCCGGGCACGAACCGCGTCCAGGCCCATCCATCGACTGCGGTACGGACCGCCCGTGCAACAACTTGCATCGCGTCTTGCCGAAGCCCGGTACCGAGGAGACGGTGTCGACGGCGGTCATGCGGGGTGGAACATGACGCGTCGGATTGCGGGCAGCGATCCCGCGACCGGCACATCATCCGGCTACCGTGCCGCGAGCGGGCCCGGTGACTCGGAACGGCTGCTGAAATCGCCCAACGGGCAGACAAGCAAGGGGAAGCACATGTCGATGTCCACGCTGCACCGTCCCGAGTACCACGCCTTGCACGACGTCATGGAAATCAACGACGAGCTGGCAGCGCGGCTACCGGCCCGACTGTACGAGGTGGACCGACGGTTGCGCGCCGCAGTCGCGTGTCCCACCGATCCTCGCCTCGACATCGCTTCCGCCCACCTCGCCAGCGCTGGCGGTAAGCAGATGCGGCCATTGTTGGCACTGCTCGGTGCCGAGTTCGGCAACCCGGACGCACCCGATGTCATCACCGGGGCGGTCGTGGTCGAGCTGGCCCATTTGGCATCGCTCTATCACGACGACGTGATGGACGAGGCGCCCACCCGCCGCGGCGTGGTCACTGCCAACGCCCGGTGGGGAAACGCGATGGCGGTACTCGCTGGGGATTACCTCCTGGCAAAGGGCGCCGAGCTGAGCGCGATGCTCGGCATCGACGTACTGCGCGCCCAGGCGACCGCACTCGGCCGCCTGGTGCAGGGCCAGGTCCGCGAAACAGCCGGCCCGCTGGCTGGCGTCGACCCTCGTACGCACTACTTCGAGGTGATCCGCGACAAAACCGCCAGCTTGTTGGCTTTGGCGATCCGACTGGGCGGCATCACCGCCGGCGCCGACCGCTCGACCATTGACGCCTTGGCCAGCTATGCGGAGGCGCTCGGCGTCGCGTTCCAAATCTCCGACGACATCCTGGACATCGCCGCCTCGTCGGCCGCTTCGGGCAAGCTGCCCGGCATCGACCTGCTACACGGACTAATGACACTGCCCGTCCTCTATGCCCTGCAGGAGAGCCCGGACGCGGCCGAACTCTCCGCGCTGTTAGCCGAAGGCACGCTCACCGACCAGGACCAGCTCGGCCGGGCGCTGGCGATAATACGAGATTCCTCCGCCATCGCGCGCAGCCAGGCTGATTTGCGGTGTCAGGTTGACGTCGCCCAGGCGGCGCTGGCTGGGCTGCCCCACGTCCCGGCCCGCCAGGCGCTGGTCTGGTTGTGTGACTATGTCGTCGGTCGCACCGCCGAACACGCGCTCGCATCGGCCATCTGACCTGCGGTGGGTACCACCGCCAGGTGCCACTCACCACGGAAACGTGCGGCACTGACGCGAGAAGCTCAACGCATGTCGACGATCTCCCGCCAGATCTTTGACGCGACCAGATAGGCACCGAGGGCTTCAGCCAGCTCCGCGGCGCCGCGCATCTCGGCGACCGCCGCCGCGGTGTCGTCGCAGAGGTGCAGCATCCGGCCCTTCGCAATCCGGAAGCGGATCAGCTCGAACCCACTGAGCTGCGCCTCATCGATGGTTGCGCATACCTTCCGGGCCCGGTCGAGATCACCCTGAGCCAGGGCGAATCGCAGCTCCGCGCTGGAAAGTAGCGGCGCCTCACCGGGCAGGTCGGCAACGGACAGCACAGCGCGGGCGCTGACGAGGTGCCGCTCGATTTCCGCGAGCTCAGCCCCCGCGTCGAGCATGGCCGAGGCGGCCGACCGGCAGAACCGCGCCCAATCACGGAGCGGGGTACTCGGGTTGGCCAGCATGTCGTTGGCGTACCGCAGATACTCCACCGCACGGTCCTGGTTGCCGATCCGCGCGAACGCCACGCTGGCCGTCCAGTTCGCTCGGCCGGAGAGCGGCGGGCTATCGATCTTCTTGGCCACCAGGAGCATCGCGTCGACCAGTCGGCCCACCTCACCATGGTCGCCGAGGTCGCACAAGACCGAGATCAGAACACTGATCAGACGGACGTGCTCGCCGCTGTCCTGGAGCCGGGTGTCCGCGATCTCGTTGAGCGCCAGGTTGGCCTGAGCGTGGGCCTCGGTTAGCCGGCCGGTGTCCCGGGCCGCTACGGCATGGTCAACCCGGATCCGGACGACGAGTTCGGGAATCTGCGTCGAGCTGGCGATTTCCGCCAACTCCTTGACGAGGTCGTACCGGACGCCGAAGTCGGATCGCAGCGTCAGGATCTCCAGTAGTTCGAGGCCGTATTCGAGGCTAGCCGCAGCGTCCTCTGCGGCACGAGCAGTGGCGTAGGCCTCCTCGAACCGGCACTGCGCCTCGTTCAGATCGCCGAAGTCGGCCGCGCTCCGGGCGAGCAACTCACTCACGAGTCGGTGCGCGCCGTCCCGGACCGACACGGCGGAGATAGGCAGCGCGGCGTCACCGACCAGCGCGTCGAGGGGCACGCCAAGCACCTGGGCCAGATGCATCGCGATATCGAGAGCCGGCACACGAGTGCCCGACTCGAGCAACGAGATGTAGCTGGGGTTGACCGCTCCCGCAGCGACATCACGCTGCGAAAGCATCCGCTCGACACGGAGTCTGCGAAGTCTGCGTCCGAACTCCGGTTGTCGAATTTTGATCGCCATCGTCTATTCCTCGGGCCCTGAGTCGCGGATGTTACCTTTCCGCCCTACTTCAGTAAGACCCCCCATGACTGTCGCTGAGCTGATGGCATACACGCAGCGGCAGCGATTACTGTCATACCTGATTGATTTTGTAATTGTTTCGTCCCTCTGGGACCCGGTTGCTATCAGATCCGACACTGTGATCCTGGTGGCTCCGGAACCCTCCATCGGGGCTAGCACGGATCGTTGCACTGTTGCTATGGGTAGTGTCCGCCGGCTAGCAGTGTTGTCAAGTGCCGCATGCAGGTTCCTGCAGGCTGGAGCCCGGCAACCGTCGGGTCATCCCGACCAACCACTTTGGATCACCTGCCCCATGGGGAGCACAGTAGCAGATCAGGACGATCTCATCGAAGGTTGCGGCCCCCTTTTAAGGATCTTGGAAGCGCCTCGAACCAACCACTCAAAGATCGGCCCCTGCCGCTGGTCCAGTGCCAGTCGCTCGAGCCGCTATGCGGTCGCCGCCGCGAACCACGGCAGCTTAAGCATGCAGATACGCATTCACCCGAGGGGATTCCGGATCGTGCTGGCCATCCCGTATCGAAGCCAAATCCAGCGGTGCCCCTCAGTGACATTTACCATAGTCACTAGTACTGGTCAACGACTCTGCCGCAAGCGCCCTTTGGTAGCGCTCTGACATGCTCGGCTACCGCCTCCGCTCGGCCCCGGGGCTGCATCATCCGGCAATAACCGGTGTCAGCGCACCCAAGCAATGCCAGCATGGCTGATGGTACGAATCGGCTACTCGCCAGTAGGAGCGGATGTGTCGAGGGAGCTTCGCGTCGTCATTGTCGCCAACTGCAAATTGGAAATCGGACGACTGCTCAACGTCGTCGGCCATCTCGCGATCGGTCTCGGCGGCGGGCTGGACGATCCGACGACGCTCGCTCTGCAGGAGTACCGCGACGCGAACGGCGAACCACACCCTGACCTCAGCCTCCACCCGGTGGCCGTGCTCAAAATCCGGAAACTCGGACAGGCTCCGAGCGCTGCGCGAGCAACTGCGCGCACGCGGCATTCGCAACGTGGACCTCGTCCACACGATGGCCGACGACGGCACTCCCGCCCAGCTCGCGGCCACAGCGCAAACCCCGGCGGCCGAACTGGAGTACTTCGGCATCGCGTTCCTCGGTGACCGGCGCGAGCTGGAGCCACTCACCCGGAAGTTCAGTTTGTTCACCTGATGCCTGTGCGCCCACCCGTCGTGCGCACCTGACGAGGAGCAATCCAATGGCTTACTACCGCGTCTTCAACAGCATCGACAAGATCAACGCCGAGCTGCTGGCAAGCTTCGACGACCTCCCACCGGACCAGTATCTCCAGGGCGACGGCCGCTTCCGGTACCGCGCCTTCGGGTCCGCCGTGGTCAAGGGCGACACGGTGCGATGGACGGAGAACAGGTCCTTCTGCCAGGCCCCGGAGATCAACGGTTACGCCGGTGGCCTGGTACGCCGGTTCCCACCACTGTCGGAACCGGCCTGCCGCTTCGCGGAGCTGCTCGCCACTGACCCGAAAATCCGCGAGGTCGTCGGCGGGGAGGAGTTGGAGATCGGCTGCCACCAGATCCGCGTTACCGCCAGTGACGAGTTCAACGGCTATCCGGCCCCGGAGGGCTTTCACCAGGACGGCTTCGAACAGGTAGCGATCACCTGCATCGCGCAGGAGAACGTCAACGGCGGCGTCTCACTCATCTCGCTGCTCGACGACGAGCTACAGATCATCCTGGATCGGACGATGCAGCCCGGTGAGACAACACTCCTCGACGATCAGCGGGTCAGGCACTACGTCAGCCCCATTACGCCGAAGCTGCCCGGCCACGCACATCGTGATGTCATCGTGGTGACCTTCACCGTGACGACGCCGTGACCGCCCGCCCCGACGCGGCGCCACCGATCGGCGAGTACACCATCCAGCGGTGGTTGTTCGACACCGCCGTCGGCCGGTTCGACATCGACCTCGGCGAGAGCGGTGTGCAGTTCCAGCGCTTCGGTGACGTGCAGACCGACCCCGACTGGGAACTCGACTACAGCCTCGACCGTGGCGCCGAGGAGACCCGGCAGGCCATCGCCGCGCTCTACGGCCAGGCCGATCCGCAGCGGGTGATCGTCACGCACGGCGCCCAGGAGGCCCTTTACCTCTTCTACCGCTCATTCTTGCGGGCCGGCGACCATGTCATCACCACCACACCCGGCTGGCAGCAGGCCTGGGAGGTGCCGGCTCACATCGGCTGCCGGGTCAACCGCCTGTACTGGCGGCCCGGTAGCCCGTTCGACCTCGAGGCGCTCGCGGCGGCGATCCGGCCCGACACCCGACTGCTGATCCTCAACAGCCCCGGCAACCCTTCGGGCCGCACCATCGACCCCGACACCTGGGGCTCCATCATCGCACTCGCGGACCGGCACGACCTGTGGATCGTCAACGACGAGGAATATCTGATCGACTTCGACGACTCGGTGGTGAACCACTACGACCGTTCCGTGTCGGTATCGAGCCTGTCCAAGGTCTACGGCCTGCCGGCGCTACGCCTCGGCTGGGCCGTGACCCAGCCGGCGGTGCTCGAGCAGATGGTGAACTACAAGCGGTACACCACGGTCTCCAACTCACTTGTGGCCGAACGCATCGCCCACGCCGTGCTCGCCGACCGGAAACGGCAGCTCGCCCGATACACCGCCCTCGTGACCTCGGGCCGTGACCGCCTCCTGTCCTTCGCGGACAGCCGCCGCGACCAGCTGGAACTGGTGCCGCCCAGCGGCACCCCGTTCGCTTGGTTCCACCTGCGCACCGACGAGCCCGCGAAGGCATTCGCGGAACGATTGCTGGTCGACTACGGCGTACTGGTGATGCCCGCCGAGGTGTTCGGCGCCGAGCGTGGACTGCGGATCAGCTATGCCCGCCCCGACGGCGTACTGGCCGAAGGGCTGGCGCGGGTGGGACGCGCGCTCGACAGGATCCCCGCGCCGCCGGTTTGACCGTGGCGACGCCCGTTCGGAGGAGATCGACAGTGAAGGTTCTGATTTATGCCTACGGCACACGCGGCGACATCCAGCCGTCGGTGGCCCTGGGCCACGCGCTCATCCGAGCCGGTCACCAGGCCGTGCTCGCCGCACCCGCACGCTATGCCGGCTTCGCCGCCGAATACGGACTGGACTTCGCGCCCCGCGACGAACAGTGGCTGCGGCTCATGACAGAGAACGCCGAGGTACGCGAGCTCTACCACGGCGAGCAGGGCAGGCGCACCGAGCGGCAAAAGGAGGTCTTCGCCTGGTACAAGGCGGAATCGCTGCGCCTCGTGCCCACGATGCTCGCCGATCAGTGGCAGGTCGCGGCCGACAGCGGCGCCGAGGTGATCGTGCACCAGGACACCTGGTTCAGCCAGGCACATCATGTGGCCGAACGGCTCGGAGTCCCTTCGGTGCTCGCCGTACAGTATCCGCAGTCGGTGCCCTCCTGGGAGTACCCGAGCATGCTTGTCCCGGCGGGCAAGAAGCTGCCAAGGCTGCTCAACCGGCTCAGCTACCTGCCCATCAACATGTTCGTCGACCAGAAGAAGACGCTCGACGGCTGGCGTACGGAGACCCTCGGCCTCGCCCCGAGACGGGGCCGCTTCGACCGACTGCGCCAACCAGACGGTTCCCCGACCACAGTCCTACAGGTCTTCAGCCGACACGTCGTGGAGCCGGCACCGAGTTGGCCGGCGTCGGTGCACACGACCGGCTTCTGGTTCCTACCTCGCAATGCGGCCTGGACCCCGCCCCCCGGACTGGCCGACTTCCTCAACCGCGGCCCCAAGCCGATCTTCATCGGCTTCGGCAGCATCGTCGGCGAGGATCCACAGCGTCTGGGACGGTTGGTCGTCGACGCGGTCGCTGCCGCGGGCGTACGGGCAGTCATCGGCACTGGCTGGGGTGGCATCGAGATCGCCGATGCCGGCAGGGACATTTTCGTTATCGACCAGGCGCCCTACGACTGGCTGTTCCCCCGGGTAAGCGCGGCCGTGCACGCCGGCGGCACCGGCACGATCTATTACGCGCTGGCCGCCGGTCTGCCGCAGGCCACCTCGGTCTTCCACGGCGAGCAGAAGATGTGGGCTGACAACCTGCACCGGCTCGGTGCCGCGCCACCCCCACTGTGGATGAACAAGCTGACCGTCGACGATCTGGTCAGGTCATTGCGGCAGGCGGTTGACAATCCGACCGTGACGGCCGTCGCCCAGCGTATCGCCGAAGGCATGCGTACTGAAGATGGCGTCGGCAGCGCTGTACGTGTGCTGGAAGCTGTCGGCGACCGGGCACCGGTGGCCGCGTGAAATCGGAGGTGCAGGGCCCCGTGGGCCCGGTTCAACACCTCACCCACGTACCACCTCCAGTAGGACCACTCGGTAGTACGACGACTTTCGAGGGGAGGGAGCGGCGGCTTCCCCCGGCCCGTGGTGGCCGGGTTGCCACGCCGCGACTCTGATGAGCCCGACCACCATCACCCGATCCGGCGAGGAGCTGGCGGACCTGGCCGCCAGAGCCGCCGGCGAGCTGGAACACCGGACCGCGGAACAGATCGTCGCCTGGGCAGTGGAAGAATTCGGCGGTCGCTTCTGCGTGACGAGTTCCTTCAACGACGCGGTGCTCGCGCACCTGGCCTCCCGGGTCGCGCCCGGCGTAGACGTGGTCTTCCTCGACACCGGCCTGCACTTCGTCGAGACCCTGCTGGTCCGCGAAGCGGTGCAGTTGTCGTTGCCGGTGACGGTGCGCTCGGTGCCGCCGGCGTTGAGCGTCACCGAACAGGACGTCCGGTACGGGCCGGAGTTGTGGGCCCGCGATCCGGACACCTGCTGCGCCCTGCGCAAGGTCGAGCCGCTGGAGCGGGCGCTGACCGCCTATGACGCCTGGGCGGCCGGGCTGCGTCGCGACGAGTCGCCGGGCCGAGCCGGCACTCCCGTGGTGAGTTACGAACCCTCGCGCGGCAAGGTGAAAGTGGCTCCGCTGGCCACGTGGACCGAAGGCGATGTCGCGGAGTACATCGAACGGCACCAGGTGCCGGTCAACGGGCTGGTACGACAGGGCTACGCCTCGGTCGGCTGCGCGCCCTGCACCCGACGCACGCCGCCGGGTGGTGATCCCCGGGCCGGACGGTGGCCGTTGTTCGACAAAACCGAATGCGGGCTGCACAGATAGCTCACGGCTGCGCTGGGGCCCTCCCCTGCTGTGGGAGGGCCCTCCTGCCGTGTGCCGGCGGTGGGGCCGCATAGCGCTTGCCGCGCCCGACCGATGCGCGGCGCGCACACGGATACACCCACCCCGGTTTCCCGGTAGTGGGCGTATCCGACGTGGATGCCGTTGATCAGCCGGTACGGCGCCAGTAGACGCTGCAGTGGTCGATGCGGACGATCTCGTCCTGGATACCGTGCCGATCGCGGTACTCGTGCACCGCCTGCTTGCAGGCCGGGATCAGGTAGTCGTCGATGATGACGTAGCCGCCGACCGACAATTTCGGATACAGGTTGTCGAGCGCGTCCATGGTTGACTCGTAAAGATCGCCATCGAGCCGCAGCACGGCCAGTCGCTCGATCGGGGCGACCGGCAGTGTGTCCCGGAACCAGCCCCGCAGAAACTGAACCTGATCGTCGAGCAGCCCGTAGCTGGAGAAGTTGGCCTCGACCTCCGACTGCGAGACGCCAAGCACATCGTTGGACGCGTGTAGCTGCAGCTCCTGATCCAGCGGGTGGCTGGTGTCGTCGGTGGTCGGAATACCCTCGAACGAGTCGGCGACCCAGACCTGCCGGTCCTTGATCCCATAGGCCTTCAGTAGGCCCCGAGCGAAGATGCAGACACCGCCACGCCATACGCCGGTCTCGATGAAGTCGCCCGGCACGTCGTCGGAGATGACGTTCTCGAGACACTGCTGGACGTTGTCGAGCCGGGTCAGCCCCACCATGGTGTGCGCCACGGTGGGCCAGTCCACACCGGCCTCACGGGCCTCTTTGTTGTAGTCCGGGGTGGGGATGAGGAAGTTCGGGATCGACGGGTCCTCGTAGATCACATTGGTGAGCACCCGCTTGAGCAGGTCCAGGTAGAGGTGGGTGCCTTCGCTGATTGACTCTGGCATGCCTGTCTCCTTCTCCGATCCGAATCGTCGGTAGCGAGTATGCGCGGATTCGGGACGACCATTCCATGAGACATTCAAGATATCTAATCCGGCCTGCCATATCGAAGTTTTCGCACCTCATCTGTACGACCCGTGAGGCCGACCGGATGATGAACAACACCTGATCCGACTCACCGAGCACCCGTCGGAAATTGTCCGCATTGGTGCCCGGGTCGACAAATCGACACGAAGGCTTGAGGCGATGATCCCACCGAACCTGGAACGCGCCCTCTACGGGCTCTACGCCACCCATGCGCTGCACCTGGCGGACCAGCACGGGGTCTTCGCGGCCCTGGTGGAGCGGGAGGCCGCCGACGCGACAGAGCTCGCCGGGGCGCTCGAGGTGGATCGGGAGACCCTGGCCCGACTGCTGCTGGTGTTGCGATCCCTCGACATTCTGGTGGTCGAGGATGACGGCCGCTACCGGCTCGCTCCGGGAACTGCCGCCTACCTCGATCCCGCGAGCCCCGGCTACCTCGGCGCCTTTATCGATCATGTCGTGGTCAGCACCGCGCAGCAGATGCCCCGGCTCGGCCAATACCTGACGGCCGGTAAGGCGGCGGTCGATGCGGGTCAACCAGCGCCATTCGAGGTGCTCTACGCCGATGAGGAGTCGGTGCGGTCCTTCGTCGCCGCCATGTGGCAACTCAGCTTCGATGTCTCCGGTGAGCTGATCGAACACGCCGGCCTGGACGACGTCCGGGAGCTGGTCGACGTGGGCGGCGCCAACGGGCCGTTCTCGGTGGCCGCCCTGCGGGCCGCGCCCCACCTCAACGCCACCGTGTTCGACCTGCCCCCGGTCGGCCAGCACGTCGACCGGACTCGTGCCCGGTATGGACTGGGCGAGCGGCTGCGCTTCGTGGGCGGGGATTTCTTCCGCGACACACTGCCACCCGGCGACTGCTTCGCGTTCGGCTACATCCTGTCTGACTGGACCGACGAGACCTGCCTTGAGCTTTTGATCAAAGCCTACGAGGCGTGTACGCCGGGCGGCCGGGTGCTCGTGATGGAGCGACTTTTCGACGACGAACACGGGGGCCCGCTCGGCACCTCGGTCATGAACCTGTCGATGCATCTGGAGACCCAGGGCCGCCACCGAACCGCCGGACAGTACATCGAGCTGCTTGATCGCGCCGGCTTCATCAAGTGCGAAGTGCATCGATCGTCCCGGGACAAGCATCTGGTGCTCGGCCACAAGGCCTGAGCGGGCTGGCCGCCCCGCGCGCGGGTGGCCCCGTGCAAAGGATGGGAGACAGATGAGCCGCGTACTTCCGTACCTTCGGCTGCCAGGCGGCTGCGAGAGCGTGGCACGACATCAACGGGCCTCCGGCCGGCTGGCCCTGGACAGCGACGAGCGGGAGCGGCTGGCCCAGCTGTACCGCTCAGCCGTCGAGGGCGACAGCACTGAGGAAAACGAGGTGCTCGGCCTGCTGACCCGCCCGTTCACCATCGATGAGGTTCCCGAGTACTACCGGTACACCAGCCTGCACGTGTTCGGCTGGTTCCTGGACCAACACCGTGAGGAGCCGTTGGTCGGCTGTGTGCTCGCCTTGCACGCGATCCTCAACGACCTCGCCGCGGTCGAGGCGCGAGAGGCTGATCGGCACATCGAGGTGCGGCCCGACACGTTGGACCGGCTGACCCGGCTCAACGCGCTGATCGAGCAGGTCAACGATCTGCCAATTGATCGCCACCTGCGGAGCAAGGATGTCGTCGAGCGCGCCGACCGTGACGACGAGTTACGCCGGCGCTCGTTCCTGGTCGCTCGCTGTTCCGGATTCATCATCTCCGACAAGCATGACGAGCATGTGTTCCTGCGCTCGGTCCATGCCTGCGAGCTCATCTTCTACGCCTGCCGCTGGATCGCGGTACGGGCGGGTGAGCAGGTCGGCCCGGACCCGGAGGAGGCACTGTTCCGGGTCAAGCAGTTGGCTGTTTACGCCGATCTGCTCAACCTTGTGCTGCACCTGCTGCAGACCATGACACCCGAGCAGTTCATGGGCTTCCGGGACGCCACCGGCGCGGCCAGTGCCGTTCAGTCACTCAACTACCACACCATGGAGCTGACAGTTTACGGCTACGACGGACGTAAGGGCGAGGTGTACCAGCGCTTCACCCATCTACGTGGCCTGGACGACCGGTCGTTCCGGGAGTACCGCCCGCTGCGCCAGACCATTGTCGCCAGCGCCGACGAACGGATGGTCAACGCGTTCGCGACGGTGGACCACACCCTGCTGACCTGGCGGGCCCGGCACTATGGCTTCGCCCGGAAATATCTCGCCGACATCACCGGCTCCGGCGGCACCGAGGGCGCCGCCTACCTCAAGCGATTCATCCGCAAGCTCGACTGCTGGCCGGGTGGGGACGTGACCGACGCCGCGCTGGCGCTGACCCGGTTCGCGTACTACTGAGCGACGCGTCGGGGAAGGGAGCGCCACCACGGGTGGTCTCCCTTCCCCGGCGCGTCGATCAGTGCGCGGCGGTGACCAGCTCGCCAGCCGGCTCGGGCCCCCGGTCGCGCAGCCGGTGATGCCAGATGGCCAACTCGAACAGCACCCCGCCGGCCATCAGGGCCGGACCGTAGAACGCGAAGATCCAGGCGTTGAAGCTCATCACCCCGATGAGCACGATGAAAAGGCCACCGAGCAGGAAGAGCGCGGCCAGCACCATGGCCGGCCGCTCCAGCAGCCGGCGACCGCGCGCCGGAGCCAGGCGAGCTCCGAAGGGGCGTACCAGGGCCAGTAGCAGCGGCACCGCGACGACACTGAGGATGCCGACCACCAGGAAGTAGCCGCGCAGGTGCCCGAGGAACTCCTCCTGGTTGTCCGGTTCGGCGAGACCGAGCCGCTGACCGAGCTGGCCGCCGGCGGCCCAGTAGAGATGGGCAACCGCCGAGGCGAACGCCCACAGGGTGCCGAGCAGCCCGGCGTACCCGCCCCGCGTCATCCACAGTGGCGGCGCCACCAGCAGCTCCTCGCTGGCCGCCCGGGCCCGCTCGCGGCGGCGGTACTGCACCGCGGCGATGCCGAACAGCAGCCCGATACCGAGGAACCACGGCTCGTTGACGGTCAGGTTGATCAGGTCGTAGCGGTCGGCATAGGCCTGCAGTTCGGGCATGGGGATCTGCGGCTCGGGTTCGAGCGCGACCACGCCGGTCACCCGCAGCAGTCCTTTCAACGTCCAGATCGCCCAGTGCAGCACCCCGACGGCGGCACCCACCCAGGCGACACCGGACACCATCCACCGGGGCAGGATCCGTCCCCACGGCCGCACCATGGCCAGCGCGGTCAGCATCGCGCCGACCAGGACCAGACAGACGCCAGCCTCGATCAGGCGGGCCTTGGCGTCATCTCGCATCACCGCTGGCGGATCGGGTAACGGCCACGAACTGGCCGTGATCGCGGCATGCAGATGGATCATGAGGTACGGGACGGTCCAGCCGGCCGCGGCGTACGCCGCCCATCCACGGACGCGGCGTGGGACCGGGCCGGGGTCCAGGTCTACCGGGGGTTCGGTGCGACGCATACGGGAAAGAACCTCCTCGACGGACGGTGCCGCTTTCTCGGTCAACGGCACCGGCGGGCCGAACACTGCTCGGTCGACATCTTCCAGAATCATCGCTGACGGCCGCTGACGCCAGCCGATGTCACGATTGTCACCCGGACAAACTATCGCCCTTACTACAGTTGCCTACCGACTGTCCGGCTATTCAACATCAATTTTTCTATTCACGCTTCGATGTCCGTCACACGGCTCGTTACGTTGCATCCGGCGATGAGCTGGAATCAGCGACCGGCGACCATTCTGGAGGCATCGAGATGACCGCAGCGAAGCTACCGACCAAGAAACGCGCACGCCATCGGGTCCTGCTCGGCATATCAATTTTCTTGATCCTGTGCACACTCGCGCTGGCGGTGGTGTCACCGGTACCGGATCTACAGGTCTACCGGTTCGGCGCGGAGGCGTGGCTGCACGGGCTGCCGCTCTACAACCCGACCCCGCCGAAACTCGTGGACTTCGGTCTCGCGTACACCTATCCGCCGATCTCCGCGGTGCTGTTCGCCCCACTCGCCCTGCTGCCGCTGCGCCTCGGCTCGGTGCTGCTGGCCGCCATGGGTCTGCTCAGCCTGGTCGGCAGCGCCATCGTGGTCTCCCGACGGGGGCGGGCGTACCTGCCCGGCGCGTTGGCCGCCGCCGCGTTCGCCGCCATCTTCTTCGATCCGGTGCGCACCACGTTCATGGCCGGACAGATCAACCTCGTGCTGATGGGCCTCGTGGTCGCGGACTGTCTGATCCGTCGTCCCCGCTGGCCCCGTGGCGTTCTGATCGGTATCGCGGCCGCCATCAAGCTCACCCCGGCGGTGTTCATCCTCTACCTGCTCGCCCGTCGGCAGTGGCGGGCCGCGGCAACCGCCGCTGGGACGTTCGCCGTGGTCAGCGCGATCGGCTTCACGGTGGCGCCGACCGACAGCCTCGACTACTGGCTGCGCACCGTGGTGCACACCGATCGGATCGGGCCGAACGTCTGGCCGATCAACCAGTCGCTGCACGGCGTCCTGGCCCGCTTCGGGCTCGAGGGCGGCTCATTGACCCTGGTCTGGCTGGGTCTGGCCGCGGCCGTACTCGCGCTCGGCTTCCACTGCGCGCGACGTGTCCGCAACGATGCCGTGGCGCTGCTCCTGGTCGCGTCGGCGGGGCTGCTGGCATCGCCGATCTCGTGGACCCACCACTGGGTGTGGATCGCGATCGCGGCACCGGTGCTGTGGCGCCTGGTGCGTCGTAAGCGCGTCGCGCTGTTGACCACCTGGGTGATCGCGCTGTTCGCGGTCTTCATCATCGGCATGCCGTACCAGATGACCATGCTCAGCGACCCGGGTACCGGCTGGACGATAACCGAGCACCTGTACGGCGACAGCTACGCGCTGGTCGGGCTGGCCTTCCTGGTGAGCGCCACGCTGGCCACCCGGCGCCGACCGACGGTCAAACCGACCGCGACCGGAACCGCCGCGGCCCAGCCGGAGCGGACCCCCGCGCCGCTCGGCGGACCGGTCCGCTGAGTTAAACGACGGTAACCGATTCGGGGAGAGCGATGCGTCAGCGTCCTCTCCCCGAAATGCGTGCGTCGAACCGGATGCCGAGCGGGTCGGACCGACCGGGCGATTGACATGGCGCGGCCCACGGTCCGTACTCCTCATCCGGGTTGGCCGGTTCGAGGAGGAGCGGACCGCGGGCCGAGGGCCGCGGGCTTGAGGTGGTCAGCCTCCCATCGCGGCGACGAGGCTCTTCGGCCTCATGTCGGTCCAATTGGTGTTGACGTAGTCGAGACAGGCCACCCGGTTGTCCGGCCCGTACGCCACCGACCACCCGGGCGGCGTGTCGGCGAAGACCGGCCAGAGCGAGTGCTGCCCCTCTGCGTTGACGAGAATGGTGTAGTTAGCGGTCTCGTCCTCGAACGGGTTCGTCACGGCGTTACTCCTTCCAGTTCTTGCACGGCGTCCACGGGCTCGCTCGCACCACCTCGGGCGAGGACCCGGCAGATCTCGGCGAGCGGACCGGGTTGCGTCAGCTCGTCGTGTGAACAGTCCAGCGGTTGGATTTCGATTCCACCGCCGACGTAGGGCTGCCACGCTCGCGATGCTGTCGCCAGCAGGGCGGGTACGTCCTGCGTCGCGGCGGTGGCCACGAACAGCAGGAGCCGACCGTCGAAGCGTGGGGGCTGGAAGTTTCGGGTGATCCGACGATTGTTCGCCAGCACCGCTCCGAAGGCCAACACCCGCGCCTTGTCGAAACTCGCCAGTACGTTCCCCTTTCCTCGGAGGATCTCGAGCACCTCGGCGAAGTCCGGCGGGTCCACCGCCGGGTCGTCGAGGTGGTGACCGACGAAGTCGAGGACGGTCGCCAGGGCACCCTGTTCGGTGCGGGCGTCGTAGTCGACGAACTCGTCGGTGGTCTGGGTAGGGACGGAGTCCAGGTTGGCCAGCAACTCGACCTGTTCGCCCTGGCGCTGCAACCGCGCGGCGATCGCATGGGCGATGAACCCGCCGAGTGACCAGCCGAGCAGGTGGTACGGTCCGGCCGGCTGCACCGACCGGATCTGGTCGACATATTCGGCGGCCACCGCCTCGACGCTGGCGGGCAGTGCGTCGATATCGCCGTCCAGCCCGCGTGACTGCAGCGCGTACACCGGACGGTCCGGCTCCAGGTGACGTAGCAGTCCGGCGTACATCCAGCCGAGCCCACCAGCCGGGTGCACGCAGAAGAGCGGTTCGCGGCTGCCGCCGGTACGCAGCGGCAACAGCACCTGGAACGGGTCGTGGTCGGCGCCGTCGTCGAGCCGGGCGGCCAGTTCGGCGACGGTGGGCGACTCGAAGACGCTCCGGTTGGGCAGTTCGACGCCGAGGGCGGCGCGGATCCGGCTGACCAACTCGACCGAGCGCAGACTGTCCCCGCCAAGGTCGAAGAAGCCGTCGTCCACACCGACCTCGGCGACGCCGAGCACTTCGGCGAAGAGCTGGCACAGCAGGTGTTCCCGCGGTGTCGTGGGCGGCCGGTTGGCGATCTGGAAGTCCGGTGCCGGCAGGGCGTTGCGATCGGTCTTGCCGTTCGGCGTGGTGGGTAGCCGGTCCAGCACGACGATCGCGGCCGGGACCATGTAGTCGGGCAGTTCCTCGGCGAGCGACCGGCGTACTCCGGCCACCTCGGGTGCGGCGCCCTGGGTCGGCACGACGTAGCCGACGAGTTGCCGCCCACCGGATCCGTCATCGCGGACCGTCGCGACCGCCTGCCCGACACCGGGGCAGGCGAGCAGCGCGGACTCGATCTCCCCCAGTTCGATCCGGAACCCGCGGACCTTCACCTGGTCGTCCACCCGGCCGAGGTAGTCGAGTACGCCGTCGGCCCGCCAACGGGCCAGGTCACCGGTGCGGTACATCCGGGACGCGGGCGCCCCGAACGGGTCGGCCACGAAGCGGGTGGCGGTGAGCGCGGCCCGGTTGAGGTAGCCACGAGCCAGCCCGGCACCGGAGACGTACAGCTCACCGGGGACCCCGACCGGTACCGGACGCAGGCGCTCGTCGAGCACCCGTACCTCGGCGTCGCGGACCGGCTGGCCGATCGGGGCGCGGCCGTCGGCGCCGAGCGGCTCGCTCATCGTGGCGCAGACCGTGGTCTCCGTCGGACCGTATCCATTGATCATCCTGCGACCGTTGGACCACCGGGTGACCAGACCGGGCGCGGTCGCCTCACCGGCCACCACGAGCGTCATACCGGCGGGCAGTCCGTCCGGGCCGAGCCCAGGAAGGACAGCGGGCGGCAGGGTGGCATGGGTGATGCCCGCGGCGTGGGTGAGCCGGGTCAGGGCCTCGCCCGCGAGGAGCTGACCTTCACCGGGCACGACCAACGTGGCGCCGGCCCCCAGCGACATGCACAACTCCCAGAAGGCGGCGTCGAAGCTCGGCGAGGAGAACTGCAGTACGCGGCTGCCGGGGCCGACCCGCAGCCGGTCGACCTGCGAGTCGACCAGCGCGGCGATACCGCGGTGGGAGACCACCACCCCCTTCGGGCGACCGGTCGAGCCGGAGGTGTAGATGACGTACGCGGCACCGGTCACCGGCACCGGCACGTCGGGGCGATCGGCCGGATGCTGGGCGACGGCGGCCATGAAGCCGGGCTCGTCCACCACCAGCCGGGACACCCCGTCGGCCGCCGGCACGCCGGGGGCCAGCCCGGTTGTGGTGAGCAGCAGGACCGGCCGGGCGTCATCGAGCATGTAGGCGATTCGCTCGGCCGGGTACGCGGGATCGACCGGTAGGTAGGCCGCGCCGGTCTTCAACACGGCGAGCGCGGCCACCACCGCGTGGACCGACCGGCCCAGGGCGAGCGCCACCAACTGCTCCGGACCGGCGCCGGCCGCGATCAGGTGCGCGGCCCACCGGTTCGCCCGGGCGTCCAGCTCGGCATAGGTCAGTTCTTCATCGACGCAGGACACCGCCGGCGCGTCGGGTTGCCGGGTCACCCAGTCCTCGAACAACGCGCCGAACGTGGTCTCCGCGAGCGTGCCGGCGGCACCGCGGCCCCAGTCGCCCAACCGCGACCGCTCGTCGGCGACCAGCACGTCGAGTCGGCTCAGTACGGTGTCCGAGGCAACGCCGACCGCGTCGAGCACTACGGCCAGCCGCCGCGCCAGCCCGGTCGCGCTCTCCTCGTCGAACAGGTCCGTGTTGTAGGTGAGCTGGCCGCCGATACCAGCCGGTTCGCCGTGCCCGTCGCGAACCTCGCCGAGGTCGAACGCGAGGTCCACCTTCGCCGTGTCGACACCGGTCGGTTGACCGTTGACCACCAGGCCAGGTAGCTCCAGCGTCGCCTCGGTGTTGTTCTGGAACGCCAGCATCACCTGGAACAGCGGGTGCCGGGCCAGCGACCGGACCGGGTTCAGCTCCTCGACCAGTCGTTCGAAGGGCACATCCTGGTGCGCGTACGCGGCGAGGTCCGCTTCCCGTACCCGGGCCAGCAGTTCACGGAAGGTCGGGTCACCCGACGTGTCGGTGCGCAGGACCAGTGTGTTGACGAAGAAGCCGACGAGATCATCGAGAGCGTCGTCGGTGCGTCCGGCGACGGCGGTGCCGAGCGGAATGTCGGTGCCGGCACCCAGCCGGGTCAGCAGCGCGGCCAGCGCCGCCTGCACCACCATGAAGATCGTGACCTGGCTGTCGCGGGCCAGTTCGATCAGACGGCGGTGCGCCGCCGCGTCGATTTCGACCGGCACCCGCCCACCACGGAAGCTCGCCACCGAGGGGCGCGGGCGTACCGCCGGTAGGGGGAGCTCCTCGGGCAGGTCAGCCAGGGCTTCCCGCCAGTACGCCAGTTGCCGGGAAATGATCGAGGTCGGCGAGTCATCGGCGCCGAGGATCCGGCGCTGCCAGAGGGCATAGTCGGCATACTGCACCGGCAGCGGCGTCCACGGCGGAGCCTGCCCCGCCCGTCGAGCGGTGTAGGCGTCGGCCAGGTCGCGGGTGAGCGGCGCCAGGGACCAACCGTCGGCGGCGATGTGATGCATGACCAGGAGCAGCACATGTTCGGTTGGGCCGAGGACGAACAGCGTGGCGCGCAGCGGCACCTCGGCCGCGAGATCGAAGCCGACCGTGCTGGCGGCGGCCAGCGCCTCGTCGAGTTCCGCTTCGGTGGTGACCCGCACCGCCAGGGTCACCGCCGCCGCCTCCGGGGTCAGGATCTCCTGCCGGGGCCGCCCGGCCGGGTCGGGGAAGACCGTGCGGAGGCTCTCGTGCCGGGCCACGACGTCGGCGAGCGCCGCGTCCAGCGCCGACCGGTCCAGGGTGCCGGAGAGGCGCAGCGCCAGCGGGATGTCGTAGGCCCCGGTCACGCCCTCCAGCCGGCTGAAGAACCAGAGCCGACGCTGCGCGAACGACAGCGGGATCTCGTCAGGTCGCTCGACCGGGCGCAGCGCTTCGCGGGCCCGCCCGGCCGAGCCCAGCCGAGCGGCCAGCGCGGCCACGGTCGGCTCCTCGAAGACGGTACGCACCGCCACCTCGACGCCGAACGTCGAGCGGATCCGACTGACCAGCCGGGTGGCGAGCAGCGAGTGACCACCGAGGTCGAAGAAGCTGTCCCGCACGCCTACCCGCGCCACGTCCAGCACCTCGCCGAAGAGCCGGCTCAGCAGCTCCTCCTGCGGTGTCCACGCGGTCGTACCGCCTCGGGCGGGATCGTCACCGGTGATCGGCGGCGGCGCGGGCAGCTCGGCGCGGGCCACCTTGCCGTTGGGCGTCAACGGCAGTGCGTCGAGCGCGACGAACACCGCCGGCACCAGCACCGCCGGCAGCCGGTCGGCAACATACCGGCGCAGCTCCGCGAGGTCGGGATCGGCCCCCGGTGCGGCGACGACATAGCCGACGATCCGGCCGGCACCCGCCACCGTCACCGTCGTCTGAGCGACCGCCGGATGACTCAGCACCGCCGACTCGATCTCGCCCAGTTCGACCCGGACTCCGCGGATCTTGACCTGATCGTCACCACGGCCGACGAACTCGATCGTACGGTCACGTCGCCACCGCACGAGGTCGCCGGTGCGGTACATCCGGGCGCCGGCCCGACCGAACGGGTCAGCGACGAAACGCTCGGCGGTGAGCCCGGGCGCGTTGAGGTAACCGTGGGCGACTCCGGTGCCGGAGACGTAGAGCTCGCCGGTGGTGTCGACCGGCACCGGCCGCAGGGCCCGGTCCAGTACGTACACCCGGGCGCCGTCGGCGGGACCGCCGATCGGCGCGGTGGCACCGACTGCGAGTGGTGCGCTGACCGTCGCGGTGACGGTTATCTCGGTGGGCCCGTAGGCATTGACCATTCGCCGCCCCGGTGCCCAACGCGCGACCAGCTCCGGCGAGAGGGCCTCGCCGCCGCTGACCACGCAGCGCAGGCTCGGCAATGACCGGGCGGGCACCGAATCCAGGACCGCGGCCGACAGCAGCAGGTGCGTGACCGCGAGCCGGTCGATGTAGTCAGCGAGGTCGGGACCGACCAGCGGCGGCTGATGCGGGGGCAGCACCAGCGCGGCACCAGCCAGCAGGCTGGTCACCACATCGGCCATCGAAACGTCGAAGCTGGTCGAGACGAGCTGCAGCACCCGGCTCTCCGGCCCGACGCGGAAGGCCTCGATATGCGTCGAGGCCAGCCCGGCGATGCCGGTGTGCGGGACCAGGACGCCCTTCGGGCGCCCGGTGGAACCGGAGGTGAAGATGACGTAGGCGACGTCCGTCGGGTGCAGGCTCCGCCTACGGTCACCGTCGGTGGGATCCGTGCCCGGGTACCGGCCGAGCGCGGCCACGGTCGCCGCGGCGTCCACCGCGAGCTGGCCGGCACCGGTTTCAAGGTGCGTCGCTACGGTGGTGAGCACCAGCGCGGGCGTGACTTCGGCGAGCATGAACGCGATCCGGTCGGCCGGATAGCCCGGGTCGATGGGCACATAGGTGGCGCCGGCCTTGGTGATGGCGAGTAACCCGACGATCCACTCGACCGACCGGGGTACCAGCACCGCGACCGAATCGCCGGGACCGATTCCCCGGGCGATGAGCAGGTGCGCCAACTGGTTGGCGCGCGCGTTCAGTTCGGCGTACGTGAGCGTGGTTTCCTCCTGGACGACCGCGGTGCGCTCCGGTGTCCGCTGTACCTGGGCCTGGAACAGCTCCGGTAGCGGGGCCGCGATCGGGGCCGGCGCTCCGGTCCCCCACTCGTCGACGAGCCGGCGGCGCTCGGCTGGCGGCGCCACGTCGACCCGGCCGATCGGCAGTTCCGGCTGCTCCGCCATGGTGCGCAGCAGCTGCAGCAACTGCTCGGTGATGGCTTCCGCGCGCTCCGGGCCGAACAGATCGCCGCGATGGTCCAGGCGCAGGCCGAGCCGCTGACCGTCCTGCATGACGGCCAGACCGAGCGGGTAGTGGGTGCCGTCGACGCCGTCGACACCGGCGATGCGCAGGCCGTCGACGCCGTCGCCGGCCGTCTCCGGGTCGACCGGGTAGTTCTCGATCACGAGTACGGTGTCGAACAGTTCACCGAGGCCGGCCAGTTGCTGCACCTCGCTGAGCCCGAGGTACTTGTGCTCGAGCAACTCGGCCTGCTGCGACTGGACCCGGATGAGCAGGTCGACCAGCGGCTCAGCGGGGTCGAGCCGCACCCGCACCGGCAGGGTGTTGACGAACAGGCCGATCATCGCCGCCACGCCGGGCAGCTCGGGCGGCCGGCCGGCGACGGTTTCGCCGAACACGACGTCGTCGCGCCCGGTCAGTCGGCTGAGCAGGATGGCCCAGGCTCCCTGCACCAGGGTGCTCAACGTCAGGTCGTACCGGCGGGCAAGGTCGGTGAGTGCCTGCGCCAGGCCGGCCGGGACCTCGACGAGGACCGGTTGGGGGCGGGCCGGGGCCGGGGCCGTACTCGCCAGGTCGACCAGGGTCGGCTCGACCAGGCCGTCCAACACCCGTCGCCAGGCCTGCTCGGAGGCGTTCCGGTCGCGGGCCGCCAACCACTCCAGGTAGTCGCGGTACGGCTGGACGGCCGGCAGGGCCGCGCCACCGTAGAGCGCGAAGAGGTCGCCCACCAGTAACGGCAGCGACCAGCCGTCGAGGAGCAGATGATGATTGGTGATGACCAGGGTGTGCCGGTCGGCTTCCTGCCGGATCAGCAGGAAGCGCAGCAACGGCGCGACAGCCGGGTCGAACCGTTCGGCCCGGTCGGCGGCGAGCAGATCGTCCAGCGACCCGTCACCGAGGACCACCTCCCGCCACCGCAACGTCACCTCGGCCGGCACGTACTGCACCGGTTCACCGCTGTCGAGGTACCGGAAGCCGGCACGCAGGTTGTCGTGGCGACCCAACAGTTGCCCGGCGGCCGTACGCAGCGCGTCCGGGTCCAGCGGTCCACGCAGGTCGAACGCGGTCTGCACAAGATAGGCGTCGAACCCGTCCATCGCGCAGGTCGCATGGAAGAGCAGTCCCTGCTGCAACGGCGCCAGGGGCAGGAGCTCGACCACACCCGGTTGGACCGCTTCAACGGCTTCGATGTCGGCCTGGGTGACTTCGACCAACGGTACGTCTGACGGGGTGAGGCCACCGGCGCCGGGGCGTCGGCCCTCCTCGACGAGGGCGAGCAGGGCCCGCACCCAGGTCTGCGCGAGGTCGCGGACCTGCGCGTCGGTGAAGAGCGCGGCTGGCCAGGACCAGTTGGCGACCAGCCAGTTGCCGTCCGGGCGAGTCTCGGTGACGGCGTTGACCTCGATGGCGTGCCCGAACGGTAGACCTGGATCGGAGCCGCCACCGATCGAGCCGCTGCGGTCACCGGCCGATACGACGCCGACCCGGCCGAGGTAGTTGAAGCCGATCTGGGGCTCGGCGTGCGCGGCGAGCACCGGAGCGGTCCGCGGGTTGAGGTGGCGTAGCAGTCCGTACCCGATGCCCTTGTCCGGCACCGCCCGTAGCTGTTCCTTGACCCGTTTGATCGCGGCGCCGGCAGCGGCGCCGCCAGCGTCCAGTCGGACCGGATACAGGCTGGTGAACCAGCCGACGGTCCTGGAGAGGTCGACGCCGTCGACGACCTCCTCCCGCCCGTGACCCTCAAGATCGATCAGGACCGCGGTATCCGCGTCGGGCGTCCGACGGCGGCGCCAGTCGGCGACGGCAAGCGCAAGCCCGGCCAGCAGCACATCGTTGACCTCGGCGTGGAACGCTACCGGCAGCGCGGTCAACAGCGCGTCGGTGGCTTCGGGCGGCAGTTCGACGGTCACCTCCCGGGCAGTGCCGACAACATCGCGGGACAGGTCGAGCGGACGGCTGCCGAGCAGCGGGTCGGGGGGTCCGAGGATTTCCTGCCAGAGTTCGAGTTCGGCGGTCCGCGCCGGGCTGGCCGCTTCGGCGACCAGCATCCCGGCCCAGTCGCGCAGGCTGGTGCCGACCGGGTCGAGAACCGGCTGCTGGCCGGCGCCGAGTGCCTCCCAGGCCGACACCAGGTCGGGGAGGAGGATCCGCCACGACACCCCGTCGACCACCAGGTGGTGCGCGACCACGATGAGCTGCCCGGCCGACTGGTCCCACAGGAACCGCACCATCGTCCCGGCGCTCGGGTCGAGGCGCTCCTGCACCGCGCCGAACGCCTCGGTGCCGGAGCCCTGATGCACCACGTGTCGGGCGTCAACCGCGCCGCGCGGCGCAATCTCGGCGCGCCAACGCCCGCCATCACGGTGCAGGCGCATCCGCAGCGCGTCGTGGTGGTCGAGCACGGCCTGGACCGCCCCAACGAGCCGGTCCAGGGTGAGATCCGCCGGCGTGGGCAGCGAGGACACCTGGCTGAAGCGCTCGATCGGGCCGCCCCGCTCCCGCAGTCGACACACGATCGGCAGGAGGTCCACCGGACCCACGCCGCTGACGGCGACGGTGGACCGCCGCTGCGCCTCCTGCGCCACCTGGGCGACCGGGGCGAGCGCGGCGACGCATTTGCACCGGAACACATCGCGCGGGGTGAACACCAGCCCCGCCCGACGAGCCCGGCTGACCAGCAGCAGCGACATGATGCTGTCGCCGCCGAGGGCGAAGAAGCTGTCGTCCACGCCGACCGCGGGTACGTCCAGCACCTCCGCGAAGAGTTGGCACAGCAGCGACTCGCGGGGGGTACGGGGAAGCCGTCCGGTCCTGGCCGCGGCGCTGAAGTCCGGCGCCGGCAGCGCGGCGGTGTCGAGCTTGCCGTTGGGCGTGAGCGGCAGCGCGTCCAGGGCCACGAAGGCGACCGGCACCATGTGCTCGGGTAACACGGCGGCCACATGCTTACGAAGGACGTCCTGGTCGACCGGCGCACCGTCCCGTGTCACCACGTACCCGACG
Source organism: uncultured Actinomycetota bacterium (assembly GCA_963750055.1). Classification (GTDB taxonomy): domain Bacteria; phylum Actinomycetota; class Actinomycetes; order Mycobacteriales; family Micromonosporaceae; genus CAVVPI01. The sequence continues at coordinate 81,192 of CAVVPI010000027.1, read as the reverse complement.
AGTCGGCCGTCGCGGACCGCCACGGCTGCCCGTACCAGGTCCTGCTGACCCGCCAGCACCGCTTGGATCTCGCCCAACTCGATGCGGTAACCGCGGATCTTCACCTGATCGTCACTGCGGCCGAGGTACTGCAGGTGCCCGTCACCGTTGCGGCGCACCACATCGCCGGTGCGGTACATCCGGGCGCCCGACGTGCTGAAGGGATCCGCGACGAACCGCTGGGCGGTCAGCTCGGACCGGTTCAGGTACCCCCGACTGACCTGGGCACCGGCGATGTAGAGCTCGCCGGCGACCCCGTCCGGCACCGGCCGCAGCTCGCTGTCGAGCACGTGCAGCCGGGTATTCCACACCGGGCCGCCGATGACCGGCAGCTCACTGTCGCGCAGCGCGGCCACCACCGTATCGACCGTGCACTCAGTCGGGCCGTAGAAGTTGAACACCTCGGTGCCCGCCGCCGCGCGCAGTCGCCCCCACAGCTCTTCATCGATCGCCTCCCCGCCGAGCGCGATGGCCAGCGGGGCGGGGTTGCCGGGTTCGAGCAGTCCGGCGTCGAGGAGTTGGCGCGTGTACGACGGGGTCAGTTCCAGGAAGTCGATGCCATTGCCACGCACGTAACCGACGAGCGCCGCCGGGTCGCGGCGGGTTTCGTCGTCGAGAATGTGCAGCTCGTTGCCGGCCACCAGCCACAGGATCGGGTCCCAGGAGGCGTCGAAGGACACCGCCGCGGTCAACGCGACCCGCAGCGGGCGACCACCAGCGCGGGACCGCTGTGGTTCGAACAGCTCAGCACGCTGCCGGGCGAGCAGATTGGCGAGGTTGCCGTGCTCGACGACGACCCCTTTCGGGCGGCCGGTGGAGCCGGAGGTGTAGATGACGTAGGCCGGGTGCCGGGTGAGTAGCCGCCGCGAAGGTCCGGGCCCGAGTGCCGCGTCGGAGCCGGCGAGCTCGTCCAGCACCACCGTCGGGGTGCCGTCCGGGACCGGCAGCTCGGCGACGGTCGTCCGGTCGGTCACGACCAGCGCGGGGCGGGCGTCGGTCAGCATGAAGGCGACCCGGTCGGCCGGGTATTCCGGGTCGACCGGCAGGTAGGCGCCGCCGGCTTTGACGATCGCGAGCAGCGCGACGATCAGCTCAGCACCGCGGGGCAGCGCTACGGCGACCACCCGCTCCGGACCGACGCCAGCGGCGACCAGTTCGCGGGCCAACCGGTTGGCCCGAGCGTCCAGTGCGGCAAAGCTGAGACTGGTCGGGCCACATACCAGGGCGGTGGCCTCCGGGGTCGCGGCGACCTGCGTCTCGAACAGTTCGGGCAGGGTTGCCGCCGCCACCTCACGTACGGTCCGGTCGGTCTCCGCGCGCAGCCGGCGCCGTTCCCGCGCCGAGCGCACATCAACCCGGCCGACCGGCTGCGCCGGATCGTCCACCATCGCCTGCAGCACAGTGGTGAGCCGCTCAATGATGGTACGCACAGCCGTGGCCTGGAACAGGTCAGGACGGAACGTGACGTCCAGTCGAGCTTTCGTCGTCGAAGTGGCGGCGGCGATGGTCAGCGGATAGTGCGCGGCGTCGACCGTGTCCGCGCCGACCACCCGCAGACCGCCGGCGGCCTCCTGCAGGCGGTCGGCGTCGACCGGGTAGTTCTCGAACACCAGCAGGGTGTCGAACAGCTCACCGACTCCCACCTGCCGCTGGACGTCGGTCAGCCGCACGTACTGGTGGTCCATCAGCCCGGTCTGCCGGTCCTGCAGGTCCCGCAGGGTCTCCGCGACGGTGCGGTGCGCGTCCAGCCGCACCCGCACCGGCAGCGTGTTGATGAAGAGCCCGACCATCGACTCCACCCCGGGCAGTTGCGCCGGCCGACCGGAGACGGTGGCGCCGAAGACCACGTCGTCACGGCCGGTCAGCCGGCCCAGGAGCAGCCCCCAGGCGGCCTGCACGATCGTGTTCACGGTGAGCCGCTGCCGGCGCGCGTAGCCGCTGAGCGCGGCGGCCAGTGCTTCGGGTAGGTCCACTCCGAGGTGCTCGGGCACCACCGGCGCCCGACCGGCGTCAGCCGGTGCCAGCAGGGTCGGCTCGGTGATTCCGGCGAGCGCGTCACCCCACCGCCGCACGGCGGCGTCCCGATCCTGGGCGGCCAGCCAGCCCAGGTAGTCGCGGTACGGGGTGATCGGGGGCAGTCCGCTGACGTCGCCGCGCTGGCCGTACACGGTGAACAGTTCGCCGATCAGAATCGGCAGCGACCAGCCGTCGAGGAGGATGTGGTGGTTGGTGAAGACGAGCCGGTGCTCCTCGGCGCCGAGGCGCACCAGGGTGAACCGCAGCAGTGGCGCCCGGGACAGGTCGAAACGCCGGGCCCGGTCGGTCCGCAGCAGCTCAGCGAGGCTCGCCCCGCGCTCCGCCACCGGCACCGTGGTCAGATCGACCTCGCTCCACGGCAGCTCCACCGCGCTGCGGATAACCTGGACCGGCTCGCCGTTCTTGCGGTGGCGGAACCCGGCCCGCAGGTTGGCGTGCCGGTACAGCACAGTGTTCGCGGCGGCGCGCAACGCGGCCACGTCGAGCGCTCCGCGCAGCTCCAGAGCGGTCTGCACCGTGTACACATCCGTGCCACCGCCGTCGTACGCACCGTGGAACAGGAGACCCTCCTGCAGCGGTGACAGCGGCAGCACATCTTCGAGTCCGGGCTTGCTCATCTGTCTACCTCTCCCCGCTTATAGCTCGTCGTCGTCGAACTCGTCGAGTTCGTCCTGGGAAAGCGTGACCAGGGCGATGTCCGATGGCGTGACGCCACCGGCACCACCGAGCCGTACATGGGTCACCAGTGCCGTCAACGCCGCGAACCACATATCGGCCAGCTCGCGGACGTCCCGCTCGGCCAGCAGTGCCGCGGCCCAGGCCCAGGTCGCCGAGAGCCGAGGCCCATCGGGTCGATCCTCGGTAATCGCGTTGACCTCGAGGACGTGGGCCTGGGCGAGTCCCGCGTCGCTACCGCCGCCGAGCAGATCGCCGGCATCGGCGGCAACGGTCCAGTCGGCACCGTCGTCGGTTTGCGCTGTGGCAGCCCCGGTGGTGAACCGGCCGAGGTAGTTGAAGCCGAGTTGCGGCGTGGCGTACGCGGCCAGCTCCGGACGGGTGTCCGGGTTCAGGTAGCGCAACATCCCATAACCGATGCCCTTGTCCGGTACCCGGCGCAACTGCTCCTTGACCGCCTTGAGCGCCTGACCGGTGGCAGCGCCACCGGTCAGGAACTCCTCCGGCGCCCCACCGTCGAGCCGGACCGGATACAGGCTGGTGAACCAGCCAACCGTACGGGACAGGTCGATCCCATCGATGATTTCCTCGCGGCCATGCCCTTCGAGGTCAACCAGCACGGCGGTACCGTCACCCCGCCCCTGTTGGCGTCGCCAGTTGCTGACCGCTACCGCGAACGCGGTCAGCAGCACATCGTTGACTTCGGCATGGAACGCGGCCGGCACCGTCGTCAGCAGCGCCTCGGTCTGCTCGGGTGGAAGGCTGACGGTCAGGGCCCGGGCGGTGTGCGCGACATCGCGGGTCGGATCCAGTGGGCCGGCACCCAGCAGCGGATCCGGCGTCGCCAGCGTCTCCCGCCACAATGGCAGCTCACCGATGCGGGTGAGCGACGCCTCGGCCAGCCGCTGTGCCCACCGCCGGAAGGACGTACGCACCGGCTGCAACCGTGCGGGCAGGCCGGCGGCGACCGCCTCCCAGGCCGCGGCGAGGTCAGGCAGCAGGATCCGCCACGAGATGCCGTCGACGGCCAGGTGGTGCAGCAGCACCAGCAGTCGTCCGGGCTGGGCCCGGCCGCTGTCGAACCACACCGCCTGCAGCACGACACCACGCTCGGGGTCCAACCGGGCCTGCGCCGCCTCACCATGCTCTGCGATGAGCGCCCGGCGGGCCGCCGGATCCAACCCGGCGGCGTCGACCCGGTGCAGCAGGGCCCCGGCCCGGACCGAGCCCCGGTCGGAGACCACGATCCCCGCGTCGGTCAGCCGCAGCCGCAGCACGTCGTGGTGGTCGAGGACCGCCTGGAGCGTCGCGGCCAGGGTCCCCTCGTCGCAGGCGGCCGGCACCCGCAGGCACATCGACTGGTGGAAGTGGGTGATCGGTCCACCCCGGCCCTTGACCCACTCCATGATCGGTGTGAGTGGTGCCGTGCCGACCGCCTCTTCCGGGTCCTCGGCGGCCAGCTCCTCGTCAACCCTCGCGACTATCGCCGCCAGCGCCGCCGGCGTCCGGTGGGTGAACACCTCGCGCGGGGTGAGCACCAAACCGGAACCGCGGGCCCGACCAACGAGCTGGATCGACACGATGCTGTCACCGCCGAGATCGAAGAAGTCATCCTCGACTCCGACCGCCGGCAGGCCCAGCACCTCGGCGAAGAGCCGGCAGAGCACCTCCTCCTCGGCGGTAGCGGGCAGCCCGGCGGTGGTCTGCGCGCCGAAGTCCGGCGCGGGCAACGCCCTGCGGTCGAGCTTGCCGTTGGGCGTGGTGGGCAGCTCCGGCAGCGCCACGAACGCGGCCGGAACCATGTATTCGGCCAGCGCCCCCGTCGCCTTCTGCCGCAGCGCCGCGATGTCGACCTCGGCCGGTGTCACGTACGCCACCAGTTGCCGGCTACCCGGACGGTCCTCCCGGGCCACGACCGCGACGCGTCCGACGTCCGGGTGGTCCGCGAGCACCGCCTCGATCTCCCGCAGTTCGATCCGGAAGCCGCGGATCTTGACCTGGTCGTCGACCCGGCCGAGGTAGTCGACCGCGCCGTCGGGGCGCCACCTCGCCAGGTCGCCGCGTGCGGTACATGCCGGCACCCGGTACGCCGAACGGGTCGGCGACGAACCGCTCGGCGGTCAGGTCCGGTCGGTTGAGGTAGCCGCGGGCGAGCCGCACGCCGCCGAGTGACAGCTCCCCGGTGCACCCCCGGCGGCACCGGCTGCAGGTTGCCGGTCGAGCACGTACAGCCGAGTGTTCGCGATCGGGCGCCCGATCGGCACCGAGCTGCCACCGGCACCGCGGTCGGCAGGCCCAGGACGTCACGTCGACCGCGGCCTCGGTCGGTCCGTACAGGTTGTGCAGCTCGGCGCGTGAACACCGTCGAAGAAGCGGTCGCCGCAGCTCCGGCCGGCAGCGCCTCGCCGCTGCAGATGACGCGCCGCAGCTCCGGTGCACCCGCCGACGCCGGCTCGGCGAGGAACGCCTGCAGCATCGACGGCACGAAGTGCGCGGTGGTGATGCCCTCGGCGCGGATCAGCTCGGCCAGGTAGGCCGGGTCGCGGTGCCCGCCGGGCGCGGGCCACCACCAGCGCGCGCGCCGGCGATCAGCGGCCAGAAGAACTCCCACACCGACACGTCGAAGCTGAACGGCGTCTTCTGCAGCACCCGGTCGTCGCGGCCGAGCCCGTACGCGTGCTGCATCCACGCCAGCCGGTTGACGATGCCCGGCGTGGGTCACCGCGACGCCCTTGGGCCGGCCGGTCGAGCCGGAGGTGAAGATGACGTACGCGGGATGCGCCGGGTCAAGCGGTGTGACCGGTTCGACCGGCGTGCCGGGCAGGGCCGCGAGCCGCGCCACCGTCGCCGGATCATCCAGCACGATGCTGCCGGCGACCACGTCCTCGGTGGCCCGGGTGCTCAGTACCAGTACCGGCCGGGCATCCTCGAGCACCATCGCCCGACGGGCCGGCGGGTAGTCGGGGTCGATCGGCACGTACGCCCCGCCGGCCTTGTGCACGGCCAGCAGCGCGACGATCAGTTCGATCGACCGGGGCACCGCGACGCCGACGTAGCGCTCCGGGCCGACACCGCGGCTGACGAGCAGCCGGGCCAGCCGGTTGGCGTGTTCATCCAATTCGGCGTAGGTGAGCGATCGACCCTCGAAGACCAGCGCCACCGCGGCCGGGGTCGCCGCCACCTGTGCGCTGAAGCGGACCGGCAGGGTGTCCGCGACGACCGGATGCTCCGTGGCGTTCCAGGTTTCCAGCACCAGCTTCCGCTCGCCGGGCAGGAAGACGTCCACCAGCGCGGCGGGCCGCTCCGGATCGGCGACCACGGTCTCCAGCAGTACGGTCAGCCGGCGGGCGAGGTCCTCGACCGCATCCCGGGTGAACACGTCCGGCCGGTAGGAGAAGGTGACGGCCATGGCCGGACCGGCCTGGGTGACCAGCACCGTCAGCGGGTAGTGGGTGGCGTCCCGGGTCTCCAGCCCGACCATGCCCAGGCCGTCCGTCCCGGCCCCGGCCGGCGCCTGGTCAACCGGATAGTTCTCGAACACGACCAACGTGTCGAAGAGCTCGCCGACGCCGGTCAGCCGCTGGATCTCGTGCAGCCCGAGGTGGGACGCGGACATCAGGCTCGCCTGACGTCGTTGCAGACCGGCGAGCATCTCCACAAAGGGCAGCTGTGGCGCGAGGGTGACGCGCACCGGCACGGTGTTGATGAGCAGGCCGATGATCTGCTCGACGCGGGCCACCTCCGGCGGCCGACCGGACACCGTCGCGCCGAACGTGACATCGGTACGACCGGTGAGCCGGGCCAACAGCGTCGCCCAGACACCCTGCACGACCGTGTTGGTGGTGAGCCCGTGTCGGCGGGCCAGCGCGGTCAGCCCGGCCACCAGTTGCCCAGGTACGTCAATCGTCACCTCGCCCGGCAGCACGGGCTCACGGTCCGGCCGCACCGGCGCCAGCAGCGTCGGCTCGGTAACCCCGGTCAGCACGTCACGCCACGCCTGCTCGGCGACGGACCGGTCCTGCCCGGTGACCCAGGACAGGTACTCGCGGTATGGCGGCGGTGCGGCCAGGCCGGTGTCGTTGCCGCCCCGGCGGTACAACTCCCGCAACTCACCGACGAGCAGCGGCATGGACCAACCGTCGAGCAGGATGTGGTGATGGGTCAGCAGCAGCCGATGCCGGGACGAACCGAGCCGTACCAGCAACGCGCGCAGCAGCGGCGGCCGGGCCATGTCGAAGCGGTAGGCCCGCTCCCGCGTCGAGATCCGGGCCAGTTCGGCCTCCTGCGCCGCCTCGTCGAGCTGGCTGAGGTCCACCAACTCCCACGGCACCCGGACCTCCACCGGGACCACCTGCACGGGCCGGCGCACCGTGTCGTGCCGGAAGCCGGCGCGCAGGTTGGGATGCCGGCGCAGTAGCGTGTCGAGCGCCGCTCGTAGGTCGTCCGGGCGCAGCGGGCCGTCGAGGATGAACGACGACTGCACGGTGTAGACGTCGGAGGCGTCCTCGTCGTACGTGGCGTGGAACAGCAGCCCTTCCTGGAGCGGAGCGAGCGGCAGGACATCGGCCAGCCCGGGTTGCCCGGCGGCGAGCTGGTCGATTTCCGCCTGGCTGAGGTCGACCAGCGGCAGATCCGACGGGCTGAGGCCACCCGTTCCGGGTCGCTCGGCATGCGCGATCAGCGCCCGCAGCGCCCGCACCCAGGTCCGGCTCAGGTCTTCGAGTTCCTCCTCGGCGAACAGCTCCTTCGGCCACGACCAGTTCGCGATGAGGCGGGCGCCGGCGGCGTCCTCCTGTGCGGAGACATTGATCTCAACCGGGTGGCTGACCGGGACCTCGGGCGCGCCGTCGGCCAGGAGGTCGGCGGCGATGAGGTCCCAGTCACCGTCCCCGGTCGCGGCGGAAACCTGGAAGCGGCCCAGGTAGTTGAAGAGGATCTGCGGGGTGCCCATCCGGGCGAGCGCCGAGGCGGTCTGGGCGTTGAGGTAGCGCAGCATGCCGTAGCCGATTCCCTTGTCGGGGACCGCCCGCAGCTGCTCCTTCACCGCCTTGAGGGCATGCCCGGCGGCTGCGGCGCCACCGAACGCCGCGGCCAGGTCGACTCCGTCGAGGTCGAGTCGGACCGGGTACATGCTGGTGAACCAGCCGACGGTACGAGCCAGGTCGATCCCGGGCGCGATCTCCTGTCGGCCGTGGCCCTCCAGGTCCACCAGGATGCCCGCACCGGTACGGCCGTGCCGCTGCCGCCAGTCGGCCACGGCCAGGCCCAGCGCGGTGAGCAGGACCTCGTTGACGCCGGTCCGGAACAGCGCCGGCACCCGGCCGAGCAGAGCTTCGGTCTCGGCCACCGGCAGTGTCACGTTGAGCGTGTGCACGGCTCCGGAAACATCCCGGGTCGGGTCGAGCGGCCGGTCGGCCAGCAACGGGTCGGGGCCGCTCAGCGTGTTGATCCAACCGGGCAGCTCGGCCAGGCGGGCCGGGTCGGTGGACTGTTCGGTGAGCAGTTGGGCCCACTCGCGCAGCGACGTGCCCACCGGATCCAGCCGGACCGGCCGGCCCGCGGTGACCTCGCGCCAGGCCGCCGCCAGGTCGGGAAGCAGAATGCGCCAGGAGATCCCGTCCACCGCCAGGTGGTGCACCACCAGCAGCAGGCGGTTCGGTTTGGCACCGCCGTGGTCGAAGTGGACCGCCTGCACGACGACGCCGGCTTCCGGTGCCAGCCGGGCCTGGGCGGCCCGGGCGTGCTCACGCATGACGTCGTCGAGGTCGGCCGGGGCCACGTTGGAGACGTCGACGTAGTGCAACAGTTCGCTGGCGACCACCTCGCCACGCGGACGCACCGCCAGGCTCCACACGTGGTCGCCGACCACGCGGGTGAGCCGGATGCGCAGCGCGTCGTGGTGATCGAGCACCGCCTGCAGGGTCGCCGCCAGTCGGCCGCCGTCCACATCGGTTGGCAGGCCCACCAGCGCGTACTGGTGGTCACCGTCGATCGGGCCGCCGCGCTCGCGGGCCCAGTGCATGATCGGGGTTAGGGCGACCTCGCCGACTCCCCGGTCGTCGTGCTCCGCTGGCGGCGCGTCGACGACCGGTTCGGGCTCGGACTCCGCCGGGTTGATCGCGGCGGCCAGGGCCCGCACCGTCCGGTGCTCGAAGACCTCGACCGCCGAGAACCGCAGCCCGGCCTTGCGTGCCCGGCTGACCAGCTGGATCGACACGACGCTGTCGCCGCCCAGATCGAAGAAGCTGTCGTCGAGCCCAACCTCGGGTAGGCCGAGCAGATCGGCGAAGAGCCCCGCGAGCACCTGCTCCGCATGGCTGCCGGGCGCTTCGATCGCCGTCACCGCGCTGGTGAAGTCCGGGGCCGGCAGCGCCGTGCGGTCGAGCTTGCCATTGGTGGTCAACGGCAGCTCGGAGAGGACCACGAACGCGGCCGGCACCATGTGGTCCGGCAGCTCCCGCCCGACGTGTCCGCGCAGCTCGGCGAGGTCCGGCGGGGTGTCGCTGACCGGCACCAGGTAGCCGACCAGGGCTCGCCCACCGGGCAGGTCGTCGCGAACCACGACTGCGGTCCGCGCGATGTCGGGGTGCCCGGCGATGACGGCCTCGATCTCGCCCAGTTCGATCCGGTAACCGCGGACCTTGACCTGGTCGTCAGCGCGGCCGAGGAACTCCAGCTCGCCGTCGGGAAGCCAGCGCACCAGGTCACCGGTACGGTACATGCGCGCACCGGGCGCGCCGAACGGGTTGGCCACGAAGCGCTGCGCGGTCAGGTCGGGCCGGTTGAGATAGCCCCGGGCCAGCTGGTCGCCGGCGAGATAGAGCTCACCGGTCAGCCCCTCCGGCACCGGCCGCAGCCCGGCGTCGAGCACGTGGATGGCGGTGTTGGGGACCGGCCGACCGATCGGCACCGCGCCCGGCGCCAGGTTCATGTCACCGGTCACCCGGAACACCACGCAGCCAACGGTCGCCTCGGTCGGGCCGTACTCGTTGATGATGGTCGCCGCGGGGCGACGCTGCCGCCACTCGGTCAGTGACTCACCGAGCAGTTGCTCGCCGCCGATGACCAGCTCCCCGGTCGGGGAGAAGCTATCCGGAAGCGCGTTCAGCAGCGGCACGTGGCTCGGGGTGACCTTGAGGAAGGTGACCCCGGACTCGGGGACGGCGGCCCGCTCGTCGAGCGCCGACACGTACACCCGGCCACCGGCGACGAGTGGCGCGAAGAGCGCGGTGACGGTGAGGTCGAAGGAGACCGGCGAGTGCAGAACGGCGACCCCCCGTACGCCGGGGTAGGCCTCGACGGCCCACGACAGGTATTCGGTCAGCGCCCGGTGCTCAATGACCACCCCCTTCGGCCGGCCGGTCGAGCCCGAGGTGTAGATGACGTAGGCCGGGCTCATCGGGTTGGCGGTGACCGTCGGGAAACCGTCAGGGCTGGCCGCCAGTTCCGCGACGACCGACGGGGCGTCCAGGCAGATCGGTTCCAGGGGCAGCGCCGGCAGCCCCGCCGCCACCGACGTATCCGACAGCAGCAGTTCCGGCCGGGCATCACCGACCATGAAGGCGATCCGCTCGGCCGGATAGGCCGGGTCGATCGGCACGTACGCCGCACCGGTGCGCAGTACCGCGAGCACCGCCACGACCAGCTCGGTCGAGCGCGGCAGCGCCAGCCCGACCAGGCGTTCCGGTCCGGCGCCCCGGGCGGCGAGCAACCGGGCCAGCCGGGCTACCCGGGCGTCCAGTTCGGCGTAGGTCAGCGACCCGTCGGCGCCGACCAGGGCCACCGCGTCCGGACTGGCTTCGACCTGGGCCGCGAACAGCCGCGGCAGCGTGGTCCGGGCCGGTGGCCGCCGCGTCGAAGCCATCAGCTCCTCGCGCTGCGCGGCCGAGGTCAGGTCCAAGGTGGTAATTGACCGGTCGGGCTCGACCACGGCATGCTCCAGCAACTGCGCCAGCATGCCGACCAGCCGCCGCACGGTTCCCCGGTCGAAGAGGTCCGCGCGGTACTGCACGAAACCCACCACCCCGTCCGGGCGGCCGTCAGCGGTGAACCGCTCCGCGACGTTGAGCGACAGGTCGAACTTGGCCGCGTCCATCGTCACCGTCGGTGTGCTGACGACCAGGCCGGGCAGCTGCGGTGGATGGTCCTCACCGGTCTCGAAGACCAGTGACACCTGGAACAGCGGGTGGTGCGCCAGCGTCCGGGCCGGCGCGAGCCGGTCGACCAGCAGCTCGAACGGGATGTCCTGGTTGGCGTACGCGGCCAGGTCGGTCTGCCGGACCCGGCCCAACAGTTCCTTGAAGCTCGGGTGGCCCGAGGTGTCGGTACGCAGCACCAGCGTATTGACGAAGAAGCCCACCAGATCGTCCAACGCGCTGTCGGAACGACCGGCCACCGGGCTGCCGATCGGGATGTCAGTGCCGGCGCCGAGCCGGGTCAACAGCGCGGCCAACGCCGCCTGCAACCCCATGAACGTGGTCGCCTGCACCGATCGGGCGAGCTCGACGAGCCCCCGGTGCAGCTCCGCGCTCAGCCGCACCGGCACCTGGCCGCCCTGGTAGCCGGGCTTGGCCGGACGTGGCCGGTCGGCCGGGAGGGTGAGCTGTTCAGGGATCCCGTGCAACGCGCCCCGCCAGAAGTCCAGCTGCCGCGCGATGACCGACGTCGGGTCGTCCTCGCTACCGAGCGTTTCACGCTGCCAGAGCGTGTAGTCGGCGTACTGGACCGGCAGCGGCGAGAAGTCGGGCACGTTGCCGACGCAGCGCGCCGCGTACGCGGTGGAGAGGTCGCGCGCCAGTGGCCCGGTCGACCAGCCGTCGGTGGCGATGTGGTGCACCACCAGCAGGAGCACGTGCTCGGTCGGGGTGAGCGCGAACAGGGTGGCCCGCAGCAGCAGCTCGTCGGCCAGTTCGAAACCCACGTTGATCGCGTCGTGGATGGCCGTCTCGAGACCGGCCTCGTCGATCGGCACCACGGTCAGACCGGGTTGCGCGGTGTCCGGATCGAGGATCTCCTGCCGGGACCGGCCGTCCTCATCCGGGAAGATGGTGCGCAGGCTCTCATGCCGACCGACCACATCGGCGAGCGCGACCCGCAGGGCGTGCCGGTCGAGTTCACCGGAGAGCCGCAGCACCATCGGCACGTTGTAGGTGGCGCCGGACGCACCGAGGTTGGCCATCACCCAGAGCCGACGCTGGGCGTAGGACAGCGGAATCTCCTCCGGTCGTGCCACCGGGCGCAGGGTCGACCGGCCGGCGCTGACCGTGCCCATCCGCTCGGCCAGCCCGGCCACGGTCGGTGCCTCGAAGAGGGTACGGATGGACAGCTCGGCGCCGAAGACGGTGCGGATGCGGTTGACCAGTTTGATGCCGGACAGCGAGTGCCCGCCGAGGGCGAAGAAGTCATCATCGATGCCGACCTGCGGCAGCCGCAGCGCCTCGGCGAACAAACCACAGAGGATCTCCTCCTGCGGGTCCCGAGGGGTGCGCCGGGACGCCGGGTCTTCACCATCGGGCGTCGGCAGGGCGGCACGGTCCACCCGGCCCGCGGCGTCCACCGGCAGTTCGTCGAGCGTGACGAAGCTGTCCGGCACAAACCGCTCCGGCAGGAGTCCGGCGAGATGCTTCTGCAGCACCCGCACGTCCAGTTCGCCATCTCGGGCCGGCACGAGGTAGCCGACCAGCCGGGTCGTACCCGATTGGTCGACGCGAGCGGTCACCGCGGCCGCCGCGACGTCGGCGTGCTCGGCGAGCACAGCCTCGATCTCGCTGATCGAGCCGGTCATGCCGTCGATGACCAGCTCGTCTCCGGCCGGGGTACGCCGCTCCAGCGTGCCGTCGCCCCGCCAGCGTGCGATCTCGCCGGTGCGGTACATCCGGGCGCCCGCGACGCCGTACGGATCCGCGACGAAGCGCTCAGCGGTGTCACCGGGGCGGTCCAGGTAGCCCCGGCCGAGCGCGTCGCCGGCCACGAACAGGTTGCCGGTCACCCCGGTCGGCTGGGGCCGTAGCCGACCGTCGAGCACGTAGGCGCGGGTGTTCGCGCCGGGGGTGGAGGTGTCGAGCAGTCGGGCGGTGACCGGCTCGCCGAAGACCGGGGCGGGTGCCCGTACCAGGTCCAGGCCGTTGGCGTTGACGTAATCGGTCAGTGCCGCTGGCGCGTCCCGCAGTCGCTCGTCGACCAGGTGCAGTTGGTGGCCGCCGATGATGACGGCCAGGGTCTCCCAGGGGGCGGTCGCGCCGACCGGGCCGGGCAGCATCACCCGCAGCCGGTCCTGCCCGGCGGTCCGGGCAGCCTGGGCCAGCGCGCCCACGCTGTGGCGGTACACGCTGTTGCGCAGGCTCCGGTGGTCGACGGTGGTTCCGGTGGGACGCAGCGCCGGTCCGGTCGGGAAGACCAGGTAGGCCGCCGCTTCGGGGGCCGGCACGGCAAGTGCCGGCGCGGTCGCTGGCGCCCGGGTCAGCGCCGCGATCGTGTCCGGGTCGTCGAGCAGCAGCCAGGACTGCCCGTCGGTCGGCGATGCCGGTATCCGCGTTGCGGTGGCCTTCGTCGCCACCAGCACCACGGGGGCCGCGTCGATGAGGACGCCGGCCATCCGCTGTGCCGGCAGGGCCGGGTCGACCTGCACCGCGACCGCGCCCGCCTTGAGCACCGCGAGCAGCGCCACGACCGAGTCGGCGATATCGGGTACGGCAAGGGCGACGGTGCGTTCCGGCCCGACCCCGTAGCCGGCGAGCAGGTGCGCGAGCCGGTTGGCGCGCGCGTCGAGTGCGGCGACCGTCAGCTCGGTGTCCACGGCGACCAGGGCTGGCGCGTCGGGCCGGGCCGTGACCAGGGCGTCGAAGGCGTCCAGTACCGTCTCACCCGGCAGGTGGGTCACGGTGTCGTTGAACTCGACCAGTACCCGCCGACGTTCCTCGGCCGACAGGACATCGAGGTCGCCGATCCGGCGGGTTGGCTCGGCCGCCACGGTCGCCAGTACGTCGAGCAGTGCCCGCACCATCCGCGCAACGGTGGCCCGATCGAACAATCCGGTGTCGTACTCGACCACCCCGGACACGCCGTGACCGGTATCGGCCAGCTCGACCTCCAGATCGAACTTCGCGGTGGTGATGTCGACGGGCACCTGCGACGCGGTCACGCCCGGTAGTTCGAGCTCACCGACGACCTCGTTCTGGAACGACAGCATCACCTGGAACAGCGGGTGACGCGCCAGCGAACGGGCCGGGTTCAACAGCTCGACCAGTCGCTCGAACGGCGCATCGGCGTTGCTGAACGCGGCCAGGTCGGTGTCCCGGACCCGAGCGAGCAGCTCAGCGAAGGTCGGATCGCCGCCGGTGTCAGTACGCAGCACAAGGGTGTTGACAAAGAAGCCGACGAGATCGTCGAGCGCTTCGTCGGGCCGGCCGGCGACCGGGGTACCGATCGGAATATCGGTGCCGGCACCGAAGCGGGTCAGCAGGGTGGCGAGCGCCGCCTGGAACACCATGAAGAGCGTCACCTGCTGGCCCCGGGCCAGGGTGACCAGCCGGCCGTACAACTGCTCGTCGATGTCGAACCGGACCGTGTCGCCACGGTGGCTCCCACCCTGGTCGCGGGGTCGGTCGGTGGGCAGGGGCAGCTCCTCGGGCAGCCCGGCCAGCGCCTTCCGCCAGTACGTCAGCTGTCGGGCGATGGGGCTGTCCGGATCGTCCTCCAGGCCGAGCACCTCGTGCTGCCAGAGGGTGTAGTCGGCGTACTGCACCGGCAACGGCGCCCATTGCGGAGCGGTACCGGCTACCCGGGCGGTGTAGGCGGTGGACAGATCACGCACCAGCGGCGCCACCGATCCGCCATCGGCGACGATGTGATGCATCAGCAGCAGCAGGACGTGCTCGGTGGGCGAGAGCTTGAACAGGGTGGCCCGCACCGGCAGTTCCTGGTCCAGCTCGAAGCCCACGCTCTGCTGGGTCATCAGGGCGGTCCGGAGCTCGTCCTCGCCGAGGGTAATGACCAGCAGGTCCAGGTTGACCGCCGCCGGGTCGAGGATCACCTGGCACGGGCCGATCTCGCCATTGGGGAAAACGGTTCGGAGGCTCTCGTGTCGGTGCATCAGATCGGTGAGGGCGAGCTGCAGGGCCGAGGGGTTGAGCTGCCCGGAGAGCCGCACGATGGCCGGGATGTTGTACGTGCCGCCGGGCTGGTCGAGTTCGTCGAGGAACCAGAGCCGCCGCTGCGCGAACGACAGTGGTAGGTCCGGCGGCCGGACCCCGGCGACGATCGCGGGCTGGGCGCCAGCCGCGCTGTCCAGCCGTTCGGCCAACTGGGCGACGGTCGGTGCCTCGAACAGGTCGCGCACCGAGAGTTCGACGCCGAACGTGGCGCGGACCCGGCTGACCAGTCGACTCGCCAGCAGTGAGTGGCCACCGCGGTCGAAGAAGCTGTCGTCGACACCGACCGTTTCGAGGCCGAGCACCTCGCCGAAGAGCCCGCCGAGAATTTCCTCCCGCGGGGTGCGTGCGGTCCGTCCGCTCCGCTCGAAGTCGGGCGCCGGTAACGCCTTGCGGTCGGTCTTGCCGTTCGGGGTGGTGGGCAGCCGCTCCAGCACGATCACGGCGGATGGCACCAGGTAGTCGGGCAGGGTGGCCGCCAGCTGGCGACGTAGCGCCGCGCCGTCGGCCGTGGCACCCGCGGCGGCGACCACGTAGCCGACGATCCGCTTGTCGCCCGGCGATTCCTCCCGCACCAACGCGACCGACTGGGCGACCTCGTCGCAGGCCAACAACGCGGACTCGATCTCACCTAGTTCGATGCGGTACCCACGAATCTTGACCTGCTCGTCGGTCCGGCCAAGGTAGACCAGCACGCCGTCGGACCGCCAGCGGACGAGGTCTCCGGTGCGGTACATGCGGGAACCGGGCGCCCCGAACGGGTTGGCCACGAAGCGGGCGGCGGTCAGGGTCCGGCGCCCGTGGTAGCCCTGCGCCAGGCCGTCACCGGCCACGTACAGTTCGCCGGGCACCCCGACCGGGACCGGTCGCAGCCAGTTGTCGAGTACGAACACGTCGGTGCCGGACAACGGAGTGCCGATGGGCACCGCGCCGTCGGGGCCGAGCGGTTCGCTCATCGTCGCGCAGACCGTCGTCTCAGTCGGCCCGTACCCGTTGATCATGACCCGACCGACGGACCATTGCTCGACGAGGTTCGCCGCGGTAGATTCGCCGGCCACCACGAGCGTCATCCCCTCGGGGAGGCCCGACTCACCGAGGCTCGGGAGCACCGCTGGCGGCAGCGTCGCGTGGGTGACCGCCTGCTCAGCGAGGACGGCGCTCAGCGCGTCACCGGCCAGCGTCTGGGCACCGGCCACGACGAGCGCCGCACCGGAGCCCAGGGACATGCACAGCTCCCAGAACGCGGCGTCGAAGCTCGGCGAGGCGAACTGCAGGACGCGGGAGCCCGGACCGACCCCGAGGCGGTCGATCTGGGCGGCGATCAGCGATGCCACTCCCCGATGCGTGACCACGACCCCCTTGGGGCGTCCGGTCGACCCGGAGGTGTAGATGACGTACGCCGGAGCGTCGACCTTCGGTGCCGCCAGCACCACGGGTTCGTCGCCGGTGCGCTCGGGGCGCTCGACGAGGATGACGGTGTCGCACCCGGCGGGCAGCCGGTCGACCAACGCGGCGGACGTGATCACGGCGACCGGAGCGGCGTCCTCGACCATGAAGGCGAGGCGCTCCGACGGGTACGCCGGATCCAGGGGCAGATACCCGGCGCCGGCTTTCATGACCGCCAACGCGGCCACCACCGATTGGGTCGAGCGGCCGAGCAGCAGCGCGACGATGCCGCCCGGGCCGACCCCCTGCCGGCTCAGTTGTCGGGCCAGTTTCTCGGCGCGAGCGTCGAGCGCGGCGTAGGTCAATGTTTCGTCCCGGCTCACCACGGCGGGCGCGGCCGGCGTCGCACGGACCCGGGCGGCGAAGATCTCGACAAAGGACTGTGGGGTCGCCCCCGGTCCGCCGTGGCCCCAGGCCCGCAGCCGGTCAAGCTCTCCGGGCTGGAGCAGGTCGACAGCGCCGACTGCCAGATCAGCCGTGCGGGCGATCGCCACGAGCGCGGTGACCAGCCGCTCGCCCAGCGACGCGACAAAGTGCTCGTCGAAGACATCGGGGCGGAAGTTCAGGCGCAACCGCAACTGCCCCTCGTGCACATCGGCGTTGAGGTACAGCGGGTAGTGCCCGCCGTCCCGGCCCTCGACAGCACCGAGACGCAGCCCGCCGGGCAGGTCCCGCAGGCCGGCCGAGTCGACCGGGTAGTTCTCGAACACCATCGCGGTGTCGAACAGGTTGCCGACACCGAGGTCACGCTGGATCTCACCGAGCCCGAGATGGTGGTGGGGCAGCAGGTCGGCCTGCTCGTGCTGAACCTGGACGAGGGTGTCGAGCAGCGAGCGGTGCGGGTCGAGCCGGATCCGCACCGGAAGCATGTTGATGAGCAGACCCACCATCCGCTCCACCCCCGGGATCTCCGGCGGGCGGCCGGAGACGATGTTGCCGAACACGACGTCGTCGCGACCGGTCAAGCGGCCCAGCAGGATCGCCCAGACGGTCTGCACGGTGGTGCCGAGCGTGACGCCCTCCCGGCGGACGAGTGTGCTCAGCACCTCGGTGGTGTCGGTGGACAGTGCCGCGGTCACCTGCCGGGTCCGCACCGCGCCGGTCGTGCCGCCGGGGGCCAGCAGGGTCGGCTCGACCCCGGCCAGCGCCTGTCGCCAGGTCTGCCGCGCGACTGTCCGGTCCTGCCGGGTCAGCCAGGACAGGTAGTCACGGAAGGGCACCGCGCGCGGCAGCACCCGGTCGTCTCCCCCGCTGGCGTACAGCTCGAACAGTTCGCTCACCACGACCGGCAGCGACCAGCCGTCGAGCAGCAGGTGATGATTGGTGAGGATGAGCCGGTGCAGTCCGGCGGAGAGTTTCACCACGGTGAACCGCAGCAGCGGTGGACGGGCGAGTTCGAAGCGCTGTGCCTGTGCCTCGGCCTGGATGCGGGCCAGTTCCGCCTCTTGGGCCGGGCCGTCCAGCGAACTGACATCGACCTCGGTCCACGGCAGCGTCACCGTGCGGGCGATCACCTGCACCGGCCGGCTGAGCCGACCATCGAGGAAGCCGGCCCGCAGGCTGGCATGCCGACGCACGACGGCGCGAGCGGCGGTGTGCAGTGCCTCGACGTCCAATGGTCCGTGCAGGTCCAGCGTGAACTGGACGGTGTACAGGTCCAAGTCGCCCTGGTCGTAGACCGCATGGAAGAGGAGCCCTTCCTGCAACGGCGACAGCGGCAGAATGTCTTCCGGGCCTGGCCTGGTCATTGCAGCGTCCTCCACTCGGCTTCCAACAGGTCGATCTCGTCTTGGGAAAGCTCGACCAGCGACAGGTCCGACGGTGTGTAGCCACCGGCGTCCGGCCGAGCCGCGTGCACGATCAGTACGTCCAGCGCGCGGAACCAGGCACGCGCCAGCTCAGCGATGTCGGCCTCGGTGAACAGCTCACCGGCCCAGGACCAGGTGGCCACCAGTTGCGGCCCGTCGGGGTGGTCGTGCGTCATCGCACTGACCGAGATGGCGTGCGTCAGCGGGGTCCGCGGCTCGTCCGCGCCGGTGAACCGCTGCGCCTCCGGGGCGATCCCCCAGCCGCTCGCGTCACCAGCGTCGCCGGTCAACTCCACTCGGCCCAGGTAGTTGAAGCCGAGTTGTGGACGGGCCGGCGCCGGCATCGGATCCGCGGCGAGGTAGCGCAGCAGGCCGTAACCGACCCCGTTGCCGGGCAGGGCGCGCAACTGCTCCTTGACCTGACGCAACGCCGCGCCAACGCTCGGGCCGGCAGCCCACACGTCGGCCCAGTCCCGCACGCCGGAGTCCAGTCGGACCGGGTACATGCTGGTGAACCAGCCGACGGTGCGGGACAGGTCGAGACGCTCGTGGAGCTGCTCGCGGCCGTGGCCCTCCAGGTCCACCAGGACCGCGGTGGCGTCGCCGCCACCGCGTCGGCGACGCCAGTCGGCCACCGCCAGGGTCAGACCGGTCAGCAGGACGTCGGCGACCCCGGCGTGGAAGGCCGTGGGCACGCTGGTCAGCAACGGCGCCGTCGACGCCGCCGGAAACGTCACGGTGATCCGTTCCGCGGTGGCTACCAGGTCGCGCCCACCATCCAGTGGCCGTGCGGCGAGCGGTTGGTCCGGCTCGGTCAGCATCGCGTGCCACAGTTGGCGTTCGGCGCTCCGGCCGGCGGCCTCGGTGACCAGCAGCCGCGCCCATTCCCGGAACGAGGTGGCGACCGGCGCGAGCGGGGTACCGGCGCAGGCGGCCTGCAGGTCCGGTAGGAGGATCCGCCACGAGACGCCATCGACCACGAGGTGGTGCGCCGCGACGAGGAGTCGCCCCGGTCGCTGCGGACCGGCGTCGAACCAGACCAGCTGCAGCATGGTGCCGGACCTCGGTGCCAGTCGGTCCCATGCCTCGTCGGCCCGGGCCGCGATTTCGGCGACCAACCGGTCACCGACGAGGCCGGCGATGTCGACCCGCCGCACCAGCCCGGTGGTCGGCACCGCGGCCCTCGGCGCAACGGTCAGGCTCCAGTCGTCCCGCAGCGTCGACCGGAGCATGTCGTGCTGGTCGAGTAGCGTCGAGACGGCGTGTTCGAGCCGGGGCAGCGTCAGGTCGGCCGGAACCCGCAGCAGCGCCGACTGGTTGAACCGGTCGATCGGGCCACCGCGCTCGCGCAGCCAGTGCATGATCGGGGTGGCCGGCAGCGCACCGATCCCGGCGTCCGGGTCGTGTGCCACGGTGTTCTCGTCGACCTCGGTGGCGATCGCCGCCAGTTCGCTGACGGTCTTATGGGTGAACACATCGCGTGGGTTGAACACCAGCCCGGCCTGCCGTGCCCGGCTGACCAACTGGATCGAGACGATGCTGTCCCCGCCCAGCTCGAAAAAGCTGTCGTCGATGCCGACCGCGTCGAGGCCGAGCAGTTCAGCGAAGAGGCCGCACAACCGTTCCTCACGGACGTTGCGGGCCGGTCGGCCGGTCGAAATGAGCGTGTAGCTCGGGGCCGGAAGGACCTTGCGGTCGAGCTTGCCGTTGGGGTTGATCGGCAGCGAGTCGAGCACGACGAAGGCCGACGGCACCATGTAATCGGGCAGGGCCGCGGCGACGTGCGCACGCAACGCGGCGATCTCGGCCCGCCGGCCCGCTGCCGGCACCACGTAGGCGACGAGTCGTTTGACCCCTGGCTGGTCCTGGCGCACGATAACGGCGACCTGCCGCAGGTCGGGGTGCTTGCCGAGGACGACCTCGATCTCGCCGAGTTCGATCCGGAAGCCACGGATCTTCACCTGGTCGTCGACCCTGCCCAGGTATTCCAGCGTGCCGTTGCTCTGCCAACGGGCGAGGTCGCCGGTGCGGTACAGCCGCGAGCCGGGGACGCCGAACGGGTTGGCGACAAACCGTTGCGCCGTCAACGCCGGCCGGTCCAGGTAGCCACGGGCCAGGCCGGCTCCGGCGATGTACAGCTCGCCCGCGACACCGACCGGCACCGGCCGAAGCGCCGCGTCCAGCACGTACGCCTGGGAGTTGTGCACCGGCCGGCCGATCGTGGGCAGCCCGGTGAACGGGGCGAGCGGATCACTGATCGCGCCGACGACGGTGAACTCGGTGGGGCCGTAGGCGTTGACCATCCGTCTGCTGCCCGCCCAGCGGTCAACCAGCTCGGCCGAGACGGCGTCGCCGCCGACGACCAGCGTGTGGAAGTCCGGCAGCGCGCCGACCGGGACGGTGGCCATCGCCACCGGCGCGATGAGCGCCAAATTGATCTTCTGGTTGACCAGGATGTCGGCGAGCACCTCACCGGCGAGCGGCCCGGGCGGCGGCACCACCATGGCCGCGCCGACCGGCAACGACATGCACAGCTCCAGCACCGAAGCGTCGAAACTGGGCGAGGAGAACTGCAGGACCCGGCTCCCCTGCCGGATGTCGTAACGCTCGGTCTGGGTGGCGACAAAGCTCGGGATGCCGGTGTGCGTGACGACGACACCCTTGGGCCGGCCGGTCGATCCGGAGGTGTAGATGACGTATGCCGCGTTGAGCTGCGAGGTCGGACCGAGCCGATCCGTATCGCGCAACGGCTCGGGTGACTGCTTGTCGACGGCGGCGGCGAACTCCGGATCGTCGATGGCGATCCGACGCAGACCGTCAACGGCCGGCAGGCCGTCGACGATCGTGGTCGTGGTGAGCAGCAGGACCGGTCGTGAGTCGGTGAGCATGAACTCGATTCGGTCCGGCGGGTAGTCCGGGTCCACCGGCAGATAGGCCGCGCCGGCCTTCATGACCGCGAGCGAGCTCAGGATCGAATAAACCGAGCGGCCCAGCGCCTGCCCAACCACCTGCTCGGGTCCGACGCCGAGCGTGACGAGTTGCCGGGCCAGCCGGTTGGCCCACGCCTCCAACTCCGCGAAGCTCAGCACACCGCCGTCAAAGATGATCGCCGGGGCGTCCGGCGTCCGGCGTACCTGCGCTTCGAAGAGTTCGGGGTAGGTGCTGGGCGGCAGGTCGTGACCGGTGGCGTTCCAGTCGACCAGGAGCTGACGGCGCTCCGCCTCGGTCATGATTTCCACGGCGCCGATGCGGCCGTCGGGGTTCTCGGCGACGGCGGCGAGGAGGCGCAGCAGTCGCTCACCGATCGTCACCGCGGTCGCCCGGTCGAACAGGTCGTCGCTGTAGTCGAGGTGCAGGTCCATGCCGAGGCATTCGGCACCAGCGGTACGTTCGGCGACATCCAGCGACAGGTCGAACTTGGCCACCCGCAGGTCGACCGGCTGCTCAACTGCGGTAACGCCCGGCAGATCGAGGACGGCCGCGGTGAGGTTCTTGAAGGTCAGGGCCACCTGGAACAGCGGGTGGCGGGCCAGCGAGCGGGCCGGGTTGAGCAACTCGACCAGCCGCTCGAACGGCACGTCCTGATGCTCGTACGCGGCGAAGGCGTTATCCCGAACCCGGTCCAGCAGCTCGGCGAAGGCCGGATCGCCGGACGTGTCGGTGCGCAGCACCAGCGTGTTGACGAAGAATCCGACCAGGTGGCTCGAGCGCGGCGTCGGTGCGGCCGGCGACGGCGCAGCCGATCGGCATGTCGGTGCCCGCACCGAGCCGGGTCAGCAGCGCGGCGAGCGCCGCTTGAACACCATGAACACGGTCGCGTTGCGTCGCCCCGGCCAGCGACCGCAGTCGGGCGTGCAGTTCCGGCGTCGACCCGCAGGCCACTCGTCCACCCCGGTAGCTCGCCTCGGCCGGCCGGGCCCGGTCGGTGGGCAGCGCCAGCTCGTCGGGCAGCCGGCCAGCGCGTCGCGCCAGTACGCGAGCTGTCGGGAGATCCCGCTGTCCGGGTCTCCTCCGAGCCGAGAAGCTCCTGCTGCCAGAGCGCGTAGTCGGCGTACTGCACGGGCAGCGGCGACCAGGCGGAGCCGTCCCGGCCGCTCGCGCGGTGTAGGCCCGGCACAGGTCGCGGCCGAGCGGCGCCAGCGACCAGCCGTCGCCGGCGATGTGGTGCATGACCAGCAGCAGCACGTGGTTCATCGGCGCCGAGCGGAACAGCTTGGCCCGCACCGGCAGCTCGCGCGCCAGGTCGAACGCCTCGGCCGGCGCGCGACGGCCAGCGCTTCGCAGCAGTGCCGCCTTCGCCGATCACCACCGGTCCAGTCCGGCAGCGCGTAGCCGACGGGTCAGGACCGTGCTGCCGGACGGCCGCCGTCGAGCGTCGGGGAAGACGGTACGCAGTGATCTCGTGCCGCGCGACCAGGTCGCCCAACGCGCGCGCGCAGCGCGTCGGCGTCCAGGGCGCCGGCGCAGCCGCAACGACAGCCGGCGATGTTGTAGGCGCCGCTCGGCCCGTCCAACCGGTCGAGGAACCACAGCCGCTGCTGCGCGAAGACAGCGGGACCGACTCCGGCGCGCGGGCACCGGCCGGCGGCCGGTGCGTCGCGCGTCACCGTCGGATCGAGCCGCTGGACGCAGGGTCGGCCACGGTCGGCGTCCTCGAACACGCCCGCACGGCAGCTCCACGCCGAAGCACCGGCCGCACCCGGACTGACCAGCCGGGTCGCCAGCAACGATGCCCGCCCAGGTCGAAGAAATCGTCGTCCACCCCGACCTCGGTCCGGTACCCAGGACCTCGGCGAACAGCCCGCACAGCATCGCCTCCCGCCGACGTTGCCGGGGCCCGACCCGACCGGCGCGGTGCCCAGCGCCGGCTCCGGCAGCGCCCGCCGGTCCACCTTGCCGTTCGGGGTCAACGGCAGCGGCGTCCAGCACCACGAACGCGGCCGGCACCATGTACTCGGGCAACCGCTCCGCGCGTGGCGGCGCAGCTCCTCCGGATCCACGGTCACCGCAGCCGGGGCGACGACGTAGGCGACCAGCCGCTGATCCCCGGGCCGGTCCTCGCGCACCACCACCGCGGCCTGCCCGACCTCCGGATGGCCCGCGACCAGCCGCCTCGACCTCGCCCAGCTCGACCCGGAACCCACGGATCTTGACCTGGTCGTCGGCCCGGCCGACGGAAGACCAGGTTGCCGTCGGACCGTCCAGCGGGCCAGATCACCGGTGCGATACATCCGCGGGTTCCGGCCGGTCCGAACGGGTCAGGCGACGAACCGTTCGGCGGTCACCCCGGCCCGGTCCCAGATAGCCTCGGGCCAACCCCGCGCCGGCCATGTACAGCTCACCGGCGACGCCGGCCGGCACCGGGCGCAGGCCGTCGTCCAGCACATAGACCCGCACGTTGCCCTGTCGGTCGGCCGATCGGCACCGGACCGCGGCGGTACCTCGTCGCCGGGTTCGATGCGGAACTCGGAGCTGTCGACCGTCGCTTCGGTCGGCCCGTACACGTTGTAGACGCGGTCTCCGGGCGCCGGCGGCGCCACTGCTGCAACGCTTCGCCTGAGAGCGCCTCGCCACCGAGCAGCAGCTCGCCGGTTGGGGAGTACCAGTCCGGCAGTGTGTTGAGGAACGGCAAATGGCTCGGCGTTCCTTTCACGAAGGTGGCCGGCGCGTCCCGCAGTGCCCGGTCGGCGGCGGTGTCCGAGCCGTCCAGCGACACCACGTGTACGCAGCCGCCGCGCGAGCGTGGTGCACTGCGTGGTCACCGAAGCGTCGAACGACACCGAGGCATGCCAGAGGGCGACCTCGCGGCGCTCGGGTATGCCCGACTCGCCCAGGTGACGTAGTTGAGTAGCGCGCGGTGCTCGACGGCACGCCCTTGGGACGCCCGGTGGAGCCGGAGGTGTAGATGACGTAGGCGCGGTGCTCGGGATGAATTTCGATCCCGAGGTTCTCCGCGTCCGACCCGCCGGCCGGTTCGCCGATCCGGTCGACGCACACGGTCGGCACCTCGGTGTCGGGCAGCAGCGCGACGGCCGCGCCCTCGGTGACCAGCACCACCGGTTGAGCGTCGGTCAACAGGTACGCGATCCGGTCGACCGGGTAGTCCAGGCTGATCGGCACATAGGCCGCGCCAGCCTTCAACACCGCCAGGATCGACACCATCATCCGCGCCGAGCGGGGCAGTGCGAGCGCGACCAGCCGCTCCGGACCGGCGTCATGGGCGATGAGCACCCGGGCCAGCCGATTGGCCTCGGCGTTGAGTTCCGCGTAGGTCAACCGGGTGGTGGCATCGACCACGGCCGGACGGTCGGGCGTCGCGGCGACCTGTGCCTCGAACCGGTCAACGAAGGTCCCAGCGGGCAGCTCCATCGCGGTGTCGTTCCACGTTCGCAGTACCCGGTCCCGCTCGGCTGGCAGCAGAATGTCCAGCTCGGTCAACTCCCGGTCGGGGGCGGCGAGGATCTCCGCGAGGACCCGTACGTAGCGGGCGGCCAGCCGCTCGATGGTTGAGCTGTCGAACAGGTCCAGGCTGTAGCGGATGGTGCCCTGGATCCCGGCTTCCGTGCCGTCCCCGGCATGGTGCTCGTCGAGGTGGAAACTCAGATCGAAGCGGGCCACCCCGACCTCAACCACCTGCGGGCTGGCGTCCAGTCCGGCAAGGTCCAGTCGCGCCTCGGGGGCGTTCTGCAGCGCGACCATCACCTGGAAGAGTGGGTGCCGGCCGAGGGAGCGCACCGGGTTGAGCACCTCGACCAGCCGCTCAAACGGAACGTCCTGGTTCGCGTACGCGGTCAGGTCACTCTCCCGCACCCGGTGCAGCAGCTCCGTGAAGGTGGGCCGGCCGCTGGTGTCGGTGCGCAGCACGAGCGTGTTGATGAAGAAGCCGATGAGATCGTCGAGCGCCTCGTCGGTGCGGCCGGCGGTGGGGTGCCCAGGACGATATCCGTGCCGGCGCCGAGGCGGGTGAGCAGCGTGGCGAGGGCCGCGCGCAGAACCATGAACATGCTGGCGCCGTTGCGTCGGGCCAGCCGGGCCAGACCCGCATGCAGATCAGCGTCGATGCGGAGCGGAACCGTGCCGCCACGATTACTCAACACCGCTGGTCGCGGACGGTCCGTGGGCAGCGCGATCTGATCCGGCAGGCCGGCTAGGGCGCCCTGCCAGTACGACAGCTGCCGGTGGATCGGGCTGTCCGGATCGTCCTCGTCGCCCAGTACATCGTGCTGCCAGAGCGCATAGTCGGCGTACTGCACGGTCAGCGGATTCCACTGGGGGGCGTGGCCGGCGCACCGAGCCGCGTACGCGTTGGCCAGATCCCGGGCCAGTGGCGCCAGCGACCATCCGTCACTGGCGATGTGGTGCAGCACGATGAACAGGGCGTGGTCGGCCTCCGACAAGCTGAACAGGGTGGCCCGCACCGGCAGGTCGACGGTCAGGTCGAAGCCCTCGCTGATCCGACGGTATAGTCCGGTCGAGACCGGTCGCGTCGGTGTGCAGATGCGCAGCGGGTATCGGCGCCACCGGCAGGATCCGCTGGCATGGCGTCCCGTCGATTTCGGGATACACGGTGCGCAGGCTCTCGTGGCGGGCCACCACGTCGCTGATCGCGGCCTCGAGCGCGGCGACGTGCAGGACCCCGGTGAGCCGCAGCGACAACCCGTGGTTGTAGGTGGCGGCCCCGGCCTCCAACCGGTTGAGGAACCACAGTCGGCGCTGCGCCATCGAGAGCGGGAGCACCTCCGGCCGGGCCACCGACCGCAGCGCCGGGCGCGCGGTCTGCGCGTTGGTGATCAGCCTGGCCAGGCCGGCAACGGTGGGAGCCTCAAAAATGTCCCGTACCGACAGTTCGGCGCCGAGGGTCGCGCGCAGCCGGCTCAGCAACCGGATCGCTGAAAGCGAGTGACCGCCGAGGGCGAAGAAGTCGTCGTCGATGCCGACCTTCGGCACGGCCAGGAGCTCGGCGAAGAGCTTGGCCAGCGCCGCGTCGGTCTCGTCCCGCGGTGCCCGGTACGGCACGACAACGGCATCCTGCGGATCGTCCACCAGGTTGTCCAGCGGCAGTGTGGGTCCGGCGAGCCGGTGGATCTGTTGGTTCGGCTCGGTGTCGGCCAGCTCGGCGAGGACCGCGAACAACTGGTCCCGGTGTCCGGCCAGCTCGTCGACGTCGTACCGGTCGGCGTTGGCGTGCACGTCGAAGCGGAGCAGGCCGGCGGCGCGGCTGTCCACGATCAGGGACAGGTCCTCCTCCGGGCCGATCGAGAAGCCCCGTACCGTTGCCGGGCGGCCGGCGAACTCAGGCCCGGATCGAACATCAGCAGGTTGATCTCCGGACCCCAGAAGGTCGGCGGTCACGCGTGAGCCCGAGGTCGCGGTGCAGGTCCTCGTACCGGTACCGCTGATGACGCAGCGCCAGGTGCAGCTCGCCGGAGACCTGCCGCAGCAGCTCGTGCACGGTCATCGCCGGATCGACCCGGACCCGCAGCGGCAGCGCGTTGGACACCCATGCCGGGCACATCGCGGGCGACCCGGTCGACGCGGGCGGCCACGGCCAGACCGATGACGACGTCCGCGCTACCGGTCATCCGGTGCAGATAGCTGGCGATCCCCGCGACGACGACCGCGGGCCAACCCACCCCGGTCGACCGGGCCAGGTCGTGCAGGCCGGTCAGGGTGGCCCTGCCCAGGACGCCGTTGATCCGCTCATGGGCGCGGGGCACCGATCTCGGCCGGCGGCTCAGCGTCACGGCCCGCGGCTGGTCGGCGAACCGGGCCATCCAGTACGCGCGGTCCCGTTGGAACTGCTCGGATCCGCGGTACGCGGCGTCAGCCGTCACCAACTCGCTCAGGGCACCGAAGCGGGTCGGCGGCACCGGCTGGTCGGCGACCAGGGCGGTGTAGACCTCGGCCGCGCGCTGCGCGACGAGCGAACCGCCGAAGCCGTCGACCGCGACGTGATGAATGCGGTTGAACCAGTGGAACCGGTCGTCCGCGAGCTTGACCAGGGCGAACGTGAACGGTGGTCCTGGGCCAGGTCAACCGGGAGCGATGCGCGTTCGCGCATCCAGGCCCGGGCCGCCTCGTCGGGATCGGCGGTGTCGCTCACGTCGACGTACTGCATGATCCAGTCGAGGTCGGGCCCGATGACCTGCCACGGTCCGGCGTCATCCGCGCCGAACCGCGCCCGCAGCGCGTCGGTTTCGGCAACCACCCGGCGCAGCGCCAGTTCGAACAGCACCGGATCGACCGGACCGTCGATTTCGACGCACTCGGCGATGCTGTAGATCGGGTTGGTCGGATCCGCCTGCTGCGCGAACCACAGACCAGCTTGCGCCGCAGTCAACGGCAACCGTGGCCCACCCGGAACGAGCATTGCATTCACCCCGATCAGATCTATCGAAAGGACAACCGCGTATTCACTCCGACTATTTACTGCGCCCCAGTCAACAGCGAGCCCAATAACCGGGCAACGCCACATCGAAAAGCTGCATCCCGACCAGGGAAGCGCTGCTCAGCGCGGCCGAACTGGGTCGGCCGCCGCGCTGTATTCGAGAATTTGGTGCCAGGTTGACCATCGAGGTACGCCGTTGCCACGCTGGTGGGTGTTATCTACGCCTGGAGGCGACCCATGTCTGGAAACTCACTGTTCCGCGAAAACGCGTTCAATGCATTGACTTCCGTCGACGACAGGATCGCCGGCCGGTTGGCCCGTGATCCCGGCGGCGCCACCCCGCAGGCCGCACCCGACGACAACCCCGCCCAATTGCCGGCGCACCGGTCCGCCGAGCCGGCGACCCGGCTGGACCACTTTCTGCCCGAGTGGCACTTCAACGAGGTGCACGAATTGGCGATCGACGCGCCCAGCGACGTCATCCTGCGGGCGGTCACCGACCTGACGCTACGCGAAGCGCCCTTGGCGTTCATGCTGCTCCGGCTCACGAAGAGCAAACCGAACAAGGATCACCGGGTCGTCGGCGACATCGGCGAGGAGTACCTGCTGGACCGCACCGACGACGAGCTGGTTTTCGGTGGCATCGGTTCATCGCATGGCTCGCCCCCACTGGACCAGCCGGTCAAGGAGGCGCTACTCGACTTCGACAAGCCTGGCTACAACAAGCTCGGCCTCAACTTCCTGTGCCGCGACGGTGTGCTGCGCACCGAGACCCGGGTGTTCTGTACCGACCGCAAGGCTCGCCGCGACTTCGCCCTCTACTGGACGGTGATCCGCCTCGGCAGCGGCGCGATTCGATTGTCACTGCTCAACGCGATCCGTCGCCGCGCCCGCAACGCGATGCGCGCCAACGCATCCTCGACAAAAGGCTGACCTGCGATGACCACCGCCGTGCGTGCCCTGTCGAAGTACTGGATGTTCACCAACGACTACACCCAGAACCCGTACCCGTTCCTCGCGCACCTGCGTCAGGAGCAGCCGGTCTGCGCGGTGCAGACGCCCGACGGTCTGCGCGCGTGGGTGATCACCCGCTGGGACGATGCCCGCGCCGCGCTCTCCGATCCGCGGCTGAGCCGGGACATCGGTCGGCTCTACCAGGCGCTCTCCGGCCAAGTCGGTCAGGAATACCAGCCGGCCGACGAAATCTCCAACCATCTCGCCAACTCCGACCCGCCCCGGCACACCCCGTTGCGCCGGGCGCTGAGCTTCGCGTTCACTCCGAAGCGGGTGGAGCGGCTCCGTCCGCAGATCGAGCGGACAGTCGATGAACTTCTCGACGCGGCGGCCCTCAAGAGCCCAGCGGAGCTGGTCGCCGACCTCGCCGAGCCGCTACCGATCATCACCATCGCGCAGCTGATGGGCGTACCGGACACCGACTGGCACAGGTTCCGCTACTGGTCGACGAGCCTGCGAAAGCACGATCCGACCGATCCGACGGGCATCCTGGACAAGGACACCCGGGACCTGTCGGCCTATATGAGCGCGCTCATCGTCGACAAGCACGCCAACCCGGGCGAAGACCTGCTCTCCGCGCTGATTCACGCCGACGATGACAAGCGGCTCACCGACAGCGAGGTGCTCTCCACCGGTTTCGCCCTGATGACCGGCGGCAACGACACGACGATGAACCTGCTCAGCGGGGTCATCGCCGCGCTGCTGGCCCATCCGGACCAACTCGCGACCCTCCGCGGCGAGCCCGCGCTGCTGCGCAACGCGGTCGAGGAGCTGCTGCGTTTCGTCAGCCCGGCCACCAACGCGTTGCAACGCACCACAACGGCACCGGTGGAGCTGCGCGGCGTGACCATCCCGGCCGGCGAAATCGTCATCATCTCGCTGGCTTCGGCGAACCACGACGAGGCCCAGTTCCCGGACCGGCCCGGGGAGCTCGACCTCACCCGGCCCAAACCGACCAGCCTGAGCTTCGGCCATGGCATCCACTACTGCCTGGGCAGCCACCTGGCGAAGGCGCAGGCCGAGATTGTGATCACCAAACTCTTTGACCGGTACCCCGGGGCCCGGCTCGCGGTTGAGCCCGGTGCGCTGCGCTACGCGCCCGGGATGGCGGTACGTCCGCTGCTTTCACTGCCGGTCATCCTCGCCTGATCCTTCGAAGACCAGCACCGCGCGGGAAGCGACCTCGCCTCTCGCGCGGATTTCCTGGTATGGCCGGATCTTCCCGGTCGCCAGGGTTTGCGGCGGCCCGCATCCGAACTGGAGCGGGCCGCCCGGTTCAACCCCGTAGCGGTCGGTAGAACGCCCGGATGTCCTCGACGAGCAGTTCCGGTGCCTCGACTGCGGCGAAATGCCCGCCGCGCGGCATCGTGGTGAAGCGCCGCACGTCGTAGAGCCGCTCGACCCACTCCCGTGGCGGGTGGAAGATTTCCGCCGGGAAGTCGGCCACCGCCGTGGGCACCGCGATCCGGTCACCTGGACCGAACTTGAGCCCTTCACTCACACCCTCGTGATAGAGCCGCAGCGAAGACCCGGCGGTGCCGGTAACCCAATAGATCATCAGGTTGGTCAGCAGCTCGTCGCGGGTGAAGGACTTCTCCAGGTCGCCGTCACAGTCGCTGAACGCGCGGAACTTGTCCAACAGCCAGCCCGCCAGTCCGACCGGTGAATCGTCCAGCCCGTACGCCAGCGACTGTGGGGTGGCGTTCTGCACCGCGAGATAGGCCCCCGCGGCCTGCTGCCACTGCTGCACCTCGGCGATGAACAACCGCTCGGCCCGGCTCAGCGGCGCCGAGCCCGGACCCAGGTAGGGCGTCAGCAGCGCCAGGTTGAGGTGCAGGCCGACCACCCGGGCGGGGTGGCGGTGGGCCAGCGTGCTGACCACCCGGGCACCCCAGTCACCACCCTGCAATCCGAATCCGCGGTAGCCGAGCAGGTCCATCAGCGAGGCGTAGGCATCGGCGATGACGGCGCCGTGCACGCCCGTCCGGGCCGGATCGGCCGAGAAGCCGAAGCCCGGCAGGCTCGGCGCGACCACGTCGAACGCATCAGCCGGGTCCCCGCCGTACGCGGCCGGATCCGTCAACGGGCCGAGGATCTTGTGCACCTCCCAGAACGACCCGCCCCAACCATGACTGAACAGCAACGGCAACGGGGCCGGACCCACACCGGGCGCATGCACGAAGTGCAGATCCAGATCGTTGACCCGGGCGGTGAACTGGGGCATCGCGTTGAGCGACGCCTCGGCGGCCCGCCAGTCGTAGTCGTTGCGCCAGTACGCCACCAACTCCCGCAGGTAGTCCACGTCTGTGCCGTACCGCCAGCCGGCGCCGGGAACGGCGCGCGGAAAACGGGAGCGGGCCAGTCGTTGCCCGAGGTCGTCGAGCACGTCTTCGGCTATCTCAATGCGGAACGGTTGGACGTTCATGATCCTTTCCTCTCTGGCTGCTCACCACTCGCCTCCCGACGACGCTCCGATCAGCTCCGAGTCGCCCTCGAGGCCGGCGAGTACGTCCTCGCCGTAGATGTCGCGCAGCCAGTTGCGGTGGTAGACCGTGTCGACATACCGCTCCCCGAGGTCCGGCGCGAGCACGACCGCGCTGCCCTGCCCGACCTCCTCATGCTCGGCCAGCCAGGCCAGTGCGCCGCTGACCGCCGTGCCGGTCGAGCCGCCGAACAGGAACCCTCGGTCGGCCATCTGGTGACAGACCCGGATGGTGTCGCGTTCCTCGACGTGCACCACATCGTGGATGTAGGACTGATCGAGCATCGGCGGCCGCACACTGGTGCCGAGGCCGGGAATCATCCGAGGCCCGGCCGGTGTCCCGAAGGTCACCGAGCCGACCGCGTCGACCGCCACCACGGTCACCGGCAACCGCCGGTCGTGGAAGTAGCGGGCACAGCCCATCAACGTCCCGGTCGTGCCGGCACCCACGAACAGCGCCCGCAGGTCGGGGAAGTGCTCGGCGATCGCGGGCGCGGTCCGTTGATAATGCGACAGCCAGTTGTGGTCGTTGGCGTACTGGTTGAGCCAGACGTAGCGCTCGTCGGCAGCGCAGAGCGCGCGTACGTAGTTCAGCCGCGCACCGAGGAAGCCGCCCTCACTGTCGGCGTCGGTAATCATGTGGACCTGGCCGCCGAGCGCCTCCATGAGCTGCCGGGTGCTCAGATTGCACCTCGGGTCGGTGACACACAGAAAGCAGTAGCCCTTGCTCGCGGCGACCAGGCTCAGCGCTACCCCCAGGTTCCCCGACGACGATTCGACGATGATGCTGTCCTTGGAGAGCAACCCGTCCCGTTCGGCGGCGGACACCATCTCCACCGCCGCCTTGAGTTTGATGGACCCGGCGAAGTTGAAGCCTTCGCACTTGAGGAACAACCGGCGTCCGAAGATGGACCGTAGGTTGACGAAGAGGTCCTCCACGTGGAATTCATGCGGAGCCGTGATGATGGGCACGAGCCACCCCCGTCCTAGGAGTTTCCGTATCGCTGCAACTCATGGAAAAAGCCGTCGATGACCCGCAGCTCGCCGGCCCGGGTAACCTCCTCGTACACGTGCCGTCCGACGGCCAGGTCGAGCACTCCCAGGCCGAACGGGCTGAAGACCACCGGCCGGCCCGCCGGCACCGCAACGCGGTCGGTGAGCACGTCGTAGAGGGTGCCGGTGAGGAAGTCGCGGTGCCCGACCCGCTGCTCAGCGAGGTGAACCGAGGTATCGGCCTTGAGGCAGTGCTCGACGTCATCGACGATGTTCGTCGCGGCGAGCACGACCTCGGGTGACAGGTCCCGCAGCGACACGTTGAGCACGAGCGGGTTGTGCGCGAACAACCCGGGGTCGTTGACGTGCGGCGCGCCAGCGACGGTGGCGAACACGATCAGGTCGCTGTTGCGGATCAGGCTCTCGACCTGCTCATGTACGGTCACCGGTACCGAATCGCCGAGGTATCCGCGGAAGCCGTCAGCCGATTCGGCAGACAGATCGTGAATGCCGATCTCGTCGAACGACCAGCCGGTTCCGGCGAGATAGGTGTGGATGTACCGGGCGATCAACCCGACCCCGACGAAGCCGATCCGGGTGGGGCGGGGCCGACCGAGGCTGAGCTGGCCAGCGGCGAGCGCGGCCGATGCGGCCGTGCGTACCGCACTGATGATCGAGCTCTCCAGACAGGCATACGGGTAGCCGGTCTCCGGATCGTTGAGGATCAGCACCGCGGAGGCACGGGGCAGCCCCTCGGCCACGTTCGTCGGAAAGCTCGAAATCCATTTGAGCCCGTCCACCGGCAGGTCGCCGCCGAGGGAGGCCGGCAACGCGATGATCCGTGCCGACGGCCGATCCGGGAAGCGTAGGAAGTACGAGGGCGGATTAACCGTGTCGCCGGCGCCATGTATCCGGTAGGCGCTCTCCACCAGGTCCACGATCTCCTTCTCCCGACCGTGCAGCACCTGGTGCACTTGAGAGCCGGAGACCACGGCGAAGGGCTTGAGGTCAGACATATTTCCTCCGTGGGCACTTGCGGTTGAACGGCGGTGGGCGATCAG
Organism: uncultured Actinomycetota bacterium; assembly: GCA_963750055.1. Taxonomy (GTDB): domain Bacteria; phylum Actinomycetota; class Actinomycetes; order Mycobacteriales; family Micromonosporaceae; genus CAVVPI01. The sequence goes on along the minus strand of CAVVPI010000027.1, from coordinate 48,100 downwards.
ACTCCGGCGCCGGCCACCGAGCGGACGGAACTGGCCGCCACGCCCCCGGCCAGGGCGAAGTCGTCCGGGCGTACCGGCTCGGCGAACGCGACGACCACTTCCCGGGGGCCATTGAACGGATCACGGCTGTGCGCGGTCTGCAGGTTGTCGACGATCAGCAGGTCGCCAGCGCGCCACGGTTCACGGATCGTGCACCGTTCGTACGCCTCGTTGATAATCCGCACCACGTCCTCGCCGATCGGGGTGCCATCGCCGAATGCGGTGTCGTACGGCAGCCCGTCGCGGCCGAACTCGTACTCGAGGTACTCCCGGACGGCCTCTTCCATCGTCCAGGCGTTGAGGAACGCGATCTGGTTGAACCAGCAGCGCTCGCCGGTTACCGGGTGCCGCACCACGGCAGGGCGCCGCTGGGTGGTACGCAACGACCCATCTGGACGCCAGGTCAGGTCGATGGCGTTCGCCCGGCAGTACTCCCGCACGGCGGACCGGTCGCTGCTGCCGAACGCCTCGGCCCAGCTCACCCCGAGATCCGGGAGGTAGTTGCGGGTCAGCAGCCAGCCCTCCCGCGCGAACCGATCCACCAGATCCGGCGGTAGGGCGGCGAGGACCGCGGCCGCGTCGGCGGTGGCGGTCATCCCACCGTTCGACGGAGTACGCAGGCAGCCGATGAGCATCAGGCGCGGGCACTCCCGCCGATAGCTCAGTTCATGGTGCATGCACATCGGCTGGTCCGCTGGCCAGGCGCCGGAGCCGTAGATCTCCCCACCGTGGTCGTGGCGGGACACGAAACCCTCGCGTTCTGGTATCAACGGCAGACCGAGCCGCCTGGCGATGTCCGCGAGGTCGGCGGGCTGGGTCAGGTTGAGGCCGCGGATCCGCACCGCGCCGTCCCGGCGCAATGCTCCGTTCAGCACCTCCGGTCCGAGTTGGTCACGCGCCATGGTCAGCACCGCCGGACGGCGGGGTCTCGTCGCAATCACCGGTCGCATCACGTTGCCTCTTCCTTCAGTGGGCTGATTCCAGATCGGCCGCGTCGAGCCGGCCGGCGAGGTCGGCGAGGACCGGATGACGGCGCAGTTCCCGAAGGGAGACCCGACGATCGAGCTTGGCCAGCAGTCGGACGGCGGCGAGCGACGTGCCACCGACTTCAAAGAAGTGGTGGTCGCGGCCGATCCGGTCCACCGGTACGTCGAGCACCTCGGCCCAGGCCACGGCGAGCCAACGTTCGGTGGGCGTGTCGAGGACGACCGGTGCGGCGTCGCGGGTCGCAACGGCGGCCAGCGCCTTCTTGTCGACCTTGCCGTTGGCGGTCAGTGGCAACGCCGCGAGCGGGTGGAATACCGACGGCACCATGTATTCCGGCAGTGCGGCTGCCAGCGCCGCGCGTAACGTCTGCTCCGGCAACGGGCCATGCGCCGGGTGTGTCGAATAGAACGCGGTGAGGCTGGTTCCCCGATCGACGATGACGGCCGCGTCGCGGATGCCGGGAACGCGCAGTAGCCGATTCTCAATCTCGCCGATCTCGACGCGGAACCCACGGATTTTGACCTGCGCGTCCCGCCGGCCCAGGAACTCGAGCTTGCCGTCGGACCGCCAGCGGCCGAAGTCACCGGAGCGGTACAGCCGCTCGCCCGGCCGGTGCGGGTCCAGGCCGAACGCGGCACGGGTCCGCTCCTCGTCATTGATGTACCCGCGGCCGACACATACCCCGGAGAACACGATCTCCCCCGGCGACCCGAGTGGCACCGGCTCCAGCCGCTCGTTCACGACGTAGACACGCACGTTGCGCACCGGTGGGCCGAGTCGGCACCCGATCACCGACGGGCGGGCGACGCAACACCTCGTGGTTGGTGTCGTCACTCGTCTCGGTCAGCCCGTACGCGTTCACCAGGGCGATCTGCGGGAACCGGGCGAACCAGCGCTCTACCAGTTCTTTTTTGAGCGCCTCCCCGGTGACCGACACGCAGCGCAGTTGGCCGGGCTGGCGCGGATGCTGGTCCAGGTGGGAGAGCACGACCTCGAGATACGAGGGGACCACCTGCAGTACGTCGACACCACCGTCGACAATCTCGTCGAGGAACTGGCCGACGTCGAGCACGCTCTCCTGACCGATGATGCGGGTGCGGCCGCCGACCAGCAGAGCGGCGAGGAGCTGCCACAGCGAAATGTCGAACACTGGGGCGCGGTCTGAGCCACCGTCTGCCCGGCTTCAATGCCCAGATCCTCGATCTTGGCGAGGAGGTGGTTGAGCATGCCGGTGTGCTCACACATGGCGCCCTTGGGCTCGCCGGTGGAGCCGGAGGTGAAATAGATGTAGGCCAGTTGGTTGGCCTGTACCCGGCGGCCCGGATTGCTCTCGACCTGCCCGTCGCCGAGGGTGCGCACGTCGAGCAGCCGCACCCGATCCGTCGCGCCGGTCCCCTCGCCCGGGTCGTCACTGATCAGGAAGCTGGCTTCGCTGCGGCGCAGCACGCTGGCAATCCGGTCGGCCGGGTGGGTGGGATCGACGGGCAGGTAGCACCCGCCGGCCTTGAGGATCCCGATGACCGTCGCCATCCAGGGCAGCCCCCGTGGCAGCCGCACAGCCACCACGTCCTCGGCCCGCAGACCACGGTCGAGCAGGTCCGCCGCGATCCGGTTGGCCCACCGGTTCAGGCCGTCATAGGTCAGGGTCGTATCCTGGTGCACCGCCGCGTCGAGGTCCGGATGTCGGCGTACCCTCGCCTCGAACAGCTCATGGAACCGCTGCGCGGGCAGTTCGGCGACCGGGCCGGCAAGACCGTTGAGTTGCCAGTCCCGCTCGGCCGGGGACAACAGGCTGCCCCCGTCGTGGTCGGCACGCGGATCGGCGGCCAGCAGCCGCAGCACGGTGAGGTAGTAGCCGATGATCCGATCGGCCTGCGCGTCGTCCATCACGTCGGTGCGATACCACGCCCGGACCCGTACCGCCGGACCCGGGAAGTCCACCCGCACACCCAACTCGGTGGCGTCCGGTATGGAGACCTGACTCGGGCACTTCTCACCGCGCAGGTCGAGCACCGTGGAGAACAGGGGGCCGGCGATACCCCGCTCGGCGACGAGCGCGTCCAGCGGATGGTCGGGCAGCCGCGCGAGCGCGACCTGCACCGCGTACGTCCGCCGCACGAGGTCGCGCCAATCCCCCTCGCCCAGCCGTAACCGGCAGGGCGTTGGCGCCTCCCGGACCCCCGCGCCGGGGTCACCGCGGCCGGGCAGGACGACGCCGGTCAACACGTCGCGCTCCCCGGTGAGCTCGCCGAGCACCTTCGCGTGCGCGGCGAGCAGCACCGCGTTGACCGACACACCGAGTTCCGTCGCGACCGACCGATCCCGGCCGCCAAACCGTCGGCGACGCAACCGGTCCGCTCGGCGATGCTGGCCGGCTGCCCGGTCGGCAGGCCCCAGCGCGGCAGCGTGGTATTGCCACCGGCGTCGATGATGTCGACCCAGAAGGCCCGACCGGGATCGGGTACGGGCTCGGGCGGCGCGACCGCGATGCCGGCCGTTCCGTGCTGTCTACGCCTGCTCATCGGTTCCCTTCCCATGGGTGAACGCTCGACGGCACCCCGGGATGGCGGTACCGCTACCGGACGACGGCGATCAGCCGCATCCGCCTGCGTGACTTCGGTCGATGGCTGCCGGCAGCAGTCCGTCGGCCGTCCGATCCCGGTCCGGCCCCGACTCCGGTTCCGGCGTCGGCCCGGTCGCGCGCACCGCGGCGGCCCAGGCCCGCACCCGTTCGGCACCCCAGAACTTGTCCCGACCGCAGACGAAGAAGGGCACCCCGAACGCGTCATCGCGGTAGGCCGCGACCAGACACTCGAGCCCCTGCTCCCGCCGCGACGGATCGTCTGCCGCGGCGATCACCCGGTCGGGATCGGCGCCGACCTCGGTGGCGATCGCGCCGACCGTCACCGGGTCGCTGATGTTCCGCCCCTGCTCCCAGCGGGCCCGGTACACCGCGTCGACGAACTCACGGCCCCGGCCCTCGTCTTCGGCCGCCAGGTAACCCAGGTGCGCGACCTCCCACCGCGCGGCCCGGTCCACCGGCCAGGTCATCGACCAACCACGGTCCCGGGCCAGCCGGCGGGTGTCCTGCAGGATGTACAGATCCTTGGCCTTTGACATCGGCACCACCGGCAATCGGACATTTCGCGCGGCGAGCGCCTGCGCGCCGGCCTCGTCCGGTTCCCAGTACGGAACCCAGTCGACGGCCTTGAGCACGTCCGGATGCTCATCGCGCAGATCCCGATAGGCGAACCAGGAGTACGGGCTGCGTAGTGAGAAGTACCACCGCGGTCGTCGGGGCGTTCTGGGCATGGAGGTTCTCCTGTCAGATGGTGATGCCGCCATCGATCTGGAACACCGACCCGGTGATATATCCGGCCCGGTCGTCGGCCAGGTACGAGACCAGGTCGGCCACCTCGTCGGCGCGGCCCAGGCGGCGGAGCGGAATCGCGTCAAGTGCCCGCTTGCGCACCTGGTCGCTCAGCCCGGAGGTCATGTCCGTCTCGATGAACCCGGGGGCCACGACGTTGACCCGGATGCCGTACCGGCCGGTCTCCTTCGCCAAGGCCCGGGAGAAGCCGATGATGCCGGCCTTGGACGCGGAGTAGTTGGTCTGGGTCGGGTTGCCGTAGACGCCGGCAACCGAGGAGATGTTGACGATACGACCGGATCTGCGTTTCATCATCTGAAACGCCACCGCCCGGCAGACGTGGTAGACGCCGTCGAGATTGGTGTCCAGGACGGCATGCCAGTCGGCGTCGTCCATCAGGACCAACGGGTTGTCGCGGGTGATGCCGGCCGCGGTGACCGCGACATCGGGGATACCGAGCGTGTCGACAGTGGTACTCACCCAGCTTCGTACGGCGGCGGCGTCAGCCACATCGGCGCGTACCGCGAGGGCACGCACGCCCAGCTCGCCGAGCTGCTTCTCAAGCTCGACCGCGGCCTGCTCATCGTGGCGGTAGCAGAAACTGACGTGGTAGCCGTCACGGGCCAGGCGCAGGGCCGTGGCCCGTCCGATGCCCCGTGAACCGCCGCTGACAAGCGCGACGCGGGAGGCCGGGTCGGTCATGATGCTCCCTTCGGTGCGGCGACGACCAGCTGCTCAGCACGGTGCGCCGGGGCCCCCTGCGACGATGCCGGTGGCCCGGTCAACTGCTCGGCTGAGCGGAAAGCCATCACCATGCGCGCCACGGTGATCACCGGGTGGCCGGCGACGCGGCTGTCGCCCTCGAAAATCAGGTTGTCGTCGAACGTGCGGGCCAGTCGGACCCGGTGCTCCAGCAGGTCACCGGGGAAGACCCGACGGCGAAACTCGATGCCAGCCGCGGAACCGAAGAGCATGACCTGCCCGGCGAGGTCGTTGGCAGCGGCACTGCTGAGCAGGCCCAGCAACCCGGCCGACTGGCCCCATGACTCGATCAGCAGCGACTCCGGATAGGCGAACTGCTCGTCGGACGCGTCCGGGGCGAGTCGCGCGTACCACGGTTCATTGAGCGTGACCGCCTTGACCGAGGTGATCCGCTCGCCCGGCACCACGTCGAGCACCCGGTCCACCAGCAGCATCGGATACCGGTGCGGCAACAACCGTCGGACCTCGCCCGCGGTGATCACGATCCGCCCCCGTCCCGGTAGCGCAACCGAATGGTGGCCGCGTCGCCCCGCGTGGTGCGCAGGGTCGCGGTGCAGCGCCACCGCGTACCCATCGGTTTCCAGGCCAGCTCGACCTGGAGCACATCGCCGGGGAACACCGCGCCGAGGAAGCGCGCCGACTCCAGCTGCTGCAGCGTGAGCGGCCGGTCTACCGGTGGCGGGGTCGCCGCGATGCTGCGGAGGGCGCACTCCACCAGGCAGACCCCCGGAAAGATCGGGAAGTCCGGGTAGTGCCCGGCGAAGACCGGTTCATCGGCGGTGACCGCCACGGTGGTGGTCGCCGACGTCACCACGGTCATGGCGGCGACAACGGGCGTGCAGGTGGTGGTCACGTCAAGCCCCTTCCTCCGACGTGTCGGGGGTCAGCGGCACTGCCGGTGCCGCGATGACGCCTCATCGCGGACCGTCCGACAGCCGGAGCACCGCGCAGACCACGGTGCCGTCGCCGTCGGCCGAGGTGACCAGCGCGATCCGGCCAGCCGCTCCCACGGCATGGTGGGCGGCGGCGAGCACGGCCGCGATCTGAAACCCGGCGGACGCCGCCCCGGCGTCGCCGAGCCCGGCGGTGCCGGGCACCCGATCCACGACGGCGGCGCCGAACAGCTCCGTGAGCGCCCGGCGCTCGTGCGCCCCCACCGGGCCGGGTCCACTCGCCGGCACCGCCGCCCAGACCTCCGTCCGGTCGACCCCGGACCGGTCCAACGCGACCTGTACGCAGGTGGTGAGGGCGGCCCGCGGATCGTCGTCAACGTCCACCCGGGACTCGACGGCGAGCACCTCGGCCAGCGCCGGCCGATCCGCGGTCACCGCGTCGGCCGGCTCGACCAGCAGTACGACGCTGCCTTCGGCGAGCGTCGCCTCGACGTCCGGCCCGCGGCTGTGATGCTCCAGCCAGGAACGCGCCCGCGAGTACTCCTCGGCGCAACCGCACAGCACCTTGCCGGCGCGACCACCGGCCAGCAACCGGCGGGCGTACCCCAGTGCGAACAGGCCGGCCGCGCGGCCGCCTGCGATGGTGGTGTTGGGCCCCTTGAGCTGGTGCCAGATCGCACACTGTCCGGCCGCGCAGTTCATCACGGCGTTGGGCATGAGCGCCGGGTCCACGTAGATCGGCTTTTCGGCCACCAGTGACGTGCGGGTGAAGTCCATCATCGACTGGGCGCTGCCGGTGGTGGTGCCGAGCACCAGGGCGGTGTCCAATCCGTCGCCGACCACGCCGGCCGCCCGCGGACTGCTGAGAAAGTCGCCCACGGCGCTCACCGCGAGCGCGGTCACCCGGTCCATCGATCGGGTGCCCTTCTTGCCGAGCACCGCGCGGATGTCGAAGTCGGGTACCAGTCCGGCACACCCGTCCGCGGCCTCCACCGGGTCGGCGGAGAGAGTCGTCCGGGGCCGCGTACCGGCGCGCAGCCCGGCAACGAACGCATCCTGGCCGATACCGTAGGGCGACACCACCGACCAGCCGGTGATGACCGCCGTCGCGGTGCTCATGCCGCCACCTGCCGTGGCGGGTTGGCAAGCGCCCGGCGGGTGGACTCGTCGAACGTCGCCATCGCCCATTCGTTGGGTCGGACCTGTGCCAGGTACCCATGGGTGATGGTGCCGGTGGCGACCTGGACGGCACGCCCGTCGCGGACGACGTAGCAGTCCATCCGGGAGTTGTAGAGCAGATCCTTGAAGATGTCCTCCACGGTGTAGACCACGTAGATCTCCTCCTCCATCACCACCTCGTCGATGAGCCGGATCTCAGATCTGGTCACTACCGGGATCCAGCCACGGGTATCGAGCACCGACTTGATCGGCAGGCCCCGATCGGCGAGGAAGAGGTCGACCACCTCCTCCATCAGCCGCAGGAAGCCCGACATCTGCAGCCGCTCGTTGAAGTGGCAGTAGAAGTACGGCACCCGCCATTTCCAGCCGAACGCGTTGCTGTCGCCGATCAGCACGTCGAGCACCGGGTCGGGACGGCCCCGGCCACGGCCGACCGCGCGCTCCAGGTTGTCGGCGGGCTGGACGGGCACGCCCTCGGTCGGCGTGGCGGTGCCGAGGCGTGGCACCACGAAACGGGCCAGGTCGGCCGGGAGTTGGCGGGTCGGCTCGACCTGCTCGGCGACCCGCAGGGACACCGCCGCGCTCGCCGAAGCCACCGCGGTCCGGATGCCGTCGCGCTGGACGAAGATGCCGACCTTGAAGCCGATCGCGGGTTCCGTGCCGCGTACCACGGGCCGCACCTCGATCTCCGCCTCATCGTCGACCCCGAGCAGCGCGCCCAGCCGGGCCGAGTTGCGCACCAGTTCGAAGCAGAGGCCGTACTGCGCGAAGAGCTCACCGGCGGGCAGGCCGGCGCGCCGGAAATGCTCGAGCACAGCGGCCTCGACCAGATAGTTGATGTGCTTGAAGCCGATCGCGAAGCTGATGTTGTTGCCCTCGAACAGCGGACGCATCGACACCGTGGTCGTCGCGGTCAGCAGCTCCTTCGCGACGACATCCGGCGCTGCGGTCATCGGTACCACCCCTCTGGGATCAGTCGGCCGCTGCTATCCAGCCGGTCGTTGGCGATGAGCTGGTGCCCGGGCCGGACATCCCGGGCCGGAAGTGTGTCGAGAAACGCGGCTAAGATCGCCACCAGCCGCTCCGGCTGCTCGATCATCGGGAAGTGCCCACAGTCGGCCAGCAGATGCTCGGAGCAGTACGGTAGGTCGGCCGCGAGCGCGACCGCCTCAGCCGGTGGCGCGGTCTCGTCGTCGTGGCCGGCGAGCACCAGGCACGGCAACGTGAACAGTTCGGTGCGCAACCAGGGGGTACGTAGGTAGAGGTCGAAAAACCTGGTCCAGCCGTACGGGCCGATCCGCTCGCAGACGTGCCGGACCATGTCCGCGCGCAGCTCCTCGGCGATCGGCCGGGACGAGTGACGCTGCATGCCGATATCGATGGTGCGTTGGAACAACACCAACTGATCGGCGATCGCCGTCCAGCGGAACTCCTCCGGCCGGCGCCGGTAGAACGGTGACAGCAGGGCGACACCCCGCAGCCCGTACCGGCGGCCGATGTCCAGTCCGGCGGTCAGCTCCCGGCTGAGCAGTTCCAGGGTCAGGTTGGCCGCGAACGAGTGGGCGACCAACAGGTCCACTCCACCGGGCACCAGGTCCAGGGCCGCGCCGACCCAGTGCGTCACGTCGGCGCCCTGGCTCCAGTCGGCGGGTCCATCACCACGCCAGGGCAGCTGCGCCGCCCAGACCTCGACGTCGGATGCCCAGTGGCGGGTCGTCGGCCGCCACACCGAGGCGCTGTTGCCGAGTCCGTGCAGGAGCAGGACGCGGTGCCGCACGGCCGCGTTGTCGGCGGGGCCACGGAGCATCCGCAGCTGGATGCCGGCGGTGGCCGTCGGCCCGGTCATCGCGGTGGCCTGACCGCGTCGATGATGATGCCGGCACTTGCCTCTACGCCGCTGGCCACCGCGTACACCGGGCCGGGTCGTCCGGCGTCGAGCCACGCGACCGCGGCAGCGCACTGCAGCACACCGGCTGCCCCGGAGGCGGCTCCCCAGGTGGGCCAGAGGTTGACCCGGGTCACTCCGTTGAGCAGGCCGTCGGGCGTCGACTCGGGTACCAGCCACATCGCGGGTGGCGCACCGGCACCGGTCAGCCGGTCAACGCAGCCCGCGGTATCCGCCGCGCGTACCGGTAGCCCCAGGCTCGCCCGGGTCCGCACACCGCGGTTGTCGGCGGCGCCGGCCCCCTCCACCACCAGGGCAACCGCGCCGTCGAGCACCAGATCCCGACCGGCGAAGCGGCGGACCACCTCGTTGTCCGGCTCGACGCCGACGACCAGCACCTGCTCGGCACGTCCGGCCGCCAACAGGGTGCGGGCCCAGAACACCGCGTCGAGGCCGGAGGTCCCGCCATTGCACAGGGTCAGATTGGGTCCGCGCAACCCGTACCGGATGGCAACCTCGGCGGCGGTGACGTTGCTGGACGCGTTGGGAATGTCCATCGCGCTGATGCCCGCCGATGTGACCTCGCCGATCGACTGGGCCACCCGGCAGACGGTGTCGAGGTTGCCGAAGTTGGAGCTGACCACGACAGCCACTTCGCCACCGGGCACCGCCAGACCGGCGTCGGACCACAGACCGGCGTCGCGTAGTGCCGCATCGGCGGCGCAGAGGGCGAGCTGGGTGGCCCGGTCCTTGTACCGCAGGCCCTTGCGCCCGATCCGCGCGGCGGCGTCGACCGGCGCACCGGACCGGTCGGCGGTCAACAGGTCCCCGATCGAGTCGGCCCCGGAGACCGCGCTGCCGACCCCGGTGACGAAGCCGCTCATGCCGCCGCTCCGACGATCGCGACGGCGTTCACGCCACCGAAGCCGAAGCCGTGCACCTGGGCGACCGTGGTGCGCTGACGCACCGCGCCGTCCCGGATCAGTCGGAGGCCGGCTGCCTCGGGCAACGGCTCCCGCAGGTTCGCGATCGGCGGCACGACGCCGTCGGTGATCGCGCGCAATGCGACGATGAGGCTCAGCACACCGGCCGAACCGGACGTGTGACCGGTCATCGATTTGATGCCGGTGACCAGTGGCCGGCCGGCCTCCGCGCCGAAGACCTCACCGGTGGCACGGGCCTCGGTCAGGTCGTTGAGCGGCGTGCCGGTCCCGTGCATCAGGATCAGGTCGATGTCGGCGGGTGTGACGCCGGCGCGGGTGTGGGCCTGCCGGATGGCGTCGGCCACGCCCGCCTGGTCGGGCGCGGTGGCATGGTGGGCGTCGCAGTTGGCACCGACGCCGCGCAGCCACCCGTACACCCGGTCCGGGTCCCGGGCCGCGCGCCGCAGTACGACGGCGGCCGCGCCCTCGCCGAGGATGGTTCCGCGCCGGTTCCGGTCGAACGGCAGCACCTGCCCCGGTGGCACCGGCTGAACCCGGTCGGAGAGCCCGAACATGCTCTCGGTGACCACGTCCACCCCCGCCACCACGACCGTGTCGGCGGCGCCCAGGTCGAGCAGGTCCGCGCCGCAGGCCAACGCGTACAGCGAGGCCGAGCAGGCGTTGGAGAGCGTCCAGGTGCTGATCGAGCCGAACCGCTCCCGCAGCGCCGGGCCGAAATGCAGCCGGTCCACGGCGAACGGCGCCCCGTCGCGCCACCAGAGCTCGGCTGAGCGCAGCTCACGCAGCCCGGTGCCGACCACGATCGGCACCTCGGTGAGGTCATCGCCCAGGCCGGCGTCCTTCGTCGCCTGCGCCACCGCTTCGAGCAGGAACCGGGTGGCCCGACCGGTCTCGTCGGTACCCGGCGCGGGCCGGTCGTCGATTTCGAACAGGTGCTGGGCACCGAACCAGTCACGGTTGAATCCGCGCAGCTCGCCGAGGCCACCGCGACCTGCGCAGAGGTTGGCGAAGATCTCGTCGACGTCGCGGCCGACGCTGGTGACGGCGCCTACCCCGGTCACCGCGAGGTTCGTCATGGCGTCGACTCCGCATAGCGGCCGAGCACCACGATGGCGTTGTTGCCGCCGAACGCGAGCCCGTTGTTCTGCACGATGCGCAGGTCCGCCGGGATCGACTCGTTGGGCACGCAGTCGATTTCGCACTCCGGGTCGGTCTCGACGTGATTGATGGTGGGCGGAATGAAGCCGTGGCGGATCGCCAGCGAACAGGCGATGGCGCCGAGCGCGCTGGCCGCCCCCATGGTGTGACCGAGCATCGACTTGAGCGACACGGTGCGCGGCGGCGCGGCGCCGTAGACCTGTCGGATGGCACGGGTTTCGGTGATGTCATTGGCTCTGGTGCCGGTGCCGTGGGCGGAGATCAGGTCCACCTCCTCCGGCTTGACCCCGGCGTTGTCCAGGGCGAGCGCCATACACCGGGCGACGCTGTCCTCATTCGGCGCGACCTGGTGGTAGGCGTCGCAGTTCAGGCCGTAACCGAGCACCTCGGCGTAGATGCGGGCGCCGCGGGCCAGCGCCGACTCCAGGCTCTCCAGTACGAGCACCCCGGCGCCCTCACCGGTCAGGATGCCCTTCCGGTTCCGGTCGAACGGGCGACACACGTCGGGCGCGATGGTGCCGAGCCGGAAGAAGCCGGTGAACGTTTTGCGGCACATGGCGTCCGCGCCGCCGCAGAGCGCGAAGTCGACCTCGCCGGCACGGACGGCGTCGAAGCCGTACCCGATCGAGTAGTTGCCGGCCGCGCACGCGGTGGCGATCGTGGTCGCCTCGACGTTGGACAGTTGGAGTTCCTGCGCGATCGCCACCGATAGTCGGGAGGCGGGGACCCGACGTACCGTCGTCGGGTCCATCGCCTGCGGCCCGTGCCGCACGTCTACCTCGACCAGGCGGTCGAGCTCGTAGGACTCCCCGTCCGTGGTGCCGATGGAGACCAGACCGCGCAACGCGCGCAGCGCGGCCAGGTCGAACCCGGCGTCCGCCACGGCCATCCGCGCGGCCGCGACCGAGAACTGACTGGCCCGGCCCAGTTCCTCCGGATCAAGGCGGTGGATCCACCGCTCCGGTTCGAAGCCGGGCACCTCACAGCCATTGGCGTACGCAAATCCATCGGTGTCGAAAACGCTGATCGGACGCGCCCCGCTGCGCCCGGCTCGCAGACCCTCGGCGAACTCGTCGGCCCCCACGCCGATGCTGGAGAAGACGCCGAACCCGGTGAGCACCACCCGGCGCGCGGGCGGGATCGCGTCGCTGTCGGAAGCTTCCACTGATCTGATCCCCTCAGTTCGGGCGTGAGTTGCCGCCGGTCCCGGTCCACTACCAGCCGGCTGCTTCGCTGACCACCGTGTAGACGCCCTCGAGGTTGACCATCCGGGGCAGTTCGGACTGGTCGATGACGACGTTGAACTCCTTCTCCAGGGAGGCGAGAATCTCGATCGCCCGGAGCGAGTCGGCGCCGTGGTCCTCGTTGAAGAGGCTGGTCGCCGTCACCTCGTCGTCTTCGAGCTCGAGAATCTCGCACACAATCTCTTTGATCTTCTCGGTACGTGCGTCAATTGCCGTAGTCACGTCGACCTCGCATTCTTCGCGGTTGATTAAACGGGGCCTGAACCCTGCCGCCAATCTGGTGGACAATCGCCGGTGGACGCCAGACCGAACAAAAATAATTGATGTACGGACATCGGCGATTCGACAAGTTCAAATCGGTCTGGCGCGTTGGTCGCGACTTTGCGATCCTGGACCGGTGAGGACAATGACCGGCGCGGGCGCGCAGTGGCCGCTCAAGCGCCCGCAGGCCGAGCAGGTGCTGGTATGTCTGGGTTACTGCGGCGGCGGCACGGCAGCATTCCGCCCCTGGGGTCGGCTCCTGCCGCCCTCGGTCGATCTGGCACTGGTCTGCTATCCGGGCCGGGAAGGGCGGTACACGACGCCGTTCGCCACGGACTGGTCGGAGCTGATGGCTGACGTGCTCCACACGTTACGTACGATCGCGGCGCGACCGTACGTCCTGTTCGGGCACAGTATGGGTGCCTGGGTGGCGTTCGAGGCGGCGGCCCGGATGGAGCAGTCCGGGCTGCGCCCACCGGACGCGCTGGTGGTCTCCGCCAATGACGCGCCGACCCAGTGGCAGCGCCGACGCGAACGCCGACCGACGGCCGCGGACACCGATCGGCAACTGCTCGACTGGATGAGCCGGGTCGGCCAACTGCCCGACGAACTCCTGGCCGACGCCGACCTGTGCGAGATCGCCGTCGAAGTCCTCCGCGCCGACCTACGGATGTCGTCGTCCTACCGCTATTTGCCGGGTGTCAGCGTCCGCACGCCCACCCAGGTGATCTACGGGGTCGACGACCCGATTGCCGGCCCGGAGGCGGCACAGCGGTGGCAGTCGGTGACCACCGGTCCATTCTCGATCAGGTGCCTGCCCGGCGGGCACTTCTACACTGACGAGCTCTGGGCGAAGCTCCCCGAGTACTTCGCTGGCCTCATGATGCCCCAGCCGCTGGTGTCGCAGGTTTCTTAGTTGTCGCGGGTCGGGAACGGAAAGACCGCTCTGACTGTCCCTACCGGACGCTCAATCGACGTACCATGCCCAGGAGCGCGGATCCGACACGACCTCGACCTCGGGACCTTTGTGGATCTTCTACCCTTCGCCCTGTTCGGCACCTTCGTTCTGTTCCTGGTCATCGGCGTCATCGTGGTTGGGGCGCGGCGTCTGCTCGGACTGCGGGTCGGGCTGGTACGCACCGCGCTGGCCTGCTTCGTGGCCCTACTCACCGCCGGGTTGGTGGCCCGCAGTGTCGGCGGCGTCGAACATCAGCCGTTCATGCTCACCGTGATCATCGGCTCGTCGTTACTGGTGACGATGGCCTTTCTCATCCTGGCCGAGGTGCTCGTGCCACACGGGAGCACGCCGGTCGACTGGGCGAAGGGTCTGCGCCGCTGGACCAGTCGCGCCCGTCGGTACAGTCAAATCGGCATCATCATCGTGCGCTACGGTCTCGGGCCGTACCTGAGCGGCAGCCGGCGACGGGCGAACGTCGCCGGGCAGGGACGTGCCCGACTGGCCCGGGACCTCCGGCTGGCGCTGGAGGAAGCCGGAGTCACCTTCATCAAGCTCGGTCAGGTCCTCTCCACCCGGCGTGACCTGCTGCCGGCGGAGTTCATCACCGAGCTGAGCCAGCTGCAGCACCGGGTGCCACCGGCCGACTGGGCACAGGTCAAGCAGGTGTTGACCGAGGAGTTGGGGGCGGCACCCGAGCACGTGTTCGCCAGCTTCGACGAGACGCCGATCGCCGCCGCCTCGATCGCACAGGTGCATCGCGCAACCCTGCGTTCGGGCACCGAGGTGGTGGTGAAGGTGCAACGCCCCGACATCCGGCCGCTCGTCGAACGCGATCTCGACATCGTCACCAGGCTCGCGCGCAGCCTGCAGGAACGCACCGGTTGGGCACGAACCATCGGAATTGACGATCTCGCGCAGGGCTTCGCCGAAGCGCTCACGGAAGAGCTGGACTTCCGCATCGAGGCCACCAACCTCACAACCGTACGTAACAGCGCGCTCGCTCGCGAGGGCGAACACCCGACCGTCCTCATCCCCGAACCAAATGCCGACCTGTCCACCGCCCGGGTACTGGTGATGGAGCGGCTGCGGGGGGAGCCGCTCGGTACGCCGGGCCAGGTCATCCCCGCCGGCCTGGACCGTAACTCGCTGGCCAACCGGCTGTTGGCGTTCTTTCTGGAACAGATCATGGTCGACGGGGTGTTCCACTGCGACCCGCACCCGGGCAACGTCCTGCTGCTCGACGACGGTCGGATCGCGCTGCTCGATTTCGGCGTGGTCGGACGCATCGACGGCATCATCCAGCTGGCCCTGCAGGACGTCCTGATCGCCATCGACCGGCGCGACCGGGCCGGGCTGTGCGACGCTCTGCTGGAGGCGATCAGCCGGCCCGAAGGGCTCGACGAGCAGTATCTGGAGCGCGCGCTGGGCCAGTTCATGGCCAGTCACCTCAGCCCCGGTGTACCACCGAAACTCGAGATGTTCATCGAACTGTTTCGCATCCTGGGCGCCCACGGCCTGCGGATCCCACCGTCGGTGGCGGCGGTGTTCCGCGCGGTCGCCACCCTGGAAGGCACCCTCGCGCTGCTCGCGCCGGGCTACGACGTCATCACCGAGGCCCGCAGCTTCGCCTCCGGCCAACTCACCAGCCGGCTCAGCCCGACCTCGTTGCGTCAGGCGGCCACCGACGAGGCGCTCAAGCTGCTACCGATGCTGCGCCGATTCCCGCGCCGGATCGATCGCATCACCAACTCCCTGGAGCAGGGCCGACTCGGGGTTTCGGTGCGGCTCTTCGCCGATGAGCGGGAGCGCCGGTACGTCTCCGGACTGGTCCGGCAGGTGGTGCTCGCCTTCCTCGGCGCGGTGACCGGCATCATGGCGGTTCTTCTGCTCGGCACAAAGGGCGGTCCGGTCGTCTCCGACAGCCTTACCCTGTTTCAATTGTTCGGATACAACCTGCTGGTGCTCAGCGCCGCCCTCATTCTGCGCACCCTCGTGTCCGGCCTCCGTTGGGACCCGTGAAAGTTTCAATAGTACGACCGGAATGGGCCGCTGACGGACCGGTATCGAAACCCTCGAAGTGACGGCGGGAAATCGCTCGTCCGGCCATACGCTTCCTCTTGCGATACGCCGCGCACGTCGCGTCTTCCGGAGGATACCGATGGTGGCCGAAACAATTATCGAGACCCGCAACCTCACGAAGACATTCGGAAAGGTGACGGCGCTGGACGGCGTCGATATCACCGTACCGAGGGGGACCATTCTGGCGCTGCTCGGCCACAACGGTGCGGGAAAGACCACGCTGGTCAATGTGTTGAGCACCCTGCTGGCACCGACCAGCGGAACGGCCCGGGTCGCCGGCCTGGACGTCCAGCGGGACGCGGCCGCTATCCGCAGCCGCATCGGCCTGACCGGCCAGTTCGCGGCGGTCGACGAGATGCTCTCCGGCCGTAACAACCTGATCCTCCTGGCCCGCCTGCTGGGCGCCGGGCGGCGTGCGGCGGCCAGTCGCGCTGATGAACTGCTCAACCTGTTCGAACTGACCGAGGCGGCCGACCGGCGCGCCGGCACGTACTCCGGCGGCATGCGTCGCCGGCTCGACCTCGCCGCGAGCATGGTCGGTCGGCCCGAGGTCATCTTCCTCGACGAGCCGACCACCGGTCTCGACCCGGTCAGCCGGCTGGGTCTGTGGAGCATCGTCGAGGGTCTCGTCCAGGACGGCGCGACGGTGCTGCTCACCACGCAGTACCTCGACGAGGCCGACCGGCTGGCCGATTCGATAGCGGTGCTCTCGTCGGGTCGGGTCATCGCCTCCGGGCCCGGCAGCGAGCTCAAGGCTCAGGTCGGCCAGTGCACGGTGCACGTCACGCTGCGCACGCCCACCGACCGTCCGGTCGCCGAAGCCGCGCTGCGTCGTACCGGGATGACCCCCAGCTACGACGAGACGCTGGTCCGGCTCACCGCCCCAGCCGGCTCATCGGCGGACCTGGCGCAGGTTGTCCGGGCCATGGACAGCGCCGGCATCGAGGTGGCCGAGCTCGGGTTCGCCGAACCGACACTCGACGACGTGTACCTCAGCCTCAACCGTCCGCCGGTCCTGCACGCCGCGGCCTGACCGACCATCCACGAAAGGAGGATCTTCGATGAGCACCGCCACCGTCGAGCGCCCCGAACATCAGGAGCAGCCGGACGTTCCGTCGCGAACGCCGGTCGACTGTTCCACTTGGCGCGGCACCGGCCCGCTCACCCAGATCTGGGTGCTGGCCGGACGGTCGCTGCGCGCACTGCGGGAACCGATCCGCCTCGCCCCCAGCTTGATCCAGCCCTTCATTCTGCTCGTCCTCTTCGGTCAGGTGTTCAGCAGCATCTCCAAGACCCCCGGCTTTCCCGCCGGGATCACCTACATCGACTACCTGCTACCGGCGATCCTGGTCACCACGGGTGTCGGCGCGGGGCTCAAGTCCGGCGCCGGCCTCACCGCCGATATGCGCAACGGAATCATCGCCCGGTTCCGCTCGATGCCCATCCGCACCAGCTCGATCCTCGCGGCCCGCAGTGTCGCCGACACCATCCTCAACGGGGTCGAACTACTCATCATGATCACGGTCGGCACCCTGATCTTCGGCTTCGACCCGCCCGGCGGCGTCACGGGCACGCTGGGCGCGTTCGGTATCGGGCTGCTGGTCGGCTGGTCCCTCGGCTGGGCGTTCATGTGCCTGTCGGCCCGGCTGCGGAATCCGGAGACGGTGCAGACCATCGGCTCGCTCATCACCTTCCCGCTGATGTTCGCCTCGAACGCCTTCGTCACGATCGGCAACCTGCCGCCCTGGCTGAAGGTGTTCGCCGCGGTGAACCCGCTGTCCCATGCGATCACCGCCGCGCGGCTGTTGGCGTTGGGCCGGCCGAACCTCACCGTGGTCCTCACCCCGGTCCTCATCTGCGTCCTCATCGCCGGGATCACCGCTCCCCTGGCGATCCGCAACTTCCGAAGGATCTGACGCTCGGAAGGGCCGCAACCTTGATCAGGAGCCGAACCACGGCAACGCGCCGCACTGGGCGACCGGTCCACGATCGAGGAAGCCGCGCGGCATCGCCAACACAATGAAATCAGCTCCGCTGGCCGGGGGCCGGGCGACAGACAGTCGCCCGGCCCCCGGCCCCTCGGCGCCCCGGCCCCTCCGCGCCCCCGCCCCTCGGCACCAAGCCGTCGGAAAGCAAAGGCGGCCGGCTACCTGGCTCCGGTCGTTGATTCCACTGTGGCTCCGCGGGTGCTGGTGGCGCCCCGCCTCCACCGAGTCAGCCGGGCGGGACGATGGCCCGGGGCGGGCGGCGGTAGCGTTGCGCCACGTCATGACCCGCAGGGCGGTCATCCCGCCGAAATGGCGATCGCGATCGTACGGAGGATGGTGCATGTCCCACGGAGAAGGGCCGTTCGCGGTACGTGAAGACGTGACCTCGCGGCCGAGTTTTGATCTCGCGCTGCGCGGCTACGAGAAACAGCAGGTGAACCGCTATCTCGAGCAACTGAACGGCGAGATCTCGATGTTGGCGGCCGAACGCGAACAGGCTTTCGGCCAGGTCCGGAGCCTGACCGCGAGGCTCCAGCAACTGCAGATGGAGTTGACCGAACTCCACCAGCAGCCGGCGCAGGTGGACCGGGCGTCGTTCCGCGACCTGGGCCCGGTGGTCGACCAGATCCTGGCGCTGGCCGAGAAGCAGGCCGAGATCATTACCAGCACCGCCGGACAGCGGGCAACCGAGCTGCAGGCCGAGGCGGAGAAGGTCCTGGTCGAGGCTCAGGAACAGGCCACCCGGACGCTGTACGACCTGGAGGAGGAGCTGTCCGCGCGGCGCGCCGAACAGGAGAAGACCTACGAGGAGCGCCGGGCCGCCGCACAGGCTGAACTCGCCGAGATCCGCGAGGCGGCGGACCGGCTGCGGGCGGCCGGCGAGGCTGCCCACGAACGCGCCCAGCAGGAGGCGAAGCGGATCGAGGAGCAGAGCGCTCAGCAGATCGAGCAGGCCCAGGCCGAGGCCGAGGCGTTCCGGAAGGCGGCCCGCACACAGATCCAACAGGAGGTCCAGGCGGCCCGGGCGAAGACTCAGCAGGAGCTGACCGACTGGCAGGGCAACGTCGAGCGGGAGATCAACGAACGGCGGACCACTGCCGGACAGGAGATCACCGAACAGCGTACGGTGGCCGAGCGGGAACTCGCCGGCAAGCGCACCTCGGCCGAGCAGGAGATCGCGACGCTGATCGCCGAGGCGCAGCATTACTCGGCCAAGGTGCGCCAACACGCGGATGAGCAGGCCGCCATCCACCAACAGCAACTCACCGCGGTGCAACAGGACATCCGGGACCGGCAGGACGCGCTGGCGCAACTGCAGGCCGAGCTGGACACGGCTCAGCAGCAGCTCGCACAGTCACGCCAGGAGGGCGGCGTCGCTGAGCGCGAGCTCACCCAACTGCAGCAACGTCTCGGCGAAATCCGCCAGGAACTGACCAACGAGCTCGACCGGTTGAACGAGGCACGGCACGGCGCTGACTCCGCCGAACGGCATGCCAAGGAGGTACGGGCCCGGGTGAAACGTGAGGCGAAACGGGTCGCCGACCTGGCCGCGGCGGCGGTCATGGCAGCCGCCACGAGCGGCGGCGAGACCGCCGAGTATCCCCAGGTGGCTGGCCGGTCGCTGGCCGACCGGCCGGTCGACAGAGCGGTGGAGCCGCCGGTCGACAGGGTGGAGACCAACCCCTAGGTGCGCGGTTGATGGACGCTGGTGACGTGCGGTTCCGCTCGGCTGAGTCCCTCCGGAGCAGGTGCGGTGCGGGCGGGCAACCGCACCTGCCTCCGGGGCGGAGGCTGCCGGCATCCCGGTCTCCTGGCCACCGGCCGCCACGAATCGTGAGCTCGTTGAGCGGCACCACGCGGATCAGCTATGGTATTCAGGCGAGGCGTTGATGGGACGAGTACCGCCGAACGCAGCCAAAAGCGACCCGGGGACGGTGGAAGCCCGGGGGCGTGCGCAGCGGGAAGATCACCCCGGAGCCGTCGGAGGAAAGGCCACCGGCCGAGTAGAACCGACCGCACGATCAAACGAGAGGGTCGCCACGCGGCCAAGGAGGGTGGTACCGCGGGGCTGACCGGCCTCGTCCCTCCGCCGGAGCACCACACACGCATCCGACGGAGGAGTGATGTACCGCAGCGTCCCGACCCAGGTGGACCTTCCTGCCCTCGACCACGAGATTTTGCACTTCTGGCACGCCAACAGCATCTTCGCGCGCAGCCTGGGGCAGTCCCAGGGCCGCCCGGAATGGGTGTTCTACGAGGGGCCGCCGACGGCGAACGGCATGCCCGGCGCCCACCACATCGAGGCCCGGGTATTCAAGGACGTCTTCCCCCGCTACAAGACGATGAAGGGCTTTCATGTCGCCCGGAAGGCGGGCTGGGACTGCCATGGTCTGCCGGTCGAGCTGGCCGTCGAACGTGACCTGGGCTTCTCCGGTAAGCAGGACATCGAGAAGTTCGGCATCGCCGAGTTCAATGCCCGCTGCCGCGAGTCCGTAACCCGGCACACCGACGCGTTCGCCCAGCTCACCGAGCGGATGGGCTACTGGGTCGACATGGACGACGCGTACCGGACCATGGACCCGGAGTACATCGAGTCCGTCTGGTGGTCGTTGAAGCAGATCTTCGACAAGGGCCTGCTGATCGAGGACTTCCGCGTCGCGCCGTGGTGTCCGCGGGACGAGACCGGCCTGTCCGACCACGAGCTCGCCCAGGGGTACGAGACGGTCGTCGACCCGTCGGTCTACGTCCGGTTCCCCCTCACCTCCGGCCCGCTGGCCGGACCGGGCGTCCCTGCTGGTCTGGACGACCACGCCGTGGACGCTGCCCTCGAACGTCGCGGTGGCGGTGCACCCGGACGTCCGGTACGTCGTCGTGACGGACGGCAACGAGCAGCTCGTCGTGGCCGAGCCGCTGTTGGCGTCCGCGCTGGGCGACGGCTGGGACCTCACCGGGGAGTCGTTCCGGGGCAAGGAGCTGGAGCGGTGGACCTACCGGCCGCCGTTCGACCTGGTCGAGATCCCCGACGCGCACATCGTGATCCTGGCGTCCTACGTGACCACGGACAGCGGCACCGGCCTGGTCCACCAGGCGCCCGCCTTCGGCGCGGACGACCTCGCCAGCAGCCGCGCGTACGGGCTGCCGATGGTCAACCCGGTGCAGCCCAACGGCCGCTTCGAGCCGGACCTCCCGCTGATCGGCGGCCTGTTCTTCAAGGAGGCCGACCGGCCGCTCGTGGAGGACCTGGCCGCCCGGGGGCTGCTCTTCAAGCACCTGCCCTACGAGCACAGCTACCCGCACTGCTGGCGCTGCCACACCGCGCTGATCTACTACGCTCAGCCCTCCTGGTACGTCCGGACCACGGCGGTCCGCGACGAGCTGCTGCGCGAGAACGAGCGGACCGCCTGGCACCCCGCCACCATCAAACACGGCCGGTACGGCGACTGGCTGAACAACAACGTCGACTGGGCGCTCTCCCGGCGGCGGTACTGGGGCACCCCGCTGCCCATCTGGCGGTGCGAGAACGAGCACCTGACCTGCGTCGGGTCGCTGGCCGAGCTGAGCGAGCTGACCGGCGAGGACCATACCTCCCTCGACCCGCACCGGCCGTACATCGATGACGTCACCTTCGCCTGCCACTGCGGCGCGACGGCCCGTCGGGTGCCGGAGGTCATCGACGCCTGGTACGACTCCGGCTCCATGCCGTTCGCGCAGTTCGGCTACCCCTACCGCAACGCCGAACTCTTCGACCGGCGCTACCCGGCGCAGTTCATCTCCGAGGCGATCGACCAGACCCGCGGCTGGTTCTACACACTCATGGCGGTCGGCACGCTGGTCTTCGACCGGTCGCCGTACGAGGCAGTGGTCTGCCTCGGCCACATCCTGGCCGAGGACGGCCGGAAGATGTCCAAGCACCTGGGCAACACCCTGGAGCCGATCCCGCTGATGGACCAGCACGGCGCGGACGCCGTCCGCTGGTTCATGGCGGCGGTCGGCTCGCCGTGGTCGGCCCGCCGGGTCGGGCACACCGCCCTCCAGGAGGTCGTCCGCAAGATCCTGCTGACCTACTGGAACACCGTCGCCTTCCAGGCCCTGTACGGCCGTACGGCCAAGTGGTGCCCCTCGGCCGCCGATCCGGCGCCGCGGGACCGCCCGGTCCTGGACCGGTGGCTGCTCTCCGAGCTGAACACGCTGGTGCAGCAGGTGGACGCCGCGATGGCCGGGTTCGACACGCACCAGGCGGGCCGGCTGCTGTCGACCTTCATCGACGACCTGTCCAACTGGTACGTCCGGCGCAGCCGGCGGCGGTTCTGGGCGGGCGATCCGGCGGCGCTCGCCACCCTGCACGAGGTGCTCTCCACGCTCACCCTGCTGCTGGCGCCGCTCACCCCGTTCATCGCCGAGCGGGTCTGGCAGGACCTGGTCGTGCCGGTGACCCCGGATGCCGCCCAGTCGGTGCACCTGGCCGGTTACCCGGTCGCCGACGAGTCGCTGATCGACCCCGTGCTGTCCCGCCAGACGGCGCTCGCCCGGCGGCTGGTCGAGCTGGGCCGCGCGGCCCGGGCGGACTCCGGGATGAAGGTACGCCAGCCGCTGTCCCGCGCCCTGGCCTCGGCCGCCGGCTTCGGGGAACTCTCCCCCGAACTGCTGGCCGAGATCGCAGCCGAATTGAACGTCGGGTCGGTCACCACCGTGAGCGAAGCGGGCACCTCGCTGGTGGACACCACCGCGAAGGCGAACTTCCGTACCCTCGGCCGGCGGTTCGGCAAGGCGGTGCAGCAGGTGGCCGCCGCGATCGCGGCGGCCGACGCGGCGGCCCTGAAGGACTCCCTGCGGGAGACGGGGTCGGCCACTGTCCTGGTCGGGGACGAGCCGGTGACGCTCGGCCCGGACGAGGTGGTCGTCGTCGAAACCCCGCGTGAGGGCTGGGCGGTGGCCGCTGACGCCGGCGCCACCCTGGCGCTGGACCTGCACCTCACCCCGGAGCTGCGCCGGGCCGGGACGGCGCGGGACGCGATCCGGCAGATCCAGGAGGCCCGTAAGTCCAGCGGGCTGGAGGTGACCGACCGGATCGTGCTGCGCTACCAGCCGACGCGGGAGGAGACGGCGCTCGCCCTGGCCGAGCATCGCGAACTCGTCGCCGAGGAGGTGCTCGCCACCAGCTGCGCCGAGGGCGAGCCGTCCTGGCCCGACGCCGAGCCGTTCACCGACGAGTCGCTCGGCCTGACCTTCTGGCTCCACCGGGCCTGACCTTCTGGCTCCACCGGGCCTGACGTAAGGGCGCCCCGGACCGCTACCGCGGTCCGGGGCGCTTTCGTGTCGGCGTGGTCCGCTCGCACCGGCCGGTCTGCATGGGCACCAGCTCAACCGAGACCGCAGTGAATTAGCGTGGAAACAAATCCGTGCCCTGACACGGATTTGTTTCCACGCTAATTGGATCTTGCATGCGAAAGTGGCGGAGGCTGTGCAGGAGTAGCCGGCTCGGGAAGGACTTCGAGTTGGTGATCTGGTAGACGCGCGTACGCGAGACGCCGAGCATCTCCTGCACCTCCTGGCTCGCCACCAGCCGAAGTTCAGGTTGCACCGGCGGTCAATCCTCGCGCTGGCTTGGTCGGTTTTCGGCGATCCACGCTGCTACGGCGTCGCGGTCCCAGATCCGCATCCGACCGTTGCCGACCACGTCAATCGGCTCCGGGAAACCCGGCCGACGAACGATCTCGACCGCCCTGGTCCGCGACACACCACCAAGCATCACGGCGATGTCCGCCAGGGCCACGAGCTTCACGCCCTGACCGTAGGTACAGGAGGGGTTAGCACTTCAGCACTTTCCGCCTTGACGGTGTCGAAGTGGCAAGGGAGGCTGTTGTGGTCACCCGAGCAGCAGCAGGGCCACTCGATCGGCGCCTGAGCAGGCGGAAATTAGGAGCAAAAGGGGAGGAGCGAGACATGGGTAGGCGGTGGAAGTGGTTTGGGCGGCCGGGGCGGGTCGGGATTGACCTGACCGGGCAGGTGACCGCGGACGAGGCGGTGCCGGGGCGCTGGCGGCGGCAGACCGTGGAGCGGTTCGTACCCGAGTTGGCGGTGACCTCGCGCTGTGACGGCGCGATCGTCTACCAGCGGCCCGATGCCCGGCCCGCAGCGCGGGCGGGCAGGAACCAGCGGACGGCGGGCTACACCCCCAACCGGCTCGGCACCCGTAACCAGCAGCGGCACTGACCCATCCCGGGCCCGCGCGTGTGGGGCGTACCCGGAACCAAACGGCACAGCGACAACAGGTAACCGGCATGAGCGGAGGGAAAGAAGCGAATGGTTAACGATACGGGGACGACGATGCCTCGCCGGCTCCTCGGCCGGGCACTCCGCGAACAACGGACCGGCGCCCGGATCACCCTGGAAGCGGCGGCGAAGTCCCTCGGCTGCGGCGCCCAGAAACTGCGGCGGATCGAGACCGGCCACGCCACCGCGAGCGCCCGCAACGTACAGGCCATGTGCCAGCTCTACGAGATCAACCCCGAGTTGACCGAAGTCCTGCTCGCCCTGGCCGGCGAGGCGAAGGAGACCGGCTGGTGGCACGCCTACGGTGAGAGCATCCCCGACTGGTACGACCTCTACGCCGGACTGGAAGCCAGCGCCTACCGGCTACGCGAACACAGCGACCTACTGATCCCAACCCTGTTGCAAACCCGCGCCTACACCACCGACGTCTATCGAGGCCGACCCGACCTCAACGAGCCGGAACGGGCCCGCCTCCTCGAGGCCCAGCTCGCCCGACAGACCCTGCTGCACCGGCGGTTCCCCGCCCCACCCCGCCTCGACGTCGTCCTCTCCGAAGCGGTCCTGCTCCGCCTGGTCGACAGCCCCGCCACCATGACCGCGCAACTGAAGCACCTGCTGGAACAGAGCCAGCTGCCCGAGGTTTCGATCCGCGTCGTACCGTTCACCGTCGGCCTCTACCACGGCATGATCATCGGATCCTTCGTACTCCTCGACTTCCCACCCGGCAACCTCGGCCCCGCCGAACCGCCGATCGTCTACCGCGAAGCGTTGACCGGAGCGCTCTACCTCGACCGCCCACACGAACTCGCCGCCTACGAACGCTGCTGGACCAACCTCGACGATGTCGCCCTCAACGAGGAAGAGTCACGGCACTTCATCAACAAGGTCATGGTCGAGGTCCACCACGGCTGAACCATCCAGCGTGCCGACCGGGCCGAGACCGCAACGCGTTAGCGCGGAAGAAAACTAGTCGCGGGTGACTACTTTTCTTCCGCACTAATCGGACACCGGGCAGGGCCCCCAGCCCAGCAGGGACCGCACCCACTGGTCGGTGTGGCGCGCGGGTACCCGGTCAGCGGGCTGCCGAGTCCGGCCAGCAGCCCGGTAGGTGTTTCCATCACGGTTGCCATCGGAAGACTCTTCTGTCCTGATTTCCACCATTTACCTGGCGCTCCTCGCCGCTGCGGCGTCGCCCTGCCGCAAGTCTTGATCGGGCTTGACTCCGTCGACGCGCTGTCATCTAATCATATTAAATGACAGGAGGAAGTTGTGACTGATCCGTCCGACCGGGCCCTCGCCGACATCCGGGTGCTCGACGCCACCCAGATGCTCGCCGGCCCGATCTGCGCTATGCGCCTGGGCGACCTGGGCGCGGACGTCATCAAGATCGAGAATCCGAGGACCGGCGAGTTCAACCGCACCCACGGCTTCGAGGACATCACCGTCGGTGGAGAGATGACCACCTTCCTCGCGGTCAACCGGAACAAGCGCAGCGCGGCCCTGGACCTCAAGCACCCGGAGGGGCGCCAGGCGCTGCTCGACCTCGCCCGGCAAAGCGACGTGTTCGTGCAGAACTTCCGGGCCGGCACGGCCGAACGGCTCGGTATCGGCTACGCCGACCTGAGCGCGGTGAACCCCGGGATCGTCTACTGCTCGATCACCGGCTACGGCGACCACGGGCCCTACCGCGACCGGCCTGGCCAAGACCTGGTCATCCAGGGCTACAGCGGCTCGATGTTCTCGGTCGGCTCCACTGAGGACCCGCCGCTGCCCGGCGCGCTCTGGGCGGCCGACGCGATGACCGGCTACCAGGCCGCCATCGGGATCCTCGCCGCGCTGCAGGCCCGCCAGCGGACCGGCCGGGGCCAGCGGGTCGACATCGACATGTACTCGGTCGTCCTCGACGCCCAGCTCCAGGAGCTGGTCACCTACCTCAACACCGGCCGGGCGCCGACGCGTACCGCGCAGCGCACCGCGCACGCCTCCATCCCCGCGCCGTACGGCGTGTACCGCACCGCCGACGGGTGGCTGACCCTCGCGATGAGCCCGCTGCCGGCGCTCGGCGAGGCGCTCGACGACGACGTCCTGCGCGGGATGACCGCCTACAACGACGGCCACGACCACAAGGACGCCGTCTACGCCCGGATCCGGGAGGCGTTCACCGGCCGGACCACGCAGGAGTGGATCGAACTGCTCGACCGGCACGGTGTCTGGTGCGGTCCGGTCTACGACTACGCCGACCTGGAACGCGACCCGCACGTACGGGCCACCGGCATGATCACCGAGCAGCCCGATGCGCGGGTGGGCACCATCCGTACCGCCCGGGTGCCGGTGCGCCTCTCCGACACCCCGACCAGCATCCGGCGCGGTGCGCCCGGCCTCGGCGCCGACACTGCCGACGTAC
This sequence comes from uncultured Actinomycetota bacterium, assembly GCA_963750055.1. Classification (GTDB taxonomy): domain Bacteria; phylum Actinomycetota; class Actinomycetes; order Mycobacteriales; family Micromonosporaceae; genus CAVVPI01. The sequence goes on along the minus strand of CAVVPI010000027.1, from coordinate 21,676 downwards.
TTGCCGAGGTGGCCGGCTACGGCGCGGAACTGATCGACCGGCTCCACTCCGACGGCGCCGTCGCCGTCGCCTCCTCCTCCCCCACCACCACCCGACCCAGTGAGGTATCCGCATGAGCGACACCAAGCCGACCACCGTCTCCGGCGAGGTACGCCTCGAACGGCACGGCCACGTCGGTGTGATCACGATCGACCGGCCGGCGAAGCTCAACACCATGACGGTGGCGATGGACCGGCAGATGAACGCGATCGTGTACGAGGCCAACAATAACGACGACTACCGGGCGTTCGTGCTCACCGGTGCGCCCGGACGGGCGTTCTGCGCCGGCTCCGACGTCACCGACCTGGACGAGTACGGCACCAACTGGCAGTACCGCAACCGCGCCCAGCGCAACGAGGACTACGCCATCGGGATCTTCCGGATGCGCAAGCCGGTGGTCGCGGCGATCGACGGGTTCTGCATCGGCGGCGGCCTGGAGATGGCCTGTGCCAGCGACATCCGGCTGGCCACCGACCGGTCCAGCTTCGGCGCGGGCGAGATCCGCTGGGGCTGGCACGGCGGCTCCGGTGCCACCCAGTTCCTGACCCGGGTGGCCGGCCCCGGCCTGGCCTCGAAGCTGCTGCTGACCGGCGACCGGATCGACGCCGCCGAGGCGCTGCGCGCCGGGCTGGTGCAGGAGCTGTACGAGGACGGCGATCAGTTGCGCAAGCGCGCCCTGGAGCTGGCCACCACCATCGCCGCTCGGGCCCCGATCGCGGCACAGTCGGCGAAGAACCTCATCCGGGTCGCGCAGAGCACCAGCTACGACGTGGGGATGGCATACGAGAACGACATGTTCAGCTACTGCATGTTGACCGAGGACGCGGCCGAGGGCCGACGTGCCTTCGCCGAGAAGCGGGAGGGTGAGTTCCATGGCCGGTGACCAGTTTGACGCCGGCACCCGGCCGGAGGCGCTGCTGCGCGCGGTGGCCGACTCGCTGACCGAGCTGCCGTACGAGACCTGGCGGTTCGGTGACTCGGTGGCCTTCGAGGCCATGGTGGCCGCTTCCGACCAGCTCGGCGACGAGCGGTGGACCCAGTTCGCCCGGGGCGTGTTCCGGGGCTGGGCGACCCGCGCCGAGCCGTACGACCGGTTGGACTGCACCGCCCCGGGCCTGGCCATGGTCCGGGTCCACCAGCGCACCGGGGACTCGCTGCTGCTGGAGGCGGCGTACCGGCTGGCCCGGTACCTGGTCAGCCGGCCGCTGCTGGGCGGGGTCTTCGCCACCTGGGACGCCAGCCCGCTGCGGCACCCGTACGGGCCGGGTCAGCTACCGCCGGACGAAGTACGGCTGCTGGCCGACCCGCCGCCTGGGGTCTTCGTGGACTGCCTGCACTTCGACCCGCCGTTCCTGACCGCGCTCGGCGCGACGGTGGCCGACCGGGAACTCCTGGACACCGGTGTGGAGCAGGCGCTGGGATACATCCGGCTGCTGCAGGACCCTGCTACCGGGTTGTTCCACCACTTCGTACTCGACGGCCAGCCCCGCGCGTACGCACTCGGCTGGGGCCGGGGGCAGGGTTGGGCCCTGCTCGGCCTACTCGATGTGCTGGAGAACATCGGCGACCATCCCCGGCGGGCGGAGCTGGCCACGGCTGCCGGCACCCTGGTTGAGGCGATGCTCGGCTACCAGCGGCCGGACGGCGACTGGTACGCGGTGGTGCAGGAGCCCACCTCCGGTGAGGAGTCGTCTACCGCCGCGTTCATGGTGGACGCGTTCGACCGGGCCGCCGCGCTCGGCGTGGTCGACCGGGCCCGGGTCGCCGAACCGGGCCGGCGGGCCTTCGAGGCGCTGATGCGTAATGTGGACGGGCCGGTTCTGAACGGGGTGTCCGCCGCGGTCTGGGCCTGCACCCAGCTCTCGCACTACTCGCACGTCTCCCGGGGGCACGTGGTGCCCTGGGGTCAGGGTCCACTCGCGCTGGCCCTGGCGACCGTGCTACGGCAGGCGGACGCAGCGGACGGGTCGTAGCAGCGAAGCGATCCGGTGGTAGTAGCGTCCGGGGGCGGCGCCGACGGGGGCAGGGCGTAACGAGCGAGGGGAGGGGACCATGGCTGGCTACTCGGCACGCGGCCTGCACGGGCACGTGGTGGCGGCACTCGGTCGCCGGGTCGTGCAGGGCGGGTACCCGCCGGGTTCCGTCCTCGACTTGGAGGGGCTGGCCCGCGAGTTCGGTGTCAGCCGTACCGTGGTCCGGGAAGCGGTCCGGGCGCTGGCGGCGCGCGGCCTGCTCGACGCACTGCCCCACCGGGGCACCTTCGTGCTTCCCCGCGCCGATTGGCGGCTGCTCGACCCGGACGTGCTGGCCTGGCACGCGGAGGTGGTGGACGAGCACTTCCTCGCCAACCTCGCCGAGGTGCGCTCCGCGGTCGAGCCGCTCGGCGCGTCGCTGGCCGCCACCCGCCGCAGCGAGGACGACCTGCGCGGAATCGAAGCCGCCTTCGACGAGCTGGCCGCTGCGTCCCGGACCCGGGACGCAGCGGCCGTGGTCAGCGCCGACCTGGTCTTCCACCGCGCGCTGCTCGCCGCCAGCGGCAACGAGATGCTGACCGCGCTTGAGGTGCTGCTCGAACCGGCCCTGCGGATCCGGGGCACGCTGGCCCTGACCGGCGAGTTCCGCGACGACTACGTCAACCTGCACCGCGCGGTGCTGGAGGCGGTACGACACGGCGCTTCCGACGAGGCGGGCGAGGCGATGCGCACCCTGCTGAGCCAGGCGGCCCACGTCGAGGTCAGCGCAGAACAGGCCCGGTAGCCCAGGCGGGCCCACCGAGGGTGGGCAGCGACCGGGGCCGGGCTCGGCTGCGGAAGCCGGGCCGGGGCCGGGTTGATGACTCAACCCGGTCCCGGCCATCCCGGTTTCTACCGCCTGGTCTAGGGGCGGAGCAGGTCAGCGAACTCGGCCAGAAACCGGTCAATGTCCCGCAGTTCCTGGGCGTCCAGTCGGCGTCCCGGTGCCCGGCAGATGTCGTGCCGGATCAGTCCGCGTCGCACACTGATCGTCTTCTCCGCCTGGACGATGAGGTCCACGTGCTGCATCCAATACGACAGGTAGGGCAGCATCCGCCGGTGCAGGTCGCTGGCGGCCTCCTGCTCCCCCGCCGTCCACAGCTGCCAGATCCGCACGTACAGCTCGGTGACGCTGCACCCGGGTTGCACGCCGACAGCGCCCCGGCGCAGCGCGTCGATCATCATCACGCCGCCGTACCCGACCATCGACGGCAGCGACGGGTCGCCGTCGCGCAGCGCGCTGATCAGTGTGCCGGGCGGTACCGACTCCACCTTGATCATGCGGATGTTCGGGTGTGCGCGGGCCAGCGCGCCGATCTCGGCGGGCGAGAGCGGCACTCCGGTCTGCGCCGGGGCGTGCTGGAGGATGACCGGTACCGGCGCCACGGCGTCGGCGACGTCACCGATATGCCGGCGCAATGCGTCAGCGGAGGGGCTCACCCGGAACGGCGCAAGCAGGTTCACCGCGCCCGCACCCCGCTCGACTGCGGCCACCGCCCGCTGCCGGGCCAGGTAGCCGGCGTCCTCGGCGACGCTGGCCACCACCACCACGTCCGGCCGGGACCGGGCACGGTCCAGCAGGATGTCGCGCAGGGCCGCCCGTTCGTCGTCGGCGAGCTTGTGGAACTCGGAGGCGAAGCCGGCAAACATGACGCTGGTGACCCCGGTGGCCAGGATGTGGTCGACCAGGTTGGCGAAGCTCTCCTCGTCGACGGACTCGTCGGGGTGGAACGGCACCTCCAGCACCGGACACACCCCCCGGACGGCTGTGGTGAAGCGGTCCACGATGTCTGCGGCGCGGGCCGGACCCGCAGGCGCGGTCATCAGAACGCCCTCGACGGAGCGGCGTCGCCACTGGAACCGACCAGGATGTCCAGGTCCACACCCCGGTCGGCCTGGAGCACGTGGTCCCGGTAGATGCGGACCCAGCCCCGCTCGCTCGAGGTCCCTGGCGGTCTCCACTCGGTCCTGCGTCGGGCCAGTTCCGCCTCGTCGACCAGCAGGTCGAGCCGGCGGGCCGGCACGTCCAGCAGCACCAGGTCGCCGTCGCGGACCAGGCCCAGTGGGCCGCCGACCGCCGACTCCGGCGCCACGTGCAGCACGACGGTGCCGTACGCGGTGCCGCTCATCCGGCCGTCGGAGATGCGTACCATGTCCGTCACTCCTTCCTCCAGTAGCCGCCGGGGCAGCGGCACGTTGGCTGCCTCCGGCATGCCCGGGTAGCCCTTCGGCCCCAGGTTCCGCACGATCAGCACGGTGTCCGGGGTGACTGGCAGGTCTTCCCGTTCCGCCGCGACCAGGTACTCCTCCAGGCTGTCGAAGACCATGGCCGGCCCCTGGTGGCGCAGGAGCGACGGGGTGGCGGCCGAGGGTTTGATGACCGCGCCGTTTGGGGCGAGCGAGCCGCGCAGCACCGCGGTGGCCGAGCCGGCCGGCTGGACCGGATCGGCCACCGGCCGGATTACCGGCGCGTAGCCGACCGCGCCCGCGCAGTTCTCGGCGAGCGTGTTTCCGGTCACGGTCGGCGCCTCCTGGTGCAGGTGGTCACCGAGCGCGCGTACCACCGCCGGTACGCCGCCGGCCGCGTCGAACTCCTCCATCAGGAACTGTCCGGCGGGCATCAGGTCGACCAGCATCGGTACGTCCCGGCCGAGCCGGTCGAAGTCGTCCAGTTCGAGAGGTACGCCGACCCGCCCGGCGATGGCCAGCAGGTGCAGCACCGCGTTGGTGGAACCGCTGATCGCCGCGTTGAGCACGATGGCGTTCTCGAACGCCTCGCGGGTCAGCAGGTGGGAGGGGCGCAGGTCGTCCGCGATGATCTCCACAGCCCGCCGGCCGGTCTGCTCGGCCAGGACCGCCCGGCGCGCGTCAACCGCCGGCAGCGCGGCGCCACCCGGCAGTTGCAGACCCATCACCTCGGTAAGGCAGGCCATCGTGGAGGCGGTGCCCATGCTCATGCAGTGTCCGGCGGAGCGGGCCAGGCCCGCCTCGAACTCCGCGAAGTCGGCCTCGGTGATCCGTCCGGCGCGCAGGTCCTCGCTCATCCGCCAGATGTCGGTGCCGGATCCCACCGCCCGGTTGCGGTAACGGCCGTTGAGCATCGGCCCCCCGGTCAGCAGGATCGCCGGCAGGTCGACGCTGGCCGCCCCCATGACCAGCGCGGGGGTGGTTTTGTCGCAACCGCCGAGCAGCACCACCGAGTCGAACGGATTGGCCCGGATCGACTCCTCGACGTCCATCGCCATCTGGTTGCGGTACAGCATCGAGGTGGGGCGCAGCAACGGCTCACCGAGACTCATCACCGGGAACTCGATGGCCGTGCCGCCCGCCGCGAGGACACCCCGCCGGACGTGCTCGGCGAGGGTACGCAGGTGGGCGTTGCAGGGAGTGGCCTCGGACCAGGTGGTGCAGATGCCGACCACGGGTCGGTTCAGCGCCGCCCCGTCCAGGCCGATTTGCCGCATGTGGTGCCGGGCGACGAACCCGTTCTTGCCGGACTCACCGAACCAGGAAGCGCTCCGTCGACTCATGCCGCACCTGCCGTCACCGTGGTGCGGGCGGGCTCGACCCGCTGCCCGCTCCCCGGGTCGAACCAGGACGCCCCGTCAAGCGCGAAGCTCACCCGGCAGGCGCTGCCGACGGTGACCCGGACGGTGCCGGGCAGTTTGGCGTAATGCAGGTCACGCGCGGCGGCGGCACCGACGACGGTCGTGGCCACCTCGGTGCCGAGCTTGAAGCCGACCACGGTCTCCCCGCCCAGGTGCTCGACGAGGTGCACCCGGGCCTCCAGGCCAGCCACTGCCGGGTCCCGGTCCGAGCCGGCGAGCGCCAGTTCGACCTGTTCGGGGCGGATCCCGAGCAGGTAGCGGCCGTCGGCCAGCCCGTCCACCACGCCAGCCGGGGCCCCGTCGGCTCCATCCGGGCGGACCTGTCCGGCCCTGATGGCGACCGGCACCAGGTTCATCGGCGGCGAGCCGATGAACTTGGCGACGAAGGTGTTCGCCGGCCGGTGGTAGATCTCCTCGGCGGTGCCGAACTGCTGTACCACTCCCCCGTCGAGCAGGATGATCCGGGTGCCCATGGTGAGCGCCTCGACCTGGTCGTGGGTGACGTAGATGAAGGTCTTGCCGACCCGCTGGTAGAGCGCGGAGATCTCGGCCCGCATCTGGTTGCGCAGCTTGGCGTCCAGGTTGGACAGCGGCTCGTCGAGCAGGTAGAGCTGCGGGTCGCGGACCAGCGCGCGGGCCACCGCCACCCGCTGCCGCTGCCCGCCGGAGAGGGTGCGCGGGCGGCGGTCGAGGTAGGGGGTCAACTCCAGCGTCTCGGCGACCTGCTCGACCCGGCTGCGGATCTCCGGGGAGCGGAGCAGGGACCGGCGCACGAAGCTGTTGACCACCGGAATGTGGTGCCAGGTCTTGAACCGGTCCATGATCAGCGGGAACGCGATGTTGCCGCGTACGGTCATGTGCGGGTAAAGCGCGTACGACTGGAAGACGAAGGCGACGTTGCGCTCGCGCGGTTCAAGGTCGTTGACCCGTACCCCGTCGAAGAGCAGGTCACCGCTGGAGATGTCGGTGAGCCCGGCGATCATCCGTAGCATCGTCGACTTGCCGCAGCCGGACGGGCCGAGCAGGACGAGGAACTCCTTGTCCTCGACCTCGGCGGTGAACTCCTGGATCACCTGGTTGTCGCCGAAGCGCTTGGTGATCTGCCGGAACGCAAGAGCGGGCATGGCGCTATCCCTTCACGGAGCCGGCCGTCAGACCACTGACGATGCGCCGTTGGACGATGAGGAAGAAGATGATCGCCGGCAGGGTGAAGACCACGGCGGCGCTCATCACGCTGCTCAGCGGGGTGGCGTACTGGCCGACGAATGAGGCCAGGCCGACCGAGGCGGGCCACTGCTCGGACTGCGAGATGAAGGTGTTGGCGAAGAGGAACTCGTTCCAACCGTCGAAGAAGTTGATCACCGCGGCGGCGGCCAGGCTGGGCAGCACGAGCGGGAAGATCACCATGGCCAGGATGCCGAACCGCGGGCAGCCGTCCACCCGGGCCGACTCCTCGATCTCGTACGGGATCGAGTCCATCGCGCCCTTGAGGATGAAGACCGCCACCGGCATGGTGAAGGCGGTGTTCGCCAACACCAGTCCGCCCAGGTTGTTGAGGAGCCCGAGGGTGGTGAAGAGCGCGAAGAACGGCACCACGAGCAGCGCTTCTGGCAGCATCTGGGTGGCGAAGAGCAGGAACCCGGCCAGGCCCTTGCCGTGGAAACGGAACCGGCTCAGCGCGTACGCGGCGAGCACCGCCAGGCAGAGGCTGAGCAGGGTGGTGCCGAAGGCGATCACTGCGGAGTTGCCGAGCCAGCGCAGGATCGGCACGTCGTTCAGCGAGGCGATGCTGTCGCCGATGCGCTCCAGGTGCGGCCAGAGCGACTGCCCGGTGTTGTACATCTCGCTGTTGGTGCTCAACGCGGTGTTGAGCATCCAGTAGACCGGGAAGCCGGCGAAGACCACGAAAGCCGCCAGGGCGAGGACCGCGATGGACCGGCCGATCAGAGAGCCCTTCACGCCTACCCCTCCTTCCGACTCTGCCGCCGCTCGACCAGGAAGTAGACGACGGTCACCAACAGGGACAGGAGCAGTCCTAGTACGCCGATCGCGGCGGCCCGACCGAGTTCCTGGTCGCTGAAGGCCTGCCGGTAGACGTTCACCACCAGCGTGTTGGTCCGGTCCACCGGACCACCCCCGGTGAGCAGGTAGATGATTTCGAAGCGGCGGATCGACCAGATGGTCATCAGCAGCGACACCACCCGGATCGCCGGCATGATGTGCGGCAGCACCACCGCCCGGAAGGTGCTCAGCCCGTCGGCACCGTCGATCCGGGTCGCCTCGTACAGCTCGTCCGGCACCGACTGCAACGAGGCCAGGACCACCAGCATGACCAGCGGGAAGACCTTCCAGACCGTGGCCAACAGGACGGCGAACATGCCGTAGTCCGGGTCGACCAGCCAGCCACGCTCGCCGATGCCGAGCACCTGGCTGGCGTTGTTCAGCACCCCGCTCTGCTGGTTGTAGATCCAGGTGAAGATCAGCGCGGCAGCGACCGTGGGCACCGCCCATGGGAAGGTCATGATCGCCCGGGCGACCGAGCGGCCACGGAACGGCCGGTTGATGGCGATCGCGGCGGCGGTACCGAGGGTCACCGAGACGACCACGGTGACCACGGTGTAGAGGACCGTAGCCCAGAGCGACTGCCAGAAGGCATCACCGGAGAGCAGGTAGGAGTAGTTGTCCAGGCCGATCCACGAACCGCCCTCGGGATTGACGAGGAAGGTGTCGGTGAAGCTCAGGCCGATCCCGCGGAACAGCGGGGTGAGCATGAACAGGCCGAGATAGAGCACGGCCGGCCCGATGAACAGGTACGGCACCAGGTTGCGGGTCCAGCGCCTGCTACTCCGCGCGCCGGGCCGCACGGCCGGCTCCAGCGGCCCGCCGATCGACCGGCCCGGCGCGGCCGTTGTCCGTGTGGTCACGTAATTACCTTTCCCTTGGGGGAGTCGTCTGCGGCCCGACGCCCTTGCGGGCGCCGGGCCGCAGACGACCGGCACGGCGTGCTACGGCCGGCCGCGCGGCTCAGCCGGCGGTCCGCTTGGCCTGTTCCTGGGCCAGCTTCATAGCGGCGGCCGGATCCTCGCCCTGGGTGATCACCCGCTCGACGGCGGTCATCACGTCCTTCATGATCGGCTTGGTCTTCTCCTCAAAGCCGGCGATCAGCGCGCTCTTGGAGCCCGCCGAGAGCTTGCCGTACTCCTCGGCCCAAGGGTTGGCGGCAGCGAAGCCCGGGTCGAGCGGGACGTCGGTGGCCAGGGTGCTGGCGCCCAGGCCGGGGCGGATCGCGGTCTGGCCCTGCTCGCTGACAAGCCACTTGACGAAGTCGCGGGCAAGGTTCTTGTTCTTGCCGTTCTTGTTGACCGCGAGGATCAGCTGCTGGTGGGAGCCGGGCTGCGGGAACGGCAGCGGCCCGGCGCCAATCTGGTCTCCGGTGATCTTGCCCCCGCTGGACATACTCAGCGTGGCTCCGCTGTTGTCGATCATCATCCCGAGGCGCCCCTCCTTGAACTTGGTGCGCATCGTGGAGGCGTCGTCGCCGATCGGCATGATGCCCGAGTCGTACACCTTCTTGTAGGCGCTGACCCCCTCGACAACGGCGGACGAGTCGAGGCTGAGCTGATCACCGGCCGACCAGGCGCCGCCGTAGCCGTAGACCCAGCTGTTGAAGTCCTGGAACCAGCCGTCCAGCTCGCTCATCTGGTGACGGACGCCGAAACCGTCGGCACCGGTCTTCTCCTTGATCGCCTTGCCGGCGGCGATCAGCTCGTCGACGGTCGTCGGCGGCTGCACGCCGGCCCTGGCGAGCAGGTCCTTGTTCCAGATCAGCCCGTAGTTCACCTGCTCCCAGGTCACCCCGAGCTGCTTGCCGTCGTACTTGCCGGCCTCGTTGGAGCCGTTCAGGTCGACCCCGTCGAGGGTGTCGTCCAGCGGCTCCAGCAGACCGGCCCGGGCCAGCGTGGCGAACTGGAAGTCCATCATCATGAAGACATCCGGGCCACCCTTGGCGCCCAGCTCGGTGTTCAGCTTGTCGGCGTACTGGGCGAACGCGGTGGCGGACTTGTTGAGCTGCGCCTTGCCGTTGACCTGCTCGTACTGCTGCACGGCCTGCCAGAGGGTGTCGCCGCGGCCCGGCTCCAGCCACTGCCAGTTGGCCACGGTGAGCGTGCCACCCTCACTCGCGGCGGCACCGTCGCCGCCTCCGCTCGAGCCGCCGCCGCACGCGGAGACGGCGAGGGCCAGACCGGCAAACGCTGCTACCAGGCTGGCGCCCCGACGGGATCTACTGAACTTCATGGCAACTCCTCGTTGCAACATACGCAATGGGGGTTCAAGTATTGCGCAAGTGTTAAGCGTCCCCCACAGGGCTGTCAAGACCCAGGTCCCACCAACTTCCAGCTGGTAGAGACGGTTGCAACCCGTTCGTTACCTCGACGGAAGCAGGTCTCGCGCAAACACATCCGACTGCTCTATGGTGTGGCGGACATGTTTCTGGTGCGCATCGTGGAGGGGCTGTTGCAACATATACAACGCGTTGGGGGTTCGGTGACATCGGTCGAAGGGTCACACCCGGCACCGCTGGACGCGGTTTGTGTCGGTGAGACGATGGCGATGGTGACGCCCACGCCCGGCGGACGGCTCGACTCGGCGTCGACCTTCGTCCTTCAGGCGGGTGGCGCCGAGTCGAACGTCGCGATGTTCCTCTCCGCTCTGGGCCACCGCGCCGCCTGGGCCAGCCGGGTCGGTGACGACCCGCTCGGCGACCTCGTCGTCGAGCAGGTCAGTTCGGCCGGTGTGAACACCTCGCTGGTCGAGCTGGACCGGACCCGCCCGACCGGGGTCTACCTGAAGAACCCCGGGCCGACCGGCACCAAGGTCTACTACTACCGGCAGGGTTCCGCTGCTGCGAGCATGGACGCCCGGTATGCCGCCCGGGTCAACCTCGTGCCGGCCACCGTGCTGCACCTCAGCGGCATCACCCCCGCGCTGTCGGAGAGCTGCCGGGCCCTCGTTGACCTGCTCATCTTCGGCGATAGGGCGAACCGGCGGCTCATCTCCTTCGACGTCAACTACCGACCGGCGCTGTGGCCCCGGCGTCCCTCCGCCGAGCTGCTCCGGCTGGCCCGCGCCGCGGACGTGGTCTTCGTCGGGCTCGACGAGGCCGCGCAGCTGTGGGACACCCGTACCCCGCAGGAAGTCCGCGAGCTGATCGACCTGCCCGCCACCCTGGTGGTCAAGAACGGGGCGATCGACGCGGTGACCTTCCACCGCGACGGCGTCACCACCGAGCCTGCGATGCCGGTCGACGTGGTCGAGCCGGTCGGCGCCGGCGACGCGTTCGCCGCCGGGTGGCTCTCCGGCGCGCTGCGCGGTCTCGACCACGCCACCCGGCTCCGGCTTGGCCATCTCGTCGCGGGTGCTGCTCTAGGCTCCGTCGGGGACTACGCCCAGCTCCCCCCGGTCGACACGATCTGCGCGACGCTCGGCGTCCGGCCGGAGGCATGGCACCCCACCTCCAACGCGGCCTAGGTCAAGGAGTCCCAACGATGTCGCAGACCGTTCAGCGCGCGCTGAGCATCATCGAGTTCTTCGCCGAGCGCCCCCGGTCGCTCGGCGAGATCGCCGAGCACCTCGACGTCCACAAGTCGACCGCACTGCGGCTGCTACAGACCTTGGAACGCGGCGGCTTCGCCCGGCTCGCGGACGGCCGCTACACCGTCGGCTTCCGCATGGTGGCCCTCGCCCACCAGGCGGTGGACCACCTGGAACTACACACGGTCGCGCATCCCCACCTGGTCCGGCTCAGCAACCGCTACGGCCACACCATCCACCTCGCCCAACTGGTCGACGACGAGATCGTCTACGTGGACAAGGTCGACGGACGGGGGGCCTTGAAGATGCAGTCGCGGGTGGGCCGCCCGGTCATCCTGCACACCTCTGGAGTCGCCAAGGCCATCCTGGCCCACCTCGACGAAGAGTCCCGTGACCGGTTCCTGGACCGGGTCACCTACCAGCGCTACACCCCCACCTCGATCACCACACCGGCGGCCTTCCGGCAGGAGCTGGAGCTGATCGCCGCGCGCGGCTGGGCCGAGGACGACGGGGAGTTCGAGGACTTCGTCAACTGCGTCGCGGCCCCGGTCCGGGACGCCCGGGGTCGGGTGGTCGCCGGTGTGTCCGTCACCGCGCTGCGGGCCCTCGCCCCACTCGAACAAATCCGCGAATACCTGCCCCAGCTCACCGACACCTGCGCCGCCATCTCCCGCGACCTCGGGTGGATCGGGGACCGCACCGACAACGAACGGAGCCGCAGTGGACAGCCACTCCACGACCTACTTCAACAACGTGTTCGGCCAGCAGCCGGTGATGGCGATCCTGCGGGGACTACCTCCGGCTGAGACCGTCGCGCTCTGCCATCGGGCCTGGGACACCGGCATCAACGTGGTGGAGGTGCCGGTGCAGAATGAAGACGCGATGCCCTCGCTGCGGGCGGCCATCGCCGCCGGCCGGGAACGTGATCGGCCGGTCGGCGCCGGCACCGTGATCAGCCAGGAGCAGGTAACCGCCGTGCAGCAGGCCGGCGCGGTGTTCACCGTCGCGCCCGGCTTCGACCCCCAGGTCGCCGCCGCGTGCGACGAGCGCGGCCTGGCCCACGTGCCCGGGGTGGCCACCTCATCGGAGATCGGCCAGGCGCTAAAGGCCGGATACACCTGGCTCAAGGCGTTCCCCGCCACCGAGCTGGGCACCCGTTGGATCCGCGCCCAACTGGCGCCATTCCCCGGGGTCCGGTTCATCGCCACCGGGGGCATCGACGCCGACAACGCCGCGGCCTTCCTCGCCGCCGGTTGCCGGATGGTGGCCGTCGGCTCGGCCCTGCAGGACCCCCGGCAGATCGACCTGCTCGCCCACCTCGTCAACCAGGAGTGAACCATGAAGATCACTAACGTGGAGAGCTTCCTCGTCAATCCCCGATGGCTGTTCATCAAGATCAGCACCGACGAAGGGATCGTCGGGTGGGGTGAGGCGACCCTGGAGGGCCGCTCGGACACCGCCCGCACCGCCGTACACGAGTGGGACGACTATCTGCTGGGCGCCGATCCGCTGCGGATCGAGGACCACTGGCAGGTAATGTCCAAGTCCACCTTCTACCGGGGCGGGGCGGTGCTCTCCACCGCGGTCGCCGCGATCGACCAGGCGCTGTGGGACATCGCCGGCAAGTTCTACAACGCACCCGTATACCAACTGCTCGGCGGGCCGGTCCGGGACCGGGTCCGGGTCTACTCCTGGGTCGGTGGCGACGACCCGGCCGAGGTCGCCGACCACGTGTCGGCAATGCGCGCCGCTGGCTTCACCGCCGTGAAACTGAACGCGGCGGGCCGGACCGGACCGCTGGACACCTCGGCGGCGGTGGACCGCCTGGTCGAGCGTGCCGCCGCAGTACGCGAGGCGATCGGCCCGGACGGAGACTTCGGGCTGGACTTCCACGGCCGGTTCTCCACCCCGATGGCCCGTCGGGTGCTGCGGGAACTCGAACCGACCCGGCCGATGTTCGTCGAGGAACCGATCCTGCCCGAGTTCACCGGCCACCGCCTGCGTGACGTGGTCGAGGCGACCAGCATCCCGATCGCCTGCGGCGAACGGCTGTTCAGCCGGACCGACTTCCTTCCCGCCCTCCAGGCCGGGATCGCCGTCGCCCAGCCGGACCTGTCGCACTGCGGAGGCATCTCCGAGGGCCGACGGATCGCGGTGCTGGCCGAGACCTTCGACGCCCTGCTCGCTCCGCACTGCCCGATCGGCCCGATCGCGCTCGCGGCCTGCCTCCAGGTCGCCATCGCCACGCCGAACTTCCTCATTCAGGAGCAGAGCGGCGGCATCCACTACAACACCACCTCCGATCTGCGCGACTACCTGGTCGACACCTCGGTCCTAGACTTCACCGACGGGTACTGCCCGCGACCACTCGGGCCGGGGCTGGGCATCCAGGTCGACGAGGCCGCAGTCCGCCGGGCGGCGGAGGTCGGGCACCGGTGGCGGGGCCCGGTCTGGCGCCACCCGGACAACTCCTTCGCGGAGTGGTGAGCCGGCCACCGGCACAACCCAGCAGCCTGCCCCGCCGGCGGACCCTGTCCCGCTGGCGGGGTTCGGCGTTTCATCGGCGGTACTCCAGCCGCACTTTCAGGTTCGGAGTCTGTGCTGGTAGTGGCTGATTCGGGCCCGGTATTGGTGCCGGCGCCGCTGAGAACAGTCCAGGCACCTGATCAAAGGATCATGACCCAGGTCCACCACGGCTGAACCGGCCCACCATGCCGGCGTACCGGCGTACCGGCAGGCAACAACCTCTGCCCAGCCTCATTGGTTGATCTTCGTCTTGAGCGCGGTGACCAGGTCGGCCACCTCGGGCAGCCCGGCGAGCCCATCCGCGGTGGTATAGACCCGGCACGTCAACGCGCCCCCAGCACAACCCGGAAACAGGTCTTCACCATCGACGGTGAACGTCGGCGATCCCTGGAAACCCACCGCCGCCGCATCAGCCTCCGTCTCCACCGCGACGAAGCTAATCTCGGTACCGGCGTGACCGACCTCAGCCAGAGCCTGTTGCAACCGTTGTCCGCCCTCTCGCCAGTTGGGGCACTCCCCGAAGTACAACACTGAAACCCGCATGCCCCGATCTTCCCTGCTAACGGAATTTTGGCTAAGCGGAACCTGGGCGCGGCCCTTACTATACGGTGTAGCCCTGCTATACGCTGTATACGCGATGAGTCAGGGACTGTCACGACGGGCCAGCACCGAAGGACTTCAACATGTACGGACTCGACGGACCCGCACTGCTCCTGCTGCCCCTACTGTGGTTGATCGCCAGCATCTGGCCCACGCGGCTCTGGTACGCGCTCGCGCTCGCCGTTGACGCCGTATTCCTGGTCGAACTACTGGGCGATCTCGGCTGGTTCCTCGACCGGAACAAGCTGTGGCTGCACCTCGCGCTGACCGTACTGCCGGCCGTCGCGGTCTGTGGCTGGGCCCTGCCCCGGCTGGTACGTGGACGGGCGGCGCGACCACCCGCTGACCCCTGGCTGGTCATACCGGCGAAGGCAGCCGCGCTCTGCGCCGTCCTCAACCTCTACTTCGCCGCCGTACCGCACGAGCGGCTCACCGTCGGCGTGCTGGCCGCACCGATCGTCCCCGCAGCGGCGCTGCTCGCGCTGATCGTGCTGCTGCACCGGGTGGCACGCCCGCGTGGCCGGTCCGCCCGGGTCGCCCTCGGGACGGGCATGACCCTCGTCCTCATCGTGGCCCTCGGATTCGCCGCCGCGACCACCAGCACCGTCAGCGGATTCGACCCGGGGGACGTGACCGCCGCCCGCGCCCATGCCGAACGCGTCCCGGTCCGCACCGGGACGGTCTCCACCGAAGGCGACGACCTCTACTTCGAGGTACGCGGAACCGGCCCGCCCCTGCTCATGATCGCGGGCGGCCAGGGAGACGCGGGCTTCTACACCACAGCAGCCGCCTTGCTCGCCGACAAATACCAGGTCATCACCTATGACCGGCGGGGCAACTCACGCAGCACCCGCAACGTCACCGACTTCAACCTCGCTCAACAGGCCCGCGACGCGGTGGCCGTACTCCGGGCCGCCGGGCACGACTCCGCCCTCGTCTTCGGCAACAGCGGCGGCGCCATCATCGCCCTGGAGATGATCACCCGCTTCCCCGAGACCGTGACCGCCGCCATCGCCCACGAGCCGCCGATGTTCGCCGTAGAACCCGACCGGCGGTATCTCGCCATGTTCGACACGATCACCCAGATCGGCGGCGAAGCCGGAATGTTCGTCTTCGCCCTCTCGGTAGGACTCCCCTTCGCCGCCTTCGCGAGCATCCCGGATGACTTCAGCGCCCGTACCGCCGGCAACCAGGCGTTCCTGGTCGATCGGGAGATGCGGACCTTCGTCAACTACCAGCCCGACATCGCGGCGCTCCGCGCCAGCAAGGTGCCAATCGTCATGGCGGTCGGCGCAACCACCCAGGCCACCACCCGGTACTACGGCCGACCCGCCGCTCTCCTCGCCGAAAAGCTCGACGCGCCGCTGGTGGTCTTCCCCGGCCACCACCTGTCGTACTTCGACCTGCCCACCCCTTGGACCAACACGCTGCGCACGACACTGCGGAGCGTCGAGAACGTGCGGGAACGCTAGGCTCGACCGCATGTCGCGGCACCCCGGCAGCGGAAACACCCTGGACACCGATGCAGACGGACGGCCCGTCCGTCGGGCGTTGACCCGCGAATACATCATCCGTACCGCACTGGCGCTGCTCGACCGCGACGGCGCCGACGGCCTTTCGATGCGCAAGCTCGGCGCCGAGCTGAACGTCAACCCGATGGCCTTCTACCACCACCTACCCAACAAGTCCGCACTCTTCGATGGAGTCGTCGAGGCGGTCCTGGAAGAGTTCATCGCCGAGCTCGGCGCCGTGGCGCAGGACGGCACTTGGCGCGACAAAATCGCCGCCGTCATGCGCCTTTTCCGTACCATCCTGCGCCGGCACCCCAACGTACTGCCGATCCTGGCGACCCGGCCTGCGTACACCCCGTCGCTGCTCGCCTTCGGCGACCGCCTGATCGGGCTGCTCCGCAGCACCAGACACACCGAGCACCAGCTACTCGTCCTGATCGGCTCGCTGCGCTCGTACACGATCGGGCAGCTCCTCGCCGAGGTCGGCCAACCGGTTGGTGGAGCGACCATCAGCCCGGCCGAGGCCACGGCTCTCATCGAGCAGTATCCCAATCTGGCCAAGGCCATCGCTGGTGGCTATGACCCGGACGCCCAGTTCGAACTCACCCTGCAAGCCATGCTCGATGGCTTTGCGCAACGAATGCGCTGAGATCCAGGCTGAGGCGAGCCGCGCTGGCGTGAAATCGCAGGACAGGCCGGCTCCGATCAGCCGCGATCGCCAAAGCACCGCTGCCGCCGACACTTGCCTGCTGGTGCAGCTTGACCCACTTAGCGTGGGCCTCCTCACCGCGACGGGGCATGGGGCGGCCGACTTCGCCAGGGGAGGGACAATGGGTAGGTGCTGCTAGACCCGGGAGCTTATTTCATCGACACGGGCGTCGCCGAACTCGTCCCGGACCCACGTAACCCATCGGGCTGGCTGCTCGTCGTCAATGGTCTCGAAAGTTCGTACGTCGACCTTTCTGATCCGACCTGGCTGGAATTTGAATACCTGTCCTGGATCGGAATCGCCATCGATCTCGTTCGTGAACCAGACCAGCCGATTCGGGCGGTGCACCTCGGCGGCGGCGGCTGCACCCTGCCTACCTACGTCGCCACAACCCGTCCCGGCTCGGAGCAGGTCGTGTTCGAAATCGACAGCGAACTGCTAAAAATGGTGACCTACGCGTTCCGGATGCACGAGACCGAGGGCCTGCGCTTGCAGGTCGGTGACGCGCTCGAGGGTGTGCGGACGTTACCGTCGAAGTCGTACGATGTCATCGTCCGCGACGCCTTCGACGGCGGAGACGTACCTGCTCACCTCGTCGGCCGCGAACTTCTCGACGAGGTTGTCCGGGTCCTCGTCGCTGACGGCATCTACCTGGCCAATGTCCCTGCCGAGGCCGACCTCAAGGCAGCAGAAGCGGAAGGTGCGCTCGCGGCCTCACTGTTCGAGCACGTCGCGTTGTTCGTCGACCCTGGGCAGTTGCGCGGTCGCCACTTTGGCAATGTCGTCCTCGCTGCGTCGCAACATCCACTGCCCTTGGACGAGCTGGCCAAGCGGTTGCACCGCGCAATCGCCCCGGCCCGGGTCGTGCCGGTTACCTCACTCTAGAGCTGCTGCTGGTCAGGGCGGACGATCAGCTCGCCGGGGCGGATATCCCGACGGATCCTGGGGTCTGCTCGACGGCGCGCGGCTGCAGGGCGCCACCGGTCAGGCCGTGGCGGGCCAACGCGGTGGCCTGCTCCCCCAGCCGCGCGAACTCCCGGACGTACCGTTCGAACTCGTCAAGGGCCCGGAACGCGGCGCCGTACCGCCGTTGCTCGTCAAGGCTCATCTGGGGAACACGGGCGGCACGGGCGTCGATGCGAAAGCTACCGCTGCCACTCGTCGCGCGTCGGGTGTTGGCGGCGCTACGCAGAAACCCGCGCAGGTAATCGGTGTCGAGCTGGTCACTGGTGGGGACCGCCGACTCCCCGGTGATCTCGACGAGCCCGGCGCGGGCCAGATCAGCCACCCGGAGCAGGGCGCCGTCGATGCGGCCGGGGCCGGCGGTGAGCGCCGGCAGCCGGTCGACCAGCTCGTGGAGTCGGCCCGCCAGCTCCTCGCATGCGGCCAGGTACGCGGTCAGCTGGTCGGTGCCGGACACCCCGACATGGTGGGCGGGGGTGAGATCCACCGTCTCATCGAGCAGGTCGATCAACGGCACCTCCGCGACCTGACTGGGCGCCGGATCGAACGGGCCGTCCGGGTCGTTGGCGGTCAGATCCACCATCCGTACGGCGGACACCGCGCCGCCCTCGGACGCCGGCCGGGTCAACAGCCAGAGGTGCACCGGCTGGGCGTGTGCCGCGACCATCCCGACCGGCAGGGCGACCAGCTCGGTAAGGATGCCGCGCCGGACCAGCTCGGCTCGGATCCGCCGGCCCGACCGGCGGTACGCGGCCGAGGCGGGCATCACCACGATCGCCCGACCGCCCGGCGCGACGTGCGCGTAGCAATGTTGCAACCAGGCCATCTCGCCGTCGGCCCGGGTCGGTACGCCGAGTTCCCAGCGCGGGTCGAGCAGCAGCTCCTCGCGCCCCCAGTCGGGCAGGTTCACCGGCGGATCGCAGACCACCAATCCGGTACGCAGGTCGGGCCAGGCATCCGCGCGCAGCGAATCGCCCACCCTGACCGTCACCTCCGGCTGCCCGGCGAGCCGGGCCCGCGCCTCGGCGAGCCGACCGGCCGACGGATTGACCTCCTGACCGGCGAGGCTGACGCCGGGGCTCGCCGCGAAGGCGAGGAGCAGGGTGCCGATCCCGCAGGCGGGATCCAGCACCGTACCGGCTAGCGGGCCGGGCAGCGGGCCGGCGAAGTGGCGGACCGCTCGGGCCAGCCGCGGGCTCGACACGTGTTCCGCGCCGCCCCGGCCGGCCGAATCGATCAGGCGGGCGGTGAGCCCCTCGACCACCTCGACCGGCGTACGCTGCGCGGCCAACTCCCGCACCAGCGATCCGATTCCATGCTCGAGTCCGGCCGGAGCCCCGGTGTTGCCGAAGTGGTCAGCTACCTCGGCGAGGGCGCGGATCATCTCCGGCCCGTACGCGCTGCGCAGCGCCTGCCAGACAATCACCTCGCTCGCCACGTCGTTGCCCTTGCGCTGCCGGTCCAGCCAGGCATGCACCGCTGGCAGGGCAAAGAGCGGGTTGCGCTCCCCACCGCCGGCCGGTGCGGGGAAGTCGGCGTATCGCTTGCGCCAGTTGGAGACGGCGGCCCGGGTCACCCCGGCCAGCCTGGCGATCTCGGCAGCCGAGACCAACGCGCCATCGGCACCGGTCGAGGCATCGAACTTCACGGGCCGACAGTACACGTGAGACGGTTTCGCGCATCGATCAACATCTTGACACCGTCAACAGGAACCGGGCCCACCGGCACGTCCCAGCGAGACGGTCAGACGAGGAATAGCGCACGGCCCGTCACGGTGCGGGCGCCCGGATCGCGGCATGTGAGTGCGTTTCGGGGGACGCCCGCCGGTCCCGAATCCGGACCCGAAGGGCGTCGCAACTCGCGCCGGACGGAGACACCACACAAAGTGGACCCATGCTGAATCAGGTGGCCGACGGCGTCTGGGTCCGGCAGAGCGAGTGGGTCTGGAGCAATGCCATCGTGGTGCGCGGGGAGGATGGGTTGATCCTGGTCGATCCCGGCATCGACGGTTCCGATCTGAACCAGCTCGCCGATGACGTGGACCGGCTCGGCATTCCGGTGGTCGCCGGGTTCTCCACCCATCCCCACTGGGACCACCTGCTCTGGCATTCCCGGTTCGGCGACGTGCCGCGCTACGCCACCCCCGCCGGCGCCCAGGCTGCCAGTCGAAGCCCGTGAGCGGGCGCAGAGGATGGCGGCGGAGAGCGCGTCGGGCATCCCTCTCGAGCTGATCGGGCTCCTCACCCCGTTGCCCGCGGACGGCGGGACCCGTGCCGGGCGAGATCGTCGAGCATCAGGCGCACGCCATCGGCCACGCCGCGGTCCTCCTCGCGGACCGTGGCGTCCTGCTCGCCGGCGACATGCTCTCCGATGTCCTGATCCCGCTCCTCGACCCTCGCCGCCCCGATCAGGTGGGCGCCTACGAGACGGCACTCGACCGGCTCGGTGAGGCTGCCCGGCACGTCGATGTCCTGGTGCCCGGCCACGGGGCCGTTGCCGAGGGTCCCGAGGTGGCGGCCCGCCTTGCCGCCGATCATGCCTACATCGACGCGCTGCGGCGAGGAGAGGAACCGGTCGACGCGCGTCTGGGTCAAGACTGGCTCTCCGGCCCCCACCAGTCGAACCTGGAGCAGGCCCGACACTCATCCGGATGAACTTCGGCGTCATCGCGCTCATGGTCGCCACCCGGTGAAAGTGCGGCTGGTGTCATCGCGGGCAGGTCCCGCCCCCAACCGGGAGAACCCCTTCGAATGAGTAGGTCGCTGGTCCGTCTTCGGGCGGCGGGTGCGGAAACGGCCGCTTGACTTGGCGGTCTCCGCACCCGCGCGGTCAATCGTCGATCGCCTGGTAGACAGCGGTCCAGAAGTCCAGCCACATCGGTAGCCGCTGGTCGCCCGCGTGCGCCCGCTGCATGATAAAGATCGTCGTCAGGTGCTCGGCGGGATCGTTGTACCAGGCGGTGCCGTAGAAGCCGGGCCATCCGTAGCTCCCGACCGATGGGCCGAGGTGCGTGCGGCGGGTGCGGACCGACATCCCGAAACCCCAGCCCATGGTGTCGAAGCATCCCGGCCAGAACCCGGAGACCGCCTTCTGCCCCGGGGTCAGGTGGTCGCTGGTCATCAGGGTCACCGATGGCCGCGAGAGCACCCGCTTTCCACGGTGGGTACCGCCCGCGAGCAGAGCAGAGCAGAGCCGAGGCGAAGGCAAGGTAGTCGTCGGCGGTCGAGACGAGCCCGCCGCCACCTGATTCGAACGCCGGCGGCCGGCTCCACCGCCCGTCGGGAGCGCCTTCGACACCGGCTCACCGGTGGCGGCATTGTCGCGCTCGTACGCCGTCGCCAACCGGCCGATGCTCTCGCCGCCCACGCTGAAGGCGGTGTCCTTCATTCCGAGCGGATCGCAGATCCGCTCGCGCAAGGCATCCCCGAAAGACATGCCGGTGGCCCGGGCGATGAGCACGCCCGTCACGTCGGCGGCGGTCGCCGCAACGGTGTCCTCCAGGGGCCCGTGGGGATCGGCGAGCACGGTCATGTCCGCCAGCTCCGGGAGGAGGTCGTCGTCCGTTCGCAAGTTACACGTTGCGCGACGACCGCACGTTCCGGAAAGACGTTGATGCGCCGGCCGCGCGGGAACGACCCGAGGGGTTCGATCAAGTGAGCCATTGGGTCGTCATGCCTATTCAGGCGGCGACCTGGCCCTGGGCGGGGTCGTGGTCGGCCTGTCAGATGGTGATGACCACTTTCGCCCGCGCGTGTTCACCTTCGAGGTACCGGATGGCTTGGGGCACCTCGTGGAGCGGATAGGTACGGTCGATGACCGGGGTGAGGCGGCCGGTCTCGGCGTGGGCGCGGAGTGTGTCGAGGTGTTGCCGGCCGGGTGCCGTTGTGAGTATGACGATGCGGTGTCGGACGAAGGGTGCCAGCATCCGCCCACGCGCGATGAGCCTGATCGGTCCGATGAGACTGCCGCCGCGGTACACGCCGCCCCCGGAGAGCACCAGCGTCCCGGTCGGAGTCAGCGCCCGCCTGAGCGCGGTGAGTGAGCGGTTGCCGACCAGGTCGAACACGACGTCGTGGCGGCGGGCGTCGTGGGCGAAGTCGTCGCGGGTGTAGTCAA
>CAVVPI010000026.1:0-116569 GCA_963750055.1 uncultured Actinomycetota bacterium | reverse complement strand
GGTTCAGGCCGACTTCTCCTCGCGGTCCCGGCGGCGCCGGCCGGTGAACTCGCGGGGCACGATCGTCGGGTTGACGTTCTCCAGGACGGCCTCGCGGGTGATCAGCACCCGGCGGCGTCGGGGTTGCTCGGCACCTCGTACATCACGGAGAGGAGCACCTCTTCCAGGATGGCCCGCAGGCCGCGGGCACCGGTGCCACGGAGCATGGCCTGGTCGGCGATCGCCTCCAGCGCCGGCTGCTCGAACTCCAGCTCGACGCCGTCGAGCTCGAACAGGCGCTGGTATTGCCGGACCAGCGCGTTGCGCGGCTCGGTGAGGATCTGCACCAGGCGCCCCGGTCGAGGCTGCGCACGTTGGTGATCACCGGGAGCCGGCCGATGAACTCGGGGATCAGCCCGAACTTGAGCATGTCTTCCGGCATCACCTGGCTGAAGATGTCGTCGGTCGAGCGCTCCGACACCGACCGCAGCCGGGCGCCGAAGCCGAGTGCCGCCGTGGCCGGTGCGGGCCTCGATGATCTGGTCGAGGCCGGCGAACGCGCCACCGCAGATGAACAGCACGTTGGTGGTGTCGATCTGGATGAACTCCTGGTGCGGGTGCTTCCGGCCGCCCTGCGGCGGCACGTTGGCGACCGTGCCCTCCAGGATCTTGAGCAACGCCTGCTGCACACCCTCGCCGGAGACGTCCCGGGTGATCGACGGGTTCTCCGACTTGCGGGCGATCTTGTCGACCTCGTCGATGTAGATGATGCCGGTCTCGGCGCGCTTGATGTCGTAGTCGGCGGCCTGGATCAGCTTGAGGAGGATGTTCTCCACGTCCTCGCCGACGTAGCCCGCCTCGGTGAGCGCGGTGGCGTCGGCGATCGCGAACGGGACGTTGAGCATCCGGGCCAGGGTCTGCGCCAGGTGGGTCTTGCCGCAGCCGGTCGGCCGATCAGCAGGATGTTGGACTTGGCCAGCTCGACGCCGTCGCTGCCGGAGCCGGGCGCGCCGGCCGCCTCGGCCTGGATCCGCTTGTAGTGGTTGTAGACCGCGACCGCGAGCGCCTTCTTCGCCTGCTCCTGACCGACGACGTAGTTGTCGAGGAACTGGCAGATCTCCATCGGCTTGGGAAGCTCTTCCCACTTCACCTCGCCGGACTCGGCCAGCTCCTCCTCGATGATCTCGTTGCAGAGATCGATGCACTCGTCGCAGATGTAGACCCCGGGGCCCGCGATGAGCTTCTTGACCTGCTTCTGTGACTTGCCACAGAAGGAGCACTTCAGTAGGTCGCCGCCGTCACCGATCCGTGCCACCTACGTTCTCCCTGCACTCATCGGCCGGAGCGCCGGCCCTGACCTGCGGGCGCTGCGCTCGTCCGTCCTGTCGTCTCAAGCTGCCGGATCGCACCGCCGACGGAGCGGTGCAGACCCGACGTTACCCGGTGACGAGGTTTTCTCCGACCCCCAAAACGGGTGTGTCAGAGGCCGGCCGGCGCGATGCCCCGACCGACCTCCGAACCCGAGTACTCAGCCCGCGGCGTGAGTCGCCAGCAGACCCTTCTTGCGGCTGGTCAGGATGGTGTCGACCAGCCCGTACTCCTTGGACTCCTCGGCCGTCATGATCTTGTCACGGTCGATGTCCTTGCGGACCTGCTCGATCGGCCGGTTCGCAGTGTCGGGACAGCATGTCCTCCAACTGGGTCCGCATCCGGAGGATCTCCCGGGCCTGGATCTCGATGTCCGAGCCCTGCCCGTAGCCGCCCTCGGTGGCCGGCTGGTGGATGATGATCCGGGAATTCGGCAGCGCCATCCGCTTACCCGGGGTGCCCGCGGCGAGCAGCACCGCCGCCGCGCTGGCCGCCTGCCCGAGGCAGACGGTCTGGATGTCCGGCCGGACGTACTGCATGGTGTCGTAGATCGCCGTCATGGCGGTGAAGGAGCCACCCGGCGAGTTGATGTACATGATGATGTCGCGGTCCGGGTCGGTGCCCTCCAGCGTGAGCAACTGGGCCATCACGTCGTTGGCCGACGCGTCGTCCACCTGGACCCCGAGGAAGATGATCCGGTCCTCGAAGAGCTTGTTGTAGGGGTTCGACTCCTTCATCCCGTACGAGGTGCGCTCGACGAACGACGGCAGCACGTACCGGTTGTGCACCGAGGCGAACTGGGGCGGCAAGGTCAGGTCAGTCATCGTCAAGCTCCTCAGCTCAGAGTCCCGGCGCCTTCCGGAACCTGGGTGGCTCCGGTGATCACCTTGTCGATGAAGCCGTAGTCCTTGGCCTCCTGCAGCGGTGAACCAGCGGTCGCGGTCCGAGTCAGCCTCGATCTGCGCCTGGTCCTGGCCGGTGTGGAAGGCGACCCGTTCCTGGAACATCCGCTTCGTGTAGAGCATCTGCTCGGCCTGGATGGCGATGTCCGACGCGGTGCCGCCGATGCCCCCGGACGGCTGGTGCATCATGATCCGCGCGTGCGGCAGGGCGTACCGCTTGCCCTTGGCGCCCGCGCAGAGCAACAGCTGACCCATTGACGCGGCCATACCCATGGCAACCGTGGACACGTCATTGTCGATGTACTGCATGGTGTCGTAGATCGCCATGCCGGAGTAGACCGAACCACCCGGCGAGTTGATCCACAGCCAGATATCGCGGTCGGGGTCCTCCGCGGCGAGCAGCAGGAGCTGCGCGCAGATGCGGTTGGCCACCTGGTCGTTGACCTCACTGCCGAGGAAGATGATCCGTTCCTTGAGCAGCCGGTTGTAGACCGAGTCGTCGAGGTTGCCGCCGATTGGATCCGCGCCGCGGGCTTGGGTCACCCGCAGCGGCATAGCTGGGTCGTGCGAAACAGTCATGGCAGCCCTTCGCTCTCCGTACCGTCTTACGCCCGACATTAACCGCTCACCGGGGCCGCAGAGTCCTTCTCCGGACACTGTTCGCTCTCAGCGCAGACTACCGGCGGGCCGTACGCCGGAAGGGGATTCCGGCCGCCACGCCGATACGCACGCGCGACGGCCGGAGCCCGCCGGAATCAGTGCTCGTGGTTGTGCTCGTCGCCGTCCTCGGCGCGCAACTCGTCCAGGTTGACCGGGTTGCCCACCGAGTCGATGATCTTGATCCGCTCCATCACCAGGGACAGCGCCTTGCCCCGCCGGACGTCGCCGAAGACCGCACCCGCCGCGCCGGAGCGCGCAAGCTGGTCGTAGTACTGCTGAGGGGCCATCCCCGCGCGCTGCGCCCGGTGCACGATCTCGTGGCCGAACTCGTCGTCGGAGACCTGCACCTGCTCCGCGTCGGCCAGGGTGTCCAACAGCAGTTGGATCTTGACGCCCTCGGTGGCCGCCTCGGTCAGCTCGGTGTCGATCTGCTCCTCGGTCTTCTCCTCGGCCTTGAGGTAGTCCTCCAGCGAAGCGCCAATCCGCTCCAGCTGGTCGACCATGGCCTGCTTACGGTGCTCGACCTCCTCGCGCACCACACCCTCCGGAGCCGGCACCTCAGCCGCGGCCACCAACTGCTCGAGCGCCTGTCCCGCGCCGAGTAGATCTGCTCCAGCTTCTTGGCCCGGGTCGCCCGCTTACGCAGGTCGTCGCGGAGTTCCTCGATGGTGTCGAACTCGCTGGCCAGCTGCGCGAACTCGTCGTTCAGCTCGGGCAACTGCTTGTCCTTGACAGTCCGCACGGTCACCGCGACATCGGCGTCACGACCAGCGAAGTCGCCGCCGACGAGCTGAGTGGTGAAGGTCGTCGAGTCGCCGCCGAGAGACCGACCAGCACCTCGTCCAGACCGGGCAGGAGCTGCTTGCTCCCCACCTCGTGCGAGATGTTGCTGGCCGAACCGCCCGGCACCTCGGCGCCGTCAACGGTCGCCGCGAGATCGATCTGCACGTAGTCGCCCTCCTGGGCGGCCCGCTCGACCGTCTTCAGCGTGGCGAACCGCTCGCGCAACTGGTTGACCTGCTCGTCAACCTCGGCTTCGTCGAGCTGCAGCTCGTCAACGGTCACCTCGATCGTGGTGACGTCGGGCACGGTGAGCTCCGGCCGGACATCGATCTCGGCGGTGAACGTCAACGGCTCGCCATCCACGATCGCCGGCATCTCCGCCAGCTCAGGGCGGCCCAGCGTCTTCAGGTCGTGCTCGCGTACCGCGGCGAGGATCTGCTGCGGGATGGCCTCCTGCACCGCCTCGTTCAGCACGGTGCCGCGCCCCACCCGCTGGTCGATCACCGAGGCCGGCACCTTGCCGCGGCGGAACCCGGCCACGTTGACCTGCTGGGCGATCTCCCGGTACGCCTTCTTGAGGCTCGGCTCGAGCTCGACGAACGGCACCTCGATGGCGAGCCGTACGCGCGTCGGGCTCGAAGTCTCGACGGTGCTCTTCACAGGCGTACTCCTTGACGGATCTCAGCTTCGGTCTGGACGTGCTGTCTTCGAGCGCGCTGTCTGCCACCGGCACGATTCAGCCCATCGAGTGTAGGCGAGCCGGCATGGTCGACTGGCGGCGCCCGGCGTTGCGCCGACGGTTGATCGCCGGCGCCGCAGCCGCGGACAGTCGGGGTGGCGGGATTTGAACCCACGGCCCCTCGCTCCCAAAGCGAGTGCGCTACCAAACTGCGCTACACCCCGTCGCGTTGTGCAGTGTATGCCGTCCGCTTCAGATCGGCCCGCCCGGTCTCCGCGCTCCCCGGCGCGTCGTCCAGATCGCGGCGAAATGTCCGCCGACAGCAAGAGCTCGCGGACCGGTCACCGCTCAACGCTCGGGTACGTCCCGAGCCGATGGCCGGACCCGGCGGGATACCCGTATCCGTCCGCCGGAACGACCCGGTAGGCTAACCCTCGCGCAACGGGCAACCAATGCGTACGCGGGCGTAGCTCAATGGCAGAGCTTCAGTCTTCCAAACTGACGGTGCGAGTTCGATTCTCGTCGCCCGCTCCAGTAGCACCGGCCCAGGTCAGCGGCGTTCTCGCCGCACCTGGGCCGCTCTGTTTTTCAGCCCCGGCGTTGATTCGGTCCCGGCGTTCACCTCGACATCCGACAGCCACGCGGCGACAACGACCGCGCCGCGTCGGGCACCACGGCCAGCCGAACTCCTGCCACGTCCGGTCACGCGGCGAGCATCTCGCCGTCGACGACCTGGGCGAGCCGTACGGACGGTGGCCTGGCGCGGAATATGCCCGACCCGTGGCCTTGACCTCACCCTCGCCGGGATTCCTCCGGTCACCATGGCGATTTCTGCCTCACCGCCGGTGAGCGCAGCCCCGGTCAGCCACGCGAGCGGGTTTAGGCTCACTGTCATGCGAATTAAGATGGTCAGTATTCACGTGAATGATCCGGTCCAGGCATTCGCGTTCTACACCGGAATCCTCGGGTTCGAAGAACTGCTCGCGATCCCCGACGCGAATCTTTACATCGTGAAGTCGCCCGAGGACTCCACCGGCACGGGCCTGCTGCTGGAGCCGGGTGACAACCCGGTGGCCCGGGCCTACAAAGAGGGCCTGCACGGCGCTGGCCTGCCGGCAGTCGTCTTCGGGGTCAAGGACGTCCAGGCGGAATACGAAAGGTTGACCGGGGCAGGTGTGCGGTTCATCAGTGGACCGGCCACGGATGTGTCCGGAACCCATGCCACCTTCGACGATACCTGCGGAAACTACATACAACTCCACCAGGACTAATCACACCGCTGATGCCCCCCGCCGCACCCGACAACCGGAACCCGGCAACACCGGTTGGGCGATGCGGGGACCAGCAGTGAGTTGTTGCCACGGCCAGCGGCGCCCCACCACGCGCCGCTAGCCTCATCCGCGACGAGCAGTGGGCTACCAGGGCCGAGGGCTGGGCACCGTGCTGCTCCGCTTCGGACTCGCCGAGGCGGAGCGCTGCGGGTTTCCGGCTTGGCTGGAGGCGTCGACCCTGGACAACGTCCGGTGCTACCAGCGGCTCGGCTCCGCAGTGGCGGACCAATCGAGCTTGAGGGGCGGCCCGGATCGCAGGGGACCCGGCGCGGCTGGCCGGGGTGCGGCAACTATATGGCCAGTCTGATCACCGTAAACAGACCGATGATGATGAGACCAACTACCACGACTACAACGAGTACGGCGATCAGGCAGGACAGCCGGTCCGACCATGACCAGGAGGTTTCCGGACTGGGACCGTCCTCGGTCCAGGTGACCCGCGTTGCGTTTTCCCGTTCGACCTGTTCGATCAACCCGGCGAAGCGGCGCCGCGCACCCGGGCCAAGGGTGTCTCCCGGCTCGGCACGTAGTTTCAGGGCGTGCAGTCTCAGCCAGGGCTTTGGGAACGCGCGCTCGAAGGCGGCGACCTCTGCTGGCCACACCTCCTCAGTGAGGAATCCCCAACGTCCTGCCTCCACGACGTTGCCGATTCGGCGGTGCACCGCCGCGCGTTGGGCGCGAATCTCCAAGTCATCCGGATAGCCCGCCGTCAAAGTTGCGAGCCGTTGCAGGGCGGGGTGTGCATGCCCACGGCTAAGGTCTGCATCCACCCGGGCCAACACGTCTCGCTTCGCCATGGCTTCTATTGTCGAGCACGAACAATGCGCCGTCACACCATTTATCGCCGGGCTCAACGGCCCTAATGGACACCGCTGCCGCCCAGCGTCATGGTCAAGCAGGTCGCTACTGGCGACGCCAGCGTCCTGCCTGTCCAGCCCACCCGCTGCCCTGAGCTCCCATCGAATTGGGCGGTCACCTCCAACCACCGCAGTCGATCATGAGGTCATCTCCTGAGAGCGCGTAGGGCGGTGTGTTCCGGGCGTTGACCGTCGCGAGTGGTCTCCACTTCGGCGTTGAGACCGACCTTGGCCAGTTGTTGGACCGCCTTGTAGGCGAGCCGTGGTTGAACTTGATGCGGGCGTTCCCGTTGTCGCACGGGTTCCGGCTCAGCTCGTACGGGTGCATCGGTGTCCGGGTCAGATAGGCCGGCACCGCCAGCGCTAGAGGTTTCCGACCCTCCGTCGTTTCGCCACCCGGCGCCTCCGTCCACGTGGCTACGGTCACTAGCAGCTACCAGGTCGTGACTGGTCAGTGTCAACTGCATCGGGGCAACCCAACCACGGGAAGCCGCCGATGCCGGAAATGGGACCAGACTGGTACGTGTAACGCAATCACAATAATAGGCTCACAATGCCCTAATGTGGACTAACTCGAGCCTAGACTTTCAACCTAGTCACTGTTAAGTTCTTGCCAACCATCGATTACCATCCTCGCTGTCATCCCCATTGACATCGAGGCGGGTAATCAAACCTGCGCATCGAGGGGAGGTGAGTGCATATGTTGAGTTTCTCTAGTCACGTCGGTAGCACCGCGACCGGCGGCCTGACGGTCACGGTGGCGCCTGGTGCTTCCACCACCTGCGGCGGCGGAAACTGCTGCTGCACCAGTTGCTGCTCCTGGTAACCAACGCAAGCCACTGGTCGCTGCCGTAATTGCTTGTCGTACGGCATCCGACGACGTGCCCGAAGATTTCGGCAAGAAAGGCGGATTCCATGCTGAGCTTTTCCACCCAGGTCGCGACGACGGCCACCGGCGGTCTGACCGTGACGGTGGCGCCTGGCGCTTCCACCACCTGCGGCGGCGGAAACTGCTGCTGCAGCAGTTGCTGCTCCTGGTAACCATCCTCCACAGACGCCGCCGCCCTGCGGCGGCGTCGCCGTCTCAACCAGGAGCCTCCGAGCACAATGCCCTACCGTAGAACGAAGCAAGAAGTCGAAGAAGCCCTCACCGAACACGATTACCTGCGCAGCATCGGCAGCTTCGCGATGCAGCACACCATCGTGTCGGTCTACTCCTCCTCGACGGTGGTCCGCACCCCGGATGCGGTGGTCCGCGGTCGCTGGGCGGCGGCGGACGACGACTTCGCCGGGGAGCAGCTACTCCTCAACTACCGGACGGAGAACACCCGGCTCGGTTTCCAGCTCGGCATCGGCCGGTTCTTCGAGCCGGACGCCGTGCTCACCGCCTGCCACGCGGACCTTGAAGAGGATCTGCGGGACGTGGTAGAGCTGCCCCGGCCCAAGCCGATCAAGACCGGGCTGACCGCCACGGTCACCTCACGCCGCAGCAGCCGCAACTTCACCGGGGCCCCGGTCTCAATGGCCGACCTCTCCGCCATGTTGCATCACTGTCAGGGCATCTCGGGCGAGCTGCCCTACGGCAATCCGGCCGACCCGCACGGGGTTATCAAGCTGCGCAACTCGCCCTCGGGCGGCGGCCTCTACCCGGTCACGATCTTCGTCCACGCGTTCCATGTCTCCGGCCTGCCGGCCGGGACGTACGAATACTTCCCGTACGCGCACGCGCTCAAACCGGTCGTCGAGGATCCGAGCAGCCCGGCCGCCGGGGAACTGCTGCAATCCCCCGACTTCGACATCGACCTCAGCGGTTTCGCGCTGACCTTTGTCTACAACATGTACCACAATTCCCGAAAATACGGGGATGCGGGGGTCGTCTTCGGACTGATCGAGGTCGGCGCCATTCTGCAGAACCTGCATCTGGCCCGGACTGCGCTCGCGCTGATCGGCTGCGATCAGGGCGGATACGACAAACTCAAAATCGAAAAGATGCTCGGGCTGGACGGACACACCCGACACGTCGTGCACCTCACTGTGGTGGGACAGGGAGAATAGAGAAGTGTCATCGCAAAGCCGGGCGGACGCGCAGTTCACCCTCGCCAGTACGGCGCGGATTGTTCAGGACGGCAGTGGCCGGATCCGCATCCGTACCGGGATCTGGAACTACGAGGAAGCAGTGATCGACGTCAGCGGTGAGTCGCCGGCGGTGGCCCGGTCGGTGCGCGCCGCACTGCTGGGCGCCGCCGACGGATCGGTTACCGTCGCCGAGCACCTCGACGCCGAACTGCTGCCGATCGAGGCCGCCAACATCGAGAAGCTCTTCAGCGACCTGGCCCAGGCCGGCATCCTGATCGCGGCGGCCGACCGGGAAAGCCAGGACGCGGTCACCGCGGCCCTGCTCGGCCGGCTGATCACGCCGTACCCGGGAAATGCCGAACCCGGCCGGATCCTCTTCCTCTCCGACTGCGCCGCGGCGACCAGCCAGGCCACCGCGCTGGCCGAGGGGATGCGGATCGGGCTGACCGTGCTCGGCGAGCAGACCGCCGCCCGACTGGCCGAGGTGGACCTGACCTCCCGCGTCGACGGGCTGCAGACCGAGCGGGAGATCGCCGAACTGCGTCCGGCGCTGACCGAGACGGCGGCACTGGTCACCTGCTTCCAGCGGCCCTCGTTGCCGTTGCTGCGGAACATGAACCGGGTGCTGGAGGGGCAGGACCTCCCGTGGGTGAACGCCTTCGTTGACGGTCCGTTCATCTCCATGGTCGGGATGAAGTCGCCGCATACCGGCTGTTTCGAGTGCTTCGAGCAGCGGGCGCTGGCCCGACTGGAGGACCACGTCTCGTACCACGACTTCGCCCGCTCGCCGCTCGGCGCGGCCCAGCCCCGGCACACCGACGCGCCGATGATGAGCACCCTCACCGCGATGGCGGTGACCGAGGGTTACCTGCACGCCGCCGTCGGCGCGTCCCGGTTCACCGGGCGGGTGCTCGGCATCCACCTGCCGACCATGGAGATCCAGACCCAGGATCTGCTCCGGATGCCGAACTGTCCGGCCTGCGGCAAGATCTCCCGCCAACGGGTACGTGAGATCAACTTCAACAGTCGGGCCGCGGTGGACCGGATCGTGGCCGAGGTGCTGTTGTGACCGGGCTGACCCACTACCCACCGATGCCGACGCTGCTGCGCCGGTACCGGCACCTGGGTGGCAACCAGGCCGGCATCATGCCCGGTTTCTTCATCTCGGTGGCCGACATTCCCGGCGAGCCGCAAATGCGGGCGATGACCTCGACCATGCCGCACTACCACCGGCTGATCATGGACGACCCGCACCTGCAGGTGCAGTACCACCTCAGCGGGTACGGCCTGTACAACGAGGAAGCGCTCATCAAGTTGATGGGCGAGAGCGTGGAACGGTACGCGGCGATGGCCGCGATCCGCCTCTTCGACCACGAGTTCCGGTACGCCACCCACCGTGAGATCAGCCAGGAGGGTCCGGTCCTGCCGCTGGAGTACCTCGGCATCCTGGATTCGGAGCAGCAGGCGTCACTGGCCGGGAGGTTGCACCGGTACACCGACCGGTCGCCGACGGACGATGACAAGATCGCCTGGGTACGCTGCCCCTCGCTGACCCGCCCCGGCGAGGAGATCTGGGTCCCGGCCCAGCTCTTCTTCCTCGGCTTCACCAGCAACGCGACCGAGCAGGACCTCCTCTTCACCCCGTCGTTCTCGACCGGCACGGCAGCGCACGTCAGCCTGGAGAAGGCGCTGCGCAACGCGCTGATCGAGGCGGTGCAGATCGACTCGTTCATCCTGAACTGGTACACCCCGCACCCGGCACCGGGAGTGGTGATCGACGACGATGACGTACTCCGGGTGTTGCAGACGATGGGGCTCGGCCCGGACTCCGAATACCGGGTGACGCCGATCTACCTGACCCGCCCGGAGCTGCCGCTGCCCACCATCGGCGTCTACATGGACCGGAAGGTGGACGCGCTGCCGATGTTCAGCTTCGGCGTACAGGGCGACGCCGATCCGCGATCGGCGATCCTGCGCGGCTCCATGGAGAGCGCCGCGATCCTCGGCCTCGGCATGTACAGCGCGATCTTCGACACCACCAGCGTGCACGCGGCGGTGAACTCGTCGCCGTACCTGGATCTGGACACCAACGTGCTCTACTATGCCAGTCCGCAGGACGCGGCGCGCAAGCGCGGCATCGTCGCCGACCGGTTCAGCGGCTCGCTGAAGCTCTCCGAGATCAGCCCGCTCGCTGATCCGAAAAAGGACGGCGGTCTGGACGAGCTGCTCCGGATGGTGGCCGGGATCAGCCAGTGGGCGACCTACCTGGACATCACCCCGCCGGAGTTGGCCGACACCGACTGGAAGGTGGTCCGGGTGCTGATCCCGGAACTGCTGAGCATGTGTCTGCCCGGCCTGCCACCGAAGGCGCACCCGAGGATGCTCAGCTACGGCGGAGTGACGAATGACCAACCA
This sequence comes from uncultured Actinomycetota bacterium, assembly GCA_963750055.1. Lineage (GTDB taxonomy): Bacteria > Actinomycetota > Actinomycetes > Mycobacteriales > Micromonosporaceae > CAVVPI01. The sequence goes on along the minus strand of CAVVPI010000026.1, from coordinate 105,519 downwards.
CATCCTCTTCCTTAGCGTCTTCGTGCTGGTCTGCTCCGCGTTTCCCGCCCAACTGTTCCGGCTCACCGTGGCCGGGGCGCTCACGGGCGGATCCGGCTCGGGCGGAGCTCGTACCAGCGGGTCGGGGCGGTGGGCGGCGCTCGCCGCCCACCTGGCCCCGTCGGCCAGCCTGCTCGCGGTGGCCGCCCTGGTCTGGTACGTGGCTCCGGCCACCGGTGTCGTCACCCGGCCCGCCGGTTGGCCGTGGCTGGCCGTGGCGGTGGGCGTCGGTTGTCTGGCCCCCGTGGTGGAGATCGGGGTCGGCGCCCTGGTGGCCAAGGCCCGGCGGCGGAAGATCTCCCGGGTCGCGCTGCACGGCCGGGTGACCGCCACCTCCGCGTTGGCGGTGCTCGGCGCGGCGGTGGTCGCGGTCGCCGAGGAGGTGCTCTTCCGGGGCGTCGGGCTGCACCTGCTCGGCCCGGTCCTGGGCTGGCCGCTGGTCGCCGCCGTGGCGTTGACCGCGCTGGTGTACGGGCTCAACCATCTCTACTTCGGCTGGCTCACCGTCGGCCAGAAGGTGGTCACCGGGGTGGTGTTCGGGCTGCTCTACCTGATGTCCGGGCAGAGCCTGCTGGTGCCGGCGGTCGCACACGTCGTACAGAACATCGTGGTGCTCACGGTGTTACCCCGCTGGTTGGCCCCCCGATGACGCCGGATGCCTGGGTCTTCGCCGGACTGGCCGTGGCGGCGACCGCCGGCTGGCTGGCCGCCTACCGGCTGCCGCTGCGCACACCTCGTACCCGCCAGCGGTTCCGGCTCTGGGTGGCCTCGACCACCGGACTTCCCGCCCGGTACGTCTTCCCGATCGTCGGCACGTTGATCTACCTGGCTGCCGGGGTGACCGCCGCGACCCTGGCGCTGCTCGCCTCCGACACCACCCTCGGCACGGCCCTGACCTGGCGGGTCACCCCGACCGGGGTCGCGCTGACCCTGCTCGCCGTGATCGGCGCCAATTCGCTCACCGCCTTCGCGATGTCGGTGATCTACGCGGTCCGGCCGACCGTGGACGTGCCCGGCGCGGTGACCGGGGTGCGGTGGATCCAGGAGGTGCTGGCGCTGCCCCGACGGTGGCGCTGGTTCGTGCCGATGGCGAGCGCCGCGGTGGAGGAGTTCTTCTTCCGCGGGGTCTTCGTGCTCGGACTGCTGGCCGCCGGCGCGTCAGCCTGGGCCGCGATCGCCATCTCGGGCGGGGTGTTCGTCCTCACCCAGGCCGTGTTGACCGAAAGTCGACTCTCGGCACTGGTCCTGGCACTGTCCAGTGTGGTGCTATCAGTGGTGTGCGGCCTACTGGTGGTGATCGAGCAGAGCGTCATCCCGGCCATCGTGGTGCACGCGACCTTCGCCGGCTACTACACGGCCAGCAGCGTCCAGCGGGACAGATCGTACGAGCGCCCGACGGCGACCATACCGCGATGAGGAGAACCAGGTAGTGAAGCGAGCCGATGATGTCGGTCCGGCGATTGTCCAGGTAAACGGGGTCAGCGTGCGGTACGGCGACCTGGTTGCGGTGGACAACGTCGACCTGTCCGTCGCATCCGGTGAGATTGTCGGGGTGATCGGCCCGAACGGCGCGGGCAAGACCTCTTTGCTGGAGTGTGTCGAAGGACTACGGCAGCCGGACGCCGGGCAGATCCGGGTGGCCGGCCTCGACCCGCTGACCGACCGGTCGGCGATGGTCCAACTGGCCGGGGTCCAGTTGCAACACTCGGCTTACCCGCCGCGGGCCTCGGTCGACGACGTGTGCCGCCTCTTCACGGCGTTCTATCCGAACCGCCCCGACTACCGTCCACTGATTGACGAGTTCGGGCTCAACGACCAGCGGCGCAGCCAGGTGACCAAGCTCTCCGGCGGCGAACGGCAACGACTCTCCCTGGTGCTGGCGCTGCTCGGCGAACCGAAGGTGGTCTTTCTCGACGAGCTGACCACCGGACTTGACCCGGTCGCCCGGCGGACGGTCTGGGAGGCGCTGCGCCAACGCAACGCCGAAGGCCTGACCATCATGGTCACCTCCCACTTCATGGAGGAGGTGGAGTACCTCTGCGATCGGGTGGCCGTGCTGGTCCGGGGACGCCTGGTGGCACTGGACACCGTCGCCGCGCTGATCCGGGACCATGCCCCGGGCGTACGGATCGTGGTGGAGCGTGGTGCCGCCGACGCCGCGCTCGGCGACGAGCTCGACCGGCTCGGCTCGGCGATCCGGGTCACCCCGGCCGGCAACCGGCTGCTGATCCAGGTGCTCGACACCGACCAACGGCCCCGGGTCGACCGGCTGCTGGTCGAGCATGCGGCGAGCACCCGGACGTTGCCGACGTCGTTGGAGGACGTCTACGTGGAGCTGACCGGCCAGATCGTTACGACAGAACAGGTGAGTAATTGATGTTCGTCCACGTGTTGGCCTTCGAGACGAAGCGGATGCTGCGCAACTTTCCCCCGCTCTTTTTCGGACTGGCCTTCCCGGTCATGATCCTGGCTATCTTTGGCGGGATCTACGGCAACGCGCCCTCGGAGCTCTGGGGCGGCCAGGGCACGGTCGACTCCTCGGTACCCGCGTACGTGGCACTGGTGCTGGCCGTCGCCGGCCTGATGAGCTTTCCGCTGGGCATGGTCGAATACCGCTCCCGTGGTTTCCTGCGGCGGCTGCGGGCCACCCCGGCCCGACCGTCGGCGATCCTCACCGCTCAGTTACTCGTCAACGGGCTGATCTGCCTGGCCGGGATCGGGTTGCTGCTGCTCACCGGTGCGCTGGTCTTCGACCTGAACGCCCCCGCGCATCCGTTCGCCTTCGCGGGCATCATGCTGCTGGCCATGGCGGCGATGTTCGGCATGGGGCTGCTGATCGCCTCGCTGGTCCGCAGCGAGTCCTCGGCCATTGTGATCGCCAACCTGGTGTACTTTCCGATGATCTTCCTGACCGGGGCCACCGTGCCGCTGGCGCTCATGCCGGACGTAATGCGCCGGATCAGCGACGCGCTTCCCCTGACGTACGCGGTCGACGCGCTCCGCTGGGCCTGGCTGGACAGCGGCGGCGAATCGGTCGGGCTGGCGCTGGCAGTGCTGGGCGGCACCCTGGTGATCTGCGCGGGCCTCTCCGCCCGCCTGTTCCGCTGGGAGTGAGGCATGGTCCCACCCTCGGTCGACGACGCGGTGCAGGCCACCGCGTTCATCGCGGCGGCCTGCCGGGCGGAGGAGACCCGACAGCCCCGGCCACGCCTGATCGACCCGCTGGCCGAACTCTTCGTCGCCGCCTCCTCCGCGCCGGACGAATACGGTGCTGCCGACCAGCCGGGATCGGATCACGCTCGGGCCGGATCAGATCACGCTCGGGCCGGATCAGATCACGCTCGGGCCGGATCGGGCCGGGCCCTACTCGCGGCGGGGCGCGACGAGGTGGTCGCCCGCACCCTGCTGATCGACCAGCTGCTCCTGTCAGCGGTGGCCCACCGGCCGCCGGTGGTGGTCAACCTCGGAGCCGGCTTCTGCACCCGTCCCTACCGGCTGGATCTCTCCGGTTGCCGGCTCCTGGTGGAGTTCGACGCCGCGCCGGTCCTCGCACTCAAGGAGCGGCTGCTCGCCACCGAGCGCCCCACCTGTCCGGTGCGCCGGATCACCGTCGACCTACGGGACACTGACGCGCTCACCCGCGCCGTCGGCTCAGCCGAGCTTCCCGACGGGCCGGTCGTCGTACTCACCGAGGGGGTGCTGGTCTACCTACCGGAACCGGAACTGCGGAGGTTGGCCACCGCGCTCGCCGCCACCCCGGCGGTAAGCCACTGGCTGGCCGACCTGATCTCTACCGAGTCGGCCGGGGGCATGAACGTCCTTGCCACCCGGGCCAACGCCGGGGTCACGTTGCACGGGTTGGCATCGCTGGCACCGATCGAGGAGGCCGGCTGGGTGGCCGCCGAATACCGGCCACTGCCCACGGTACGCAGCTCGGTCCGGACCGCGCAGGGGGCCCGGGGCCGGTGGGCGGGACCGCCGCGTCCGGCAGCGGCCAGTCGGCAGATCGTCGACGGCGTGGTCGCCTTCCGCCGCCCCGACTAGTTCCCGCGCCCCCCACCAACCTTGTTGATCATGAGGTTATCGCCGATGGGGGCGCCCAGATCGGCGATAACCTCATGATCAACGGGGTCTGGGTGTGCGGCTAGGTGGGGTGCTGAGATGGTCAGTCGCCAGCCGCCACGGTGAGCCGCCACGCCGCGTTGATCAGGCCGATGTGCGACAACGCCTGAGGCGTGTTCCCCAGATGCGCCCCGGTTTCCAGATCCAACTGCTCGGCGAAGAGTCCCACGTCGTTGGCGCGCCCGACCGTACGCTCGAAAATCGCCCTGGCCCGCTCCTGCTCACCGGCCAGCACCAGGCACTCGACCAGCCAGAACGTACACAGCACGAACCCGGCCGGGTCAGCGGCCCAGCGCCGGATCAACCCGTCGGTGCCCAACCGGGTCTCGATCGCCTCGATGGTGGCCCGCATCCTTGGATCGGTGGCCGGCAGGAAGTGCACCAACGGCAGCATCAGCACCGAGGCGTCCAGCTCGGTTGACCCGAGTGCCCCGGTGTACGCACCGACCTCCGGATGCCAGCCCTGCTCCAGCACGGTCGCTCGGATTTCGTCCCGGACCGCGGTCCAGCGCCGGATCCCGGCCCGCTCACCGAGCAGCGGGGCGAGCTGGACAGCCCGATCGAGGGCCACCCAGCACATCACCTTCGACGACAGGTAGTGCCGTACCTCGCCCCGGACCTCCCACATCCCGGCGTCCGGCTCCCGCCAGGTCGCGGCCGCCTTGTCCGCCAGAGCGATCAGCATCGCGCGTAACTCGTCGCTGATCTCGATCAGTTCCTCCCGCAGCCGATGCGCGGCAGCCAGCACCTCACCCAGTACGTCGAGTTGGTGCTGCCGCCAGGCATCGTTGCCGGCCCGCGCCGGCCGACTGTCGGCGTACCCGCGCAGGTGATCAAGCTCGTGCTCGTAGAGGCAGCGCTCGCCGGCCACCCCGTACATGATCGGCACCGGTGGGCGACCGATCCGGCCGGCGGAACGGGCCGCCCAGTCGAAGAGCCGGGACGTCTCCTCCGGACAGGCGGCCACCCAGAGCGCGTTCATGGTGAACGAGAAGTCGCGCAGCCAGGCGAAACGGTAGTCATAGTTGCGGTCGGCGCCGATCTGCTCGGGCAGGGAGGTGGTGGCGGCGGCGACCACCGCCCCGCTGGGCTGGTAGGTCAGCCCCTGTAGCACCAGCGCGTTGTGGCGTACCAACTCCGGGTAGTGCCCGTGATAGCGGTGGGTCTCGCGGATCGCCCGCCACGCCTCGACGGTGTCCGCTAGGGTCGCGACCGGATCCAGTTCGGCCGCCGCCGGTCGGCCGTGCGCCGGCGCGTACGCCAGATCGAAGCCGACCACCTGGCCGGCGGACACCTCAAACTCCGCGCCCGCCGTACCGGGCCCGACCGTCAGCGGCACCCCGGCACGCAGGGTCAGGGTTACCGGCCCGGCGGCGGCCACCAGCCGGTCCGGCTTCCGATGGAGGTACGGCGTGAGCAGCCCGTACTCCGGCCGGGGTACGAATTCAAGACGCATCCGGACCGTGCCGGTGAGCCCTTCGACCACACGTACCAGCACCCCCGGTGAGTTGACGCCCAGTTCGTGCCCACGTGCTCCCGGTTCGGCGGCGAGCGCGTCGGTGACCGCGACGCTGCCGCTCGAGGTCCGATGCTCGGTACGCAGCACCAGGGTGTCCGCCAGATAGGCGCGTCGGGCGGTATGCCCGATTACGTGCGGTTCAGAGTTGGTCGGTACCGGGCCGAGCAGCCAGTGACCGGCCTGCGGGTCGAGTAGCCGGCCGAACACCGACGGACTGTCGAACCGGGCCGGGCACCACCAGTCGATCGATCCGCCGCGGCTGACCAACGCGGCGGATCGGCAATCGGAGAGGAACCCGTAATCGGCGATCTGGACGTCGGACACCTGACCGGGATACCCGCATACCGGCTGGTCAGACCGGTCAGATCCAGCGGGTCCGGTCGGCTCGAGCGGGATGCCGATTCCCCGCCGATCAAGGACTTGTTGCGGTGGTTTAGTGATCAAACCACGACGAAAGGTCCTTGATCGACGGGGAGGGGGACGGGATGGGTCGAGTCAGGAGTGGACGGCCAGGTGGAAGGCACGATCGGCGGCGGCGCCGGTGCCGTTGAAGGTCTCGACGAAGACCCCGTTCGGGAGCCCGAACCGGCCAACCACCGCGATCTGTCCGGCCGGCGCGACACCGACGCTGCCGGTGAAGCCAGTGGTGCCGACGTACGCGGAGCCGGTGATGTCGTGGTTGAAGACGACCTGATACTGACCGGTGGCCAGCCGGGTGGACGAGAGAACGCCGAAGCCTCGGACGAGCGTGCCGTTACTGTTCACCACCGCGAAGAAGGTCTGGGCGGTGGGCGGGAGTCCGGCTCCAGTGGCGGGAACCAGTGTGAGACTGGCGGCGTCACTCTCGCTGACGGGTGGCTGGTCGGCTGCGGCGGTTCGGTCCTCGCTGCTGCTGGATTCGGACATGGCGGTACTCCTCGCTGAATTTGGCCGGGTGACGGCCCAGTGTTGAGCGGTACGGGGAGCGGTAGCGCCGACCACCAGTAGTTGTCTTACTCGATGATCAGCACATATCCATACATCATGGTATTCCGCCGGAACATTCCAGCACAGACGGCAGATCTATCGAATCATGGACACATATCTCGATAAACCGAGTAAATCTCGTTTATCGGTTAATGTGCGGCCGGTGTCGATCCATCGCCTGGCCCGGTCACTGCCGGTCTGGCGGAAAGATCCGGGTGACCACCTCGTTGGCCCGGAGGTAAACGACGATCAGCGCGGCTAGAACCCCGAGGATTGGACCGCCGAGCAGCACCAGCCCGAGCGGCCAGCCGGCGGCGTGTACGGGTCACCAAAGCGCAGGGTGGTGCTGATGACCAGCAGCCGGCCGGCCCGGCCGGCTGCGGAAGAACAACCGGTTGGTACGCAGCATCATGAGCACAGCGATCTCGGTGACGGTGAACTCGATGAACTACCCGGTAGGAAAGACGTCAAAATCTCATCGTTCACACTGGACATGGCACACCACTCATCCGACTATCGAGCTGATCGAATGCGTCAGAGTAACAGCGGCGTAACCGGACGGACACCTGCGGTTGCCCGCGACGCGGTCCTGCCCCGGGCTGCGCGCACGTCCGGTGTGACCACTTAGGATCCGATGCGTGCTGATCAGACGACGGCTTTCCGCAATCCTCATAGGATTCGCGGCGGCCCTCACCCCACTCGGTATTTCTCCGGCCATCGCCGATGAGCCGGTACTCAATGAGCCATCCAAAGTGGAGCTCGTGCTCGATGTGAGCGGCTCGATGCGAGCAAAGGACATCGACGGCCGTAGCCGGATCGAAGTCGCCCAGCAGGCCTTCAATGAGGTGGTCGACGCGCTTCCGGAAAACACCGATCTCGGCATCCGGGTGCTCGGGGCCACCTACTCCGGCGACGACAAGGCCGAAGGGTGCAAGGACACCCAGCAGATCGTACCGGTCGGCCCGGTCAACCGGAGTACGGCGAAGGCCGCGATCGCCGGTCTGCGCCCCACCGGATTCACCCCGGTCGGGCTCGCCCTGCGGGGCGCCGCGCAGGACCTCGGCGCCGGTACGGCCCCCCGCCGGATCATCCTGATCACCGACGGTGAGGACACCTGCGCGCCACCGGATCCCTGCGAGGTCGCCCGTGAGCTGGCCGCGCAGGGCACCAGTCTGGTGGTCGACACCCTCGGCCTGGCCACCGACGAGAAGGTGCGCCGACAGCTCAGTTGTATCGCCTCGGCCACCGGCGGCACCTACACGTCCGCGCAGAGCGCGCAGGACCTCACCAACCGGCTGAAGCAGTTGGTGGAGCGGGCCAAGGACACCAATATCCGACCGCCAGCGAAGGTGGTCGGCACCGGGGTGTGCGACCAGGCTCCGCTGCTCGGGCCGGGCGTCTATGCCGACCGGGAGCGCTCCGAGGAACACCGCTGGTACCGGATTCCGGTCTCCCCCGGTCAGGAGCTACGCGCCTCGGTCAGCGTGGCGCTCGACCGACCGGTCCGGCGGGACTATGGCGTACTGCTGCGGGCCGTGGCGACGGACGGGCGGGAACTCGTCCGGGGTACGGACGCCGGTAGCGGCCGTACCGATGTGTTGTCGACCGGCCTGCGCTGGTCGTCGCTGGAGCCGGAGGCGACACCGACGGCGACCGTGGTGGAGACCGCAACCGAACCGTCATCCGAACCGGTCACCGTCTGCCTGGTGGTCAGCAACTCGTTCGCCGCTCGCGGCACGGCCGCCGACGCCGGCCCGGGGATGCCCGTCGAGCTGACCATCGATGTTGTGGAGGCCTCGCCCGCGCCGAACGGCCCGGACCTCGGCCGGGGTTGGGTGCTGTTGGTGCTGCTGGCCCTGACCGGCCTGATCGCCGGTCTGCTCGTCGGCTGGCTGACCCGTTGGTGGATCGCTGTCTGGGGGAACCAGTGAGTAAGCAGATGACCTTCACCCGCCGGGCCGCGACCGTACTGGCCGGGGTCGGCCTGGCCCTGCTGCCCGCCGGCGCCGCCGTCGCCGTCGACGATCCGGCCACCCCGACCCCGTCGCCCGGCGCGGTCACCGTGACCCGGGCCGGGACCTCGTTCCTGACCGCCACCGGTATCAACATCGGGCAACCGGTACGGATGTCCGCGTCCACCGGCGACTACCTGTACTGGTCGTTCTCCGCCACCGCCGGACAGACCCACCAGGTCGCCATCACGGTGACCCTGCCCGAGTCGGCCAACCGGCACGGCGCCTCCACCTGGACCGTTGACGTCTTCGACGGGCTACGGCGGCGGCAGGCGTGCACCTCGGGCGCGCAGACTCCGACCGCCGCGACCACCGATAGCGCCGTACGCCTCGGCTGCACGCTGCGTCAGGTGCGCTCCTGGGCCGAGCCGTGGTCCGGCGATCCGCTGCCCGGGCTCTACTATGTCCGGCTCTCCGTGGTCGACCTGCCCGAGTCGGACCTCGGCTTGCCGGTACAGGTGGACATGATCCTCGGGCTGCTGGATACCGACGATCCGTCGCCCGAGGGGGGCGAGCTGAAGGCGCCGCTGGTCCCGGCGGCCAGCCCCGGCGCCGCCCTCGCCGCCACGGACGGCGCCGGGTCCTCCCCCGCTGCCGCCGACGGCAGCGGATCGACCGACCCCGACGCGGAAGCGGGTGAGGAGAGCTGGTTCGCCAGGCTCTTCTCCGGCTGGTTCCCGGACCTCTCCTCCCGCTGGATCTGGACCACGGTGGGCGGAATCCTGGCCGCGATCGGCGGCGTGTTCGGCTTCACCCTGACCCGCCGGCCCCGCCGCAGTCCGGTCGGCTAGCCGGCTTCCGACCGGATCCGATCATCGGGGCGATCCACGCAATGTCGAAGGTGGACGGCGTTGAGTTCCGTCAGATGACGAAGACCGCTGAAGCCCGATCCGATCACCCTACGCAAAGATCAACCGAGTCCCGCGGCAACAGGTGAGAAAAACCCGATAGTGCGTCAGCCAGAATGCGGCCAAGTTCCCGGTGAAATTTCCACACCACCGGCCGCAGTCTGGCTGACTGCATTAACCGGCGTTGCTGACCGGTCAACACGACTTGGCAAGAAAGAGCCGGCCGCCCTGTCGACAGTTGGCGAGAAAGAGCCAGCCGCCCTGTCGACAGAACGTCACGTCCTCCACACTGGATCGGCCGGCAGGCGTACCGGCTGTGCCCGCGTGAATTGGCCAGCTCGATCAGCCGGCTGCCGGGCGGGGCCGGTTTCGTCGAGGCCGGCCGTGGCCGTCGAGTCGACTGAACCGGCTCGGCGGCCACGGCCGGCTGGCGGCAAACCCGCTCCGGCTAACCGACGCCGGGGATCTCCGCGAAGCCGAACTGAACCGCACCCTCATCGTCCACCGCAGCGTCGAGTGACTTGTCGTCAAGAATCTGCGCGGCTTCCGGATCGAGGAAGATCCGGGCGCCAGAACTATCCACCACCTGGTCACCCTGGGCGGGCCGATCGGCCAACGCGAGAACCAGCGAACCGGCGGTCGGATCACTGGCAATGCGCAATCCGCCCTGCGGCACCGCCTGCTGCGCGGTCAGGTCGCGGATTACGAGGACAGCGTTGTCGGTCAACGTGAGCATTAAAACTCCTCGTGGATTTCTCGTTTGCGGTTGGCCCGGCACGACTTCTGGTCAGCGCGCGGGACACCTGCGGAAGGCCACGGAGGCCATCGGACGTGGCGCCAGCCGCCAACTCGTCGCGCACGCGCAGGCTGACACCGGGTACAGCTGATTTATCCCACTCATACGCTAGGCGGGTCATGGCCGTACTCGCCCTAGGTTGCCGGCTATCGCCCGATACGTCAAATGCGGCGAGCCTTCTGGCCCGACGTGGTAGTGCGTCCACAAAGCGCCCTCCCTCGTCGATCAAGGACTTGCCCGTCGATCAAGGACTTTTCGTCGCTCATTGATCTCAGAAGCACGCCAACAAGTCCTTGATCGGCGAGGAGGGTGGGGGTGATCGGGGGATTTCTTGGAGTCTGGGGCATCTATCGGGCTGGTCGCTCATACGCTGCCGGATGAGAAGTAGGCGTACCGGGCGATCTGGCGCATACGGGGATGAGGTCCGATGGCGGTCGAGGGACGGAGCCCGGGTGACAGTCACGGCTACCGCGCCAGGACGCGCGGTGTACGGGTGCTCGACGATCCCCGGTTCAACAAGGGCACCGGCTTCACCAGCGCGGAACGGGAGGCGCTCGGCCTGGACGGTCTACTGCCGTCCACCGTCACCAACCTCGAAGAGCAGGTGAAACGGGCGTACGCGCATTATCGGGCACAGCCCAGCGACCTGCTGAAGAATCTCTTTCTCACCGGCCTGCAGGATCGCAACGAGGTGCTGTTCTACCGGCTGCTGACCGAACACCTACGGGAAATGATGCCGATCGTCCACGACCCGGTGGTAGGCGAGGCGATCCGCTGTTACAGCCATGATTACCGCCGCCCGCGGGGAGTCTACCTATCGATAGCCGCACCGGATCGGATCGAGCGGGCGTTCACAAATTTCGGTTTCGGCGCCGACGACGTGGACCTGATCCTGTCCACCGACGCCGAGGAGATCCCGGGCATGGGCGACCGGGGGGTCGACGGTATCCAGATCGCCGTGGGGAAGCTGGCCGTCTACACGGCGGCGGCGGGCATCGATCCGGCCCGGACGATCGCGGTCTCGCTGGATGTGGGCACGGACAACGAGGAACTCCGCAATGAGCCGCGGTACGTCGGGAACCGGCACAGCCGGGTCCGGGGCCGGCGGTACGACGACTTCATCACCGCGTACGTCAATACCGCGACCAAGATGTTTCCGAAAGCGTTGCTGCACTGGGCGGATTTCGGTCCGGACAACGGCCGGCGAATTCTCGACCGGTACCGCGACCGGATCCGGACCTTCAACGACGACGTACAGGGCACCGGGGCGGTGGTCCTCGCCGCGACACTCAATGCGATCCAGGTGACCGGTACGGCGCTGCGCGACCAGCGGATTGTGATTTTCGGGGCCGGCACCGCGGGGATCGGCATCGCCGATCAGTTACGCGCGGCGATGGTGCGCGACGGAGCGAACCGCGATTGCGCCGTCCGACAGATCTGGTGTGTCGACCGGCAGGGCCTGCTCGTCGACGACCTGCCGGCGCTCCCCGATCATCAGGCCCCCTACGCGCGTTCGGCCGCCGAGGTCGCCCGCTGGCGGTACCACGGCGACCCGGCCGGGATCGGGCTGCGCGAAGTGGTCGCCCAGGTACGGCCGACGATCCTGATCGGTACTTCGGCCTCGCACGGCGCGTTCACCGAAGAGGTGGTGCGGGAAATGGCCCGGCAGGTGCCGCGACCGATCATTTTTCCGCTCTCCAACCCACCGGAAAAGATCGAGGCGATGCCCGATCAGCTTTTGACCTGGACCGGTGGGCAGGCACTGATCACCACCGGCAGCCCGCTGCCCCCGGTCACCTACGACGGGATCACCCATTCGATCGGGCAGGCCAACACCGCCCTGCTCTACCCCGGACTCGGCCTGGGCACCATTGTGGCGCGGGCGACCCGGGTCAGTGACGGGATGCTGGCGGCCGCGGCGCGGGCGGTGGCCGGCCTGGTTGCGGTGGATCTGCCGGGGGCGTCCCTGCTGCCGCAGGTCGAGGACCTGCGGACAGTGTCGGAAACGGTGGCGGTCGCGGTGGCCAGGTGCGCCGCTGAGGAGGGCCTGGCCCAACGGAAGCTGACCGATCCGGTCCAGCAGGTACGAGCTGCTATGTGGCAGCCCGTCTACCGGCCGTTACCGGAAGTCTGATGGCGTGAATAGGAGTCGCTTTTCATCTACAGAACACGATAAGAAGCGGCCCTGCCTTGTACTTTCGAGGTAGCGGGGCGTTGGAACCTGAGAAGGCCGTCGCACCGACGGCCCGGGATGCCCGGCGAGTAGGTGGTCCACCATGCCGCTGCAACGCTTCGACACAGCCGCGGTCCAGCGCCCGGCCGGCCTGGTGCCGCCGGTCGCCGACCTCACCGGGGTCACCGAGATCCGGTTGCACGGGGTCGGCGGCGCCACGCCCGAGGACCTGCTCGGCGACGTCGCGCCCCTGCATGTCTCCGGTGACCGGATCGCCGGCTTCTACCGCACCTCGGACGTGCACGGCCGGCACGTTGAGGCGTACTCGTGGGGCGGGTTGACCTCCCGCAGCGGCTCGCGGGTGCTGTGGCTGCTGCTCTTCCCGTTCGCGCTGGCCAACGTGGCGGGTTGGATGTGCACGCCGCGCACCCACGGCGGTCCCCGGCGGTTCCGGATCCACCGCGCGGCGGTCCGCTGGGCCGCCCTCGGCATGACCCTCAACCTGCTGCTCATCGCCGCGCTCACCACAATGGATCTAGCTCGGCTACCAGTGCGGTGGGCAGTCGGTCTGCGCCACCGACAGTTGGTTGCTCCGGCCGCTACGCGGCCCGTCGCTCGCCGTCTATCCGGGGCGCCGGATCCTGCTCGGCGCGCTGGTGCCCCTGGCTCTGCTGGTCCTGCTGGCCATCCTCACCCTGCGCTCGATCAACCGGTACGAGGCGATCAGCCCGCCGGCTCAGCCCGCTGTCCGGCACCGGGCGCGGCGGGCCAACAGCGCCGCCCAACCCGGGGGCCGGCTGGCCGACCCGGATTTCTGGGACGGCCAGCGCGGCGCCTTCGATCTGGGCTGCCTGCATATCGCGGCCGGACTGGCCTTCATCGCGGTCGTCCTCGCGCACACCGTACGGGCAAGCGCCCGCGCGGCCGGGACACCGGTCGACACCCCCCGGCTCGGGCTGGCCGCACTCCTGCTCGGCGGTCTGGTCCTGCTCGGCGCACTGGTGTTCACCGCCGCCGACGCCTGCCCCACCGGCGTACCGCATCTGCTGCTCGGCCTGGCCGCGGCGGCGGTCGGCTGCGCCAGCTGGTTCGCCGCCGGGCAACCCGGTTACCCCCAACCGTTCGGCTACCTGCCCGGCCTGCGGCTGATCACCGACCTGACCCTCGGCGGGGTGTTCTGCGCGCTTCTGCTCGTGCTGCTCGCCGCCCTGGCGGGCGGGTGGCGGCCGGGTACGTTCGTCGCCTTCGGTCCGTTCGTGGCGCTCGCGCTCGGCGTGTTCGCGCTCAACGTGGTGCTGCTGAGCACGATGACCCGGGTCGCGTCGCTGGTGGCGGAGGTATCGCAGCGAGCCAACCTGCCGAACGGGCCGACCAACCGGACCGAGGTGTTCATCTATCCGATGATCGGCAAGGCGGTGCAGTATCTGACCGTGCTGCCACTGGCGCTGATCCTGCTCTTCATCGGCTATGAACTTGTCACCTACTGGCGGGCCGGAGCGGATCCACGGGAACGGGCCCGGATCCGGGCCTGGTACCGGGAACATCTGCCCCGGCCGACGGAGGAGGCACCGTGGCAGCGCAGCACGGTCGAGGACGAGCCGACCCGGCCGCCCTGGGCCAGCTGGCAGTGCGGGGTGTTCTCCGGCGGCAGTTGGTCGGGTGCGGTGGCCCGGGCCCGTCGGTTCGCCCGGATGCCCCGCGACCTCGACAAACTGCTCACCGTGATGGCGGCGGTCGGGCTCGTCCTGCTGGTCACCGTGCAGATCCGGTACTGGGTCTTTCACGAGCTGCCCTGGGGCACCCAGTGGACCTTCACGGTCGGCAGCTACCTGGCCGCCAGCATCCCGATCGTGATCATCCTGGTGCTCCGCAAGGGCTGGCGTGACCTGCACAGCCGCCGCCGGATCGGCGTGATCTGGGACGTACTGACCTTCTGGCCGCGCGCCTACCACCCTCTGGCGCCCCCGTCGTACCCGGAACGGGCCGTGCCCGAGCTGCAACGCCGACTGTGGCGGATCCACGACAGCGGCGGTCGGGTGGTGCTCGCCGCGCACAGTCAGGGCACCGTCATCGCTGCCGCCACCCTGTTGCAGGCCGACAGCCGCCCGGCCGACGACGTGGTCGCGCTGGTGACGTTCGGTTCGCCGCTGCGCACCCTGTACGGCTGGGCCTTCCCGGCGTACTTCGGCGACGAGGTGCTGCGTCAGCTCATGCCGAGCGGGTCGGCCGCACCGCCGGCCGCCGCGACCGGCCCGGCCGGAGCTCGATCGGTGTACGCCTGGCGCAACTTCTACTACCAGACCGACTACATCGGCGGGGCGGTGCTGGCCGCCGCGCCGCCGGCGGATGTCGATGCCGAACTACCCGATCCGATCACCAGTTGGTACATCTTCGGCCAACCGGTGCCGCCGGTAACCCGGCATTCGGGCTACTGGGCCGATCCGGCGGTATGGCGGACGGTGGACCAGTTCGCCGCGACAATCGCGGCGGTGCCGCAGGTTCCCGGGCAGTCCGCCGTACCGGCGGGCGAGGGTACGGGATAACCGCCCGACCGGGCCCGAGGAGGCCGGGCCCAGGAGGCCGGGCCGGACACCCGAACGGGCCGGGAGTTGCCGGTGTCACCTATCGTGACATCAGGGCACCAGCGAGGCCAATGAGAATGACTGATCCGATTACCGGCGGGTACACGCGTCCTTACCCTGAATTCACTTGGTACGAGCGGGGAAGGACCGATCCGACCGGTCGGCGACTGAAATGCCTCATCGAGCCCGGACAACGGCACACGGAATACAGCGGTCCGAACAGTGGGAGCAACGGACACCCCGGCGGATCGGCAGAGAATCCCGTGCCGCGCCGGCCCCGCTACCGGTTCCCCGGATCTGGCGAACCCTGTTCCTTCAGATCGCCTCGACGCTCGCGCTGCTGGCCGCGTTCGGCTGGGTGGGCCGGCCGACGAACCCGGACGGACCAGCGTGGGGGTGGCTGGTCACGCCGGTGGACGGGTTGGCCGCCGTGCTCAGCGGCAGAAGCGGGGAGCCGGCCCGGGACCGGCTCGGTTTCCTGATCCTCGCGGCGACCTGCTTCGCCGCCTGGCGAACCCACCGCAAGGCCCGGCTCGCCTACTGGCCCGGCCCGGTTGACGTGCACGTGTTCACCGACGCCACCCCGGACCGCAACGCGCCGGTGAGCGACCTGAAGAGCCAGTTCTGCCAGCGGCTCTCCGAAACCCACATCTACCCGCCGTACGCGGGACCGGCCGACCCGCCACCGGAGAGCTTTCTCGACGTGGCCGGTGGGGTGGACGCCCGGACCACCAGTCCGGCGGCCATGGTGCTGCAGATGATCCCCCGGCTCTGGCCGAAGATCGGCTACCGGGTGACCGGGGTGTTGCTGCAACGCGTCCAGGAACCCTGTTACGGGGTTTCCGTCACGGTCACCTCGTTCCTCGGTGGCGGCCGGAGCGCGATGACCACCCAGTGGGGCCGGACCTGGGCGGAGGCGACCGGCCTTACGGCGTACTGGGTGCTGGCCACCATCCTGCCGGTGACCCGGCTGGGGAAGGCGGCGCCGTGGCGGAACTGGTGTGCGCGGGAGCTGCCGGCGGAGCTCTTCGCCGCCTACAACCGGGGCAAGGAGTTGCAGGACGGTCGGCACTTCGACGAGGCGCTCTGGTATTACGGTCAGGCGTTGAAGCTCGATCCGTTCAACGCCGACCTGCGGGTGATGGTGGCCAGCGTGCAGGAGGAGATGGGGCTCTTCCTGGAGGCGCTGGACACGTACCAGGCGGCGTTGGTCCTGCGCGAGCAGGGCGGCTGGTACGACGACCATATCTGGACCACCCGGATCGACCGGCTGAGCGACGTTCCCCGGCACATTCTGGGCACGTTGCGGTATCTGCGCCGACGGCCCGAAGCGATCAAACTGCGCTACCAGTACGCCTGCACGTTGGCCTATACCGAGCGCACCGTGCACCAATGGTTCAAGCGGGGTGCCTCCGGTGACCGGGAGAAGGTCCGCCGGCAGCTCCGGCAGCGGCTGGAGAAGGTGTTCGTTGACCGGTACTGGCCAACGGTGGTGGCGTTTGCCGACTCCGATGGCGAGCAGGCCGCCAAGGACTGGCTGCGCCGGGTGCTGCGGGAGTGCCCGGAGGCGACCGCCGTGGTGTTCCAGATCGCCGCCGCGCAGGAGCTGTACCGGCTGCGCGAGGATGCGCTGCTCGGCTGGTTCGTCCGCGCGACCCGGTCGGAGGTCACCCACACCGCGCTGCGACTGCTCCGCGACGTCTGGTCTCCCCTGCGGCTGGCCAAGGCGTGGCACGACTGGGGGCGGGCCGGCTGGCATCCGGTACGTCCCGAACGGGCCGACGGGTGGCGTGGCCCAGGTGCGAAGCACGGGCCGGTCGGCCCGTTCGACGAGGGCGGCTGCCTGGCCGGCTGGTGGCGGTCCGGGCCCCGCCGACGGGCCCGGCTGCTGATGAGCGAGTGGCCGTGTTGCGGCGTACTGCTGGACCGGGCGATCCGACAGGCCCAGCGGCACCGCTGGCTCCGGCCACCGAAGTCGTTCGACTTCTACAACGCGGCCTGCACCTACGGTTTCGCGTTGAAGGGTTATTTTCCGGACGGTCAGCCCCCAACCCGTCGGCGTCGGGTCCCGCACCCGCCGCACCCGGCGCCTCCGCTGCCGTCACACCCGCTGCCACCGCAGGTCGGGCCACTGGTCGACAAGGCGCTGGAGCGGTTGCGGGCGTCGCTGGCCTGCACCGAGAGCGGGGTCGCCGCGGATCGGCTGCGCCGGTGGATTCTGAGCAGCGGGCCGGATCTGGCACCCCTGCGCCGGTTGCAGGACTTCGGGTACTTCGAGGAAGAGGTCTACCCGAATCTCAGCCTGGTCGTTCCCCGCCCGGACAAGGTGATCAACTCGCGCATGTCGGCGTACGCGAAGGAGCTGGTCTGCCAGGGCGCGGTGCTGCTGGAGGAGACCTGGCGCGAGCGGGTCATCCCGGCCCGCCCCGTGGAGCTGCATCAGCTCATCCGCTGGCTCGACCTGGACGCTGAGACCTGGGAAACGCTCGGGCGGCTCTCCCGGGACCGGGCCCGCTACTGGCGGGACCGGGCCGAGTTCATCCGGCTGCTCCGCGAGGCCGTCGACCCGGTATGGCTGGCGGAAGCCGATTTCCCGCCGATGATCCCCCGCTTCGACGACGTGAAACTGAAGGGCGCCGCCCGACTCGTCGGCGACGGCGTTCGGCCCGACGAGAACATCGAACGGCTGGCCCGGATCAACATCGCCCTGGTGGACAGCAAGCTCGGCTCGATCCACCGCACCATTACCGAGCACGCCTCAGACGGCAGTCTGCGGGCGAAACGGCAGCTGGCCGGGATGAACTTCCGAGGTGAGCCGCTGCGCAGTGACGACGCCCAGGAGATCTGCGTCCGGCAGGCCGGACGGTGGCAGCAGGTCGCCGAGCGGATGCGGGAGGCCGGTCTGGCGATCGATACCAGCGGCATTCCGGGCGTGCAGTTCCGCCACTGACCTCCCCTCCCTCCTGTCGGCCCTCGTTGATCATGAGGTTATCGCCCCAGAAAGCGCTCCCCGAAGCGATAACCTCATGATCAACTTGATGGGGGGTCAGGCTGACCATCGCTCGGGTGCCGGCAGCGGCCCGCACGATGGCCCCGGCCATCGCGTCCAGCGCGTCCGGGTGTACGCCCAGGAACAGTCGGGCTCGATCAACTCCAGTTCGATCAGCACCGGGCCCCGGCCCTGCCGTCGACCAGGTCCACCCGGGCGTAGAGCGGCTGATCGCTCTCGGCGAGCCCGATCCCGGCGGTCGCGGCGAGGACGGTGTGGGCCAGCGCCATCTCGGCCGGCGTCGGCGTCCAGACCCGTACGTCCGGATGTGCGTCGCGCGGCGCGTCATGGCCGGCGCCGGAGGCCAGCACGGCACCCTTGCGGATGGCGTGCGAATACTCACCGCAAACGAAGATCAGGGCACGTTCACCGGTGGTGTCGACCGCGGACTGGTACGGCTGCACCATGACGGTGATGTCATCGTCGTGCAGTTGCCGGATGTGTTCGAGTGCCGCCGGCAGCTCGTCCGGGGTGTACCGGGCGGCGCGGTGGGCGCCGGCCCCGACCGCCGGCTTGATCACGAACTCCCGATCCTCCGGAACCTCCACCAGCGCGCCCGGCGGCAGATAGCCCGTCGGCACCACCGCGACGCCCCGGTCGGCCAGCTCACGCAGGTAGGTTTTGTCCGAATTCCAGCGGATCAGGCCGGCCGGGTTGGCCAACCGGGTGAGCCGGGAGCATCGGTCGACCCAGAACAGAAACTCCTCGAGCCGACCGTGGTAGTCCCAGGTGGAGCGGACCACCACGAGGTCGAAGTCGGACCAGTCCACGTCCGGGTCGTCCCAGGAGAGCACCCGTACGGCCAGGTCACGGCGCAGCCGCTCGGCAAGCAACGGCATGTCCAGATCGACATCCTCGGCCGGAAGCGCCCGGGCGGTCACCAGCGCCACGCCGGCCTGCCGGCGCACCTCGTACCCGTCATCGCCGCGCACGTACTCGACGCTCATCCTGCCACCCTTCGGTTCGTCTACCTACCCAACGAGGACTGCGGCAATCCGGTCTTTCCCGTCGAATCCACTTGTTGTGTCCGCCGGCAGTCCGGACCGGACGCGAGAGAAGTCCTGCTCGCTCTCACATCACGTCACGCTAGTCGGCAGCGATCACTGACCCTGCTCCGCTATGGACCAATCGACCGACTTGAACGGGAGCACACTTCATCGCCCTGGAGAAGAAGCGCGACCTCGAGTAACGTCTATCCATCGATTGTCCCAACTTTCGGGAGGGTGACACCATCGCGCACATCAAGCTCGGCTTAGACGAATCGGAATTTCCGGGAATCAGAGGCCCGTTGCGGTTCCGACCGGAGACCAGTGGGCCCCTGCTGGCCCTGGTCGAGGTGCTGCTGCGTGGCCCGCATCCACTGACCCCGGGCGAACGCGAACTGATCGCCGCGTACGTCTCCGGCCTCAACGAGTGCGATTACTGCTGCTCGGCGCACTCCGCGTACGCGGCGGCGCAGCTTGAGGAGGGCATGTCCCTGGTCGACCAGGTCCGCGCCGACCTCGACGCCGCACCGATCTCCGCGAAACTCCGCGCGCTGCTCCGGATCGCCGCCGCCGTACGCGAGGTCGGCCGCAAGGTCACCCCCGAACTGGTCGAGGCCGCCCGCACCGAAGGCGCCACCGACCTGAAATCCACGACACGGTCCTGATCGCGGCAGCATTCTGCATGTTCAACCGGTACGTCGACGGCCTGGCACGCTACCCGCCGCCGACTCGCACTGGTACACGCAGGCGGCCGGACGCATCGTCACCAACGGCTACCTGAACGTGGTCTGACCGCCAACCCGTTAGCGGCCATCGACCGGGGCCCGGTCCGCTGAGTAGGAGCGTCCGCCATGGCACATATTGCCCTTGGCCTGGACGAAACAGGTCTTTCTGGGCATTCAAGGCCCACTGCGGTTCCGGCCGGAGACCGGCCGGCCGCTACTGGAACTGGCTGAGGTGCTGCTGCGTGGCCCGCACCCGCTGACCCCGGGCGAGCGCGGAACTGATCGCGGCGTATGTCTCCGGCCTTAACGAGTGCGAGTTCTGCTGCGGGTCGCCACTCGGCTTTCGCCGCGGCCCAGCTCGACGGAGGCATGCCCCTGGTCGACCAGGTCCGCGCCAACCTCGACGCCGCACCGATCTCCGCGAAACTCCGCGCGCTGCTCCGGATCGCCGCAGCGGTCCGCGAGGTCGGCCGCAAGGTCACCACCGAACTGGTCGAGGCCGCCCGCACCGAAGGCGCCACCGACCTCGGAAATCCACGACACCGTACTGATCGCGGCAGCATTCTGCATGTTCAACCGGTACGTCGACGGGCTCGGCACGCTGGCCCCCGAGAATCCGGAGGCGTACGCGGAGTCGACGCGCCGCATCACCACGGTCGGCTACCGCACGTCGCGCTGACCGAACCGGCCAGCGCCCGGATCGCGCGCTTCACAAACGCGCGATCCGGGGCGCTGATCGAACACTCCCTATTCGGGAGTCATCACTGCCGGGTCGGTCCGGGCGCAACCTCGCGCCACTCCGGTCGGCCGCCGAGCCAGGCGTCGGCAAGGATCCGGGCGGACGCCTCGCCAGGACATTGCTGCACTTTTGACCGTCCCTGGGCGCCACCCATCTGGGCTTCCACTTCCCATAGCTGTCCATCGGTGCGGATAAAAACATCGCGCCGCGAACGCGGCCCCCGATCGCCGTTCCACCAGTGCCGTTCCACTCTCACACAGCCACGTTATAGCACCCAGCCGGTTCAGCGAATATTTCGATCTCGCAATCGGGTCCACCACCCAAAGGGAACTTCAAAGCGTCACGATCCGGGCACGATAGGTACAAGAACTCTAACTTCGCGTACCGATTCCATTCGTTGCGTGGCCGAGCGAAAAACGGCTTTCCGCGCCGCCGCGTACCGATCATCCGAAAAACCCGGCCCCGGTCGTCGAAGCTGCCGGATGGGACGCCCAGGAGAGCCGAGGCGACGGATCATCCGGGATCGGCGCGGTGATCGCCTCCTGCCAGCGGTCCAGCATCGGTAGCCGGGCCCAACCCACCTCGCGTCGCCGGGAGGCGGCGGCCGCGCAACGGGCCCGCCAGCTCAACTGGTCCCGCCGGCCGATCGGGCCGACCAGGTCGGTCCGCAGATCGATCAGGAGGTTGAGCGAGTGCTGGAACGCCAGTCGAGGATGCTCAGGTTCGGGGCGGGCGAGCATCCAGTCGAGGTCCCGTCCCGCGCAGAGGCCGCAATCGCAGTGCCACATGCCGCTATCCGGATGTCTCCGTTTCGCCTCGGCGACAACGTTCAGACGTTTGTAGGAGAGGCACTGCGGCACGACAACAGCCGGCCTCGACAAGGACGGCCCCGGTCGCGGGCGGAACGGGCGCTGCGGATAGAGGTGCCGCAGCGACGCTTCGGTGCCGACCGCCGCGGCGATCGCGCCACAGCAGAGGGCACCGAGCGCGGAGACATCCGAGCGCAGCAGCAGCACCGGCGGGCCGCAGTTGAGCAGTTCGAGCAGTCCGTCGACCGCGCTGAGCGCACCGAACGGATCAGCCGGATGCTCGACCACGATCGCCACCGGTACGGCGTAGTAGCGCACCCTGCGGCAGAGCGCCCGCCGCAGATTCGGCGCGGTGAGCCAGGACAGGTGCAGCGGCAGCAGTGCGATGGCGGCACCGAGCTCTGCCGTCCGGTGCAGGATCTGGGTGAGCCCGATCGCGTCGCCCTCCGCGACGTAGCCCGAGTCGGTGAGGACCGGTACCCCGAGTTCTCGCTGCCGGCGGAGCCATTGCGGATTGAAGGGCGCCGTGGCCGGCAGGCGGCGGCTCCCGGCGTACCGGTTGGCGTCGAGCAGGATCGGCTGACGGTAGCTGCCGACCTCCAACAGGTGCCGGGCCGCCTGGTACGCGCCGATCAGATCCCGGCGGTCTGCGGTGATCACCAGACCGGTGCCCGCCCGGTCGGCGACCTGGGCGGCGGCAGCGACCTCACGGGTCCGACAGTGCACCAGCAACGTACGGTCGAGGCGCCCGAGGGGCGCTGGGACGGGGTCAAGGTGCTGAATCCGCTCGGGCGCCACATCGCCCCCCATCGACAACTCTGAGTACCCAAAGCGTAGCTCGGAGCTATCACTTCTGAAAGTGGACGGCGTTACCCTTGTCAGATGGCGATGATCGTTGTCACCGGAGCAGGATCTCCGCTGTCGTGGACGGAAGGTTAGGTGCAACTGATGAGCCTGCAACGCACCATGGCCCCGGACCAGGTCGGCTTCGATCCCGCCCGGCTGGCCCGGATCGACGCGCACTTCGCCCGCTACGTCGACGACGGCCGGCTGGCCGGCTGGCAGCTCGCGGTCACCCGCCGGGGCGAGGTCGCCCACTCGTCGACGTACGGGCTGCGGGACCGGGAGGCCGGCACACCGGTCGAGCCGGACACCCTCTGGCGGATCTACTCGATGACCAAGCCGATCACCTCGGTCGCGGCGATGATGCTCTGGGAGGAGGGCCGGTTCGAGCTGACCGACGAGATCAGCCGCTGGCTGCCCGAGTTCGCCGAGGTCCGCGTCTACGACCGCGGCTCGGTGCTCGCGCCGGTCACCGTGCCGGCGACTCGAACCGATCCGGATCTGGCACCTGCTCACCCACACCGCCGGGCTCACCTACGGCTTCACCCAGACCTCGGTGGTCGACGGGCTCTACCGGGCCGCCGGCTACGACCTGCACCCGCCGGCCGGGGTCGACCTGGCCGCGGCCTGCGACGGCCTGGGCAGAGCTGCCGCTGCTCTTCCAGCCCGGCACGCGTTGGAGCTACTCGGTCGCCACCGACGTACTCGGCCGGCTGGTCGAGATCGTCTCCGGGCAGTCCCTCGACGACTTCTTCGCCGAACGCATCCTCGGCCCGCTGGGCATGACCGACACCACCTGGTGGGTCGACGAGGCGCGACGCCGACCGGCTGGCCGCCCTCTACGTCCCGCATCCGCGCACCGGCCGGGCGGTCCGTTCCGACGGTCGGGCGCGCTCGCGCTACAGAAGCCGCATCTGCTCTCCGGCGGCGCCGGGCTGATCTCCACCGCCGCCGACTACCACCGGTTCACCCAGTTGCTGCTGCGCGGCGGCGAACTGGACGGGGTCCGCCTGCTCGGCCCCCGTACCGTGCGCTTCATGACCCGCAACCACCTGCCCGGCGGCCGGCACCTCCCCGATCTCGCGGTGGTGGCTTCACCGAGACCACCCTCGACGGGGTCGGTTTCGGACTCGGCTTCGCGGTGGTCGAAGACCCGGTGCCGGCCGGGTGCCGAGCAGCGTAGGCGAGTACTACTGGGGCGGGATGGCGAGCACCGCCTTCTGGGTCGACCCCGTCGAGGAGATCACCGCGCTGCTCTTCACCCAACTGGCGCCCTCCAGCACCTACCCGCTGCGGTCCCAGTTCCGCCAACTCGTCTACTCGGCGCTCGTCGACTAACCGGGGCCGGGCTCGCCGCCGGTGGGTCGGCGGGTCAATCGGCGTCCTGGACCAGCAGCGCCACCTGCACCCGGTTGGTAAGGCCCAACTTGGTCAGGATCCGGGACATGTACGCCTTGACGGTGGCCGTACTCATCAGCAGTTCGCGGCCGATCTCGCGGTTCGTCCGCCCCTGCCCGACGAGGATGGCGACCGTTCGCTCCCCAGCGCTGAGTCGGTCCGAGCAGTCGCCGCGCCCGCTCCCGCCGCGGATCCGGTTCCGGTTCAGCGGCGAACGCCATCACCCGGCGGATGACGTCCGGGGAGAGCATCGGCTCACCCGCGGCTACCAGCCGGACCGCGCGCGCGATCTGCGCTGGCGGGGTGTGCTTGAGGAGGAATCCGCTGGCGCCGGCCCGCATCGCCCGCCGGATGTGCTGGTCGGTGTCGAAGGTGGTGAGCAGGATGACCTCCGGCGGGTCCTGTCGTGCTCGCAGTCGCTCAGTGGCGGCCAGTCCGTCGAGCTTCGGCATCCGGATGTCCATCAGTACGACATCGGGCCGGTGCTGGTTGACCGCGGCAATGACCTCGGAACCGTCGCCGACAGCGCCGATGACCGCCAGGTCGTCAAACTGGCTGAGCATCATCGTCAGTCCAGCCCGCACGAGAGCGTCATCGTCCACGATGAGCACCCGGACCGGTGACGCTTGCTTCGGAACCTCGGGCCGGGTCACGGCCGCCACGGCAACCAGGCGTACAGGCGGAACCCGCCGCCGGGGGTGCGGCCGTGCTCCAGCCGCCCGCCGACCAGTTTCACCCGTTCAGCCAGGCCGATGAGTCCGCTGCCGGCGCCGGGGATCCGCGCCACGACGACGCTGGCCGGCATCGGGTTGGTGACCTCGATGATCAGCCCGTTGCCGGCACCGGACGGCCGGTCCCCATCGGGTACGCCGGTATCGCTGGCGGTTCCGTCCCGGTTCGACCCGGCGATGCTCACCCTCACCGGAGCGCCCGGCGCATGCTTACGGGCATTGGTCAAAGCCTCCTGAACAATCCGGTACACGTGCCGTGCGGTGCCGTCGGACGTCGCCGACAGGTCGGTGAGGCGATTCTCCAGGGTCACCTGCGCACCGGCCCGCCGCGACTGCTCGATCAACTCCGGCAGGTCGACCAGCGTCGGTTGCGGCCGGTCGGCGTCCGCGTTGGCGGGGTCGTCACGGAGCATCGCGATCACCTCCCGCAACTCCTCCAACGCCTGGTACGCACACTGCCGGATCACCCCCGCCGCCTGCCGCTCCTCCTCCGGCGCCGACCGGCGTACCTCCAGGGCGCCAGCGTGTACGGCCAGCAGGGAAATGCGGTGCGCGAGCACGTCATGCATCTCCCGGGCGATGCGTTCCCGCTCGGTGTGCCGGGCCTCCTCCACCCGTAACCGATCTCCCTCCTCGGCCGCGCGCGCCCGCTCCCGCAGGGACCGGACGAGTAGGCGCTGGGATCGCACCAGCAGCCCGGAGGCGACCAGGGCGGCATCCAGCGCGAGCACGGCCAGCAGTCCCTGCCAGAACTCCCGCCGATCCGCGGCGACCAGCCCGAACAGCGCGGCCAACGTCACCGCGTGCAGGGCCAGCACCGCGGCGGTCACCGGCCACGACCGGTACAGGGCGACGGCGAGCAGCGCGACCGCCGTCGCGCCCATCGACGAGGCCGACAGCACGATCGACGGAATGAGTACGAGGGCGAGCGCCACCGGCCAGCGCCGACGCAGCAGCAGCGCGAAGCAGGCCACGGCGCCCACCCCGAGGTCGGTGGCGGGATACCAGGCCTCCGGTTCCGGGGCGGTCTGCCGCGAGTCCAGGAAGAACAGTCCACCGAGGAGTACGGCGAGCGTGATCAGACCGGCGTCGACGCGCCAGGACCGGGGCGATGGCCAACTGGGCACGTGATCCACGGTACGGCGTGGCCGGGCGGCCAGGCGATGCCCATCGGTCGACGGCAGCGCCGACTTTGGTCGATGCCGCCTCGCCCGGTGGCCGTCGCGGCACGGCGTCCGGACACGCGAGGCTGAAGTCCCCATCGGTTCGGTTCCGGCAGCACCGCCGGACCGGTCGGGCAGTGCCGCGGGTCGCCGAAGCGAGGAGAAGTCAGTGCGCCACGAACGAACACCCACAGTCGCTCCGGATCCGCAGCGTCGCCGCAGCTTCGGGCCCGTGCTCGGGCTGGCCCTGCTGGCCCCGCTGGTCGGCGAGTATCTGCTGGGCAACGTGCCGATACGCGATCTCCCCGCGCTGCCGTTCCTCGTCCCGCTGTACGGCGGCGGCGCCCTGCTCATCCGGGAAGTGGCGCGGCGGACCAGCCGGGGCTGGGCCACGATCCTCATCCTGGGCGCCGCCTACGGTCTGGTCGAGGCCGGCCTGTTCGACGGATCGCTCTTCAACCCCGCCTTCGAGGGTCTGGACTTCACCGCCACATATCTTCCGGCGCTCGGGATCAGCGCCACCAATGCCCTGCACTTCATCGTCGGGCATGCGGTGTGGAGCATCGCCATCCCGATCGCGCTGATTGAGGCACTTGTGCCCGGACGGCGCTCCACCCCATGGCTCGGTAACGTCGGCCTGGCGATCACCGCGGTCGGCGTACCTGCTCGGTGGGCTCCTCATCCGGTCCGGCAGTCGGGCGACCGGAAACTACCGCACCTCGGTCGCGCAGCTCGTCGGTACGGTGCTCGTGGCGCTGGCGCTCATCCTGGCCGCCTTGTACGTCGGCCGGAGTACGCCGACAAGCGTCCGGCCCTGGGCCGCGCCGCGTCCGCTGCTCGTCGGTGCCGGGGCGTTCATCCTGTCCAGCCTTTTCATCGCCGTACCGGAGGACTGGTTGGGGGTGGCCCTGGCTGTCGTTCTGCTCATCGCCGCCAGCGTGGTGGTCGCCGGTCTGTCGCGGCTCGCCGGGTGGCGGGACAGGCACCGGTTGGCCGTCGCTGGCGGAGCCCTGCTGACCTACGCCTGGGCTGCCTTCGTCGTCGCGGAAATGAGGGGCAACACGGACGCGGTGAATCTCGCCGGCAACGTGATCTTCGCCGTCGGCGCGCTCAGCCTGCTCGCCGTCGCCATGCGTCGCACCGCCCGTCAGGTGGTGCCACCCGCCAATGACGTGCGCGGTAACAGCTCCCTTGGACACCAGAGGTGATCAGGGAGGTGCCCTTCCTTGCCGTCAGGACGGTGGGGTGCCGCGTTGCCACATGTCCGCCCACTTGAACTGCACCTGGTTGACCAACGCGGAGATCTTCTCGTCGGCGAACGGGCGGTGCAGATATCGCACCTCGTCCCGGTCCGGATGGTCGAGGTCCACGTCAACCAGCGCCAACCGGTAGTTGTCGGCGTTCTGCCCGACCCGGATTTCCCGGTTGGTGACGAAGAAGTCGGCCGCGCCGGACTGGCGGCCCTTCACCTCGATGTGCACCAGATGGCCGTCGGGGTCGGTGGAGCGAAGGTCGTACCCGGGGTTGTTGTGCGCGAGTTCCTCCGGGTCCCGGCCCAGCTCGCGTTCGGCCCGCAGCACCGCCTCGATTGCCCGCCGCTCCACCTTGACCGTGTCCGGCGCGACCGTTGACCGCCCGGCGAGCCGATCGACCAGGCCCTGCGGCAGGACGAGCGCGATCGCTGCCACGGTCGGCGGTCGGGCCTGGCTGTGCCCCTCCGCGTCCAGCTCGGTCAACCGCCGCTCCCGGCGCTGGCGCAGCTCGGCGACCCGTTGCTCGGCGACCCGGCGCTTCTCCCGTACGCCCGGATCGGAGCTCGGGAGCTGGGCGAGCCGGTCCGTCTCCTCCCGCCAGTAGGTCACCTCCCGGTCCAGCCGCTCCCGCACCTGCACGCGGGTCCGTTCGACCAGCTCGACGCGACGGGCCCGGACCGAGGCGAACCATTCCGGCAGGTGCTGACCGGCCGCCCACTCGTGCGCCACCTGCCGGGCGTCGGCCGGCCAGCCCTGCCCGACCACGTGCGCGACGATCCCCTGTTCCCACTGTTCCGGGGCCGCGTAGTCCAGGAACGGCGCGGTACCGTCGCGGGACCGACCATCGGACCACAGCTCCACGTAGCCGAAGCGCTTGGCGACCACCCGGTCAAGGCCGTCCACGATCTCCGCGCTGACCGCGACGAGCAGCCGATGTTCCTCGTTGCGGTCGAGTCGGTCGATCAGCACCGTGCCGCGCTCCAGGGCCGGTCCGAGCGTCTCGATGGTGTGCCCGACAACCGCGTCCAGCAGCGGATGACCGGGCGCGAGCAGCTCGGCGGTCGGCCGGCCGTCGGACCGGATCGCCGACCGGTCGAAGCAGACCCGGTCGTAGCGCAGTCGGATCGGCGCGGTGCGGGTCTGCCGCTCACGCACCGCTCCGGGCACGTCGGGGATCGAGAACCGGCCGGGCTCGCGGGTGGTCAGCCGCCCCCCGGCCCGCGCGAACGCGTCCCGGAAAAAACCGTCTACATAGTACGGTTGAAGCCGCCGGGTCCGGGCCTCCTCCAGGTCGAGCCGGGTCCGCCGGACGTCAGCGTCGGAGCGCAGGTCGTGATGGAGCGCCCGCTCGTCGAGCAGCTTCGCGGCCGCCGCGCCGACCTGGGAGTCGATGACCTGCGCCAGGTGGCGGCGTACCTCGGGGCGCGCGCCGTGGCGCACCGCCTCGACCAGCAGTCGGTGCAGCGGCTGCTCCTCGAACGCCTCGCCGAGCACATCGAAGACCTTGCCGCGCAGCGCGGTGTGCTGCTCCGCCAGTTTGGTCAGCAGCCGTTGGAACACCTCGCCCTCCCGGGTGTTGGCGGCGACCAGATTCCACAGGTGGCACATCTCGGTCTGGCCGATCCGGTGGATCCGGCCGAATCGTTGCTCGAGCCGGTTGGGGTTCCACGGCAGGTCGTAGTTGACCATCAGGTGGGCCTGCTGCAGGTTGAGCCCTTCGCCGGCCGCGTCGGTGGCGACCAGCACGGCACAACCGGGATCGGTGGTGAACCGGTCCCGCACCGCACGGCGGGCCTCGCGGTTCATCCCGCCGTGGATGGCGACCACCGCGTCGGGCCGGCCGAGCAGTTCACCAACCCGCTGGCACAGGTAGCTCAGGGTGTCCCGGTGCTCGGTGAAAATGATCAGCTTGCGCGGGCCGTCCACGTCGGCGATTTCCGGGGCTTCGCGCAGCAGGGCGGCGAGCTCCGACCACTTACGGTCCGTACCGGCGTCGCGGACCCGCTCGGCAAGGGCCACCAGCTCCCCGAGTACGCCGATCTCGTACCGCAGCTCCTCGGCGGTACGGGCGGCGGTGGCGGCGTCGAGCACCTCGTCCTCGCGGGCCTCCCGCTCGGCGGTCGGGGCGTCATCGTCGTACGCCTCGTCGAGCCCGCCGGGCGAGGTCGGTCCGGCGCCGCGCAGCGTGGCCGGGGCCGCCTCGGCCTCGCGGAGCCGATCGGTCAACCGGGCCACCCGACGCCGCAGGGACCGCAGGATCGCCTCCGGGCTGGAGGCGAGCCGACGTTGCAGCACGGTCAACGCGAACCCGACGGTGTTCCCCCGGGCGCCGCTGAGCTGGTCGGCCCGGTTGAACTCCTGCCGAACGTACTCGGTGACCCGGTCGTAAAGTTCACCCTCGGCCGCGGACAGCTCGTACGGCACGGTGTAGGCCCGCCGGGGTGGGAAGAGTGGGGTGCCGGCGAAGGTGAGCAGCTCCTCCTTGACCCGGCGCAGCATCAGCCCGTCGGCGCCGGTGCGGTGGTCGTCGGCACGGTAGCGGCCGGCGAACCGGTCCGGGTCGAGCAGGCCGAGAAAGAGCTGGAAATCCTGCTCCTTGCCGGCGTGCGGGGTGGCGGTCATCAACAGCAGGTTGTCGGCGACCTCACCCAGCTGCCTACCCAGGTGGTAGCGCTTGGTCGCGGCGACCTCCCGGCCGTAATAATGGGCGGACATCCGGTGCGCTTCGTCGACGATGACCAGGTCCCACCGGCTCTCCGCCAGGGCGGTTCGCCAGGTGGCGCTCCGGGCAAGCTGATCCATCCGGGCGATCAGCAACGGATGGTTGGCGAAGAGGTTTTCGCCGCGCGGTACCCCGGCGGCCAGGTCCTGGCTGAGAATCTGGAACCGGAGGCCGAACTTGTCGAACAGTTCGTCCTGCCACTGCTCGACCAGGCTGCCGGGGGCGACGATCAGGCAGCGGCTCAGGTTTCCCCGGAGCATCAGCTCCTTGGCGTAGAGGCCGGCCATGATGGTCTTACCCGCGCCGGGATCGTCGGCGAGCAGAAACCGCAGCGGCACCCGGTCGAGCAGGTGACCGTAGACCGCCTCGATCTGGTGCGGCAGCGCCGCCAGGTCGCTGCTGGTCACCGCGAGCATCGGATCGGTGTGCGCGGCGGCGCGCAGGCGTACCGCCTCGGCGGCGAGTTTGAAATCCTCGGCGTCGGCGT
Organism: uncultured Actinomycetota bacterium; assembly: GCA_963750055.1. Classification (GTDB taxonomy): domain Bacteria; phylum Actinomycetota; class Actinomycetes; order Mycobacteriales; family Micromonosporaceae; genus CAVVPI01. Next base: position 75,557 of record CAVVPI010000026.1, on the reverse strand, counting down.
CGAACGGGGTACGGGCGCTGACGACCAGTTCGAGCGCCGGCTCGGTGGCCCGCATCAGAATCTGCTCACCGAGCTGCCCGGCGACGGTGCGGTAGACCACCCGTACGGTGTCCGGGCTGATGCCGGTGACGGCGATCAGGTCGACCGGTCCGGAAGGGACGATGCCGGTAACTGAGGTGTCAGCGCGGAGGTCTTCGAGCCGGAGCATCACGCCTTGCTATCACGATCTCCCCGGATCCGCGACCGCCCGTCGGCGTCCCGACAGCGACCCGTCGGTCGCTGTGAAAGATCGACCGGGTCGGCTACGGTTCGTCGTCGGGGAGGTGCCGCTGGTGTACGTGGTGTCGGTCATCAACTACAAGGGCGGGGTGGGTAAAACCACGGTGACCGCCAATCTCGGCGCCGAGCTGGCCAACCGGGGCATGAACGTACTGCTGGTCGACCTCGACCCGCAGACCAGCCTGACCTTCAGCTTCTTCGACCCGGATGACTGGCGGGAGAAGCTACGCGACGCGTACACCATCAAACGGTGGTTCGACGGTCTGCGTGGCACCGCCCCGACGGTGGCCCTGGGCGAGCTGGTGGTCTCCCCCGGCCCGGTGAACGCCCACCTCGACGACGGCGCCGGCCGGCTCGACCTGATCGCCTCGCACCTGGGCCTCATCGACATCGACCTGGCGCTGGCGCGCGGGGTGGCCGGCGGTGACGAGTACGACGCCGAGCTGTTCCGGGTGCGCGGCGCGCTGACCGAAGCGTTGCACGATCAGGCGCTGAATGGTTACGACCTGGTGCTGATCGACTGCCCGCCGAACTTCAACGTGGTCACCCAGGCGGCGATCATCGCCAGTGACCATCTGGTGATCCCGGCCAAGGCCGACTATCTGTCCACCCTCGGCATCGACTACCTCTACGGAAATGTGCGGGAGCTGGTCGAGCAGTACAACGCCGATGCCCGCCGTTTCGCCACCAGCCGTCGGCATCACAAGGTCGCGCCGGATATCGCCGGGGTGGTCTTCACCATGATCCAGCTCATCTCGCAACAGCCGATCGCCGCCCACCAGGCGTACATGGATCAGGTACGGGCACTCGGCCTGCCGGTCTTTCCGACCGCGCTACGGGAGAACATCACCTCTTTCGCCCGCAACATCCCACGCGGCGTGCCGGTCGTGCTCCGGGACTGGGTCAGCGCACCCGTCGTCCAGGACGAGCTGCGCCAGCTCGCCACCGAGTTCCTCGACCGCCTCCAGCCGGAAAGGTCCGTCGCATGACCGACGCGAAGCTCTCCCTCGCCGTCCTCGCCCGGATCGCCGAGTTCCTTCAGGAACTACCGGAGGCGGATATTGCCGACCTTGCCGAGGGCCGGGCCCGGTTGGCGGTGATCCCGGCCGGGTCGCAGGCACCTCGGATCCCGCCGGCCCGCCCGGCGCGCTCGCCAAGCCGGCCCGCCCAGCCTCGGCTGCCCCTGCTCGGGTCGCCGGGCCAGCGGCGGAGCCGAGCCAGGCCCGCGCGGCGCTGGCCGCCATGTCAAACCGCGACGAGGGTACGGCGTACCTGACGCCGCTGACCGCGAAGGACCTGAAGGCGCTCGCTGTCGAGTTGGAGATGCGCGGGATCAGCAGCCTGAGGAAAGCTGACCTGGTGGACCGGATCGTCGAGCAGACCATCGGCTTCCGGCTCAACTCCACCGCTATCCGCAAGTTGTAGCGCACGACACCTGGAGCGGCACCGCCGGGCGAACCTGGATTGACCCTGACCCATAGTGTGGAACCCAGCTATCGGTTCTTCAAAAAACGGGGAAGGCGAGAATGCGTGAAACGAATTGCCTCGATTACCGCTACGACACTCGCACTGATCATCGGCGGGTACCTCATCGTCCGCGCCCTGATCGAACCGTTCGTCATCGACCTTTCCGACCCAGCCACCTACCAGGACGACTGGGGCGGACCGGGCCTGTTGGGTGTCCTGGCCGCCCACTGCGGTCCCGGCCTGGTCGCGGCACTGATCATTGCGACGGTGGTGCTCCTACGTCGCCGCGCATCGCGCCGCCAGGCGGATACGGGCCGGGCCTGACTGCTCAACCTGCCGCGACGTGGTTGTCACGGACTGGAGTACCTGCGGCGGTCACTTCCGGGGTGGAGGTCGGGGCCTGGTCCGGGGCTGGCAGGGTCTCCCGGTCCGTCAGCCGACGGGTACGCCGACCAGACCAGAGCACCCGGGCCAGGATCCCCGGGGCGAAGAGCCCCGACGGTGGGGTCATCAGGTTGACGACGCTGAGGAAGCGTCGACCGACGACGGCGTGCCGTTCGGCGGCGATGTGCAGCTTCGCCACGTACGCGTTGAGCAGTACGGTCTTGCGGCTGCGCGGCCCGACCACCGCCGGGTAGCGCAGGTCGGCGCCGACGGCAATATCCCACGGCACGTCGATGACCTTCGCCGTCCTGGCGAAGAACCGCTGCGGCAACCGCCGACGTCCCCGCCGGAGGCAGTCCCGCAGCACGAGTGCCTCCACCGCGGCCACGGTCATGCCCTGCCCGTACGCCGGGTTGAAGCTGCAGATCGCGTCGCCGACTGCGATGAAGCCCTCCGGCAGTCGGGTGAGATGCTCGTAGCGGCGCCGCACACTAATGGGCAACCGCAGCCGCCTCGGCGGCCCGAGGGGCTCTGCCCGGCTGAGCAACGTGTGCAGTTCCTGGCCGGGCAGCCGCTTGGTGAAGGCGAGGTACCCGTCCGGGTCGGTCGGTGGGGCCTCGCCCACTCCGACGCCGATCAGGGTGACGATCCACCGGTCGCCTTCGGTTGCCAGGGCGACGCCCCCGTGCGGGACGGCCGGCGATGGGCTACTGACGAAGGCGGCGAAGTCGGTCTCGCCGGCGGTCCGGCGGTAGTCGCGGGACACGTAGACGGTGCCGGCATCCACCCGGTCCTCGACGGGCTGCTCGTAACCGATCTCGGCGAGCCAGGTCGGGCCACGGTTGCCGCGCCCGGTGGCGTCGACGACCAGATCGGCGTCGTGGCGTTCCTCGACGCCGTGCCGAGGGAGGATCCGCGCTCCGGTGACCGTGCCACGGTCCGCGTCGGTGAGCAGTCCCAGGGCCTCGTGTCCGCTGTGGATCCGCACCTGGGAAAGCGCGCGGACCCGGTCCCGGACGTACGCCTCCAGGGCCCGTCGACTGACGCAGAGTCCGTTGAGCCCGGAGGTGACCCGCGGAACCCGCCGCCCGTCGTTGAACCAAAGGCAGCCCTGTTGGATGTCGACCGGAATGGCGCCCTGGGCGGCCAGGTCCGAGGTGAAACCGGGGAAGAGTTCTTCGAGCGCCTGGACGGCCCCGGGCGAGCAGACCGTGTGCGTGTTCGCCCTGCGGCACACCTTTACGGTCCATCGCCCCGGTCGGCAGTTCGTCCCGGTCAAAAATGGTGACCTTTTCGTACGACTCGGTCAGGACCCGCGCGGCGAGCAGGCCGCCGATACTCGCCCCGAGCACGATCGCATGCCCGGACTTCCTGCTGGTAGACACGGTTGCCTCCGTTCATTGACTGGTGTCTCCAGTTAGCGCCCCCGGTCTCCTTTCAACAACACTGATTGTCGGACGGCTATTTGACACGACGTGCCCGGACGCCCCGCACACTGGCTTCCGCCGGTCGCCGGTTGACCTTGCGAAAGGACACTTCTCCTGATGGAGCGTGGTTCGGGCGCCCCGGCGGCTGATCGAGCGGAAGCTCCAACGTCCAGGTTTCAGTCGGTAACTGGTCACTGCTCGGCTGGCGATCAGTCGACCCGGTCCCGCAGAGGATTCGAGCCAGGCGGGGGCGTCGAGGCGGGGGCGCTGCTCGTCGGTCAGGGTCACCGCACTGGCGCTCAACGCTTTGTCCAGTCGGATGAGCCCTGCCCATGCGCTAGCGGCTTTCCACGCTCCTACTGTCTCGAACGGCCGACGACCGAGCCCTCGTGAGCATCGATGCGTTGGGCTAGGATTCACTGTTGTCCTGCGGCTGATTCGGTGTTGCCCGAGACCGACAGGACGAGCACGAGGATCGGGGGCAGCAACATGGGAATCATGGCTGATCGGCTCAACCGCATGGAGGTCCGTGTCAGCTCGCCGGACCGGTGGATTGAAGCGACTCTGACCAACCAGGACCAGGTCAGCGTCCGGTTCGGCTACGACGCCTACCGGCTGTATGACGAGCGAACGCTGGAACAGCAGCTCGGCAGGCTCGCGACCCGGGTCTGGGTGGAATACCGCCGGGAGTACTACCGGGCATTGAGTGATGCCACCGGCGAAATCGTCCGCGGCGACGAGTACGAACCCGACGGTCAGCGCCGCCTTTTCCAGCAGGCTCAGGCTGCGATGATCTCAACCGGTGTCTCGGCGGGTGGCTGGATCAAGGCTGAGGCCGAGGGACTGGTGCGTTGGCAGGTAACCATCCGCGACGGCGCGACCCGGAAACTGACCGAGGAGCAGTTCGTCCAGGAGGTGCAGAGCGTGGTCGCGGCACTGCTCTCGAATTACTACGCGAAAATGGTCGCGCTGAAGGACGGGTTCTACGACCTGCGGCTGCCCAATTAAGCTCTGATAATCGATTGGCTGACGCGCTAAGCCAGCGAGTGGGGACGATTTGTTCATGTCGAAACAGGGAAGAGAGCTGGGCGTCGAGCTCAGCGAGCTGTGGCTCTGTGGGCGATCATACCTGCCGAGCGCGGCGGAGGGCATCGTTGCGGCGAACGGCTTTGTCGCCGGGACGGAAAATGACGCTTCGAGCTTCACACGTCCCGGGGTTATTCCTGGTACGCCGGGCTTATCTGGGATGGTGGCCGGACAGGTCTATCCGGTGTGGAACCAACTGCGGGACGAATTCCAAACGGTCCTGGCGGAATCGGCCGAGAACCTCTACGAGACCGGCGACGCACTGGTCAGAGTGGCGGACTCTTACGCTGCAGTGGACGCCGAGGCCGCACAGGAATTGAAGCGACTGCAGGACCGGTACACCACGGGCAAGGACTTCGCCATTGAAAATCCGGCGGACCGTCCGACGCTCCAGCGGCCCGAGTAAACCAGGTTGGTTACGACTCTGAGTGATCAGATGGGATTTCACGCATGAGCGGGGAGATACCGAGCCCGGGCGAAATCGATAAGATAGCGCAGGAGGTCCAAAAGATCGCCGTCCGAATCCGGGGGGAGCTCGAGCTCCGGTACATTCCGAAAGATCCGAGCCACCCAGCCCGGGGCATCGTCGGCAGGAGTGCTGTTGATTACCCGGGGAACGATTATGGCATCGACGCGAACGGCAACTACCTCGGCACGACGGAACAGTGGACGGCCCTCAGATCTCAATACAACTGGATCCCGGAGATATTCGCCCGTCATATCGGCCCTGAGCCAACTGGCTTCGACGCCGCGATATCGGCGATGCAGCAAGCGGCCATGGCACTCTACAATGGCCAATCTCATGAAGAACCGGTCGGTAGCCCGATCCGGCAGGCGCAGACCCATCTCGGTAACTGGAGCGGTTACACGGCCGAGGCATTCAACGCTAACTTCATCAACCGGATCCCCGAGGTAGCCAAGCATCAGGCATTCCTGGCCAGCTCACTCGAGCACGCAATGATTGCAAATAAGGACATCTTCATCCAAGCCCGACAGGACCTCAAGCGTACTGGTGAGACAGCGCTCATCGCGCTTGAGGCGACCACCAAGTCGGGTGGCGGTAAAGCCGTACTCGTACTCGGTGTGGTTGCCGCTGTCGCTACGGTCGCCGCCGGTGTCGCATCAATCCCGCTGACCGGAGGTGCCTCGCTCGGACCGGCCAGCGTCGCAGCTTGGACCATCATCGCTGGAGTGTCGTCAGGTCTTGGGGCGGCGGCCAGCCAGTTCGAAGAGCCGAAAAAGACCGACCTGGGCGCCGACACGATCGACCTCGTACTTTCAAAGATGATCGAGGTGATCATCGATATCTCGAAGGAAGTCGACGTTCAGGAGAAAAAAATCGTACGGGGGTTGAACAATAACTTCGATATTCTGACCGACACGAGCGGCGGCGGCGCCGGCAAACGTTCCCCTCGAGATGAGTTCCTGGCTCCGCGACCTGCGCTCATTGAGGAGTCGCGGAGCCGCAGCGTCCAGCACGACTTCATGCCTCCCTGACCGTTAGCCCTACGGCGACACCGGCGCCATCCCATCAACAGCAGGACGGGGAGACGTAGACCTCGGTTTGGGCGTCGTCAGCGCCAGCCGGCAAGCCGTACTTGACGTTAATCTGGCCCGTCGAGCGCCCTGGTCGATACTGATCGCGCGGGTTGGTGCGGGCTGGGCCCGTACCGCCGATAATCTTGCCGGTCGAGTCCCGGAAGATCGCCTGCGCCGAGGGGTCGTCGAGCAGCTCCTGATATTCGGAATAGACCGTGAAGGTGATCGTAGCGGCCGGGCCGGAGATCGCACGCTTGGTCTTCACGTCGCTGGTGGTCAGCTTCGCCAGGCCGGAGTCGGCATCGCCCGCGGGCAGCCAGGTGGAGTCGCCAATCTCCACCGAAAGCTCCATGGTGCCACTCCGGTCCACGTAGGTATCCGCGGCGATACCAGCCCGCTGCCCAGGAAAGAGCACCGCGATCTTGCGGACAACCTCATTGCCGCCAGCGACCAGGTCGGTGATCGTCGCGCCGGAGGCATCGATGAGTCGTATCCTGACGTCGGTGGCCGCGGCCAAGAGCTCCTTGCTGGTGTTCTCGACAATGATCCCGTACGTAATCATTTCCTTGCCGGCAGCGTCCCGCGTAGTAGAGAGCCCCTGCTCGACTACGCGAAGACCACCACCGTCGGACGCGACAGTGGCTCGGGTCGACGGGGCAGCCGGTGCGCTCACCCTGGCGGACGGTGTCGATGCTGGATCAGTCCGACCGCCGGTGCAGGCGGCGGAGAACTGCAGGGTGATCAGCGCCAGCGTGACCGCCAGCGCCACCCGCCAGCGTCCTGCTGGGACATCGGCGACGGCGCGGCTGAGGCGGTCGGACATCTTTGCGCTCCAAATCGTCGGCGGTCGCCAGCAGGCGGAAACAATCGACAGCTGCAAGTCTACGAGCTGGGTGTCGTCGATTTGGTACCCGAGCCCACCGTCCGTCCTGGATTGTCGCCGCCCACCCGGCCGGGATGTGGCGCGATTCCCCGTTGGGTCGCCCACATCCCGGCAGGGTGCTCCCTTCCGACGTCCCGCGCCGGGCCGATCGGAGGGCTCTGGTCAGGCGGGGGTGTTGAGGCGGTGGTGTTGGTCGTCGGTCAGGGTCACCGCGCTGATGCCGAGCGCCTCGTCCAGTTGAGCGGGGCTGCTCATCCCGACGATCGGCACCGCTGACGGGTCGCTGCCGACCAGCCAGGCGAGCACCACCTGGTTGCGGGTCACCCCCAACTCGTCGGCGAGGACGGCGAGCACGGCGAGGCGTCGGGTGGTGCCGGGGTGCTGGGTAGTGCTCGGGCAGCGGCCGGTCCGCCCGGGTGTAGGAGCCGTTGAGGAGCGGGGTGTAAGCCCAGAGCATCAGCTCCGGCTCGCTGCGTAGGTAATCCATCGCCTCCGGGGTGGCGAGCTGGTGCCCGTCCTCGGGGAGCCGCACGCCGGGGCGCGGCTGCACGTACGAGTGGCGCAGTTGCAGTGCGGTGTAGCCGGTCACCTGCTGCTCGCGGGCGAGGGCGCGAGCCCGCTCGACCCGCTAGACGGCGTGGTTGGGGGCGCCCAACCGGTCGACCAGGCCGACGTCGACCAACTCGCCGAAGGCCGCGACGCTCTCGGCCAACTCCACCGTACGGTCCTCCGCGTGCGCCCAGTAGAGCTCGACCCGATCGGTGCCGAGCCGCTTGAGGCTCTCCTGCGGAGCACCGCGGATCACCGGTGCCGCGAGCCCCTCAGCTGATTCCGGCCAGCGGCCCGGGATGGTCGGCTGCTGCCGTACCTTGGTGCTGATCCGCACCCGGTCGCGCATTCCGGGGCGCTTCGCCAGCCACCGTCCGATGAGGGCTTCGCTCTGCCCGCCCACCCCGCTCGGGTCGTGCCAGAACGAATAGCAGTTTGCCGTGTCGATCCAGATCCCACCCCGGTCAACATACCGGTCCAGCAGGGCGAACGAGGTCTCCTCATCGACCCGGGTGCCGAAATCCATCGCGCCGAGGACCACGTTGATCTGTGTCACTCTCACCTTTCTCCGTACGCTTGGGCTGAGGTCTACGGTGCCGCCTGGAGCGCGCTCCAGGTCAAGTCGACGTCACCGATGGACCGTCGTTCACCGTCCGCCGCTGGCACCACCGCCGGTGGTCGGATCGACCGGATGAGACGCGTACGGGAAGGTCCTCGGATGCGGCACTACTCCCCCGGCCAGGTCGCCGAGCAGACCGGCTTCAGCCTCGACACGCTGCGCTACTACGAGCGGATCGGTCTGCTCGACGACATTGCGCGGAACTCCAGTGGCCAGCGGGTTTTCACCGATGACGATCTGGCCTGGCTCGGCGTCCTGCGCTGCCTGCGCGATACCGGGATGCCGGGAGATCGACCGGAAGCTCGCCGAGCTGCGTGCCGAGCAGGAACGGATCCGCGACAAGATCCGCTGGTAGCGCTCGATTCGGCCGGAGCTGGCCCGGTAACCCCTCGGCATCCCCCGCCCTCGGCGTCCTGTCGCCATCGCGACCCGACAAAATCGTCAACCAATGGTTGACGTGACACCCGTCGTCAACTTACGGTTGACGCATGACAGATCCAGTCCGTATGACGAATCCGGTCCGGCTCGATGACCTGATCGAGGCGATCAAGAAGGTGCACACCGACGCGCTGGAACAACTCTCCAGTGCGGTTATCGCCGCGGATCACCTCGGCGACGTTGCTGATCATCTGATCGGCCACTTCGTTGACCAGGCGCGGCGCTCCGGCGCGTCCTGGACGGAGATCGGTCGGAGCATGGGGGTCAGCAAACAAGCGGCCCAGAAGCGATTCGTGCCGAAGAGCCCCGGCGAACCATCCGACCTCGATCCCAGCCAGGGCTTCAGCCGGTTCACCACCCGGGCGCGCAACGTCGTGATGGCGGCCCAGAACGAAGCCCGTACGGCGAACAACGCTGAGATCAGCCCCGACCACCTGCTGCTCGGGCTACTCAACGAGCCGGAGGCACTCGCCGCGAAGGCGATCGTCGCGCAGGGCGTACCGCTGGAAACCGTCCGGCGGACCGTGACCTCGGCACTGCCGCCCGCCGCCGACCAGGTGCCCGACCTCATCCCGTTCGATCAGCGGGCGAAGAAGGCGCTGGAACTCACCTTCCGCGAGGGCCTGCGGATGGGCCACAACTACATCGGGACCGAGCACATCCTGCTGGCGCTCCTGGAACTCGAAGACGGCGCGGGTGTGCTTTCCGGCCTCGGTATTGACAAGGCGACCACCGAAACCAACATCACCGCCGCCCTGGCCGCCATCGCGGCCGCCGACGACGAGACGAAACCGTAAGACGCTTCGCCCCTCGACGAGACGCGGTAGGCATCCCCGGCCAGGTGCCACTTCCGTCGGCCACCGCCGCGGGGTGCCGCGCCCGTCGGCCACCACCACGGGGTGCCGCGCCGCGGTTGCGCGCGGCGCGGCACCTACATCTTCGGACAGCCCGCCTCGTGGGTGGTTAGTGGCCCTTCATTGGCAGGGTCACGGTGGCGGTGGAGCTCCGGCCGTCCTCGGTCAGGCGGTAGACGAGCTTGTCCGGCTTGGTGTGCTTAGCGGTACGCAGATAGACCAGCTCATGCTTCGCGTCCTTGATTAGTTTCCCGTACTTCGGCTTGGTGATGATGCTGAGTTTCGCGGTGCTGCTGGCTATGTCGTTGGCGCGTACGTCGAGGATCTTTTTCTTGTTGTACTTGACGGTGAACCGGTCATTCTTGGCCACGGGCGCCGCCACGAACTTGCCTTTGCCCAGGTTGATGAAGGTGGTCACGACGCCGTGGTCGTCTGTCGTGCGGACGTCGGGCAGCCCGTCCTTGTTGGCATCGAGCACGGCGGCCGTCCAGCTGGGGAAGTCGTCGTCGTACGGTGCGCGCTGCAGATCGACTGTTTTTCCGTCGTCGAGCATCACGACGACGGCATAGTCGAACCAGCCGCGCTGTACGACGAGCATGTCCGAGGCGCCGTTACGATCGAAGTCAGCAAAATAGAAGTCCGGCCGGTCGATGTTGGGTAGCCACATGGGACCTCGGACCAACCTACCGTCGGGCGTGTTGAGCAGGGTGATCAGCCTGTAGTTCTGGTTGGACCACTCGTAGAGGTCCAACAGCCCGTCGCCGTTGAAGTCGGCCCCGACCTCGATGACGTTGGGATCACTAACACCATCCATGGTCGCGACCACCTGATAATCCCGGAGCACGATCAGGTCGAAGCCGACAAAGGCGCCGCCCCACGAGCCAAGCACGAGCTCCGGCACCCCGTCACCACCGAGATCGACGATCGCCCCCAGGTCCGGACAGCCGTACGAGTTTTCGGGCAGCTCGAACGGGTTCGGTGTCGGTGGGCCGTACCCACCCGATTTTGTGCCCAGCTCCACCGAGACCGCACAGGGCGCGTGCGAACCGATCAGGGTTGCTCGATCGGGGATTCCGTCGCCGTTGAGGTCACCGAGCATCGGCTCGTGCTGCTCACCGGCCCAGGCGCTGGTTGGCGAGGTGACGATCCCGCCTGTTCCCGCGAGGATCGCGGGGATCACCAGCAGCGCGAGACGTTTGATCCACATAGGCGCACTCCAAATAAGGTTATATTCGAGGATTGCGAGCCTTCCTGGCATTCATTACCTTATTGTCAACAGATCGCAACCGGAGCACTACTGGCCGCAATTTGACAGCGCTCCCCGCGTCCAGCCGGCCAGCGCCACAATGGCTGGGACCTGATGCCCCGCCGGGGTGGAACGGTCAGAAACGGTACGGGGTGAGGTACTCGGGCAGCAGAATCCTGGTCCGGGGCGCTGCCCTGCGTACCGCTGCCACCAGATTGTCCAGGCGCTGCTGATCGGCCGGCTGCACGGTCGGCGGGTTCTGCAACGGCACCTCGAAGTTGTCCCAGTGCACCGGCACGACGATCGCCGGCCGGTCGAGAGCCGCCATCAGCCGGGTACGTAATCGTGGGTGGCGTTGCTGCTCGGCAGAGCGATCATGGCGACGTCCGGCGCCAGACCGGTGAGGTTGCGTTCCACGAAGTCACTGGCGCCCATGAAGAAGACCGCCGGGCCGTCCTTGATCTGCAACTGGAACGCCAGCGTGTCCCCTTCGGGCAGGTCGGCGATGGTCACCGGCGGTGGCGGTTGGCTGACCCGGACGCCGGGGAAGGCCATCGAGTACGACGCGTTGCGGCTATGCAGCGAGCTGACCACCTCCACGGTGTAGTCGCCGAAGTCGAGCAACTCACCGCCGCTGACCGGAGCCAACTGCCCGACCGGCACGCCACCGGCCAGTGCCAGGTGATACGTGGTCAGCGTGCCGACCACCCGGGCGCCGGTTCCGGTGGCGAGGTACGGGACATCGTTGATGTGGTCCCAGTGGGAGTGGGTCACCAGGATGGTTTCGGGACGTCCCGCATACGCGTCGACGGCGGCGGTCGCCACGGTGAGTTGGGTCTGCGGGTTGAAGGCGCCCCGGAAGAGTCCGGTGTCGTAACGACTCAGGTAAGGGTCGATGAGTATCGTCTTCGCGCCGAGGTCGATCCGCCAGCCGGCCGTCCCCAGCCAGCGGAAGGTCGCTCTGTTACCTGCCTGGCCGGATCCGGCTGACCGGGCGGGTGCGCCCGGGCCCCGGGCCGGGCCGGCGGGCGGGGCTGCCTGTGCGGAGCCGGTGACTCCGACGGCCGCCAGCGCGGCACCGGCCACGGCGGCACCGCCGAGAAAACGCCTACGCTCAATTTGCGGTTCTGACATGGTGACAGTTCCCCATTCCTGGTCGGTCGGTCGGGACAGACCAAACCAGTCACCAGCGCCCCGGGTCCAAGACCAAACAGTCCCCCGACCGATATGCGTACGCATATCAGGGCTGGTCAGATCGCGGGCAGTGCCGGATATCGGTGCCGAAAATCCCTCAGCCGAGCAGCGCCTCGACGGCGGCATGGGCCGCCTCGCCCATCGCCAGGTCCACATCAATCCGCCGGGTCGCCAGCCGCCGGGTCCGGGCGAAGACCGCCATCGCGTACCGGCGGCCATCGGGATATTCGGCGACCCCAGCCTCCAGGTGCAACCCGGGCAACGTTCCGGTCTTGGCCGCGATCCGCACGTCGGCGGGGAAGCCGGAGGCCAGCCGGGTCCAGAACATCTGCCGGGCCATCAAGTCCCTGACCATCGCACAGGCGGGCACCGGACCGGCCTGGTCCCGCCAGATCAGCGCGAGCAGCCGGGTGACCTCGCGGGCCGTGCTCGACGTGGTGTGCTCCGGGTCGAAGACCCGTAACCTCCGCACCCGGTTCTCGGTGAGGGTCGGGAAAATCCGGGCGAACTCGGTGCCGTTCCGGGCACCCACATCGGCGAGCATCGACTCCAATAACTGTCGTGGTCCGCCGACGATCCGGGTCCGGGTCAGGCCGAGTTCGACGGCGAGCATCGGCAGTACGTCAGCGCCGATCCGGCGAATCAGCAGGTCGGCTGCGGTGTTGTCGCTGACCGACATGGCGAAGTACGCGAGGTCACGCAGGGAAAGTTCGGCATCGTCGGCCAGGCCCGCGGTGCCCCAACCACCCAGCCGGTCCTCGACCTGAATGAGTATCCGCTCGGTCGGGTCGAGTTGACCGGCGACGGCCTGCCGGGCGAATTCCAGGACCAGCAGAATTTTGACCACTGACGCGATCACCACCTGCTCGTCGGCGCGGATCGCCACCTCACGATCACCGTCGATCTCCAGCACATGCAGGCTGGCGGCGACCCCCGTCCGGGCGAAGATCTCCTCGATCCGTGCCGTGATCCGCTGCTCGACTGCCATCCGGGCCAGGGTATCCGCGACAGGTTCCACCGGATCGGCCAGGTTCCGGCGGAGATGTGCCCGCGCGTGCCGGTGGCGCGTATGGTCCGGCGGATGGACCTGCTCCGGCATTTACGGCAGTTCATGGTGGTTGCGCACGAACTGCACTTCGGGCGGGCGGCCGAGCTCCTCGGCATCGCACAGCCACCGTTGAGTCAGGCGATCCAGCGGCTGGAACGGGAGTTGGAGGTGGAGCTGTTCGACCGGTCGCGGCGGCAGATCCGGCTCACCCCCGCCGGTCAGTTGCTGCTCGGCGAAGCGGAGGCCCTTCTTGCCGGGGAGGACCGGCTGCGTAACGTGCTGCGTCAGGTGCGCGACGGCCTGCTCGGTACGCTCCGCGCCGGGGTGCCCCCGGAGACTCCGGCGGTCACGCTGCGGGAGCTGCTGGACCGGCTCTGCGGGCAGGCGCCCGAACTGACGGTGGAGCTACACGAGTTGACCAGCGCCGAGCAGGTACGGATGCTGGCCGAGGGCCGGCTTGACATCGGGCTTGTGCATCATCCGGTACGACCGAAGCCGACCGGTGCCGGCGGGGCGGACGGGCTGGGCGAGCTTCGTTTCCGGACCATGGTGGACGTACCGCTGGGGGTGGTACTGCCCCGGGTCGCGCCGCTGGCCCGCGCCGGTGAGATCGCCCTGGCCGAGCTCGCCGGGTACGACCTGATCCTCCCGCCCCGGGTGGCGGCTCCGGACTGGTACGACCACATCCTGGCCGTCTGCCAACGGAACGGTTTCGTGCCCGACCGGGTCCGGTCCGCCCGTAGCCCGGAGTTCCTCTTCGGACTGCTGCTCGCCGAACGTTGCGTGGCCTTCGAGCCGGTGAGGATGGCGCATCGGGAGCCACGGGTGACCTGGCGGCCGATGAGCGGTCAGCCACTGATCAGACGAACCTCGGCGGTCTGGTCACGCCGGTCGGCACATCCGGCCACGCCGATCTTCGCGGAGCTGGCCTCGAGCGTCCTGGCCGGACCGGAGCCGACCCCCTTGGCGCCGGTGGCTGCGGGGACACCCCGTCCGTGGCTGGTCGTCTACAACGACGCGCCGGTGCCGCTGACCACCCATTCTGCTGATTAGATGGCCGGGTGACGGAGCTGTCCGCCGGGATCAACGTGCACCTGACCACCGACGCACTCGCGGACCGGCCGGCGCGGGAATGCGGGTCATGGAGGCGCTAGCCGCGTTGGAGCGGTTGCTGCCGGTGGCCCTGGCCTTCGGTTGCGGTGTGCTCTTCGCGAGTCGGCGGATCGTTCCCGCAGCGAACTCCAAGGCGTTCGCCGACTACGCCTTCCTGTTCGGGGTCCCGTGCTACCTGTTTCGCAACATCTACACCAGCGACCTGGGCACCCTGTTCAACTGGCCGGCGATAACCGGCTACGCGGTCACCGCGCTCTGCTGCCTGGTCGTGGTCGGGCTGGCCGCGTACCTGTTCAGCACCCGGGAACCGCGCGGCATCGCGTTGCGGGCGATGGCCGGCGTTCAGGTGAACACGGCGTACTTCGCCATCCCGGTCTTCATCATGCTCTTCGGCAACGCCGCGCCGATCTTCCCGGTCCTGCTCTTCCAGGTCTGCGTCCTGTCCATGATCCTCATCTCGGTGATGGAGTTCGGCGGAACCGAGGCGGCGAGCGGGCCGGGCCGGCGGCTGGCCAGGGCGATCTGGGCATCGCTCAACACGCCCGTGGTCCTGGCCTGCAACGCGGCGATCCTGCTCAACCTGTTGGCGGTCAAGGTGCCGGAGGTGTTGCTGGACGGCTTCTCCTATGTGGGCGACAGCGCGTCACCGGTAGCCCTCTTCGCGCTCGGCCTCTACCTGGGCGGCGCGGGCCTGACCATCAGAGGCACGTCGCTGGAGGAGATCTGGCTCATCGCCTTCAAATGCGTCGCCTTTCCGCTGATCACCCTGCTGGTCGGCCGGTACGTGTTCCACATCGGCGGTGAATGGCTCACCTACCTCGTGCTGATCGCGGCGATGCCGGCCCCGCAGAACCTCTTCATTTACTCGCAGCGCTACGGGGTCGGCATCGACCTGTCCGCCGCGCTGGTGGTCAAGAGCTCCATCGGCGCCCTGCTCCTGCTGCCGCTCTGGGTGCAGTGGGCGCAGCCCGGCGGGTAGCGCCCCGTGACCAGTCATCGGGGGCGCCCGGTGGGGCGCCCCCGATGGTTCAAGGCTGGTCAGCTCGCGGCGAAGGTGATGTACGGCAGGCCGATGGTGTGGATAACCTCGGGCGTCGCGCTGTCGAAGTCGGTGCCACCGTGCCAGCGGATGCCGGTGCTGCAGAGGCACTGCAGCTTGACCTGCTGGCCGCCGAGGATCAGGAGCGCTGCGCCACTGGACAACTTGGGAAAGTCGGCAAGGCCGATCGGATCCTGGGTGGCCACGTTCCGGATCACCAGGCGGCCTACTCCGGGCGGTTCGCCCGGAACATTGATGCTGACCTTGGTGCCGAGTTTGAAGTAGTGGACGTAGGGTGCGGACCCGCCGATGGTCGCGGGCACCAGCTCGGCCAGCATGCGGTTACCGACGCCCCCGCTCCACTGGTACGGGAAGTTGTCGGCTTTGAAGAGCAACGGCCACTCGTACGGGCCGAGCCAGTCGATGCGGAACGTCTTGTCCGCGGCGACCGGCGAGTAGCGCGGGTCATACCGGCCGTACGGGTCGGGAGCGACGATGCCGACGGTGCCGTTCTCGACGGGCGGGGCGAACATGCCATGGGCCGTACCGGTGATGGTGGCCCGCAGGTCCAGGCGGATCTTCGGTGCGGATTTCGTGTCACCGACCGCGAGGGTGATCCGACGGGCGGTCTTCTGCGATCCGGTGCCACCGTCCGGGCCGACCCACTGCGCGCCGTACTGGCTGCCGGAATCCGGCAGCGCGAACAGGTTGTACGACCCGGGCTCTGACACCGGCACGGTCACTTTGCCCGCAGAGTTACTACGGACCGGGCAGATGTCCGGGAAGCTGAAGGTCAGCACCGGCGTGGCGAAGACGCAGATGCCCTCCACCGGTGCACCGGTGGCGTTGTCGATGACCTCCGTCTTGATGGTCGCGCTGGTCAGTTCCGCCGAGCCGGCCGCGTAGGCGGGCGGCACGGCGGCGAGGGTGGCGACGAGCAACGGTGCGAGCACTGTTCCGAGTCGAAGCGGCAGTGATCTACCCATATTTGATTCCCCTGTGGTCGGGTGGGAAGGGGTCCGGGAACCGCTGAACCGAGCTGCGGTCCCATGATCAAGAACGCTAGTCGATCAAAATCACGGTGCCCAGCGGATGACTGGCCGGGTGCCTACCGGCCCGGATGGTCCGTCCAGATGATCCGGTTGGGCCGACCAAGGCGGACCTGTCCGGCATTCGGCTCACGCCATCCGCAGTGGAATTCATGGCAATGCGTCAGGTGGGGCGCAGGCCGAGGGCGACGATGGCGTCGGTGAGGGTCCGGGCGCGGGCCGGCTGACGGGTGCCGTCGCGTTCGTGGAGGTGGATGCGGCAGCCGCCGGGTTGCAGACAGACCGTGACGGCCCGGCCGGCGTAGTGGTAGCCGAGTCGGCTGATCTGTGCTGCCGGATCGGTGACCGGCGTCGGGTTGGGGGTTTGCGGTACGGGGATGGGCTGGGTCGGGTCGGTGGGCACGGTCTCGTCGATGGCGCTTCGCAGGGCCGACTTCAAGGTGGCGAGGGCGGCTTCCAGGGAGGGCGCCAACGGCAGGTTGAAGGTGTTGGCGGGCTGGTCGGGGGTGATGAGGTCGACCTGCCAGCGTTCGCCGTGCAGCCGGGTCGGGTCGCCGGCGTTGAGTCGGTGGTTCTCGACGGTGATGGCGAGGCCGATCCGCAGGCCGTGGGCGAGGCGGATCATGTCGACCAGGGTGGGGGCGTCGGGAACGGCGGCCAGGACGAACAGCCGGGCGGCGGGCAGGCCCCGGCTGGCGCCGAGTGCGTATTCGACCGTCGGGTCGGTGGCGGGTCCGGTGGTGACGATGCCGTCGAGCAGGTCCTGGCCGACTTCGTGGCCGGTGTCCAGTTCGGTCAGATCCTCGGGGCGTACGCCGAAGGTGTGGGCCCAGCGGGCGAGCCGGTAGCGTTCCGGGACCTGGTAGACGGGTTGGCCGCCGGATTGGGTGGCGACCTGGGTGGCTGGTTCTCCGGCGGCGGGTTGCCAGAGTTGGTGTTCGACCCGACCTTGCAGGTCGGTGATGGTGACCTGCACGGCGGTGTGCAGCCGGTGGCTGCCTCGGCAGGTGGGGCAGCCGAGCAGCGACTCGGACAAGCCAGCACCGCCGCAGGCGGCACAGTCCGGGTCGGCGCTGTGGCCGCCCATCGTGCAGTAGCAGCGGTGCAGCAGACTCTCCGGTTTGCAGTCCGGGCAGGCAATGTCGGGTAATGGTTCGCCTAGCCAGGCCGGTTCGGGTGGTTCCCAGTGCCGCAGCAGGTTGGTGACCCGGTGCCGGTCCACCTGGCCGGTTTCCCGTTCGACCAGCACGATGGTGCTTCCGCCGGGTCGGAGCCGGACGTGCCACCAGCGGCCGTCGCGCCAGATCCCCTGGGCCGCCGACGCGTGGTGCAGGTCGGCGAAGACCCGCCGCTCGACCTGGTCACAGTCAACCCGGCGTGGGCCGGTCGGCGGGAAAACATCGGCCCGGATCCGGTACGCCGGAGCGCCCTGACTCCGCTCGGCCAACCGGTCCAGAGCGTCGGTGATCGTGGTGGCGGCGACCGCCGACCGCAGGTCCTCGCCGCGTCGGCTCGGGTCGGCCGGCACGTCCGCGCCGGGCAGCTCGTAGCGCAGATCCCAGCAGATTCGGCCGGTGTTGAGGTGCCGGGCCTCCACCACCAGGTCGAGGCAGAGCTGGTCGGCCACCTGACAGAGCCGTCCCAACGACCGGTCCGGATCCGGCGGCGTTGCCGCGGCGGTACGGCCGAGGAAAAGCCGCCACGGCTGGTGGTCCTGCCCGACGATCGCTGCCGTCTCGTACGCCGAACGGGTCTCGGCCGGCAGCTCGGGCCGCCAGCGGGGCAACCAGATGCCCAGATCGTCCTGGCGTGGGTCCGACCCGTCCGCGGCGATGATCTGCTTGGCGTCGACCTCGGCGGCGAGCTCATTCAGCACCGGCGCCAACGGCAGCACCCAGTGGTCGCCCTCGGGTGCCAGTTCCGGATTGAGGCTGCCGGGGACGACGTTGCGGGAGGCGACCCGACCGGTGTCCAGGTTCGCCACGGTGAGTACGAGTTGCGCCCGCCGCCGCCCCCGCTGCTGGCACCGGGCGCAGCCTCGGGCGACACTGCCGGCGCCCCGGCAGAGCTGGCATTCCCGGTACGGTTCCTGGTCGAAGCCGCGTTCGTCGACGAGCATGCGATCGCCGCCGGTGGTGCAGCCGCAGGCGACCAGGGTGAAGGTGATCCCGTCGCACTCGGGGCAGGTGATCACGATCATGCCGGTCACCGCCGTACCCGCCGGGCGCACGGGCCGTCATGCCCGGCCCGCAGCAGGCAGCGCCGGCCGACCGACAGCAACCGGTCACAGAAGACCCGATGATGTACGCCCTGCTCGTCCTCGCCGGAGACGGTGATCTCACCCGGATCGACGTACGGCAGCAGGCGCATCGACCGGCCCATCGCCCGCGCCAACCGCTCCGCCCCAGCCAGATCACGGGCCACCACCGGCAAATGGATCACGAACCGCTCCGCGGCGGCCATCAGTAGCGACCTCCGGCGCTGTTCGCCATCCGGGCCTGGCGCGACTGCCACTCCCGCAGCGCGTTCTTGACCCGCATGGTTTCTTCCCGGCTGGACGCCAACGCCTCGTAGACGACGGTCAGATCACCGGCGACCCGATCAAGGAACTCGTCCACCTCCTCCGGATCCAGCCCGCGCCGGCCGAGCCGGGTGACCCCGAACCGCCGCTCCCGCACCTGCCAGGGCCGCAACGGCGCACACGACCCCGACCGGTACGGCGTACCACCAGACCGCGCCCGTCGAGGCCCGGACCGGAAGAGACGTCGGATCAACTCGCTCATCAGGGAATCTGCCTTTCAGCCAGGAATAAGGGATTCAGAAGGGGTGGCCCACCCGTCCACCGCGAACGGGCGGACCACCCCGCCCCACCACCGCAGCCACGACCAGCAAGTACGGCAGCAGAGCGGCTCATCTCAGACCAACTCAGAGCCTCTACATCGGTCTGCCACCGCAGCTAAACACCCGTCAGAGCTAATTGCAATGTCTAATTTTGGATTTGCAAGATCGCAAGTTGCAGTCGCTATGATCAATGTGTAACGTGTCTAATGCGCATTAGCCGGACCGAGGTTTCGGCTTAACCAGACGTGCGTCAAAAAGGGCATTCACGGGAGGTGAAGGTTGTCACAGACAGTGACCGGTTCGACGATGCTGCGACGGCAGATCGGCCGGAAGTTCGAAGCGCTCCGCAAGGCCGCCGGGATGACGATGGAACAAGCGTCGGACACCCTCGACCGGGCGCGAGCGACGCTGCATCGGATCGAGAACGGCGCCGAGGGCGTCCGCTTTCGTCAGACCGATGTCGAGCAGATGCTCAAGCTCTACGGGGCCTCCGACGAGGACGCCGAGCTGCTGCGCGCGATGACCGCCGCCACCCGAGAGAACAAGAACTGGTGGCACGACTACATCGGCTCTGGCCTGCCACGCTGGTTCCAGCTCTACATCGGACTAGAAGCCTCCGCCGCCAGCATCCGGCAATACCAGCCCGAGTTGGTGCCCGGCCTGCTCCAGACCAGGGCCTACGCCGAGCAGTTGTTCCGCATCCCCGGCGGTGCGATCGACCCTCAGGATCAGGTCGAGCAGCAACGCGCCGTCGAGCTCCGGATCAAGCGCCAATCGATCCTTACCCGCTTTGCGCCGACTCAACTGAGCGTAATAATCAATGAGTCGGTGCTGCGCCGGCCGGTCGGCAGCGCGGCGCTCATGGCCGAGCAGCTCCGACAGATCGTGAAGGCCACCGAGCTACCGAACGTGATCGTCCGGGTGATGCCATTTTCTGCCGGGCTGCACGCTGGCGCGATGGCCGGCGGCTTCTCGATCCTGGAATTTCCACGAGACGCCAGGGGTGAGGTGGTGGAGCCGACCGTGACATACCTGGAGGCCGCCACCGGCGCGATCTACCTCGACAAGCCGCACGAAACCAGCACCTACCACGAGATCTGGACCAGCATGTCAGACCTCGCCCTTGACGACGCCCAGTCCAAAACCATGATCGAGCACATCGCAGAGGAGTACTCCCATGCCTGAACTGACCGGCGCGACCTGGCGCAAGTCAAGCCGCAGCAACAACGGCGGGGAATGCGTCGAGGTTGCCGACAACCTGCCCGGCGTCGTCGGCCTGCGCGACAGCAAGGACCCGACCGGCCCCGCCCTGACCTTCGCCCCAGCCGAGTGGTCCGCCTTCGTCACCGCTCTCAAGACCAACACCCTCACCCACTGACGAGCAGTCCACCGACGGACGCCTCCAAGGCCGAAACCCTGGAGGCGTTCGCCTCGTTGACCCGTCCATCTCCGCTTACACGCCGAGCTGCACCCGTCTGGACCACTGGTGGAACGTCCCGGACGGGTACTACTGGGACAATGCGCACCGGGCCTGGACCAGCCTGCATGTCGACCGGATGGGCTAGTGCCGCGTCTTTGAACGTTGATCGGGTAATCCATCGGTTCTGAGTACGTGTCGGGCAGGCTGTCTCCCAACGGTTAAGGCTGTGGGAGGTGGTGGCGGGTGGGTAGGCGCCCGGAGGTGTTCGTCCGTCAGGTGTCGATGGTCGAGGGTCAGCGGTTGCAGCGGATCACCCGGACCGCGAAGGACCCGGTGAAGCTGCGCCGGGCGATCGTGGTGCTGATGTCCGCCCAGGGCCAACCGGCCCCGGACATCGCCCACCTGCTCAAGGCGAGCGAAGACTACGTGCGAGACGTGATCCACGCGTTCAACGAGCGGGGGTTCGACGCGTTGAACCCCAGAATGGAGCGGGGGCGCACCGAGACGGATCGATGAGCAGACCCGGGACTGGATCTGTGTCATCGCCCGGTGCGACCCCCGTTTCCTCGGCCGACCGTTCTCCTGCTGGTCCCTGGCGAAGTTGCGCGACTACCTGATCGAGACCGGCTATGTCGCGGCGATCAGTATCGAGACGGTCCGGCGGATCCTGCACGAGCGTGGGGTGTCGTGGCAGGCCACCAAGACGTGGAAGGCCAGCACCGACCCCGACTTCACGTCCAAGATGCGCCGGGTCCTGGACCTCTACGATCACCCGCCGGCCGACGGGCGGGTGATCTGCGTGGACGAGTTCGGGCCACTGAACCTGCAACCCCGCCCTGGCCGGGCCTGGCGCCCCCAGGGTCAGCCCGTACGGCTGCGGGCCACCTACACCCGTGACCAGGGAGTACGGCACATGATCGCCGCTCTCGACCTGGCCACCGGGCGCCTGCACTACCGCATCCGCGACCGCAAACGCTGGCGCGAGTTCCTGTCCTTCCTCAAGACCCTGCGCCGCCGCTGGCCAGACGACAGGCTCTACCTCATCGTGGACAACTTCTCCCCGCACAAGCACCCCGAGGTCCGTGCCTGGTGCGCGGGCAACCATGTCGACCTGGTGTTCCTGCCGACATACGCGTCATGGCTGAACTGGATCGAGGCCGAGTTCGCCGCGGTCCGCTACTTCGCTCTCAACGGCACCGACCACCGCAGCCATATGGAGCAGGATGCCGCCATCGGCGACTACATCCGCTGGCGTAACCAGCGCGCCCGACCGAAATCCGGATTCGCGATCAACTCCAAGATCCGCCACCTGGATTACCCGTTCAAGGCTGCATGACGAGGCACTAGAGCCCTAACTCCGTTCGAGTGCTCGGAGAAAATGGTGCATGCCGGAGGAGGGGTTATCATCTGGAAAAGAAGTGCCATCCCTCAAATGACGCTGCTCCAGCAGCTCAGCTCTGCGGGCCGCTTGCTTCCGTAGCGGCAGGTAGATTTTGGCGTCGATGCTCTTGCCAGTTCGCGAATCAAGCTTGCAGCTCACGCGCACCGCTTCATCCGTGGAGGCGAACTTAAAATAGCCCTACTGGATCCCTCAAGCGTTCGGCCGCCATCTGCACAAGGGTGAGTGGCACGCCCGGCTCAGGATGCAACTCCAGATTCAGCGAGATGTCGCTTGCAATCTCAGGTAACCGCTTCAATCCCCTAACGTAATCGGGCTCGGAGTTCTTTCCTTCACAGAACACTACAACCGTGCGCAGCTCCGCGCGCCGAGCAGTTTTCCGTTTGAGTGGCTTTGCTTCACGCCGACGCTGTCCCATGGTCTATCAGCCGATCAGTCCGAGTGCGCGCAGCAGCTCAGTCTGATCAACCTGCGGCAAGGCGCCGAATCGTCCGTGGAGGTAGGCGGATTCCAGGTTCTGCGATTTACGTACTCGTTCGCCGGCGAATTCGGCGAGTGCGCCGAGCCGAGTGGAACCGTCGCTCCGCTTCTCGGTGAGCCACACCTCGTCCCGGTTCAGATGGTTGAGGAGGTTGGTGTCGTGGGACGTGAAGATGAGCTGAGCACCACGGGGGTTCGTAACCGGGCTGCGGAAGATACGCAACAGCTCCGCGGAGAGTGTCGGGTGCAGACTCGCGTCCAACTCATCGAAAATTACGACCGACCCGGCGCGTAGCGCGGTCAGCACGGGTCCTATCAACGAAAACCACGTCCTCGTCCCCTCCGACTCCGTTAAAAAATCCAGTGGTGCTGAATCCCCATCGGTTCGATGAACCAAACGAACCCTGCGTTGGGTTCGAGTTTTAGCGGAATCGGGGAAAGCGATTTCCTGTTCGTCGATTACGACGTCCTCGATCCCCAGGTCGGCAAGACGCAGTAGTGCCAAGGCTTGCTCACGATCCCCTAAAGCGAACTCACCGAACTCTTCGTATGAAAAAAGCGTCGGCTGGTTGGGGCTTTCTTCAAACCAACGCATCGTGGTGTGTAATCCGGAGGAGGCACGTGGTCTGGATCCCCAAACGCCGAAGCCTTCGGGCCGAGGCCGTCGTGGTACCTGACCGAGGGTTTGAATACGCAAGAGGTCTCTGGCGAAGTCCGACACGAGTGGCTCATTGAAACGCCGAGCGATGGACAGTGCCAGCGTTCGTTCGGTCAGTAGTTCCCGCGTGCCCGACAGACCACCGAGGCCACGTTGGAGTTTCAGCTCGGACCCTTCGCGCTCGAAAATTCTCTTGCGCTTTTTCTCTGGAAAATGAAAGAGCCCCTCGTACAGGACTCGATCCGTGTCAAGTTCCAGTACGTACTCAAAGCGTATGCCGTCAATCGTCGACTCAACAACGAACTCGCTTGGATGAAACGGCCCGACGCCGAACGCGAAGGACTCCAAAGGGATGTCGTCCTCCCAGAACCGAAGCGAGTCCTGCACCGCATCGCGCACCCAGGCAAGTGCGGCGACAACGTTCGATTTGCCAGACGCGTTCGGCCCGTACACTGCGGCCAGGGTCAGGAGGCTCTCCCCTAGGCGTGGCGCCTCTCGGGCACCCTCGCGATCCCGGTCCACGGCGACCATCGACAGCTCGACGCGCTCGGCGATCGACCGGTAGTTACTAGCCTCGAACCTGATCAGCACGCACCCACGTTAGCGCACGTCTACCCTGCTCACACGCCTGACGCTTCGTCAAAACGCGCCGGAAATGGGTCGCTGTCTGCACGCAGGGCGCCGACAGGCTGGATGCTTTTGAGTGTAGGGCGGGCCCGTGCCAGCGTGGCGTTGAGCCGTACGAGGCTCGTCGCCACGCTGGTTGAGCCGGCCACCTCCTGGAGGGTGCTGGGACGATCAGCTGTCCAACATCTGCGCCTGTTGGTAGAACCAGTCCAGATGCTTGAGCAGGCCCTCGCGAACCTCGGGATCGGCGAGAAGCTTCAACGGGAAACCGGGGCGCAGGGTGAGCTTGGCGGCGGCGATCTCCACACCGGGTAGCTGGTTCAGGCGTTGGCGCAGCTCTTCCCGGAGGGCGACGTCGTCAAAAGGCGTACGGATGCTCAGGTGCTGGAACACAACCTCGAACTTTCCACGCGGATAGATCGCCGCGGGCCAGATGTTGCCGAGTTCGTGCTCCTTGTCCCGGGCGAGCAGGAAGCACGAGGTCTCGCCACCGGAGCCGTAGCCGAGGATTCCGCCCAGCTCGGCCCATGCGTCGAGTACGGCGACCGTGGCTCGGGCGACCTCCTTACCCTGCATCGCGGTCAACTGCTCGACGAACCGATCGTCGGCGATCTGTCGCGTCAACCGGGACCTGGACGACTGGCCCGGCAGATCCTCGGGCATCCCACCCAGCAGTTGTGCCAGTTCCTCGGTGACGATGCGTTGCGCCGGATTGGCCCGCCCGTACCGGTCGAACTCCACGCCCTCCGCAGACAGCAGCTCTCGTGGATCGTCGCGACGGTTCGGGTCGATCCACCGGAAGTTGGGGGCGATTATGCCTTCGACCTGCAACACCCGGTACGCGTTCGGGGCCGGTTGGGTGGCGAGCCGGGTGCCGACCGCCACCGGGTGGCTGCCGATGAGCGCGGCGATATCTCCGTACGTGGTCCACGAGCCGGCGGGTAGTTCGGCGAGCACCTTGTTCATGATGTCCCAGTGCGCCTCCATCTGCTGGCTCACCGCCGCACCGGTCGGTCCGGGCCAGAGGTCGATTATGCGCTCGGCGAGGGTGGCGGCGCGGCCGCGAATTTCGGTGCGTCCCCAGCGCTCCTTCTCCGCGATCTCCTGGTTGAGCCGTAGGCCGCTCTTGGCCAACTGGACCCGCTTGACCGCGAAGGAGCTGTTGCTCAGCTCGGCGTTGTAGCCGGTGAGGGTGAGATTTCCCAGGGTGTGGACGAGAGTTTCGTGCGCCTCGTCGAAGTGCTCTTCGGGTTCGAGGTCGCCGCTGAGCATCTGCCGCCACTCGGTGGTCGGGGTTTGCGGCATGACGTGCTCGATGGTGAGCGAGTCGAGCGCCACCGGCTCCTTGCTGCCGTACGACGCCTCCAACCACTGGAGCACCAGGTTACGGTGCTGCGCGCGGCCGTTCAGGTAGTAAGGGATCGAGGCTACCGCTTCCCGTACGTTGGCGTCCGTGGCGTAGTGCTTCCGGCCCGTCGATAGGTACGCCCGGATCGCCTCGTCGACCGGCAGGTCCGCGTTCATTTCGGTGACGGCGGTAAGCAGGATGCGGTTGAGGTTGGCGGTGGCCCGGCCGACCAGGAGCCGCCGTACGAAAAAGCTTTCCACGTACAGCATCGCGGTGGCGATCTGCTCGGAGGTCGCGGACCCCTGGGCGCGGCGGTCGAGCAGGCGCAGCAGGAGCGGGTAGACGGTGGTGGTGCCCCAGGCACGCAGCCGCTCCAGCCGGAACCGTACCTCCGGGTCAGGCTCCTCGGCAGGGTTGAGGATAGTCCGCAGGAGTGCGCCGAGACGACTGAGGCGTTTGACCTCTTGTTCGATGTCATCCTCGTCGCGGAGGCGGTTCAGCCGCGCCTGTTGCCCTGAGTAGACATCGGTCTGCTTGATCCGGGTGTCGCGTTGCACCAGGTCGAGCCAGAAGAGCAGCTCAAGCTCGTCGGAAGTCAGCTGTTTCTGGAGTGGTAGCCAGAGCGACTCGTAGACGGCCTCGCCCCGGGCGGGGAGCCGCATGAAGAGGTAGTTGCGGAGCAGATCGGCCTGGGTGAGCTTCAGGCCGGTGTTGTTGAGCGACTCGAAGATCCGGTGGACGTTGTCGCCGGCTTGGGCGGTGACCGAGACGAGGGCCAGCCCGGATAGCACCGCGTTTTCGATGTTCTCGATGTCGAACGGATCGTCTGGATCGTCGGCGTCGTGCAGCCGCTTGGCGAAGAAGCCGTACGCCACGCTAACCGGGTCACTTCCACCAGCTTGCGGTGTCGAGTCTAGGCAGGCCAGGTAGGCCGCTCGGTCGGCCTGGGTGGGAAGAAGCTTGAGCCGGTACGCCGGTTTGTATTTGTTGATCAGATACTGATCATTGATGCGAGCACGGTGTTCCTCGCCTTCGTGTTGACTCCGGTGATCTCGGATGGCACAGAGCAGGATGGAGAGGGTCGTCAGCCGCTGCTGACCGTCCACCACAAGAAAACCTTGGATACCGGTGGGGCCGTTAGCCGGACTGGGCGCGAGCACCAGCGAACCGATGAAGTGCGTTGTGCTCGGGTCGTGAACTCGGTCTTCCGTCAGCTTGCGTACATCCTCCCAGAGCCGCTCAAGCTGGGGTTTGGTCCACGAGTACGTGCGCTGATACAGCGGCACCTGATACTGCTTTGTGCCCTCCAGTAGCTCTTGCAGCGTGGTCTCCTGCGCGGCGACCATTCAGTGCCCCCTGTCTTGGTGAAAGCAGCCCTATCCGACCGGGCACGATGATCAATTGGAATCTGCATGGCAACCGGCGCGGGGACAAGGAATTCGCGCGAGTCGCATGGCAGCACCAGCGTACCGACGTCTGTCCAACGTGGGCGGCGGCTGGTCCCGTACGGGTCAGGAGCGCCGGTCCGGAGCCATGCTCGATGGCGTGCCAGCCGGGCAACTGAAGGGTTCGTTGGGGCTTGGAGCGCTATTGGGTTCTTGGGTTCGTCGGAGTTGTGGCTGAGATCAGACGGACGAGGGCGGCGCTTACCGTGGCCGGCTTGGTGAGCATGGCGAGGTGGTGGTCGATCTGTTCGACCACCAGCAGGTCAGCCTGCCGCGCCGCCTGCGCGTCCTGCCGGTAGCCATCGCTGAGCAGGAGGTAGCCGGCGGGGCCCCTCCATTCGTCGGTGGACGTCTGCTCGGTGAAATAGGTGAAGGGCAGACACGGGAGTTCGCGTATGAACGCGGCCCGCAGTTGCGGGTCCGGCAGGATCTCGGTGATGACCTCGGGCGGAAACCATTCGTGCCAGGGCGGAAGCTGGCCGTTGCGGATGAGACCGTGGAGGTGTTCGACGAGCGATTGTGGCGCGTTGTCTATCCAGCTCTGGCCTGGGTAGGGCAGTAACGAGTCGACGTAGATCAGTGCCGACACGTGGTGGCCGACGGTGCGGGCGATGCGGGGCAGCAGCGGGCCGGCGCCGCTGTGCCCGACAAGTGCGATGGGAGTGTCTGGGGCGATCGTGGCCAGGCTGGCGGCCACTGTGTCCGCGATGGCTTGGTGGTGGGACGGCTCGTTGGTGACGGCGCTGGTCAGGTCGGGTGTCACCACGGGGTAGCCGGCCTCGGCGAGGTGCGCTGCCACGCCACGCCAGGTGAGCGGTCCGACGAGTGGGCTGTGCAGCAGAACGAGAACGGGGAGGGTCACCGCATGATCGTGCCACCGTTTCCGGTTGGTGATGGGGCTGGCCAGGGCTCTCAACGTGTCGAGGCTGGCTCAGCCCCTCTGGTGGGTGGGGCTCGGTTGTCGCCGAGCCCCACCACATCCGGCCAGCGGTCAGGCCGATGGGCCGATCGTCCATTTGCCGTCTGCGGTCACCTCGACGAGCGCCG
This sequence comes from uncultured Actinomycetota bacterium, assembly GCA_963750055.1. Taxonomy (GTDB): domain Bacteria; phylum Actinomycetota; class Actinomycetes; order Mycobacteriales; family Micromonosporaceae; genus CAVVPI01. Next base: position 48,078 of record CAVVPI010000026.1, on the reverse strand, counting down.
GCACGGTGAGCGGCCGGGTTCCCGAGTAGCCGCCGATCTCGTTGACGAGCAACCCGCCGCGACCGGTGTCCAAGTTGTAGGCGTAGACCACGAAGTTGGCTGACCCCTTCGTGTGCGTGATCTTCGCAGCGCGGTAGTCGCCGCCGAGCAAGACCACATCGTCACCGCGCCCGGAGGCCGTTCCATTCGGGGCTTTGGTGGCCAACTGCTCAACTGTGCCAATCGTCAACGTCCATTTGCTCGTCGCTTGAATTTCGAACTGGGTGACGACCGAGTTATCGCGAATGTTGATCCACCGCTTGCCGGTGTACGCCCCGATCTCGTTGACGAGCAGACTCTCCCGGCCGTCGCTCTTCAGGACGGTATTGCCGGTGCACGCCGTGCACTTGAAGGCCACGATGGCGAGTTCTTCCAGCGGTTTGATCGAGATGACGTCATCGCCCGTGCCGCTGTAAACCTTCGGCTTCGGGACCGCCTTCGGGGCCGGGGCTGTGGTCGGCGGGGCCGTGGTCGGCGGGGCGGTGGTGGCCGCCGGTGGCGTGGTCTCGGACGCCTCTGTGCTCTTCGTTTCGGCCGGCTTGCCGGTCGCCGAGTGCTCGGCCGCAGCCGGCTTGCTGCCGTCGTCGTCCTTGGAGAATGCCTGGACCACGCCGCAGCCGCAGCAGAGGACCACGACCCCGAGGAGCGCAGCGACCAGCCAGGCTGGAACTTTCTTCTTCCCTGGGGCTGCGGTCGGCGGGGCTGGCGGGACGGTTGGCGGCTGAGGATTGCCGGCCGGAGGAGGGAAATTCATTGCGCACCGTAGCCTGTTCTGGCCAGCAAGGGCCGCTATTTCATTAGGATGTGGTTTGACACGGGCAATTCAGCGGGACTGCGAAAAAATGATGTGCAGCCCGTGATCGGGGTGGTAATTCCACGACGCGTGGATGTTGTCCCACTGGCCTGTCTGCTTTCCGTCGAGGGCACGCGTGGAGGTCATTTCCGCGACAACCGAGTCCGGCACCTTCAGCTCTCGCAGGAAACAGGCGATACTCTCGATCGAGACTCCGAGGTCTTTTTCGCCCATGCCCCGCACATCGAGCGACTTGCCAGCGTCACCCAGTGTCGCGAATGGTGAACTTGGTGCACATGTGCTCCTGGCCGCCGCAAAGGGTGGGGCCGCTTCCTCAGCTACCGCTGAGTCGGGCGCCAGGATGGCGCGGGCGCCGAGAGCTCCGACGGAGACCCCGAGTACGAAGGCGACGAGCACCGCCGCGACGAACACGATTTTCCGTCGGGATCGGGTCGCGTCCTGCCGGGTGGGGGTAGCCGCTGTTTCGAGCGAGGAGAGTGGATCAGCCATTTGAGGATCACCCGAGAGACTTGGTGCCTGTTCTGGCTGGGCAGGGTCGGGGAATGGTTCGGTCATCTCGGCACTCCTGACACATTGGACCAAAAGCGGGCTATCGCCCGCGAAGCTTGCGACGAATTGGGTTGCACCGGCGAGAACCCGTGTCGAGGGACTCGGGCAGGGCAGGGCAGAGCAAGGCAGGGGCAAGGCAGGGCAGAGCGAAGAAAGGCAAGGACAGGGAGAGGTCACGGAGACGGCCTGACGACAGCGGGGGCTGCCGGCCATCTGAATACATCACTAGCGAAGCAGAGAGTGAAAGCTCTGTCAAACATCTTGAGCGTGTTCGCTGATTGTGTACAGTAAGGCCCGGCGGTGGACACCCCACCGCACGAACGACAGGACCTCCGATGCCGCAGTCCCCCGCACAGGTGACGGCCGCCGAGATCTCTCGGCTGGTCGGGGTCACCCGCGCCACGGTTAGCAACTGGCGCCGTCGACACCCCGACTTCCCGGCACCCACCGGCGGCACCGAGGCCAGCCCGGCGTACGACCTCGACGCGATCCGGGCCTGGCTGGCCGCGCGCGGCCAGCTCCCGGCCAGCACACCGGCGGACGACCTGCGGGCCGCGCTACGCAGCCAACCCGCGGTCAGCGGCACGCCGACTCGGCTCCTGCCGTTGGTGCTCGCCGCCGACCGGCTGGACGCGGTCGAGCTGAAAACCCTGACCGAACTGTCCGACAACCGACTGCCCGCGCGAGCCGTTGCGGTGATCCGGGCGTACGCCGACGAGGTGCCCGGCGCGAGCGAGGTGACGTACCGGGCCGAGGAGGTCGCGCTGCTCCGCGCGCTGCTGCACTGCGTACGCGAAGAAGGCCCGGTGCCGGCCGCCGACGTGCTGGCCGAGCGCGACACCGAGGAGAGCGGCGTCAGCGGCACCTACCCGACCCCGACTCCCCTGGTCGAACTGATGGCGGATCTGCTCGCCGGAGCAGGCAACCCCTTCCCCACCAGCGTCTTTGACCCGTCCTGCGGCGCCGGGGGCCTGCTCGCCGCCGCCGCCCGGCGCGGCGCCCACACGCTGTACGGCCAGGACATCGTCCCGGCCCAGGCGGCGCAAGCGGCCGTACGACTCGGTCTCCTCGGCGGCCCGGCCCGGTTCGAGGTGCGTGCCGGGGACAGCATCCGTGCGGACGCCTTCCCCACGCTGACCGCTCAGGCGGTGCTCTGCAACCCGCCGTACGGTAACCGCGACTGGGGTCACGAGGAGTTGGCCTACGATCCGCGCTGGGCGTACGGCCTGCCGGCCAAGGGGGAACCGGAGCTGGCTTGGGTGCAGCACTGCCTGGCGCACCTGGCCGAGGGGGCGTCGGCGGTTCTGCTGATGCCGCCCGCCACCGCCGAGCGGGCCGCCGGTCGCCGGACCAGGGCCGAGCTCATCCGCAGCGGGGCACTGCGTGCCGTGGTGGCGCTCCCCGCCGGGGCCGCCGCGCCGCTGCACATCGGGCTGCACCTGTGGTTGCTGCGCCGCCCGCACCCGCAGGCCACCGCCGCGCAGAGTGTTCTCTTCGTCGACTCGGTCGGGGCAGACTCCGCCCAGCGGACCGTGGACGGGCCGACGTTGACCGGATCGGCGGCGGCGAAGCGGCCGGCGGTGGAGTGGACCGCCCTTGGCGAGACCGTGCGCGGCGCGTGGCAGGCGTACATCGTGGAGGGCGACCGCTTCGAGACCGTGCCCGGCGTGGCTCGGGCCGTACCGGTGATTGACCTGCTCGACGAGTCGGTTGACCTGACCCCGGCCCGGCACGTCCGCGTCGCGGCGGTCGCCGCCCAGCCCGACGAGTACGCGGAGACCATCCGGGCGATCCGCGCCCAACTGGGCCGGGCAGCGTCGGCGCTGGCCGCCCTGAGTGGTGGCGAGGACTGGCCCCCGTCCGGCGCCGAGCCGCGCTCCTGGCGCAGTGCCACCGTGGCGGATCTGCTGCGCGGCGGCGCGCTCACCCTGCTGCGGTCGACCGGCGCCAGCCGGGGCACCTCGACCCGCCGGATCATCGACGAGCACCCGGCCGAGGAAGAGATCATGATCCGGCCGGGTGATGTGCTCCTGCCCGAGCTGCTCCAGAGCGGCCCCCACACCACTCGGGTGGCGGAGGCCCGCGATGCCGGGCAACCCCTCGGCCGTAACCGCTATCTGCTGCGACCGGACCCGGAGCGCCTCGACCCGTGGTTCCTGGCCGGGTTTCTGGCCGCCGAGGAGAACGTGCACGCGGCGGCCACCGGCACCTCGATCGTCCGGATCGACGCCCGCCGACTGCGGTTGCCACTGCTGCCGTTGGATGAGCAACGGCGGTACGGCACGGCGTTCCGGCAGTTGCACGAGCTGCGGACCGCCGCCGAGCTCGCGAACCGCCTCGCCGAGGAGACCGCCCGCGCGCTCGGTGCGGGGCTCACCGGTGGCGCGCTGCTGCCACCCGACGCCGATCGGCCGCCCGGCTGAGCCCGCCGCACGCGGGGAAACCCGACCGACCAGACTTGCCCCTGTCCGTCCACTCCGGACAGCCTGATGGAAGGAACGCGTTGAACAACAGCAAGCACACGGAGTTGGCCAACCATGCCTGGTCGGTGGCCGACCTGCTGCGCGGTGACTATAAGCAGTCCGACTACGGCAAGGTGATCCTGCCGTTCACCGTGCTCCGCCGCCTGGAGTGCGTGCTCGCGCCGACCAAGGACAAGGTGCTGGAGACCGCACGAGCGCTTCGCCGGCCAGGACCTCGACATCGACAAGTTCCTGCGCCGGGCGGCCGGGCACCAGTTCTACAACATCAGCGAATACACCCTGAAGGCCATCGCCGGTGACTCCAGCCAGACCGCGAAGCACCTGCTCAGCTACATCGGCGCGTTCTCCGAGAACGCGCGGGAGGTGCTGGACCGGTACGAGTTCGCCCAGCAGGTCAAGCGGCTGGACAGCGCGGGCCTGCTCTATCAGGTGGTGGGGCGCTTCGCCGACCTGGACCTGCGGCCGGAGGTGGTCTCCAACCACCAGATGGGGTACGTCTTCGAGGAGCTGATCCGCCGCTTCGCGGAGCAGTCCAACGAGACCGCCGGTGAGCACTTCACCCCGCGTGAGGTCATCGAGCTGATGGTCAACCTGCTGATCGCCCCCGACGATGACGCGCTGAGCGTGCCGGGCGTGACCCGGACGTGCTCGACCCGGCCTGCGGCACCGGCGGCATGCTGACCGCGGCCGAGGAGCACATCACCCGGCTCAACCCGGACGCGACCGTCATGGTCTACGGCCAGGAGCTGAACCCGGAGTCCTGGGCGATCTGCCGGTCCGACCTGATGATCAAGGACCAGGACCCGGAGAACATCAAGTTCGGCAACTCGTTCAGCGACGACGGCCACCGGGGCGAGCACTTCGACTACCTGCTCGCCAACCCGCCGTTCGGGGTGGAGTGGAAGAAGGTCAAGGACGAGGTCGAGAACGAGTACGAGACGCTCGGCGAGAGCGGACGCTTCGGCGCCGGCCTGCCCCGGATCAACGACGGCTCGCTGCTTTTCCTCCAGCACATGCTCTCGAAGATGAAACCGGTGACCGCCGACGGCAAGGGCGGCAGTCGGGTCGCGATCGTCTTCAACGGCTCGCCGCTCTTCACCGGCGCGGCCGAGTCGGGCGAGTCGCGGATCCGGCAGTGGATCCTGGAGAACGACTGGCTGGAGGGCATCGTCGCCCTGCCCGATCAGCTTTTCTACAACACCGGCATCTCCACGTACTTCTGGATCCTGACCAACCGCAAGGCCCGCGGCCACCGGGGCAAGGTCGTGCTGCTGGACGCGCGCGACCACTTCGCGAAGATGCGCAAGTCGCTCGGCGACAAGCGCAAGCACGTCACGCGCCGACCAGATCGCCGAGATCACCCGCCTTTACGCCGAGGCGCTGGAGGTGGCGGCCGACGCCGATCACCCGCTGCACGGCAAGGTGAAGGTCTTCGCCAACGAGGACTTCGGCTATCACCGGATCACCGTGGAGCGGCCGTTGAAGCTGCGCTTCGAGGTCACCGAGGAGACCCTGACCCAGGTACGCGAGTCGAAGCCGATCGGCAAGGCGTTGGACGTCAACGCGCTGGAAACGGCGTTGAAGCCGCTGCTCGGTCAGGTGTGGCAGACGAAGCGGGCGGCGTGGGACGCGCTGCGCTCGGCGATGGCCGAGGCCGGGGTGCTCTGGCCCACCGGCGCCCCCTTCCAGAAGGCGATGCGGGACACCCTCGGGGTCCGCGACCCCGAGGGCGAGGTGCAGCTCGTGAAGGGCTCCCCCGAGCCGGACCCGGAGCTGCGCGACTTCGAGAACGTGCCGCTGGACCAGGACGTCGAGGAATACCTGCGCCGCGAGGTGCTGCCGCACGTCCCGGATGCCTGGATCGACCACGACAAGACCAAAATCGGGTACGAAATCCCCTTCACCCGCCACTTCTACGTCTACAAACCACCCAGCCCGCTCGCCGAAATCGACGCCGAACTGAAGGCCCTCGAAGCCGAGATCCAGACCCTCCTCAGCGAGGTGACCCGGTGACGGCCTTACAACTCGCCCCTTGGCTGAATGAGTCGCGTTGGCCTACGGTTCCAATTAGGTTTTTGGCCCGGCTTGGTACCGGCCATACGCCAAGTCGCCAAAAACCGGAGTACTGGGAATCGTGCGACTATCCCCTGGATTACCCTGGCTGACGTCTGGCAACTCCGAGACGGAAGAACGCGCTCGATCTCTGACACCAAGGAAAAGATCAGCAAGGTTGGGCTAGCGAACTCCGCTGCTGTGCTGCATCCAGCTGAGAACGGTGATCCTCTCGCGCACAGCCTCGGTTGGCTTTTCCGCGATCATGGGCACAGACATGGCCACTAGCCAGGATTTCGCGACCTGGACGTGTGGCCAGTCGTTAGATCCTCGGTACCTCTTGCATGCCCTGCGAGCAATGGCTCCGGATCTCAAACGGATTGCCGCTGGATCCACTCACAAGACTATTTACATGCCCGACATCGAGCAGCTCAGGATCCCCCGTCCGCCAATGACTGAGCAGCGCCGCATCGCCGACTTCCTCGACGCCGAAACCACTCGCATCGATCAGATGCAGATCGCTACGAGGCGCCAGGCAGCCCTCTTCTCTGAGCGTCTGAGCGAATCGATTCGCCTGGCGACAACCACGGGAGAAGGGCCGAGCCGCAAAACAGGCATCTCGTGGATGCCAGAAATGAATGACTCATGGAATCTCGCCAAGGTAAGTCACGCGTTCAGAACAGGCAGTGGCACAACACCAACCTCCGATCGGCCTGAATACTTTGGCGGGCCTCATGCCTGGGTCAACAGCGCCGACATTAATAACGGCGACATCTACGTCAGCGAGAAGTCAGTTACCTCGAGCGCGCTCCGCGCCTTTCCGGCACTGAAGATCCACCCGATCGGCTCCCTTGTAATAGCCCTATACGGACAGGGCACAACCAAGGGGAAAACTGGGATACTCAGAATTGATGCCTGCGTGAACCAGGCATGCGGTGTTTTGACTCCCACCGGATTCATTACCGCAGAGTACGCCTCGTACTGGTTCCGAGCGCACAAGGGTGGCATAGTCGGACTAGCGCTTGGAGCCGGTCAGCCAAATCTAAGCCAGGATCTCATCAGGCAACTCAAAATACCCGCACCAGGAACCTCAGAACAGCACCGAGTCGTGAACGAGTTACAGAGCCAAGAGCAGGCAATTCAAAGGAAGTCTGCACTTCTCAAAGCAAGAGAGCAAATTCTTGCCGAGCGGCGGCAGGCCCTGATTACTGCTGCTGTGACCGGGCAGATTGATATTTCTACCGCGAGTGGACGAGGGATCGAGGACTGAGCTGCGATGGGCATCAACCACAGGTTCGCCCGCTGTGACCCGACCATAGCCGCCACCCTGCCCATCGGCGGGCGTTCTGGCACCGTCATCACAGCCCGGTCGGGGAGTTGAAGTGTCATGAACCGTGCAGCTCCGCGCACCGTACCGTTCGTCACCCGCGTACGGATCGAGAACTACCGGTCGATCGCGCACTGCGATGTGGCGCTCGGGCCGTTCACCGTCCTCCTTGGGCTGAATGCCGCCGGGAAGTCGAACTTCCTCGACGCACTGCGCTTCGTACGCGACGCATTGACCCGCGGTCTCGTTGAGGCGGTCGTAGCGCGCGGTGGACTGCACGACGTGTTACGCCGCGTGCCCGAGCCCACGAAGTCCTGCACCATCGCCCTGGAGTTCCACATTCCCGCACCTACCGCGAATGACCGCCCCTGGCAGGCTAGCTACGAAATCACCATCGGCTATCCACGAGCCACCGAACAGGCTGGCCCGAACGTGTGGAGCCAGCGCGAGGAATGCGAGATCGGTCCGGCAGGCGGACCGCCCCAGGCCCGGTTCCTCGTCAGGAACGGGACGGTGAGCGATTCAGCCGCCAACCATCGGGGTCGCCTTCGCCCCGGCAGCCTCTACCTCCCCGTGGCCGGGGTCAGCGAACCGTACGCCCGCCTTTATGAGGCGCTGGCCGCCATGTTCTTCTACGATCCCGACCTGGCCGCCCTGCGGGACGCCCGACCAGCCACCGGATCTGACCTCCTCAGCGAGGACGGTGGTCATGTTGGCGCCATCCTGGGTCAGCTCGGCCCCTGGGAACGGGACCGGGTGTCCGCCTACGCCGCCGCGATCGTGCCCCGGCTGATAGAGGTGGGGCCGAGCACGCCGGGCGGCGATTACGTCGCGGCCCGGATGACCACGGCCACCGGCCCCGGAGGCGCAGGCCGGGACTTCCGCGCGGAATCGATGTCCGAGGGGACGATCCGTGCTGTGGGGCTGCTGACCGCCCTGTTCCAGCCACGTGCCCGAGACGGCCGTATCCCGCTCGTGGCGGTGGAGGAGCCGGAGTTGGCACTGCACCCGATGGCTGCCGGGGTGCTATTCGACGCGCTGACTGAGGCAAGCACGGCAGCGCAGGTGCTGGCGACCAGCCAGAGCGCAGAGCTCTTCGACCGTAAAGAGGCGGACCTGTCGGCGATCCTCGTGGCCGCCGCCGATAACGGCGTAACAACCATCGGGCCGGTGGACCCGGTGAGCCGGTCCATCGTGTCGGACGGCTTGGCAACCGTGGGCGAGCTGCTGAGATCCGACCAGTTGCGCCCCGTCATCTCGAACCCTGAGTCCGGAGGGGAGTGGCAAGCGCTATGACGACAGAGCGGGTAAGCATCGCCTCGGTCGTCGAGGGTGAGGGAGAGATCGCCGCGCTTCCCGTCGTACTGCGGCGGCTGATGTTCGACATGCAGATCTGGAACGCTGATATTCAGCGTCCTTTCCTAGTAGATCGGGGCAAGCTGGTGAAGCGGGGAGGTCTTGAGGCAGCGGTGGAAAGCCTCGCGCGCCGGCTGCCACCCACCGCGCCAGGCGGGATCCTCGTCGTCATTGACGCCGACGACGACTGTCCAGCCTCGCTCGGCCCCGAACTGCTTCAGCGTGCGGAGGTGGTGCGCCCAGACCGGCGGATCGCTGTTGTCCTAGCGAACCGCGAGTTCGAGGCATGGTTTCTCGCGGCGGCCCCGTCGCTTCGCGGCCGGGCCGGGCTCTCCGGCGACCTCACGATTCCTGAGGACTGTGAGCAGCCAAGGGACTGCAAGGGCTGGCTCAGCCATCGCCGGAACGACGGCGGCAGTTACCGGCCCCGCGTTGACCAGGCCGCCCTGGCCGACGCATTCGACATGGGCATGGCGCGTGTAAACGCACCTTCCTTCGACAAGTTCTGCCGCGACGTCAACTACCTCGTGACTGGTAAGCGGGAGGCCAGTGGTACACACGAGTCCCGTGCCTGATCCGGGCCGGTGGTTGGTTCATGACCTTGAGGGTGGCGGTGAGGCGGTCCAGGCTGCGGGGTGTAACCGCAGCAAGCCGTCGGTGGGGCCTTGGAGTCACGGACATCGACCTTCGTAACGGCTCTCCACTGCTGCGAGAGCCGCCACGAGAGTGGATGAGCTACGGGCGGATGTTGTCGGCCTTCAGGCTGCTGGTGAAAGCGGTCCAGGCGGAGGGGTTGAAGCTCAGCATGCGGCGGCAGGGGCCTTGGAGTCGCGGACGTTGACCTGGATGCCCGGTCGCGCACCTCGACGCACTGGCCGTTATTGCCAGAGCGGCTCGACTTACGCCAGGCGTTACGCTCCATGCTCGCTCAGCTCCTTGATCAGCTTGATCGACTCGGCCGGCGACCGCGCCAGCATCTTCAGATTGTCGTACGCCGTTGACAGTCGCGCCAGGTCGAGGCTGGATTCGAGGAAGAGTTCCCCGGCCAGGGTCTCGACGTAGCCGAGGGGCGGATCGTCCTGGTCGAAGGTGAGCAGGGCGAAGCCGCTGCCGATCGCGAGGTGTGCGCCGGCTTCGAAGCGCAGCACCTGAATCGTGACGTTCGGCAGTCGGCTCAGCGTGACCAGGTGGTCAAGCTGCTCGCGCAAGACCTCCGGGCCACCGACCTCCGTACGCAGCGACGCCTCGGAGAGGATGGCGTGCATCCGCAGCGGTGTCGGCTCTCGGCGCAGCACCTCTTGCCGGGTCATCCGGGCCGTGACCCGCTGCTTGATGGTGTCGCGGTCGGCTTCCCGGCCGATGGCGTTGACCTCGCGGGCATAGCGCTCGGTCTGCAGTAGACCGGGCACCAGCATCGGCTCGAAGTTCTTGAGCTCGACGGCCTCGCTTTCGTAGGCGATGTAGGTCGCGTACTTGCCGCCGATACGCTGCCACCACCCGTCCTCGCGCAGATCGCGCGCCTGCTCCAGCAGCGAGGTGGCGGGCTCCTCATCGAGCCGGATGCCGTAGGCGACCAGCAGTTCCATGACATCGCCGGCCCGAGCTTTGATCGCACCGGATTCGATCCGACTGATCCGGGACGACGAGCAGCGGACGAGCTTGGCCGTCTCCTCACCGGTCAATCCCTTGGCTTCGCGGAGCCGGCGCAGCTCGCGGCCAAGCCGGCGGGAGCGCGGTGTCGCTGGCGTAAATCGAGGCATTCCGTGATTCTGCATCAATCCCGCTCGCTCGTCTGCCCCGAAACACGCGCGAGACTCAACATTGATCACTGACAGACTCTTGCAATGCATCACTTGATGCGCAACTCTGGTCTGAGCACACGATGGAACGGCCGGGGTCGTGGGCGCGGCAACGCCCAGGCCCCGGCCTCGCCAGAAGGTGAGAGCGCTCGTGGTTGCCAAAATCTTGTTGATCGTGTTCGGCGGGCTGATGCCCGGATTCCTGCTCGGACTCTTCGCGTTCAACGTGAAATCGCGGTGGTGCCCGCGCTGCGGGGAATCCACTGAGGCCATGCACCGGACGGCCGAACAATGACCGCGTCGAATCGACCGGGCAATGGCGAGCTGCCGATCGGGCGCCGGATGGCGCAGTTGCGGGTACGGCGGGGTATGAGCCAACAGGTCTTCGCCGACCGGGTCGGCAAGTCGAAAAGCTGGGTGGACAAGGTCGAGCGTGGGCTGCGTACCCTCGACCGGCTCTCGGTGATCGAGACGGTCGCCAGTGTCCTCGGGGTCGCCCCAGAGGTCCTCACCGGCCAGACGGCCCGGCGGGCACCGGCCACCGACGTCGCCGGTGCCGTGGAACGGATGCGGGCCGCGCTGGCCTGCTACGACCTCCCCGAAACCAGCGCCGACCGCCGGCAGACGCCAACATCGCAGGAGCTTGACCTTCGAGTGGGATACGCGTGGACGGCGTACCGGCACGCCCACCACCCCCAGGTGCTGCGGATGCTGCCCGACCTGCTCGCCGACACCCGCCACGCCCACCAGGCCGAAACGGCAACCGGACCGAGACCCGCCGCCGGCCTACTGGTACGGGTCTACCGGCTCGCCGCCCAGGTGCTGGTCAAACTCGGCGAGGCGGACCTGGCCTGGCTCGCCGCCGACCGGGCGATGGCCACCGCCGCCGGTGACCCACGCCGCACCGCCGCCGCGGCGATCCCCCTCGCGCAGGCGCTACGCGCCCTGAAACGGGGCCGGCTGGCGATGGCCGCCACCATCACCGCCGCGCACCAACTCGCCCCACCGCCCCGCCACGACTTCCCGCCAGACGATCTCGCCCTGGCCGGCACCCTGCTGATCGAGGCCGCCCTCGCCGCCGCCACCTGCGGCGACGCCACCGCCGTACGCGACCTCACCGACCACGCGGCCCACCTCGCCGCCACCCACGGCGACCGTCGCCGAGCCCGACAGCGGCGACCTCGGGTTCGGGCCCACCGTGGTCGACCTCGCCCGCGCCCTGACCGCCGCCAACCTCGGCGACAACCACCAGGCCATCACCACCCACCTCCGCGCCACCAACGGCGACGCACTGGCCCCGGCTCCCCGCCGAACACCGAGCCGCCCACCTGATCGACATCACCCGCGCCCACCTCGACCTCGGCGACCCCCACGCCGCCGGACGTGCCCTGCTCACCGCCGACCGCATCGCCCCCGACGAAACCCGCACCCGCCCCGCCACCCACGCCGCACTGACCGCCATCCTCCGCGCCGGCCCCGCCCCCGCCGACCTCACCCGCCTCGCCACCGCCATCGGCCTGACCCCACGGTGACCCCGCCGTCTCTCATCGTTGCTTCCGCAGGCTACGGAAATGCTGCCGGAGGCAATCAGGTCAGATGTTGAGATGCTGTGGGCCTATCACCACATGGGCCACAGCTTGCGACCGTGTGATGCGGGCATCGGGCTCGGAAGTCATGACCTCGGCGTAGCGATCATCGCCACAGAACTGTTTCATCAGGGCATGTACCCGTGGTTGGTGTTCGCCGGCGCGAACGCTCCGACCACCATCGAGCGCTTCCCGCAGGGCGAAGCGGTCGCATACCGGGACTATGCGATAGAGCATGGCGTGCCCGCCGAGGCCCTCTTGCTCGATGCGACCGCGACGAACACCGAGCAGAACCCCGCCTGGGCCGCCCCGGCACCGGAACCGGTGCTGTAGGCCAGGTCATGGGCACAACGTCCGAGATGGACGGTGAGTTCGTCAATGTAGGCAACCGATCACGGAATTGTCGGAATCCCGCACCCGTCATTCCCGACATTGATTCGGGGCTATGCCCTGGAAGAATCGGCGGCACCCGGAGAACGTACCGTGCCGGCCACCGACGGGCATTCGTCGACCGCATGGAGGACCCGTGCCGCCTGACCATCCCACCGCACCACACCCGGACGGCTGGTCGCCATGACCGACCGGAGCGCGACCAGCCTGGTGGCCGCCGCAGCCGGCGGGGACGAATCGGCGTGGGCGGAGCTGGTTCGCCGATACACCCCACTCGTCTACTCGGTGATCAGGTCCCACGACCTGAGCCAGGCCGACGCCGCCGACGTCAACCAGACCGTCTGGCTGCGCCTCGTGGAGCACTTGGGCCGGGTACGCAGCCCGCAGGCGCTCGCCACCTGGCTGGCCACCACGACCCGGCGCGAGTGCTACCGGCTGTCCCGCCTCGGCCGGCGCATCCAGCCCTTCGACCCGCACGACGACGCGTACCACGGCTTCTCCCGCGCGGCCGACGCCACGGCCCCGGACGAGGAGCTGCTGCGCGCGGAGCGGCGGCAGGCATTGCGCGAGGGCTTTGCGCAGCTGCCGCCGCGCTGCCAGGAGCTGCTGGTCCTGCTGACGGCCGACCCGCCGGCCAGCTACCGGGAGATCGCCGAACGCCTGGGCGTGCCGGTCGGTAGCATCGGTCCGACCCAGGCCCGCTGCCTGCACCGGCTGCGCAACTGCCCGGCACTGGCCCCGTTCCTCGCGGCGTCGGCGCTGCCGGCCAACGGAGGTGAACCCGATGGGTCCGTGGCCGCCGGACAATGACCCCGCCCCTGGCGGGCGGGTCAGCGCGCAGACCGCCCAGGTCTCGCTGCGCTGACGGTGAGCCGGCCTGCTGCCTCGCCGGCCGTACCCGGTGGCCACCCGCGCGGATGGCCACCGGGTCACCGGACGGTTACACCGTGCCGCTGATCGACCACATGCCCATGGTCGCGGACATTGGCAGGTCGGGGCCGACCGGTCCCTGACCCCAGAAGTAGTCACCGATGTTGCTCACCCCGTCGCTCGGCCGCCACGGGCCCATCGACCGGTACACCACGCCGCGGGGCTCCCGGTTGATCGCCATCTGCGCCCAGGCGACCTGCACCCGCTGCGCCGGCCGGAGGGTCCAGAACAGGAACTTCTTGGGGAACAGGTACTCGGCGAAGGTCCGCCCGGTGCCACCGCCGACGCAGTACGCGTTGGTGTGGAAGCCGTTGAGGATGTGCAGCCCGCGCAGAGCCGGCCGCCACCGGGCGAAGTAGTCGTGTTTGCCGTTGGTGTCCCGCAACACCTGGCAGGACTCCAGTTGCAGCCACTCAAGGTCGCCGTTGCCCCAGCGGGCGTCGGCAGGGGTGATCCAGTGGTCGTTGACGTTGCTCTTGAAGGTGAACCCGCTGGCGGAGCCGTGCCCGGTGTACCAGGCGGCGTCGACGTTGTCCACGTAGTAGTTGTCACCGCCGCCCAGGCTCTGGTCCTTGAAGTCCCACTCCCAGGCCGAGTTCCCACGCCAGTCGAACGCCGTCGGGACGCCCTGGGAGGCCATCACGCTGCGGAAACCGTTGGCGCTGTCCTGGGCGCACTGCCACTCGTCGACGGTCTGCTCGATGCCGACGTCCAGCGGGCCGATCGCCAACTCGCCGAAGCCGCCGCCACCGGGCACCGTCGTCGCCGACGCACTGCCGTCCCCGGCGAGCGTCACCGATGCGGTCGCGGTCAGCCCGTTGGCGTCGGTGAGCTCCACGGTGACCTGCTCGGCGCTCTCCGACTTTTCGCGGGGCGTCCGCTGGTAGGAGATCTCCGGCAGGTCGCGCCGGTCGCTCGGCAACACGGTGGACGAGGACGACCAGCCGTACGTCTGCGGCTTGCTGCCACCGGCGACGGAGACCGACGCCTCGATCGTGTCACCACGGCGGGTCACCTTGAGATCACCGCGCGGGCTGGCGTCCGGCACGGCGGGCACCAGCCGGTGCGCCTGGGTGCCGGACTCGGCCACCGGGTTGCAGGTGTACTGCGGGTAGATGGTGGCGATCGTGCCCTTGCCGTCGGCGTTGCTGGCGGTCAGTTCGGGGAACTGGTAGCCGAGGGTCGGGGTCAGCTGGCGGACCTCCGACGGATAGAGGGCGGCGCAGGAACTGGTCGCCTCCGCCTCGCTGATCACCGCGACCTCGCCGACCCGCACCACCTTCCGCAGGGCATGCGAGAGCTGGCTGACGGTCCCGTCCGGGGCGAAGGTGATCCGCAGCCGCGCCCCCTGCCCGGTCACCGGCAGCCCGGCCAGCGTGATCCGATGGCTGACCGTGGTGTCCAGCGGCTGGGTCAGCGACGGCCGGTCCCGCTCGTCGGCCAGGGTCAGCTCGGAGTGGGAGACCTGCGGCTCGACCGCCATCTCCGGGCTGAGGCCCGCCTGCTCCACGAGCTTGCGGGCACCGGAGAGCGCCTGCTCGTCGGAGACCGGCTTGATCTTCTTGATCGCGGCCAGATCGACGGCCTGCGAGACGGTGGGCCGTCCCGACTCGTCCTTGCCCTCGCCCACCTGGACCAGCGGCACTTGGTTGAACCGCTCGGTGTCGACGTAGCTGAACGAGCCGGTCGTCTCCAAGGCGTTCGGGATGTCGAACGTGCCGGCGAGCTTCTTCCCCTCCGACTGGGTGAGTCCCTCCTGCGTCACCCCGAAGATCGGCGCCACTTGTTCGGGCGCAGCCTCGGCGGTTCCCGCCACCAAAAGACTGCCCACCAGGGCAAGCGTGCAGCCCAGCGCCAGGCCCCGAAAACCGGGCCAGCGTTGGTTTGCCGTGTTCAACATGGCTTTTCCTCCGCGTCAGGTCCGGCTGGACTGCCGGATCCACACCGGTCCAGAGGAGGCTCGAAGCACTTTGATACGCCTCCGGTCAGTCGGCTCCGCGACGGACGAGGAGAGCGGCGGTAGGGCAAGGTGTGGTTCGTGGTGACGAGGTGATCGCTGATCTTCTCCGCGAGTACGAGGTGGATTGGGTAGATCCGGCGGTCGAGGGAAGGTGCCTCCTAATCGGCCAACTGTGCTGCGGGCATTCGGCGCACTATGGCAGCCGGCAGCAGCCCGGCCGCCGTGGCCAGCAGCACCCCCGCGCCCGTGGTGCCGGCGGCAACGGCGACCGCAGTGGCCGTGAGGCCGCCGACGAAGACGGCGACCGCGACGAGCGCGATGCCGGCACCCGTGACGCCGCCGAGCACACCGATGGTGAGCCCCTCCAGGGACACCAGCCGGGCGACGGCCGCATCCGACCAGCCCATCGCCGTCAGCACGGCAAACTCCGGCGCCCGTTCGCGGACACCGAGGTAAAGGACGTCCGCCACAGCGGCGACGCTGAAGATGACCAGTCCGGCCACGGTGAAACGATCGATGTCCCGGATTGTCACCGACACCCCGTCGCCGAGCACCGTACCGATAATTCTTCCCTTGAAGGCGATGTCGACGGCGAAAGCGAAGGTCAACGCGGCGACGGCGATCGCGAGGCTGAGCACGGCGAGTGCCGTGCGGCCGGGTACGCGTCGCGCACCGGTGACCGCCATGCGCCACACCGATCGTTGCGTGCCGGGCCGGACGCGGGTCATGGCTGTCGCCGGATGGATGGCCGCCGCAGGGTACGCGCGCCCGGCGCGCAGAGCGGGAACCAGTGCCGCGGCGAGTGTCAGCGCGACGGCCACGCCGAAGGCCAACGCCAGCCTGGACCATGGCACGCTGATGCCGACCGCATGCGCGACGGGCATGGTGAGCAGCGCTGCGGCCGCACCGGCGAGGGCACCGAGCAGGCCAGCCTCACCGAGAACCAGCGCCGCGAGGCGATGTGCCGGCCAGCCGTGACACGCGAGGATGGCCAGCTCGCGGCGACGGTCGCGCACGGCTGCGGACACCGCGTTGCCAACAAACAGGACACAGGCGATGAGCACCATGCCGAGCAGAACCCTGCTCTTGCCGTCGATTGCTTGGACGAGGAAGGTCGCGACCCCCTTCTTGGTCCACAGCTCGTCGAGGGTGAGCTGAGGTCTGCCGTGCTTGCCAGCGGGCAGGATCAGCGTCTGCTGCGCGCCGGATGATCCGAGCACGATGTCCACGTCGAGTCCGGTGCGGGCGGCGATCTCCTCCGCCACGACGCGTACGCGTTCCCGGGCGGTGGCGTCGAATCTGTCGATCCCGGCCACCCGTACCCGGATGGCGCTCAGCGGCATCTGGGTCTGTCGGCTGTCGAGGTTTTTGAGCAGGTCGGGCAGGGCGGCCAAATTGGCGAGCAGCTGGGGCGGTGCCCCAACGTAGCCGGTAATGCTGCTGTTGGGCAGCAGCTGCTGCCCGCCGAGCGCGGCGGCCGAGCGCTGGTCGGCTCCGGTGAGCCGGGGTGGGATGAAGGTCTCCATCGGGGCTCCGGTCAGCTCGCGCCCACGCATGACCACCTGCGGGTTCACCGTACCCACCAGTGCGCCGGCGACGACCGTCTCCTGGTCGAGTCGGCCGTCGGACCCGAGCGCCCGCAGGGCGGTGTCCACGGCCAGTGGGGAGAACCGCTCGGTATCCGCCGGGGTGCGCAGCCGCGCCGGGGGGTCGGTGGGCTGCACCCGAAGGGCTCGCCCGCTGCGCTCGTACGACGGCGAGGCCACAGTCACAGTGTCGTTGATCTCGATCACGTCGCGGCCACTCGTGGTGGTGGACCTCAACCAGTCCGCCCAGATGGCGGTCAGCCCTCGTTCCTCGGCTGGCATGGTCGTTCCCGCCTCGCTCGTCAGCCGGACGAGGTCGGGTGGGTTGTGCGGGGCCAGCATCTGTTCCGGCTCACGCAGGGCGCTGACCGCTACCGTTATCTGCTCGTCGGTGGCGAGCCGGTCGGTCGCCAGCAGCGGCACAACAGGGACGGAATGCTCCCCGCCCGACGGCTGGGGCAGCTCGCCGGTACGCAGGTAGCGACCGGAGTTCACGGCGCGGTCCAGGCCGGATAGCCGTGCCTCCTGGTCGGGGTCCACCGCCGCGATCAGCATCGAGTAGATCGCGGGCAATCGGACTGTGAGCCGGTCCATGACCGGCAATGGGCGACCCCGGGTCATCATGGTGGCATCCCGGAAGGTGCCGTCGGCCTTGAGCTCGTATGATCGGACGAGATGAGTGAGCGGACTGACTGAGTCATCGCGAAGTCCAGCGCAAACCAGTTCCTTACGCCCGTCAGCGAGCACCTCCAGTGGTGAGGTGAAGGCGGCGGGGCAGCGGCGCGAGACGAGGTCGTCCGACAGTTCCGTCCCGTCGGCATACACGTGGATCCGTCGGGGGTTGTCGAAGTGGCGCAGTGGGATCAGCCGGTTGCGGGTGACGTAGACAAAGGCGGGCACGCCGGGCACATGGGTGAGCCCGCGGTCGGCGACCGTCTCGGGCGACAGCCGCAGCAACTGCCGCCGCGCACGCGGGTCCACCCGATCGGTGAGGTCCACCGGGAGGTCGAGGTCGACGGTGACGTAGCCGACCATGGCCACCGGCGCCGCGACCTCAACACCGTTGATCTCCTGGATGGCCCGCCATTGGTCGAGCGACAGGCCACCGAACTGACCAGAGAGGAAATTGGGGCGGAGCAGACCTTGTTGCGACTCAAGCGCGCCTCGTGATCCCGCTGGCCGGACGAGGATGTCATAGGCGGAGCGATAGTTGGCCTGGATTGCTCCCACCGCCTGCAGGCGCGAGGCCGTAGTGGCGCCGGTTAGCACACAGACGCCGGTGGTGGCAAGCATCACCGCGGTGACCATTGCGAGGCTGCGCCCCGCCCGGTGACGCAATTGAGAGACGATGACCCGAATCATGGCTATTCCTGTCATACGGGAGCGGCCACCGGGCGGAGGCCAGGTAAACAATCGCTAACGCGGCCCATCCGACTGGCATGGCGAGATCCTCAATGTCCGATCTTCAGTGGAGCGGCCAGGATAGTGCAATCCGGCCGCGCGAGGCTGTTCATGTGGATCGACCGGGATAGGATCTGCACAGACCTCAGCAACGGCCAGAGAGGCGGACAACCAACGCATGATGGCCAATACGGAACCGGTGGACACTGGCGGAGCATCGATCCGAGCGTGTGGCCTGCGCAGGTCCTTCGGCACGGGTGACACGCGGATTGTCGCGATCGATGACCTCTCGCTAACCATCGAGCCAGGTGCGGTGGTAGCGCTCTGCGGTCCCAGCGGATCGGGCAAGTCCACGCTGCTTCACCTACTTGCCGGGATCGAACGCCCCGACTCGGGCCGGCTCGAGGTGGCCGGCCTCGACCTGGCCCAGGCCACTCGGCGCCGTCTACTCGACCATCGGCGCAGAGTGGGGCTCGTGTTCCAGCGCTTCCACCTGCTCCCGGCCTTGTCAGCCCTGGACAACGTCATCGCCCCGGTCATCCCAGTCCGGGTGCCGTTCGACAAGGTAAAGCGGGCGCGCGAACTGCTGGCGGCTGTCGGACTGGCGGGACGCGAATCAGCGGCCCCGTCCCAACTGTCCGGCGGGCAGCAGCAACGGGTCGCCATTGCTCGCGCGTTGATCGCCTCTCCTGCACTCATCCTGGCCGACGAGCCGACGGGAAGCCTGGATTCCGGGACCGGCACCGAGATCCTGGACCTGCTGTGCAGCGTCAGTGCACAATGGTCCACCACGATGGTCATCGCCACTCACGACCAGCGGGTGGCAGCGGCCTGCGACTACGTCATCTCCATGCGGGATGGAGCGCTGGTAGCCAACGGGTCTGGCCAGGATCGCCGACAATGGGTAGCGTAACCAGCCTCAATCCGTCAGAGTGTTTTGATCCCTGCCTGTCTGTTTCGGCTTGACTGTTTTGTCCCGTAGTGGCGAGTTGATGCCCGCCGCGTGTCGCTGCGGGGCGCCGGGTCTCCTGGCCGGAGGGCGGCCTTTCTGCTGGTAGGGGCAGAGGGGGTGGGTCAGGTGGTCAGCGGCAGGAGGCTCAGGCGTTGCCAGCAGAGCAGGAACGCGTCGGCCCAGGGCCAGGTGTCGGGGATGGACAGGACGCGACGGCGGGCGTGGGTGGCCAGTTTCGCGGGTAGGTGCAGCAGCCGGTAGCGCAGGGTGCCGGGTTCGGCGTGTGCTACCCAAATTGCGGGCCAGTGCTCCGCCCTTCAGGGCGGGGGTGAAGGCCCGCGCGGGGGAGGGCCGCCAAGGCTCGAGCCGTGCCTTAAACCGGGCGGTTTTGCTGCTCGATGTACTGGCGTAGCACTGTCAACGGTGCGCCACCGACGGAGCCTGCGAAGTACGAGCCCGACCACAGCTTGTTGGCCCGGTAGTAGTGCCGGCGCAGGTCGGGGAACTCTTGCCGCATCCTTCGGGAGGAAACCCCTTTGAGGCTGTTGACCAGCTTCGACAGGGCCACCTTGGGTGGGAAGTTGACCAGCAGGTGTACGTGTTCGTCTTCGCCGTTGAACTCGATCAGCTCGGTTTCGAAATCAGAGCACACGGCGCGCATGATTTCTTCCAGGCGGGTCATGTGCCGGTCGGTGAATACCTTGTGGCGGTACTTGGTCACGAAGACCAAGTGGGCGTGGAGGGCGAAAACGCAGTGTCTGCCAGTGCGTATGGGAAAGTCAGTGGCCATAGACCAATGGTAGAATGTGAATGTGCAGCTTCGGTACAACTACCGCATCTACCCAACCCCGAGTCAGCGTGTGTCGCTGGCACGGGCGTTCGGGTGCGCGCGAATGGTGTTCAACGATGGGTTGCGCGCGCGACAGGAGGCCCGCGAGCAGGGGTTGCCGTACATCACGGACGGGGAGCTGTCCAAGAAGGTCATCACCGAGGCGAAGAAGACCAACGCCCGGGCCTGGTTGGGCGAGGTGTCGTCGGTCGTGCTCCAGCAGGCCCTCGCTGATTTGAACACCGCCTACCGGAACTTTTTCTCGTCCCTGTCGGGGAAACGGAAAGGCCGCAAGGTCGTGGCGCCACGGTTCCGGTCCCGCAAGGACAACCGGCAGGCGGTCCGGTTCACCGCCAACTCACGGTTCAGGGTGTTGGACAACGGCCGGCTCAGGTTGCCGAAGGTCGGCGACCTTCAGGTGCGCTGGTCACGGCAGTTGCCGTCGGCTCCGACCTCTGTGACGGTGATCCGGGATGCGGCGGGCCGGTACTTCGCCTCGTTTGTTGTGCGGGCCACCGATCAGCCGCTGCCTGAGACGGATACCGAGGTGGGTATCGATCTCGGGTTGACGCACTTCGCCGTGCTCTCGGATGGTACGAAGGTCGCGGCGCCGAAGTTCCTGCGCCGGGCGGCCCGGAAACTCCGCCGGCTGCAACAGAACCTCGCCCGCAAGCAGAAGGGCAGCAGTAACCGGAAGAAGGCCGTCGTCAAGGTCGCCCGCGCTCACGCGAAGGTCGGCGACACCCGCCGGGACTGGTTGCACAAACTCTCGACCACGATGGTTCGCGACAACCAAGCGATCTACGTCGAGGATTTGAGCGTCGCTGGTCTGGGGCGGACCCGGCTGGCCAAGTCGGTTCACGACGCCGGCTGGGCGACCTTCACGGCAATGTTGGAGTACAAGGCGGCCCGGTATGGGCGCACTTTCGGCAGGGTGGACCGCTGGTTCCCGTCGACCCGCATGTGCTCTGTGTGTGGTGCGGTGGGCGAGAAGCTGTCGTTGAACGTCCGGGAGTGGACCTGCCCGTGCGGTACCACCCACGACCGGGATGTGAACGCCGCCAGGAACATCAGGGCCGCCGGACGGGCGGACCTCAACGACCGTGGAGCGCGGGTAAGACCGGAAGCGATTCCGGCACCGCGCGGCGAAGCGGTAATCCACCCGGACGCCGCGTGTTCCACGCGCAGCGTGGAGGGAATCTCCGTCCTTTAGGGGTCCTTTAGGACGGAGAGAACGTCAAGGGCTCAGCTCTACACCGCGACCGGCACCACCACGGCGTACACCATTCCATGGATACGGGTAACCGCGGACTCCAGCGGAGACGGCGCCTCAACCAACGAGATCGGGCCCGGGTCGGTGAACCTGCT
Organism: uncultured Actinomycetota bacterium; assembly: GCA_963750055.1. Taxonomy (GTDB): domain Bacteria; phylum Actinomycetota; class Actinomycetes; order Mycobacteriales; family Micromonosporaceae; genus CAVVPI01. The sequence goes on along the minus strand of CAVVPI010000026.1, from coordinate 26,657 downwards.
CACCGGCGACTACGGAATCTCAGCGGTGCCGAGATCCGCTACGACCTACCATGGTCCAACCAATCGACTTGGCGGTATCTAATCCCATGACAAATGACTTCGACTCCCTACTGATCGTCCCCTTCGACGCCAGAAGAAATCTGGTTAACTTTACCCGAGAGATTATTGCGATGTGGCCCGCCGCTAGCATGAATTTATTTGACGAGACTGCCGCAGTAAATACCGACAAGGTTTTGGAGGAAGCCCGTTATCCTGAGCATGGCGCAATCTCATATGCACGAGATGCGGAGATGGAAGAGCATTGGGACACCTACGGATACATGCCGATGGCTGACGGCGCGGGTCCCATTTATTTGCTCTACAACGTCCGTCGTAACCTGCACTTCGGAATGGATGTGAACCGTATCGAAGGAAACACGGATGAGAACTATCTTTACTGGAAAGGTACCGATCTCTTGCTTCCCGAGGCGACGTCGATCACCCTAGTGACCTGTGGTAATCCCGCAGGGCAGCCGTTCTGTTCTGAAATCTGGTCAAAATTGAAAGGCTCCCTCCGGCCTGGTCGATAAGCAGATGGATCGACGCAGTCGACCAGCCGGAGATCCTCGATGCGGCCCTCGACCGAGGTGATCCCTACGCAGGGGTCGCGCTCCTGGCCCTCGTACTCAATCAGTAGCGAAGGTCGATACCCTCCTGTCATAGCCTTGGCAACGATTGCCAATCACAGCCCTTCGCCGACACCGGCTGACCACCCAGGCCCGGAACGACGGCTGGGTGGCATTGACCTAGGCAAGTAGGCTCCAGCGGTGGGTCCGGTCCCGGCACCCGGACCCGTTGCGGGAGGCGAGATGGCGGTCCATCACGAGCAGGTTTTTGGTGACGCGATCGTCGCCTCCCTTCTCGACGGTGGATGGGAGCTGGGCAACACCGCCGACTATCGGGCCGACCTGGGGTTGGACACCGCCCAGCTCTTCACCTTCATCGGCGCCACCCAGGCGCAGGAGTGGGCGGAGCTGCTCGGCTACTACGCCGACGACCCGGACGCCGCGCAGCGCGGGTTCGCCCGGCGGCTCGACCAGGCGATCACCAACGACGGGCTGCTCGACGTACTCCGCAAGGGGATCAAAGACCACGGCGTACGGATCCGGCTCGCCTACTTCAAACCGTCGCTGGTCACCTCGGACGCGATCCTCGACGACTACCGCCGCAACCGGCTGACCGTGGTCCGGGAGTTGCCGTACGCCACCAAGCAGTCCGACCGGGGCAACCGGCTCGATCTGACCCTCTTCCTCAACGGGATCCCGGTCGCCACCGCCGAGCTGAAGAACCCGCTCACCGGGCAGGGCGTCGAACAGGCCAAGGCGCAGTACCGGACCGACCGCGATCCCACCGAGCTGATCTTCTCCCGCCGGGTGATCGCCAACTTCGCCGTCGACCCGGACCTGGTCTTCGTCACCACCCAACTGCGCGGCGCGAAAACCCGGTTCCTGCCCTTCAACACCGGCTCGGCCGGCCCCGGCCGGCCCGGCGGTGCGGGGAATCCGCCGGCCACCATCGCCGGCACGTACCCCACCTCCTACCTGTGGGAGGAGGTCTGGCAGCGGGACAACTGGCTGGACCTGCTGGAACGCTTCGTCCACCTGCACAAGAAAAAGGGCGCCGACGGCCGTACCGGTCAAGACCCTGATCTTCCCCCGCTACCACCAGTGGCACGCGGTGAAGAAGCTGACCGCGCACGCCGCCCGGCACGGCGCCGGGCAGCAACTATCTGGTGATGGCCTCGGCCGGCTCCGGCAAGTCCAACACCATCGCCTGGCTCGGCCACCGCCTCTCGTCGCTGCACACCCCCACCGACCCGGCCGCGCTCGACCCGGACGCGCTCGCCGCCGGCCTCAAGCCGGGCGCCCCGGTCTTCGACAAGGTCATCATCATCACCGACCGGCGGAACCTCGACGCCCAGCTCCGCGAGACCGTCGGCAGCTTCGAGCAGACCGCCGGCCTGGTCGTGAAGATCGACGAGAGCCACGGGGCGAAGTCAGAGCAGCTCGCGAAGGCGCTCTCCCGGGAGACCGGCAAGATCGTCACCGTCACGCTGCACACCTTCCCGGCCCTGGTCGACTACCTCAAGCGCAACCCGACCGAAATCCAGGGCACGCCGGTTCGCGATCATCGTCGACGAGGCGCACTCCTCCCAGTCCGGCGACGCCGCCACCTCCGTCCGGGCCGTACTGCGGGACCTGGGTCTGGACGCCGACTCCGACGACGCACGGCGCGACCAGCGCTCCGGCACCGGCGAGCACCGAGGCCGAAGCTGAAGGCCAAGGCCGCGCAAGCGCCAGCGGAGCGCGAACCTCTCCTACTTCGCGTTCACCGCCACCCCCAAGTCGCAAGACGCTGGAGCTGTTCGGCACGCTCGACGAGACCGGCACCTACCGGCCGTTCCACACCTACTCGATGCGCCAAGCCATCGAGGAAGGCTTCATCCTCGACCCGCTGCGCAACTACGTCACCTACGACACCTACTGGAAGCTCGTCAACGGCAACCCCGACGAGCGGGAGGTCGACCCCGCCAAGGCGAACCCGCTGCTCGCCCGCTACGCGCTGACCCACGACTCCACCGTCGCCCAGCACGCCCAGATCATCGTCGAGCACTTCAGGGCCCACACCGCCGGCCGGCTCGGCGGACGGGCCAAGGCGATGGTGGTCACCGCCTCCCGGCAAGCGCCGTGCAGATGGCCCGCTCGATCCGGAAATACATCGGCGACCGCGGCTACCACGACCCGGGCGTCCTGGTGGCCTTCTCCGGCACCCTCACCTACGACGGCGAGGAGACCACCGAGGCCAAGGAGAACGGCGGCCTGGCCGAGAGCGCGCTGCCGAAGGCGTTCGCGCTACACCCGCGCCGACGACAAAGCCGCGCGGGCCGGCGGCGGCCAGCCCGAGTACCGGATCCTGGTCGTCGCCGAGAAGTACCAGACCGGCTTCGACCAGCCGCTGCTCACCACCATGTACGTCAACAAGACGCTGACCGGCATCGCCGCCGTGCAGACCCTGTCCCGGCTCAACCGCACCGCCGAACGCAAGAGCCAGTCCGACCTGGCCGTGCTGGACTTCGTCAACGAGGCCGAGACATCAAGGAATCCTTCCGCCCGTACTTCGAGGAAGCCGCCACCCTCCCCTCCGACCCCAACCTGCTCTACACCGCGCAGAGCCGGGTCATGTCGGCGGACGCTGCTCATCTGACGCAGGAGATGCAGGCGTTCGCCGAGGCGTACCTGGCCGCCGAGGAGCAGGCCGCCGGCAACCACGGCGAAGTGGGAGAAGCTGCACGCCGAGCTGTACCGGCACCCGGCCCGGCCGTCGAACGCTTCAGCGGAGCTGCTCGACAGCGACGACGAGGAGGACCAGGAGACGGCGGAAACCTTCCGCGCCGACCTCAACGACTACGTCCGCAAGTACGGCTTCCTCTCCCAGATCGTCCCCTACCCCGACCCGGAGCTGGAACGCCTCTACCTCTACGGCCGGCACCTGCTCAACCGGCTGCCCCGACGCGACGGACGGCGGGGTGGACATCGGTGAGGTCGACCTGAGCCACCTGCGGGTGGAGAAGACCGGCGAACACGACGTCAGCCTCGTCCCCGAGGGCCCGGCGACGATGAAGGGCTTCGGCGACGGCTCGGGCGGCGCCAGGGAGCCGGAGAAGTCGCTGCTGTCCGAGCTGATCGACGAGTTCAACGAGAAGCTACGGCACCGAATTCACCGAGCAGGACGTCATCAAGCCCTTCAACGAGGCGGTCGCCGACCCGAAGGTGCGGCTGGCCGCCGTCGCCAACGACGAGGAGAACTTCGGCCACGTCTTCGACCCGGTCTTCGAGGACAAGATGATGGACCACTTCGACACCGTCGCCGACCTCGGCCGCCAGTACTTCGGCCCGCAGCAGGACTTCCGCAGCTCGCTCAACCGCAGCGCCCGCAGCGCCGCCTGGCGGATGATCCGCCGCCAGGAGGGCGTGGTCGACGACGCGGCCTGAGGCCGAGCGGGGACCACTCGATACGGAAGCGGAGGAGACAGTGTGGGAGCGCCGATCGCCGGACGGTACGAACTGATCGACGAGATCAACTCCGGGGGCATGGGCAGGTCTGGCGCGGATATGACTCCGTCCTCGACCGTGAAGTCGCCGTCAAACTCATCCGCACCGAGGTGGTCGCCACCGCCGGAACAGGCCGACGAGTTCGCCCGACGCTTCCAGCGCGAGGCCCGGATCACCGCGCGGATCCAACACCACGGCGTCCCCAGGTGTACGACGCCGGGCTCGACCTCCCGTACGACCGGCTCTACCTGGTTATGGAGTTCGTTCGGGGCATCTCCCTGCGGACCGTCATCGGCCTGGCCGCCGTTGCCCGATCGCCTGGGCCGCCGCCGTCGCCGCGCAGATCAGCACCGTGCTCTCCCACGCCCACGCGATCCCCGTCGTCCACCGGGACCTCAAACCCGACAACGTCCTGATTACCGGATGACGGCACGGTCAAACTCCTCGACTTCGGCATCGCCGCCATCCTGCGTACCGACGTCACCCGGCTCACCGTGACCGGTTCACCGATCGGCACCGACCGCTACATGGCGCCGACAGATCCAGGCGCGCAGATCACCCCGCAGAGTGACCTGTACGCCCTGGGTTGTGTGCTGCACCAGCTCCTCATCGGCAGCATGTCTTCGACGGCGACCAACGAGTTCCAGCTGATGCAGCAGCACGTCAGCGCGGCACCCCCGCCGCTGCGCGAGCTGCGGCCCGACGTACCCGAAGCGTTGGAGAAGTTGGTGCTCCAGCTGCCGGCCAAGGCGCCCGAGGCGCGGCCCCCGACGCGTACGCCGTCTACGAACGGCTGCTGCCCTTCCTGCCGCTGCCCGGCCTCCGCCACCGGCCGCTCTGCCGGGACCGGCCGGGATGCCGGACCCCACGCTGCTGTACCGCCGGCCCAACTCGCCGCGTCCCCGAGCGGAGGCCTCCCCGGTGGTCCCGCCTACCGTCCCGTCGAACCCTCCGCGAGCCCGGCGACGGTCCTCGCCACCGAGTTGCGCGACGCGATCAAAGCCGCCTGTGTCCCGCTCCACCGACCTGCTGGACGACGAGCGTTTCGCCCAGGCGGCAGAGCTGCTTCAGTCGGTCATCGCCCCCGCCGCCGCCGCGCTCGGCGTCGAGCACCCTCGCGTCCTGCCGCTCCGCCGCGGCGGGCAGCCATCCTCGTCCTCGGCGGCGACTATCGGCAGGCGCTGCCGGAACTCGACGCGCTCATCACGGTGTATCACCGCACCGCCGGCCCCGGTAGCGAGGAAGTCGTGGACTGCCTTCGGCAGGCGGCCTACTGCCGAGCCGAGCTCGGCCAGGCCACGGCGGCACTGCAGCCAGTTCCGGCAGGCGCTCACCCAGGTACGCGTCGCGGGTAGCGACGTCTCCGACACCGCCCTCGACCTGCGTCGCAACATCGGCTCACTGCTGGGCTCCGACGGCAGGACCGTGGAGGCTATCGCCGCGCTGCAACCGCTTCACGAGGACCTCTGCGTCGTCTACGGCCCGAACCACCCGGAGACCCAGGAGGTCGCCGATCTGCTGGCCCGCCTCCGCCTCACCACATAAGCAGCTCGGCTGAGGTGCGGGGCCTGGGCGTGATCCTCGAGGTTGACCTGGCAGCCGGCCCGGTGCCGGGAGCGCTGCGGAAATCAGGGCGTATCCCCACCGAACGCGCTGATACGCCCCAGGGAATCGCGCGGTTCTTGATCATCAAGCCATTTTGTCGCTAAGCATTCGGAATCCGTCTACATCGGACATGTCTTACCTGCCAGCGTATTTCCAGGTGTTTACTCAGAATTCTCACCCTGCCCGCATTTGAAATATCTGAGATTAGCCATCGTCGTCGTCAAGCGCACCCCTTGGGATCCACCTTGCTAACTTGATCATGAGTCGGTTATCGTTCCCGTGGATATCACGCGGGCAGGGCTTGCCATGCTCGCGCCGCTTGCCAACTCCCGAACCAGGCGGCGTTTCATGGAGCTCTGGACGGAGGGTCGGTATGCGTTGACGGCGCTGTTGCCGGCCAGTGTCGAGTCCGGGTGCGACCCCCTATTCTTTGGCAAGTTCCAAGGATCCAGGGAGCGCTGTGCCGATCGACATGGAATGGCCTCTGACGGTACGCGCGTCGATCGCGGTCCGAGCAAAGACCGGATTCACATCCGTACGACGTCGACGGATATGTCGGCGGTTTGAGCGTTGACTTCGGGACTTGTCGCACAAACCTGCGCGAGTTCACTCTCTCTCTTGTCAGCACACCCCGGTTCCAGGCAATCAACAACCGGGCAGCAGGAGGCATTAAATTGAGCAGCAACCTTGACCAACTGGATCTACGGTATCTCAGTCATCAAGCCTTTTCTCCTTCCGAAGACGTCGAAATATACTACGAGGACAACGGCACCGGGCCCTGCCTGACCCTCATCAACAACTTTTACATTGTCAGTCCTGTGTGGCGGACCTTCACCGCGGATATTGCCGAGCATTACCGCCTGATCACCTACGATCTCAGGAACCAGGGCGCCTCGTCGTCATCCGGTCTGACCTCGTTCGACGATCACGTCGAGGACCTGCGGAGCCTCCTGGATCATCGAGGGATCCAGCAGACCTATCTGCTCGGTACTTCCATCTCCACACTGATCGCACGCGAATTCGCGGCACGGTATCCGGAGCGGGTTCTCGGCCTGATCCTGGTGGGCCCGGCATTCTCGCCCAACGGCAGCCTCCGCAGGAAGCTGACCACCAGGTCATGGCTGAACAGTCTCGAGAACGGCGGGACGAACGGCCTCTTTGACCACATTTACCCCTTGGTTTTCCCGGATCAGACAGTCCACGAGATCGGAAACGCCGGATACCTCGCCCTACGTGAGAACTTCCTGGCGCTGCTGTCCAGGAGCTCAATCCGGGAGAACCTGGTGGCGAGTCTGGAGGTCACCGACAGCCCCGAACAGCTCAAGAGCATTACCGCACCCACCCTGATCATTAATGGTGACGGCGACTTCGCCTGGAGCCGATCCGTCATCGAAGACGCGCTGGCTATCATTCCAAACTCCCAGGAAGTCACCTTGCCCAGGGCCGGACATGTTCCGTACTTCGATGACCCGAACGGGTTCCAGGAAGCGGTACACAACTTCGTGACCAAGAACGAGTTGACGCGTCACGAGAGCGGTAATTGAGCCATGCGAAGCACTTTCGTTACCGGTGCGACCGGCTTCGTCGGAAGCGCAATCGTCCTGGAGCTACTCGACAGAACAGACTACGAAATCTACGCGCTTGTCCGGGAGACGGCTTCAGTAGCACCGCAGCTCCGCCTGCAGGAGACGCTGCTGGCCACGGCCCGTGGGTTCGGTCGGGCCGACCTGGAGCGTGAGATACAAACTCGGGTGCACACCGTTGCTGGCGACCTGACTGACGAACACCTGGCGGAGAAGTGGTCCGCGGAAAAGTCAATCGACAGCTTCTGGCATTGCGCGGCCTCGTTGCGATTCGAGGACACCCACAGAGACGAAATTACCCAGCACAATATCCTGGGGACCCGGAATGCGCTCGCCTTGGCCCGTGCTATCGGGGTCGCCCGGTTCAACTACATCAGTACGGCCTACGTGGCCGGCTCGCGGACCGGGCTGATTCACGAAGACTCGGCTCCGGACGAGGCGAACTGCAACAACTTTTACGAGGTCTCCAAGGTCCGCGCGGAGCAGATAGTTCGCGAACACGGGTCGGAGTTTCAGATCCGCATCATGCGGCCGAGCGTCGTAATCGGACACAGCCGGACCCTGCATGCGTTCAACTGGTCGGGGATGTACGGGTTCGCTCGGCAGATGTTGGTTTTCCGGAACGCAGCATATGCCCGCCTCGGCACCTTCATCTCGCATGCCAGGGTGCAACTGATCGCTGACCCCGACTGCACGATCAACCTCGTGCCGGTCGACATGGTCGCGAGATCGGCGATCGACATCGGGCTCTCCGACTCGGAGCACCGGACCTTCCACCTGGTCAACGGGACGGACGCGCTGGTCGGCTCCGCCATCCGCGCGATCACTGATCTGCTCCAGATGCGAGAGCCGAAGTGGGTCTCCGACGACGAGGGATTCACCTCACTTGACCGTCTGCTCGACAACGGGCTGGTCTTCTACCGGTCCTACCTGCGCAACCCGAAGAAATTCAGCACCTCGAACGGTCAATCAGTAGCCGAATATTCCCACTCCGGCCTTGAGCTGCCGCAAGCGGAGGTGAGTCGGTACGTGTCGCGGTTCCTGGAGACCGTCCCGTCCTTCAAGAAGCGCACTCCCCCGGCACGGGAGCTTCAAGTCGCTGTGCAACGGCAAGATCCGTCCTTCGCCGCCAACTAAAGCAAAGAAAGGCGCAGTAAGGCTATGTGGCCAGTGACTCGAAGTCTCAGATTGGCAACGGCACCCGGGTTGGCGGCCAAAAGACATCCCCGCAGCATCGTGCAGCTCGACAAGGCGATGGCTCTATTTCCGAAACTCGGTCAATCGTTCAGCTACGAGCTCTTCAACGATGCCATCGAGACGGCCGCGGCACATCTCGAGGACGAGGGCATACAGCCGGGTGACCCTGTCTTCATCTGCAAGGGCGAAGACTTCGATGTCCCGCTACTCACTTTCGCCTGCGCCCGCATCGGTGCCGTACCGGTCCTGGTTCACCCGGACATCGGTGCGGCGAACATCAGAACCCTGGTCGCGGAGTCGAAGCCGGCGGCGCTCATTCTCGACAAGGCGAGTTCCGCCCTGCTGCCGGACCCGGCCGGGGCCAGGACCAGGCTGGTGGTCGGCGAGAACTTCGAGTTGGAGGTCGCGAACCGCAGCCGTACCTCCGGATCGTCGGTCGCCTCGGCAACCGTTGCCCGGTTTGGAGCAGCCACAGCTCATCACCCACAGCTCGGGCACGACCGGCGTGCCGAAGCTGGTGGTGCACTCCGCCAGGTCGTTTGCCGGACATGCCCGGCCCCAGGTGACGCTGAGCAAGTTCCTGCGGGTGAAGCAGCCGTATCTGCTCTGCCTCTCCCATGTTCACGCGAGGACCATGTCGGGGCTGCTCACCGCCCTGGCGATGGGAGTCAACATCGGCTTCATGACCGATCCGTCTCCCCGGAACCTGCGGGAGTTCTTCCTACTGGTTCAGCCGGGAATCGTGGAAACCGTTCCGAACGCGTTCATTCGATGGGAAGCGTTTGCCAGCCAGGCCGACCGACCGTTCCGGAACGTGCGGATGTTTGTCAGTTCGTTCGATGCCGTGCACCCAAGGACGGTGAAGACCCTGCTGGCCGGCGCTCGGCGGGACGCCCGCTACATGCAGGCGTACGGCCAGACGGAGACCGGACCGATCACGGTCAAGGAATTTCGCACCAAGAGCCGCTGCCTTGACGGTCGATGTGTAGGTCGAGCGGTCTTCGCGCATACCGGCGTGCGAATCGTCAAGGATGCGGACATCCACGAGACGGTGGCCGCCGGAACGCCCGGGAATCTGTTCGCGAAGACCGTGGGAGTCTGTCACTCCTACCTGGGCCGGTCGACGAAACCCGTCGAGGGCTGGTGGGCCACCGGTGATTACGGGGTGAAGACCGCCAACGGTTGCATCCACCTGCTCGATCGGGAAGTCGACAAAATCGATGGCGTACGCAGCCTCCTTGAGATTGAGGACTCGATTCTTGAGGCGATTCCGTCCCTCGTGGAAGTTGTCCTCATCAACGACGGCTCGGACCGGATCCAACCATTTGTCTGCACACACGAGGATGCTCCGCTGGATATGCAGCGGTGGACAGCCGCCGTCAGCGACCACGTCCCGATGAACACGCCATTGCACTGCAGGTGGCAGGATATCCCGTTCACCGCGACCTGGAAGGTGAAAAGGCCCCAGCTGGCCCGCGAATTTCACGAGGGCAAGTTCGACACTCTGCGTCTCAATGCGAGTTGGAGCGAGCAGGCCTGACACCCATCATCTTCCGGGGCGCTGACAACCAAGGCAAAAGCCCGCAGATGATGTCCGTTTAAACACAGGAGGGAGAGATCGTGTTCGAGGCAATCGGCAAGTTCGCAGTCCATCGCCGAAAGTTGGCGCTGTATATATCGCTCGGCTTTGTGATCGTCGCGGGAGTTCTTGGCGCCGACGTCTCCTCGCGACTATCCGCGGGCGGTTACGACATTCCGAACTCGGAGTCGAGTCGGGCGGCAGCGATACTGGCCGCTGACTTCGACGCTGGCGTACCGAATCTCGTGCTCCTGCTGCGCACGCCCGACGGCGCCGACGCGGCCGACGCGGTAAATGCCGGTAACACTCTCGTGTCGGAACTCAAGTCGCAGGTGGGCGTGGGCCAGATCGCCTCCTACTGGACATCTGGCCAACCACCTGCCCTCAAGTCCAGGACCGGCGACAGCGCCCTCGTCCTCGCCCAGATTGAAGGTGACGAGGATGAGGTCAACGCTCACCTGGCCGAGATCCGAAAAGGGTTCCAGGGCAACAGGTACCAGGGGTTTGAGGTTCGGCTCGGTGGGGCCGCCGAAGCCTACTGGGAACTCAACGAACAGACCCAGTCGGATCTGATCAAGGCCGAGTTGATCGCCGTACCAATCATTCTGCTGTTGCTGCTCTTCGTCTTCCGAGGTGTCATCGCGGCGCTGCTGCCGCTGGTCATCGGGCTCTTCTCCATCGTCGGTACGCTCTGGATCCTGGCTCTGCTGAGCCGCGCCACCGATGTGTCGGTCTTCGCGATGAACCTGACCACCGGCCTTGGACTCGGCTTAGGCATCGACTACAGCCTCTTTATTCTCTATCGGTTCCGCGAGGAGCTCGCCAACGGACGTTCCGTGTCGGAGGCGGTGCTCATCTCCACCCGCACCGCGGGACGGACGGTCTTCTTCTCGGCGCTGACCGTGGCGGTCTGCCTCTCCGCGCTGCTGATCTTCCCGATGTACTTCCTGCGGTCGTTCGCGTACGCCGGCATCGCCGTGGTGATCTTCGCGGCGATCGCCGCGATCGTTGTCCTGCCGGCGATCCTCGCCATCCTCGGCGAGCGGGTCAACAAGTGGTCGGTGCGGAAGCGACCGGCGCCCGCACCGAAGGATTCCCGGTGGTACAGCAGCACACAGCGGGTCATGCGAAGTCCGTTCATCGCCTCCGCCGCCATGCTGGTGCTGTTCGCGATCCTCGCCTTCCCCTTCTTGGGGATCAAGTTCGCGCTCGCCGATGAGGAATCGCTACCGCAGACCGCTCAGGCGCATGTCGTGCACGATGTGATCGCCGCTGATTACACCGCGCGGGAGATGGACCCGGTCACAATTGTGGTTCCCGACCGGGCGGTCTCCAGCGACGCGATGGCCGATTTCGCGTTGCGGGTCTCCTCCATCACCGGGATCAGCCGGGTCGACGCCGCCACCGGAACCTACGTCGACGGCGCACTCGTCGCTCCCGCAACCGTCCTCTCCGAGCGCTTCGCAAACGGAGCGGGGCACTGGCTCTCCGCCGTCCTCAACGATGAACCGTCAAGCGACGAGGGCCAGGGTGTCGTCACCAAGCTTCGCAGCCTGGAGACCGACTTTCCGATCATGGTCGGCGGTGCCGCCGCTGAGCTGCAGGACACCCTGCACGCGCTCAGCGACTCGCTCCCCTACAGCCTGGCCATCATCGGCGTGAGCATGTTGGTGCTCCTCTTCCTCCTGACCGGAAGCGTGCTCCTGCCGATCAAGGCCATCGTCATGAACGTCCTGAGCCTGAGCGCGACGTTCGGCGCCCTGGTCTGGGTGTTCCAGGAAGGACACCTGCGTTGGCTGGTCGGTGACTTCACCGTCACCGGCACCATCAGTGCGCCGATCCCCATCATGCTGTTCTGCATAGCGTTCGGCTTGTCGATGGACTACGAGGTGTTCCTGCTGTCCCGCATTCGGGAAGAGCATCTCGCCAGCGGCAAAAACAGTGCCGCGGTATCCACCGGCATCGCCAAGACCGGTCCCCTCATCACCGCCGCCGCGCTGCTCGTCGCCGTGGTCTTCATATCCTTCATCACGTCTTCCATCACCTACATGAAGGTGCTGGGTCTCGGGCTGGCACTGGCGGTCCTGCTGGACGCGACCCTGATCCGCGCGGTTCTGGTGCCCGCCTTCATGGCGATCGCCGGCAGGTTCAACTGGTGGGCGCCCGCTCCGCTACGCAAGCTGCACGATGTGATCGGTCTCTCCGAGTCAGACGACGCGGCCAGCCGTTCCGCCCAGCCGAGCGCTAAATAGTACGAGAGGGAAATCTATGCAAACTGACCTGACTCTGGACGCCACCTCCGAGTTCGTCATGGGGATCATCACCTACCCGGACCTGCTCGACGGCGCCGGGCCCGACGAGGATCTCTTCAAGTTCGGCCTCACCTCCGGAGACCTCATCAAGCTGGCTGTCGCCATTGAAGAACGGACCGGAGTTCCGCTGGAGCCCACGGACATGCCGGAGATTCACACCGTCAGTGGCATCCATCGTCTACTGACCAGGTCTCGCAACGCTGAACGAGGTGGCAACTCCTAGTGTGGCTCGCGAATGTAGTTCGGAAGCACGCATATTCGCAACCGGATCGGATCGCTCTTCGAGATGAACAGCGAAGTGTGACCTGGGCGGAGCTGGATGCGAGGACGGATAACATCGCCCATGGACTGCACGCACTCGGCGTACGGAAGGGGGATCGGGTTCTGACGATCAGCGGCAACTACTGTCACACCTTTGAGCTCTTTGTTGCCGCCGCGAAGCACGGCTTCATCGTGTGCCCGGTCAACCCGGCCTTTCCGCTCGCGGAGATCCAGCACATCACGAAGAACGTCCAACCATCGGTCGTGTTCTTCGAGAACGAGCCCGGTGACGAGGCTCGGGCGCTCTGGGCAGAGATCCCAGTCATCTCGCTGCAAGAAGAGGGCGGCTTTCCGAAACTCGCAGCGGAGTCCTCCGGCCCCTTCTCAGAGGTGGTCGGCCAGGAAGATCCGTTCGGGATTTTCCACACCTCGGCGACCACCGGCAGAGCGAAGGGTGTGCTGGTCTCGCACCGCTCGCTGGCGGCCTGCTTCCTGGGGCTCGCCCTGGAAGCCGAGCTCGGACCGGAGGGTGTGATGCTCGTGCCGTGTCCGGTGTTCCACGGCAGTGTGGTCATCCCCTTGGCGTTTCTCGCCGCCGGCGGACAAGTTGTTCTTGAGTCAAGCTTCGTGCCGCAGAAGTTTCTGCACGACGTACAGAAATACCGACCCACCTCGGCGTTCCTGGTCCCCTCGATGGTGCTGTTCGCGCTCCAGGCGAAGAGCTTCGACGAGCAGGACATGAGCAGTTTCAAGGAAATCATGTACGGCGCGGCCCCGATGCCGGTGCCGCTGCTGAAAACTGCGATCACCCGCTTCGGCTGTCCGTTCCGCACCATCTACGGAATCACCGAGGGTGGCGGCCCGATCGCCACGCACCAGTTCACCGCTGACGACCTGGCAAAGCCGGAGGCGGTTGTCCCGTGGGACTCCTCGGGTCGCATGCTGCTCGGTTTCTCCATCAAGGTCCGCGACCTGGAATCCGGACGGTCACTGGGCGCGAACGAGGTCGGGGAGATCTGTGTCGACGGTGACGGCACGATGATGGAGTACTGGCAGAACCCGGAAGCCACCAACGAGATCAAGCAATGGGGCGGCATCCGCACCGGCGACATCGGCTCGATCGATGAAGACGGGTTCATCAGGTTGCGTGATCGCATCAACGACACCCTCATCCGCGGTGGACAGAATGTTTACCCCACCGAGGTGGAAAGAGCCATCATCGGCGTCGAAGGTGTCCGGGACGTAGCCGTGGTGGGCGTGCACTCGGAAGAATGGGGGCAGACTCCCGTCGCGTTCGTGGTGCCTGATGTTGACATCGACTGGAAGAACCTCCGGCGGGCGATCCTGCTCAACTGCCGCACCGAGCTGGGCTCGTACAAGTGGCCGACCGCGATCCTCCCGATAGCGGAGATTCCACGCAATCCATCCGGGAAAATTCTGCGACGAGTGCTCCGCAGCCAGTATGAGGATGCGCAGGCCCAGGCGGAGACAACGTGAGAGTCGCCTGTCTCGGCGGGGGGCCAGCCGGACTGCTCGCTGCCATCCTGCTGAAGCTCGGTGACCCCGCAATCGACGTCACCGTCTTCGAAAGACGCGAACCTGGCGAAGAGTCATACGGGTTCGGCGTGGTGCTGTCTCCGGGGGCCCTCGCGAGGCTCCGCAGCCTGGCCCCGGAGCTCGAAGCAGAGATCAGTAGTGCCGGCGTCTCCTGGCAAGGACTGGTCGCCCACGTCCACGGGCGGGAGCTCTCCTCCGCTGGGCACGACTACTTCGCGATCTCTCGGGAGATTCTGCTCGGCATCCTGAACAAGCAGGCGTCGAAACTCGGTGCCCGCATCACCATGGGGGCTCAGGTTTCGGCTGACTCGCTGCACGCCGAGTACGACCTGGTCCTGGTTGCCGAAGGGGCCGGGAGCAGGACCGCGTGGGAAGTTCGCCGATGAGCTGGGAGTAACCAGTCGAACCCTCCCCGGGCGGTTCGCCTGGTTCGGCGCGCCCATCGCACTGAACTCGATGCACTTCATCTTCGAGGCCACGCCCTTCGGCGACGTCGGCGTGCACGCCTATCCATACTCCGCCGACAAGAGCACCTTCATCGTTGAGATCAACGAGACCGTTCTGGAACGGTGGGCGGACACGACGGGGATCGCCCTCGATGATGAACACGGTTGGGCGGCTGCCTGCTCGAGGCTCTTTTCACAGCACCTCGACGGCGCGGAACTGATCCCGAAGAAGTCGAAGTGGACGGCGTTCACCGAGGTTTCGCTCAACCGGTGGCACCTGGATAAAACGGTCTTCATCGGCGACGCCGCGCACACCGCACACTTCTCATTGGGGCAAGGGACCACTCTGGCGTTCGACGATGCGGCAGAGTTGGTGTCGTGCCTGTCCACCGAGCCGGATGTGCCGACCGCGCTCAGCAGGTTTGCGACCATGCGGTCAAGAAGGGTGGCCGATCTTCAAGACCGGGCCTGGGTGAGTGCGGATCTTTGGGTCGGACATCCATCCGCTATCGGGACCGGCCCCGACAGCCTTCTTCGGCTACTCTCCCGTACCGGCGATCTGAACCGAAAGGCGCTGTTCCGGCTCGATCCGAATCTTGCCACGGCCCTGACCGTCGAACCGGCAGCTCCTGAGAACGCGAACTGGTCTGCTGTCTCGCTGACCGAACATCCGTCGCAGACGCCGGTGACCCAACCACTCGAGTTGGTGCAGCCAACATCGAGGCAGCTGGTTCCAGGGGCGACCGATTGGGTGGTCGACCGCGAGAGCCGGTTCGAGGTTGGTGCGGTGGACGGCGAACAGTTGACCGCATTTACCCTGCACTGTACGGAAAACTCCAATCCCGTACGACAGGGTCTCCTGATTGAGCTCCCCTTCAGATACCTGCGGGGGCTGGACGTCAACCTCGTCGTGCGGGCAGTCATGTCGCGCAAGCCCGACATTCTGGTATTGAAGGGAGTGGGGGTGCCGCAGGCGAATCCCCTGCTGAATCAACTGCACCTGGCTCAACGCGCCTGCGCGGTCAGCGACACACCAATTGTCCTGTGGGACCCCCCGGCGTTGCTCGACGACGCGTGGATCCATGTCCTCGCCGGAAGAGCGCACGCGGTGCTGCTGACCGGAAAGCCGTGAGCGGGTGCGGGTCTCACACCAGCGATTCCCGACAGCGGCAGCGGGCGGCGATGACCACCTGGTTGCCGCGTACGAGTTGCTAGGGGGGTCGGACGAAACCCCAGGATGTTCGCAAACCTCGAAGCTGGTCGCCCACGTTGTGCGCGTCCAGCAAGCGGCCTGCCTGCCCGTACCCGCTGGTGTTGAAGTGACCGGTGGTGAGACCTGGGTGCCACAACGGCGGCGCGAACACCGGGCCGGACGACTGGCCGCTTCGCTCTCCTTGAGCGCCCTCAGTGGACTGTCCGCCCCCCTGCCCCGGCATGTCACCGGAAAGGTGCTGGCGCCACCCGGATACTCCATCTCCATCGCGCACTCGACCGAACTCGCGATCTCCTGTTGCGTCAAGGCACCATATGTCACCGGGGTGGATATCGAGCCGCTGGACAGCGCCGTTTTCTTGGAGCGTGGCGCGCACCTGTTCACAAGTCAACGCGAACGGCAGTTTCCCGCCCTCTCCGTCTTCTCTCTGAAAGAATGCCTTTATAAAGCCCTCGCAGTTACTGAACCAAGTCGGCTCGCCTGGTTCGAGCTGGATGTCGCGCCGATTCTGGAGCGACGCGTCCCGGGAGTCGATTGGGCTTCCTGGGAATTGGCCGGCCACCTGATAACGGTGTTGGCGCTGACCCCGACCCTCACGCACCTTCCGGCCGGGTGGCCGTACCGGGTGTGAAGTTGACCCGGCTGGTCTAGTTTGTCCGCCATCAGTCTGTCCGTTTCGGACAGGCGACCGCGTCGGACCCCCGGTCAGCTGGCCGGGATGCGATGGCTTGCCAGGTGGGCCAGCCCGGTGTGGTTGGCTTCCCAGCCGTCGGGGAACTTGACCTGGACGTTGAGGTGCACCGGCTCGGTGGACGGGTGGACATCCAGCAGCTCGTCGATCCCCGCCCGGGCCACCACCAGGCAGGCGTGCCGGTGTCGGGAGGTCAACACACAGAGCCGCCCCGCCTTTAGGTGGAACGCGGTCGCGTCCCGCCGGCCGGCGAGCGGATGCCACACCACCGTCACGTCGTACTCCCGGCCCTGCAGCCGGTTGGCGGTGTCCACGGTGATACCCGCTCCGGCCGCGCCGAGCTGCCCCCGGATCGCCGCGACCTGGTCGCGATGCGCGGCGCCGATGGCGATCCGGTCCGCGGTTACCTGGGCGCCGGCCGGCGTACGTTCCGAGACCGCGACCGGCTCCAGGACTCGACATCGTCAGCGGCGACGAAGGTCGCCCCGCCGCGTACCTGCGTCCGGACTTTGACGAGCCGCCTGGTGCTGAAGAAAACCGCTGCCACTGTTCTGTCCAATGTGACTTCAACGCGCACATTCACAGCTCATTTGGACATATCTCTGAATGCCCGTACTTTCCTGCGATGTTGACTAATCTCCACCGATGAGTCAGGTCGTTGAAGCCTTGTCGGCCGACGTCCGGATCGGTTGTTCCTCTAGCCGGACCGCCACGATCAGGGGAGGTGACGACTTGTTTTCGCCACTAATGTCCCTTCTGGATCGCCGACTGCCGGCTGGCCGGTGGCGCCGCGTCCGCGTTCCGTACGCATCGGATCGCCACGACTGTGGCCGCCCCGAATCAGTATGGGAGGGAAATTTTGGGTCTCTTCGAGAGGTTCCGCCGCCAGGTTGAGGATGTGGCTACGGGCGGATCCCCATTCGCCGGATTCTCGCCGGCCCAAGCGGGCCCGGCGGGTCCGACCGGCGGCGGGTTCGCCATCATCGACCTGGAGACCACCGGACTCTCTTCGGCGCGCGACCGGATCGTGGAGATCGCGGTGATCCACGCCGACACCGCCGGGCGGATTGTCGACGAGTGGACCACCCTGGTGAATCCCAGCGGTCCGGTGGGTCCGACCCGCATCCACGGGATCACCGCCGCGGAGGTACGTCGGGCACCACGCTTCGCCGACGTACTCGGGGAGGTGAACTCCCGGCTGGCCGGCCGTGCGCTGGTCGCCCACAACGCCGCCTTCGATCTGTCCTTTCTCCGCGCGGAGTACGCGCGGGTCGGCTGGGACCTGCCGACGGCACCGTCGCTCTGCACCCTGGACGCGAGCTGGACCTACCTGCCCCACCTGTCCCGGCGGCGGCTACCCGACTGCTGCTGGGCGTCCGGGATCCGACTGGAGGACGCGCACACCGCGCTCGGCGACGCGCGGGCCACCGCGAAGCTGCTCGCCTCCTATCTGGACCCACACGTCGGCCGACCCCCGGCAGCCAAGCATCGGACGCTGCCGGCCAGGGCGGCGACTGTCGCCTGGCCCGCCGTCCCGCGTGGGCAGGTTCCGGTGGCCCTGCGCGGCCCGGCTGGTCCGCTGGCGGTCCCCGCCGCACCGGGCCTGCTCGCCACCCTCCTGACTGACCTCCCAGTGTCGTCAGCGGTCGAGGACGGCGCCCCGGAGACGACGAAGGCCTACCTTGAGCTCCTCGCCGAGGTCCTCGAAGACGGTGTGCTCACCGCTGACGAGGCCGCCTCCCTCGCCGACCTGGCGAAGCTGTACGCGTTGACCCACGAGCAGGTCCACGCGGCCCACCGTGGTTTCCTGCTCTCGCTGGCGCATAAGGCGGTCGAGGACGGCAGGATCACCCGGGACGAGCGGAGCGAGCTGCTCGCCGCAGCCGAGGCCCTGGGCTTCCCCGACGGCATCGTCAAAGCTGTCCTCAACGAGGCCCGTGACGCGCTGGTAACGCGGAAAGCCACCGGCTGCCGGCCGCTGCCCCGCGACTGGTCGTACGGCCGGCCGCTGCGGATCGGCGAAGGCGTCGCGTTCACCGGCTGCGATGACCTGGAACGGGCCCGCCTGGAGGGACGTGCCCGCGCCGCCGGACTGCGCGTCACCGGGGCCGTCTCCCGCAGGACCGCCGTGCTGGTCACCGACGATGCTTCCTCCGGTACGGCCAAGGCGCGCGCGGCCCACGAATTCGGCACCCGGATCGTCACGCCGGCCGTCTTCGCGGAACTGGTCACCTACCTCCAGCCGGCCACACCGGCCACACCGGCCACCGCCCGGGTGGACGGTTAGCCGGCTACCGGCGCCAGGGTTAGCCGGCTACCGGCCGGCTACCGGCGCCAGGTCGGGTCGCGGCCGATCAGCCCGAGAAGCTGGTCGAACTCGCCGGCATCGACGGACACCGGCACCGGTTCGCCGAAGACACCCATTTTCCGCGCCTGGGGCGCCAGCACCGCGGCTGCCGGGGCCAGCGCGGCCACGGCGGCCGGGTCGGCATTGAACGGCTGTCCGGTGGCGCCGGCCAGGTCCCAGGCGTGCACGGTCAGGTCCAGCAGTACCATCTGCCCGACCATCTCCTGGGGCATGCCCATCCCCGGCGAAACACCCTCCAGCGCCGACGGATCGGACCACGCCCCGATCAGGAGTTTGGTTTCCGCCTCGAACCGGTCCCGCCAGGCACCGTCGAGGTAGTTCGGGGTGGTGCGGAAGTCCACCGGCTTCCTGGCCGCCAGTTCCTGAAAGTTGACGACCACCTGGAACAGGTGGTTGAGCAGGTCACGCACCGAGAACTCGGTGCAGGGCGTACGGTCGTCCAACTGCTCGTCCTTGGTATTACGAACCACGGGCACAGCCAACGCGCTGGCCGTACTGATCAGATCACTGATGTTGGTCGTCACGGGGCACAGCGTACCCAGGCGCCTGCCCGGGGATACGCGATCACCGGCCGGGCCGGAACGCTCGATTACGGTCCTCGCCGACCTCTGCCTCCCCATCCGGGATCGCTGCGCGGCGTGGGGGTGAAGTGGCTGCCGGCGGAACGGGCCCCGCCCCCTTCCCGCCCCCTTCCCTGTTGATCATGAGGTTGCCGCCTCGGAGAGCGCTCTCTTCAGCGATAACCTCATGATCGACCGGAGGGTACGGGCGGGGTGGGGGGACGGGAGGGGGTGGGGTGGGGGTGTCGTCAGACGAGCTGACCGGTGCAGCGGTCCTCAAGGTAGGCGAGCTTCGCCACCTCAACCCTGGCCGAGGTCGGGTACCGGGACCAGGCCCGACGCTCATGGGCGGTCGCGTCCAGTTCGAAGATGTTCTGGGTCGGCTTGAGCTGCCCGTCCCTCGGCGGGTACGGCTGGAAGCCGTCGTCGCCCCGGCAATAGAGCGTCTGCCACATCTCGTTGGTGTTACGCCAGACGCAGACGCTCGTACAAGCCGCCGCGCTCAATTTCGCGAAGCCGCTGATAATCGGCCGCCACCTGAGCCGGATCGTCAGAACTGAGATACACATAGCCGGGGGAACTGGCCAGGTCCACCGTCCGCTCGATTCGCTTACCCGCTGGCTGGGTCACGATCAGCTCGAGGAACGAGTCGAGCGCCCGGATCTGAGCCCACTTCTCGTCGGCCGGAATCACCCCATCCTCGGGAACGATCAGGTTGAGGAACCGCACCGGGGTGAGGAGCTGGTACGGCGGCAGGGTGCCGGCGGTGATCTCCTCGGGCCGGGCGATCGCGAGGGCGAGCCGGTCGATCTGATTGGTACCGATACAACGTGACACGATCTCCGGGAGATGCGCGCCGCCGAGCCGGGCACCGCACTCCACCAGGACCGGTCCACCTCTGGTCAGCATGATCTCCGTGTGGGCGGCACCGTTACGGATCTCCAGTGCGTCCAGCACGGCGAGCGCGTACTCACCGACCGCCCGGGCGGCCGGATCGTCGATGGGCACCGGATGCTCGTTGCTGACCATTGACCGGGTGCTGTCGATCTGATGTTTGTGGTAGCGCCAGATTTCGACAATGTGGTGGACGCCGTCGCGGCTGACCGTGTTGACGAAATACTCGTCCCCGTCCAGGAACTGCTGGGCGAGGGCGATCTCGTTGCGGCAACCGTAGCGGTCCGCGCTGGCGAGGATGCTGGCGTGGCCGACCCGGATCTCCTCCGGCGAGTGACAGAAGTGGACGTTGTCCATTCCGGCGCTGGCCACCGGTTTGAGCACCACCGGCCACCCGTCTCGCTCGATCGCCCAGGCGATCACCTCGTCCGCCGAGGCGGACGCGAAGCTCTCCGCCGACGCCAGTCCGGCATCGCGGGCCGCCCGTGCCATCGCGTACTTGTCCCGGCGGGCGGCCGGGCGGCTCATGCCGTGACCGGGCGTGCCCAGGGTGGCCGAGAGTTCGTCGGCGAGCAGCACGCCGGACTCCATCGCGGCGACCACGAACTCCACCCCGAGCTCACGGAGCCGCTCTGCGGTCGCCTCGATGTCCCCGTCGTGCTTGAGGTCGATCGTGAAGTCCTCCGGCCGGTACTCCAGGTGAATGTCCGGGAACTCGGACCGGACGTGGATCGGCTCCACATCGTACCGACGCAGTGCGGCCGGCAAAAACCTGCCGATGCCGTACGCGTCGACGATGGCGCACCTCAAGGTTACTCCTGTTTCAGGCGGGTTCTCTGGTTCCGGCGGGCGCGGTGGCGGATGCCTCCGCCGACCTGCCCGTCGGGTCCGGCTGCTCGACCCTCGGGGCTGCGGAATCGTGTCGCAGTCGCGCGACCGTACTGATCGCGACCAGTAGGGTGATTCCGATTATACCGATGAGGGTGAATACCGACGGGGTCAGTCGCTGGTCCGGAAGTTGCAGGACGAAGGCGAAGAAGGGCGAGAGGGTCAGCAGGATCGAGGCGGTGATCGGCTCGACGTTCCGGATGCCGACCTGGAGCAGGTAGAGCGGCACGGCAACGCCGATCACCGCGATGGGCGCCGAGGGCAGCAGCGCCGCGGCCAGTCCCGGGGCCGGACTCACCGCGACCATCGTCCAGGTGATCGCGAGCATCAGGAAGAAACGCAACGCCAGCACCGACTGTGGCTTCAGATTCGCGTCGCTGAGGCGCTTCGAGTAGATCACGTTGGCGACTGACCCGATTCCCGTGAGCAGGGTCAGGCCAACCCCGAGCATCGCGTCGAGCCTGCCCAGTTCGCCGATCCCGCTTCGACCGGTGATGGAACCCCAGACCAGCATTCCGATCATCGCCCCGATGATGAGCGAGACCAGAATCTCGACGCGTAGCACCGAACTGCCGGGTCGCAGCAGCGGGCTGAGCAGCACCGTGATCAGCGGCCCGATCGCGAGACCGACCACGTTGACGATGGCCGGCTCCAGGTACTTCAACGCGAAGAGCATGGAGAGCCAGGTCACCGCCGTCGTTATGTTGATCATAATGATGTCGTACCGGTTGGTACGCAATGGTCGCAGCGTGGCGGCGGCACCCTGCCGGAGCATGTCGATGCCGAGAAAGAACGCGGCGGCGAGGGCGAAGGAGATCGCCGCCACGGTCACCGGACTGTGCTCCTGGAACTGGTTACCGGCGTACACGTCCAGCGCTGCGGTGAAGAGCGCGAACCCGGTCAGGGGAACAATTCCCTGAGCCAGGCGTCGCGTGGAGCTTTGCGTCATACAGGGGTCTCCCGGGGAATGCTCTCCGCGGCCAGCCGGAGTGCTTCGTCATCAACGAGGTCGTCTTCGAGCGAGCCGGCGCACCGGGATGTGGTACTCCTTCCCAACCAGGTGATGAGTCGCAGTAGTCCGAGACTGTCGACGACTCCGGTATCCAGCCAGGT
Source organism: uncultured Actinomycetota bacterium (assembly GCA_963750055.1). GTDB lineage: Bacteria > Actinomycetota > Actinomycetes > Mycobacteriales > Micromonosporaceae > CAVVPI01. The sequence continues at coordinate 4,299 of CAVVPI010000026.1, read as the reverse complement.
GGCTTGAGGATGACCCGCTCAATCTCCTCGAGGTTGACCCGGGACAGCGCTCTCGTAACACAGCCGGGGGCGCGCCCACGGAACCAACAACAGCGATCACTGTCACATCAGCGTGATCACCTTGGGTCACGGGTCACCCACCTACCGGTCGGCCTCAGCCGTAGTAGCCATCGACCGGAACCCGCGCTTCGGCGAAGAGCGCCGGACCCTCGTAGCGCACCTGCGGTTGACTGTTCGAAACGCCGGAAGCCGGCTTCAGGCTCTGCAACTGCCCAGCGGAGAGCGCGAAAACCACCCGCCCCAGGCCGGAGCGCTCGATCGCGGTCGCGCACATCCCGCACGGCTGACAACTCGTGTACATCGTCGTCGCACCCGCGGTCCCGGCGTCGAGATGCCGTGCAGCCCACCTGGCCAACTTCAACTCAGGATGAGCGGCGATATCACCATCGGTGACCACCGTATTGCGATCCTCCGCGAGCACCTCGCCGGCCGGGCCCACCAAGAGCGATCCGAACGGTTGGTCTCCGGCAGCCCGCGCCACACCAGCAAGCTCAACCGCCCGCCGGAGGAACCGCTCAACCTCCGGACCCAGTGTCACTCCAGTCATCATTGACCTGTCCTTCGAATACGCCGCGCGGCCACCGCCGCGAGGGCCTGCCACGCCACCTCTGGATGCAGAGTTTCGCGCGGATCGCCGTTGAACGGATCCAGTACGACCGCCTCAGCACCGAGGAGGTGCAGCTGTTCAAGATCGTCAGCGATCTGATCGATCGTGCCCTCGCCGCCAATCGTGACGGACCGGCAAGCGGCGAGTCGGTCAGCCGCAACGCTATCCGGGGTGCCAGTACGGGGGCGAGGGCACCCGCCTCGTCCGCGATCGCCTTCAACCGGCCCACCGCGTCACGCAGCCAATCGAGGGTGCAGCGCAGCGGGTGCCACGCCTGACCCAGTCGCACCGCCCGACGGATTGCCGCGTCGCTGTTGCCGCCGACCCAGAACGGGATCTGTCCACTGCGATAGTCGTCGTCATTCCGCCACGCCTCGCGAATGGCTTCGAGGTGGTCATCGGTGAGCGCGCCCCGCCGCCGGAACGGTACGCCGATCGCCTCGAACTCCTGGCTCGCCCAGCCGACGCCGACGCCGAGAATGAGTCGCCCTCCACTGAGCCGGTTGAGGTTGGCCGCCATCCGGGCGATGAGCAGCGGATGCCGGTAAGGAACAACGAGCACCGTGGTCCCCAGTTGTATCCGGTCGGTAACACCGGCAAGCCAGGCCAGGGTGGTGAACGGTTCATAGAAGGGCGCCGGGTACCGCGCTGCGACATCCGGCGTCACCGCGACATGGTCGGAGACCATCAGCAGATCAAACCCCAGGCCCTCCACCGTCTGCGCCCAGCGGTATAAGGCGTCAGGTTCGGCGCCCGGCCCAAAGTTCGGAACATTTACTCCTAGGCGCATCAGGCAAGGCTAGAAGGAACGAACCGGGATCGGAAGGGCAGCCTCACGGCAGGAGGCCGGATCTACCGTGGATCTGCCGGTAGTCTGCCCGGATGACCGTGGATCTGGACATCACCGATTGGTTGATCCTGAGCGAGCTGCAGCGCGACGGCCGCGTTCCGTTGACCGAGCTGGGGCGACGGGTAAATATGAGCGCGTCCGCGACGACCGAACGGATCAGGCGCCTGGAGACAGCGGGTGTCATCACCGGCTATCGGGCCAGCGTCGACCTGGAATCAGTCGGTTTCCCGGTCCTCGCCGTGGTCCGGTTGAAGTATCCCGGTAATAGACATGAGCCACTGCACCGGCTACTCGGCGAACGGCTCGAGATACTGGAATGTCTGCGGACCACCGGCGATGACTGCTACTCAATGAAGATCGCCGCGACCAGCATGGCCCACCTTGAGCAGATCATCGATCAGATAGCGCAGTTCGGCAGCACCACCACCAATATCGTCTACAGTCAGACACTTCCGTACCGTGGGCCGCAGCGGGCTGGCCTGTCCCCCACACTGCAACGCCAGGATGGCCCGGACGAACCCGCAACCCTCCGGCCATCGCCCTGACCTCAGGCTGCCGAGGCGGGTGGGGCCGCCGACAGGCAACCGGCGGCCATCACCGCGACGTACCGGCGGTAGCCGGCACTCGTCCGCCCGCTCGGCGACAGCAGCGGTCTGGCCCTCGAACGGGTGACAGTTGACCTCATCCGGTCGAGCCGACCCAGCGCCCCTTATCGTGCAGACGTGAGTAAATCTGGCAATCGGCTCGGAACACCATTTCACAGAATGCTCGTTCCGGCCGTACCAGAACGGCGGCTCGGACGCCGCTTCGGCCCGACGGCGGCCGGGGTCGCGGTCGCGCTGGCACTCGTCGCCGTTCCGGTCCCGGCTGCCGCAGACGACGGCCCATTATCGGTCACGCCGGCACCCACGAACGCGCTCGCCTGGATGGCGTTCGGCTCCGGCATCTTCTCGGTCGACACCACCGCCCGAACCGTGCGCTACCGGGCCTGTGACGGCGACACCGGCCGGGTCGCCGACCCGGACATGACGGTCACCGACGACTCCGCCGCTGGTCAGGTTACGGTGGATGGGACGACGTACACCTTTGACCTCCCCCTGGTCGGTCGGACCCGCGGCATCGTCGAAGTGGACCGCCCCGACCAGCAGCCCGACACACTGATCGGCGATGTGGTCACCGACCCACAGCCGCCCATCGACACCGAGCAGGCGGCGGACCTGCTACCGCTGACCCCGGAACTACAGCAGGTCGTGAACGCCGCCCCCAACGCAGCCGGCGTCGCGGTGCGCGATCTCTCCGGCCGGTACGGCGACCAGCAGGTCTCGGTAAACGGGACGTTCCGCCCGAAGGCGGCGAGCGTGATCAAACTCTGGATCCTGGTCGAGTTGCTGCGCCGGGTCGACTGTGGCCAGGTGTCGCTGGACGATGACGTACTGGTCGTGCCCTCCGACGTGGTGGACGGCACCGGCGAGCTTCAACACGAAACGTTCCCACAGGTGGTGTCGCTCTTCCGGCTGGCGCAATACATGATCAAGTTCAGCGACAACACCGCCGCCAACGTGCTCATCAACTACCTGGGCGGTTTCGCCCCGGTGAACGCCCTGATCGACTCGATGAACCAGCGGCAGACCATCCTTGCCCGCAAGCTGCTCGATACCGAGGCGGCGATGCGGGGCGAGGAGAACTACACCAGTGCCGACGACGTGGTGTCGCTGCTCGGCGCGGTCTGGGACGGCGACATCCTGTCTCCCGCATCACAGGATCTGATGATCGAGTTCATGCGGGAACAGACGTTGAATACGAAGATCCCAGCCGCGCTGCCGCCCGGAGTGCCGGTCGCCCACAAGACAGGCGACCTGCCGGACGCCTCCCACGACGTCGGCTACTACTTGATCCCCGGCTCGCAGGTCGCCGTCGCGTTCGTCACCTCCGGCGCGGAAGCAACCGGCGACGAGACGGTACGCCAGCTCGCCCGCACGGTCTACGACTTCATCGCGGGCCCGTCCGGGGAATCGGCCACCGGCTGCCAATCCGACGAGTAGGGCCAGTGACGACATCGCCGCCGGCGCGAAGCCGGCGGCCCACCGCTAGGCCCGGGTGATGGCGTTGGCGTGGATCGCCTCGGTCAGATAGACCGCCATCCCAGGCTTGATCTTCTCGTAGTACGCGGTGAACCTCGGATCAGCCAGATACATGTCGGCCAGACCGGTGTGGGCCTCGTACGAGCACTCGTAGAACCACCGGCTGATCGACTGGCGGTGCTCCTCAGCCAACGCCAGCGCCTCCGGAGTGTCCGCCGACGCACCGGAGTCCATCACCGCGACCAGCCGCCGGCCCCAATCCTCGTTCTCCGCCTTGAACCGCAGCCAGTCCGCCCTGCTGTACCGCGCGGCCCGGCGGTTCGACTCCCGGTACGCGTCGGTGCCACCCCACCGCTGCTCGGCCTCCCCGGCGTGCTGCTCGGGATCGTCGTCACCGAAGACCTCGAACCGCTCCTCCGGGGTCAGTGAAATACCCACCTTCTTCGCCTCCATCGCGAACTCGATCGCGGTGACCATCTCCCGCAGCCGGCTGATCCGTACCGTCAACAGTTCGTGCTGCCGGCGCAGGTGTGCCGCCGGACTCGACTCCGGGTCATCGATGATGGTCGCGATCTCCTCCAGTGGGAACCCCAGCTCCCGGTAGAACAGGATCCGCTGCAACCGTTCCAGGTCCGCGTCGTCGTACCGGCGGTAGCCGGCACCCGTCCGCCCGCTCGGCGACAGCAGCCCGACCTCGTCGT
>CAVVPI010000025.1:0-347080 GCA_963750055.1 uncultured Actinomycetota bacterium | reverse complement strand
CACCGCCACCCAGCCCGTCCACGTTGGTACGGGTGCTCACGGCGCTGGCGGTCACCCCGCTGCTGCGCTGGCTGGTGCTCGCCGACTCGGTGCCAGCCGGCCGGCCCCGCCGCGTTGGCTGCGACACGTGCGGTACGCCGATCGGCCTCGCCGCCCCACCGCGGGCGCTCGCCCCGACCGGCCGGTGTGCCGGGTGCGGTACCCGGATCGGTGCCCCACCGTTCACCGTCGAGCTGGCCGGGCTGGCCGTGGCCGCCGTGCTGGCGCTGGCCGCCCGTCCGGCGCCCGAATCGGTCGCGCTGACCTGGTGGGCGGCGTGCGCCGTACCGCTGGTCTTCATCGACCTGGCGGTGCACCGGCTGCCGGACCGGCTCACCTACGCCGCCCTGGCCGGCACCCTCGGACTGCTCGGCCTCGCCGCCCTCATCGGAACCGATCCGGCCGGCGGCGCCGCCTGGCTACGCGCGTTGGCCGCCGGAGCCGGCATGGCGGTCTTCTTCGCCAGCTCGGCCCTGCTGTTCGGCCGGCGCGGCTTCGGGCTGGGCGACGCCAAACTGGCGCTCAGCAGTGTGGCCATCCTCGGCTGGCTGGGCTGGGAAGCGGTGGTGTTCGGGCTGATGGTGGCCTTCGTCGGGGCGGCGGTGGTCAGCCTGGCCCTGCTCGCCACCGGACGGGTCCGCTGGTCGGCGCACCTGCCGTTCGGCCCGTTCCTGATCCTCGGCACCTTCGTCGCACTGGCGCTCCCGGTCGATCTGGCCGCTTTGACCACCGCCCCGCTCCAACCAGATTCCGAGCTGGCTGCCTCAGCTCGGGGTGAGCCGGTGGGTGAGGGCGGTGTGCCGGCGGCCGGTCCCGGCGGTACGGACCGCGATCGCGATCGCCTTACGGGAGCCGGCGAGCACGACCAGCTTCTTCGCCCGGGTCACCGCCGTGTAGAGCAGGTTGCGCTGCAACAGGGTGTACGAGCTCATGGTGACCGGGATGACCACCGCCGGATACTCGCTCCCCTGTGACCGGTGCACCGTGATGGCGTACGCGTGCTGCAGCTCGTCCAGCTCGTCGAACTCGTACTCGATCTCCTCGTCCTCGTCGGTGCGGACGGTGAGTTTCTGCTGCTCGGTGGAGAGATCGGTGATCACGCCCGACGGTGCCGTTGAAGACCCCGGCCACGCCCTTGTCGTAGTTGTTGCGGATCTGGATCACCTTGTCGCCGATCCGGAAGACCCGGGCGCCGTGCCGGCGTTCCGGGCGGCCCTCGCGATGCGGGGCGAGCGCCTGCTGCAGGACGATGTTGAGGTTCCCGGCGCCGGCCGGACCCGCGGTGCATCGGGGCCAGCACCTGGATGTCCCGGGGATGCAGGCCGAACTTCCGGGGCATCCGGCGGGCGACGATGTCCACCACCAGTTCGGCGGCGGCCTCCGGCTCGTCGACCGGAAACAGGAAGAAATCCGGGTACGTGCCGAGCGCCGGCGCCTGGCCGGCGTTGATCCGGTGGGCGTTGACCACCACGCCGGACTCCTGGGCCTGCCGGAAGATCTTGGTCAGCCGGACCCGGGGGATCGCCTCGGCGCCGAGAATGTCCCGGAGCACCTCGCCGGCACCGACCGAGGGCAACTGGTCGACGTCGCCCACCAGCAGCAGATGCGCGCCCGGCGCGATCGCCTTGATCAGCTTGTTGGCCAGGATCAGGTCGAGCATCGACGCCTCATCGACCACGACCAGGTCGGCGTCGAGCGGGTTGTCCCGATCATGGACCGGGTCGCCGCCGGGCCGCAGTTGCAGCAGCCGGTGCACGGTGGCGGCCGGGTGACCGGTCAGCTCGGTCATCCGCTTCGCGGCCCGGCCGGTCGGCGCGGCCAGCACGATCTTCGCCTGTTTCGCCGCCGCCAGCGTGATGATCGACTTGACGGTGAACGACTTGCCGCAGCCGGGGCCGCCGGTGAGCACCGCGACCTTCGAGGTGAGCGCCAGCTTGACCGCCTGCTCCTGCTCCGGCGCCAGGTCGGCCCCGGTGCGGGTACGCAGCCAGATCAGCGCCTTGGTCCAGTCCACCGTGCCGAAGGCCGGCATCCGGTCCTCCCTGCCGCGCAGCAGCCGCAGCAGGCTGCCGGCGAGCGCCGACTCGGCCCGGTGGAACGGCACCAGGTAGACCGCCGGGATGGTGCCGCCCTCGTCGCTCGGATTCGGCACCGCCTCACAGACCACCCCCTCCTCGGCGGCCAGCTTGGCGAGGCACTCCCGGACCAGCTCCGCCGGTACGCCGAGAATCCCGGCCGCGTCGGTGATCAGATTCGGCTCCGGCAGGTAGCAGTGGCCGTTGTCGGCCGCCTCGGAGAGGGTGTACTGGATACCGGCCTGAACCCGCTGCGGACTGTCGTGCGGGATGCCGACCGCCTGGGCGATGGTGTCGGCGGTCTTGAAGCCGATGCCCCAGACATCCGCCGCCAACCGGTACGGCTCGTTCTTCACCACCGAGATGGAGCCGTCGCCGTACTTCTTGTAGATCCGGACCGCCAGTGAGGTGGAGACCCCGACCCCCTGGAGGAAGAGCATCACCTCCTTGATCGCCTTCTGCTCCTCCCAGGCCACCGCGATCATTTTGGTCCGCTTCGGCCCCAGGCCGGGCACCTCGACCAGCCGGGCAGCTTCCTCCTCGATCACCCGCAGCGTGTCCACGCCGAAGTGCTCGACGATCCGGGCGGCCATCTTCGGGCCGATGCCCTTGATCAGCCCGGAGCCCAGATACCGTTCGATGCCCTGAATGGTGGCGGGGAGCACGGTGGTGTACGAGAACACCTCGAACTGTCGCCCGTACTTCGGGTGTGACCCCCAGCGCCCGACCAGCCGTACGCTCTCGCCGGGCTGCACGCCGAGCAGCGAGCCGACCACGGTGAGTAGATCGGTGCCGGACCGGTCGGTGGCGAACCGGGCAATCGTGTAGCCGGTCTCCTCGTTGGCGTAGGTGATCCGTTCCAGCACCGCCTCCAGCACCGTTCCCGGTGGGTGGGCGGCGGCCGGCGGCGTTACAGTCGCGGTCACATCCAGCATCATCCGTCAGCGGCGGCCGGGACCGTCCGACCGGGGCGGCCGGGTTGGGGAACCGTCGGACGGCGATGCGCGGTCGGCTTAACGTGAAACCATGCGGGACGAGCAGCTGGTGAGCGTTGACGACGAGACGTACGAACTGCTGGAGATGCTGGCGGTCAACCGCAAACTGACAGTCGCGCAGATGGTGATCGAGTTGGTCGAGGCCGAGTACGAGCGGATGGAACCGGGCAGTCTGTACGATCTGCGCCGTCCCGGTGCGGCGATCAAGCGCCTCTACGCCGCCGCCGGGCGACCCGTACCGGCTGCCTTCCTCGGCGGCCGCCCGCAATCCTGGCTGGGTTAGTTGGCCCACCGGTAGCCGCCCTGGTCACGGGTGGGTTCGCCCGGTGCAGCAGGATGGCGCGGTGCTGATCCTGCTGCCGCCGTCCGAGGGCAAGGCCGATGCCGGGCCGGGAACCCCGCTCGACCTGGCCGGGCTCGCGTTGCCCACCCTGCGCCCAGCGCGGGAGCAGGCACTGGCGGCGCTGGTCGAGCTCTGCGGACAACCGGAGACCGACCGGGCCCGGGAGCTGCTGCGGCTGACCCCGGGGCAGCGCGGTGAGGTGCTGCGCAACGCCGACCTGTACCGGGCCGGGACGCTGCCGGCGGGACAGCTCTACACCGGAGTGCTCTACGACGCGTTGGACCTCTCCGGGTTGAGCGCACCGGCGTACGAACTCGCCCGGCGGTCGATTCTGATCTGCTCCGGGCTCTGGGGCGTGGTCCGGATCGACGACGCGATTCCGCCGTACCGCTGTTCGATCGGGGTGAACCTGCCCGGCGTCGGTCCGCTTCGCCGGCACTGGCGGTCGGTGCTGCCGGCGGCGCTCGGGCCGATCGCCGCCGACGGACCGGTGCTGGATCTCCGCTCCACCGGGTACGCGTCGATGTGGGTCCCGGACGCGGCGGTGGCCGGGCGTACCGCCGAGGTACGGGTGCTGCACGAGCGGATGGTCAACGGCGCGCGCCAGCGCACCACGGTGAGTCACTTCAATAAGGCCACCAAGGGTCGGCTGGTCCGCGCCCTGCTGACCAGCGGCGCGCGACCGGGGTCGCTGCCGGAACTGGTCACCGCGCTGCGCGACCTCAAGTACGCAGTAGAGGAGACCGAGCCGCGCTCCGGTCGCCCGATCCGCCTCGACATCGTGGTGACCGACCTCTAAGCGAGTCGCCGAAAAGAAAATGTCATCGGTAGGTTGCAGGTCGGTCACTAGTACCTTTAAGTACTCTATAGCATTCGACATGCAAAATGTCACCTTACGTGGCTAGTAGTCCTCTATTTGACTGGTATCAGCTGGTGGCAAAGAGGACAGAGCCGAGCCATGCCGTGAAGTGGTATTGCAGTTCGAGGAGAACGGCGTACAGGCTCAGGTCTGCCCTGCTGGTTTGGGCTGCCAGCTGTAGTTGGGTGAGGAGCAGGTGGGCGGCTGCAGATCACCTTGTCGGGCACTGCAAGGGCTACCAGCCTCCCCAGAGAGGCTGGACGGTCTATGACTGCCCGACGAGGAGATCCGCTAGATTGCGCTGCCTCACAGCTTTGGCCGGAAAGCCTGTTAATTATTCTGAACCCCAGGTTTCTTTCAACTCCGTTCGGCGCTCCAGTTGCCGCGTCATCTCGTTAAAGTTTCGCCATCGTTCCAGGATATTGCCATCCGGATCTTCTATTCGGATCTCGCCTCTTGATGTGACCAATTTGGCAAACAATGAAAGAGCCTCTTCGAGTGCAACTTCTGGAGTCTTCTTTAGCTGCTGCATGATTTCTTTAAGGCGCTCAAGGCTTTTCCCGAAAACCGTCACCTGCTCCTGTCTGGATGGATGTCTGACGATTATGATTCCAGCCTGGGGGTCATACTCGATCTTCACTCCCAGCGTCTCTTCAACCAGGTCAATTAGCACCTCGGCCCCCCGTCTTTCTCGATCAAAGCGTTCAAAGCGCGATCTAGTCCTAGCCTCTATCCGCCGCAACCCATCCGAGTCGAGTCTATTATCGGAGGGCATGAAGAATTGCGAACGCTTGGAGGCTGCGACAGGGGGTCGATCTGGGGATTGGGCCATCTCCCAGAACGTGATGTCGTTTTGTGCGTCCCAAACCGTCAGAATTACCGGCTCCCAAAATTGCTCCCAGTGCTTCAGGTGGTTCAGATCGAACGGGTATCTTATGAATCCTCCGTCTCGCGTGCGGTATCTTTGAATATTGTCAGTGGCCTTAGCTTGCACAAAGAAACAATACCTGGTTGCTCCCTCATTTTCGAAGATGCGTACAAATAAGTCTTCGCCATAATCCTTTTCGATGGTTTCGGATGTCCATCCAGTTGAGACAAATGCCTCCGTAAGGCGAAGAATGGACCTGTCGGCATTCTGGTGTGCTCGGGGACGTGAAGGGGTCATAGCTCACAAAGTAGCGCCTCATAATGCCGCGTACTAGCCTCGGCTCTTAATTAGGGTCCGGTCTACATGATGGATCATGAACGAATGTGCCTTTGACCTGGGAGGGAATTGTGTGTATCGCAGGCTGGCCCGCACGAGGTGCACGACACACTGCTGGTGCGCCGCGAGTGGCCACATCTGCTCGATCGCGTCGGTCATGCCCTCCGCAGTGCGGTGAGGTAGCCCGGCCCACTGCTTGGCGCCTTTGCCGCACTGGGCCGCGTGCCGAGCACGTCGCGTACCCCGTCGGGGCTGATCCCCGTAGCCTGGTGGTTTACAACCTGGTGCTCGAGCTGATCGAGCGGGGCGGTGGCTCTCTCACCTTCCAGAACCGGGATGGGCAGACAGGAGCGGGTTGCATTTGCTGTAATTCGGACAGGTCGCGGTCAGGTCATCAGGTGGGTGAGGAAGTCGCCGACGCCCTGCGCGATGGCCATCAGGACACCGCCGATGGTCTTGAACATCTGCGCGGCGCCTTCCGGTCGGAAGGCGATGAAGAAGATGAGGAAGGCGAGCGACCCCCAGGCGAGGATCTTCTTGATTATGACCGGCATCTGTCCTCCCCGTCGGGGGTAGGGCCCCCGTCCCGTTGCGCCCGTTGAGTCCGTTCCGCCTGTTCAGCTCGGTGAAGTTCGGTCTCTGCGATAGCTGCGCTGACCACAGTCGGTGATCGAGTCCTCTGGCTTCCCCGCCGGGGCGGTGTGGCAAACGAGGCGGGCGCGGGCGACGCCCCGCTGGCCGCCCGCCGGCCGGTCCACGCCTTAGTTGACACACTCAACTATTGACAAAGCTCAATCGATCGACATGTATCTTTACTGGATAGCCGCTACGGGAGCCAGGTAGCCGGCGCGGGAGCCAAGGGCAGCTCATCCCGCGTACCCGAACCACATCCCGCGTCCCTGCGTGCGCTCACTGCGGGTCATCGGCCCGTCCCCACCGCACCCGCGCGCATGGCGCCGATCGCTCCAAGCTTGGGGGCTTCACATGTCCGCACTCACGCACGCAGGTAAACCACTGGCCATCCCGCTCCGCGTACTGGCCGTCGTGGTCGCAGCGGGGTTACTGCTCGCCACCGCGCTGGCCAACGTGGCCTCCGCGCACGGTTCGACCATCAATCCACCCTCGCGCAACTACGGTTGCTGGAAGCGCTGGGGCGGCAACTTCCAGGCGCCCGAGATGGCCACTCAGGATCCCATGTGCTGGCAGGCCTGGCAGGCCGACCCGAACGGGATGTGGAACTGGAACGGGCTGTACCGCGACGGGGTCGCCGGCAACCACCAGGCCGCTGTCCCCGATGGCCAGCTCTGCAGCGCCGGGCGGGCCGACGGCAACCGGTACGCCGCGCTGGACAAGCCGGGCGCCTGGCAGGCCGCCCAGGTCAGTAACAACTTCTCCGTCACCGTGCACGACCAGGCTCTGCACGGCGCGGACTACTTCCGTTTCTATGTCACCCGGCAGGGGTTCAACCCGCTCACCGACCAACTGCGCTGGAGCAACCTCGAACTACTCAAGGAGACCGGTCGATACGCGCCAGGCGCGGGTACGCCCGTTCCCGGAGACCCGGTGCTGAACGGGGTCTCCAACACGGTCAGCCTGAGTGCCCCGGGCCGCACCGGGCGGCACATCGTCTACACGATCTGGAAGGCCAGCCACTCCGACCAGACCTACTACTGGTGTAGCGACGTCGTCTTCGGCGGTGGCGGCACCCCGCCGCCGACCACCACCCCGCCAGCGACGACCCCGCCGCCGACCACCGCTCCGCCGACCACGGTGCCGGCCACCACCCCGCCGCCGGACAACGGCTCCGGCCACCACCCCGCCACCGACCACCGCGCCCGGGGGTACGAAGAGCTGCACGGCCAGCTACTCGATCACCGGCCAGTGGTCGGGCGGTTTCCAGGCGGATGTCCAGGTCGACCGCCGGCACTGCGGCGATCACCGGTTGGACGGTCAAATGGACCTACGCCAACGGCCAACAGGTTGCCTCGTTCTGGGGCGCTGACATCACCACCAGTGGATCAGCCGTCACCGCTCGCAACGTCGAGCTACAACGGCGCTCTGGGCGCCGGCGGAAGTACGAACTTCGGGTTGCTCGGCTCCTACAGCACCAGTAACGGCGTGCCAACGGTGACCTGCACCGCCACCTGATCTCAAGGACCGAACCGGGTGGGGCCGAACCCGCGTGCCGGATGCGGTCCCACCCGTACCGACGGTCAGCGCCCGAAGGTGCCGACCACGACTCCGCTGGCCAGGTCCCGGTTCTCGAGCGCCTGGTGCACCTCGGGTACGTGTGGCACCTCGGGGAGGTCCAACGGCTGCCGCACCGCGTAGAGTCGGAAGAAGTAGCGGTGGGGATTGTCGCCCTTTGGTGGTTGCGGCCCATCCCAACCGGTGTCGCCGAAATCGTTGGGCCACTGCTGTGCGCCGGCCGGAAGCTGCCCCTCGGCCACCCCGGTGGAGGTCTGGATCGATCCCGGTCACCAACCAGTGCAGGAACGGGGTGGGGCCGGCGTCCGGATCTTCGCAGAGCAGGACGAGTTCGGCCGCGGAGTCGGGCACGCCGGACCATTCCAGTGGTGGCGAGATGTTTCCACCGATCCGGGACAACCGTTCAGGCATCAGGTCGTGGTCGTTGAACGCGGTGCTTCTCATCTGGATACCAGCCATGGAATCCTCCACTGTCCGGGACGTCGCTCTGCGCGGGTACCCGGACGGGGCTAGCGGAAACGACGTACGGGCCCCCGACCTGTCACCAGGCGGTGGTCAGTTGCTGCACCTCGGCATAGCTGGCCGCCGGAGAGACCGGTCGGATGATTCCCATGCCGGATGCTCTCCGCCGCTTCCACGGCCGCACCGAGCGCGGTCCGGAACAGCAGGGACCCGGTGCTCACCCGGGCCACCCCGAGTTGGGCCAGTTCGGCCAAGGTGTGGCGGCCGGGGGCATAGAGCACGTTGAGCGGGGCGTCCACTGCGGCGACCAGGGTGCTGATCGTGCCGGGTCGGCGACGCCCGGCACGAAGACGCCGTCGGCGCCCGCCGCCCGGTAGACCGCCATCCGCTGCAGGGTCTCATCGAGCAGGGCGGGGTCGGCCTGCCGGCCAACCAGAAGGTGTCCGTCCGCGCGTTGATGAACAGATCGGGCACCTGGGCCCGGACGGCGGCGATCTTCGCCTGGTGGCGGTCGACCGGAACGAGAGTGCCGTCCGGATGGCCATCCTCGAGGTTCACCCCTACCGCTCCGGCAGCGGCGAGTTCGGCGGCCAGTTCAGCGACGAAGAACGGGTCGTCACTGAAACCCGCCTCGATGTCCACGGTCAGCAGGGTGGGCAGCCGGTTCAACAGCCAGGCGAGGGCGATGGTCTCGGCCCGGCTGGCCGCAGCGGCGTCCGGTTTGCCGGCTGAGACCGCCACGCCGAGGCTGGTTGTGCCGATCGCCCGATATCCGGCCCGAGCCAGGGCGGCGGCTGAGGTGAAGTCCCAGGCGTTGGGGAGGAAGAGCGGCCGGCCGGGCCGGTGTAGCTGACGAAAGGTGTCGAAATGTTCGCTCAGTGAGGGCGGAACTGGTGAGGGCATCGCACGACGTTACGGCTGGGCCGCCCGAGCGCCGGTGATAACACGCCGGATCGCAAGTATTTAATTACGGTCTGCTCAGCGTGTGCGGGCCGCCTCTGCCAGGGCCACCGGGCCGACCGTTGCGGTGGCCGGCAGCGGTGGAGCGACAGCCTCCGGGGAGCCGCCAGATAGCGACGATAGCCGATCAGTAGTGCGGTCATCGGCCGGTTCGGCAACCTGGGCGCGCAGATCCATGCCGAGTGGAGGGAGCGCTATGCGCGCTCGGACGACCGCAACTATCGCCGCAGTGACGGCGGCGGCGATGGTAATCAGCCTGTTGAGCACCGGTAGCCCGGCCCTGGCTCGGCCCGACTTCGCGCAGTCCTGGCGACCACCCGCTACCCAGACTGAGCGGTCGGTTCCCGGCTCGGCCTTCACCCCGAAAGCAAAGGCGCCCGATCCCGGCGCGGCCGCCGTGCTGCGTACCGCCCCAGCGGCGCACTGGCCGGTCGCGGGCACAGCCGAGGTCTCGCCTCCGACGGCCGCGGCACGGCTCGTCGCAGGCGGCTCCGGCGCGTACCCGGGCCGGTAGCCTGCCGGTCTGGGTCGGCGCGCCCGAGGGCAGGGGTGCGGCCGGACAGCGGCTACGGGTGGGTGTGCTCGACCGGTCCGCCGCGGAGCGGGCCGGCGTGGCCGGGCTGCTGCTCGTCGTGGGGCGGGCCGAAACCTCGGCCCCGGCTGATCCGACCCGGCTTCCGCTCGAGGTCGACTACTCGTCCTTCCGCTCGGCGTATGGCGGGGACTGGGCCTCGCGGTTGCGGCTGGTTGAACTGCCGGCCTGCGCGCTCACCACGCCGCAACGGGCGGACTGCCGGGCCGGGCGACCGCTGGCCAGCCGGAACGACCCCCGGGCCGCCGGGTCAGTGCCGACGTCGAACTGGCCGGCGGTAGCGGGGCGACCGGCGACCGGGCGAGCAGCCAGGTCTTCGCGCTGACCGCCGCCGCCTCGGGGAACGCGGGAAGCTTCACCGCGACCTCGCTCTCCGCGTCGTCCTCCTGGGACGCCGGGAACTCCTCCGGCGACTTCGGCTGGCACTATCCGCTCGAGGTGCCGCCCGGCCTGGGCGGTCCGGAACCGGAACTGGAACTGGACTACTCGTCGGGCACTGTGGACGGTCGGACGATCTCCACGAACAACCAGTCGTCCTGGGTGGGCGAGGGCTGGGACCTGGGCACCGACTACATCGAGCGGCGTTACGTCTCCTGCTCCGACGAGGTGTCCACCACCCCGAAACCGTACGACCTCTGCTGGAAAACCGACAACGCCTTCCTCTCCCTCGGTAGCCGGACGGTGGAGCTGGTCAAGGACGCGGCCAGCGGTGGGCGCCCGGGGAGGGCGGGATGTGGCGGGCCCGGCAGGACGACGGCACCCGGGTGGAACAACTGGTCGGCGCGACCAACGGGGACAACAACGGCGAGCACTGGAAGGTCACCGACCCGGACGGTACGCAGTACTTCTTCGGCCTGAACCGGCTGCCCGGCTGGAGCGCCGGGAGCGAGACCACCAACGCCACCTGGACCGTGCCGGTCTTCGGCGTCGGCGTCAACGATCCGTGCCACGGCTCGACCTTCGCCACCTCGTACTGCAACCAGGCGTGGCGGTGGAACCTCGACTACGTGGTGGACCCGAACGGCAACGCGTCGTCCTACTTCTACGACACCGAGACCAACCACTACGGCCGGAACCGGACCGCCTCGGCGGGTACGGCGTACACCCGCGCTGGCTATCTCAAGCGGATCGACTACGGGCAGCGGTTGAACACGATCTACAGCGCCCCGGCGCCGATGCGGGTGGTCTTCGACGTCGAGGAGCGCTGTGCGGCGGGCGCCACCTGCGGCACCGGCACCATCACCAAGGAGACCGCCAAGAACTGGCCGGATGTGCCGTACGACCAGAACTGCAACTCCGGCGCGACCTGCACCGATCTCTTCGCGCCGACCTTCTGGACCCGCAAGCGGCTGACCAGCGTCACCACCAAGGTGTGGCAGTCCGGCACCACGTACACCGAGGTGGACTCGTGGGCGCTGAAGTACGAGTTCCGTGACCCCGGTGACGGCACCTCGCCGTCGCTCTGGCTGGCTTCGATCGCCCAGACCGGCAAGGTGGGCGGCAGTCTCACCCTGCCCGCCGTCACCTTCCAGGGCACCCAGTTGGAGAACCGGGTCGACGCTGATGAGGGCATCCCGCCGATGTACAAGTGGCGGGTCACCGACGTGTACGACGAGTCGGGTGGGCATGTCCGGGTCAACTATTCCGGGCGGGAGTGTGTCCGTTCGGCGCTGCCGAACCCGGAGACCAACACCAGGCGCTGCTTCCCGCAGTACTGGACCCCGGAGGGCGCGACGGCCCCGAAGTTGGACTGGTTCCACAAATATGTGGCCGTCCAGGTGCTGGAGGACGATGTGGCCGGCGTCGCCGGCATTGAGCAGACCGACTACGAGTATCTGGGCGGGGGCGCCTGGCGGTACGACGACAGTGAGCTGACTCCGGCGAAGTACCGGACCTGGGGCCAGTGGCGGGGGTACGGCCGGGTCCGGACGACCAGCGGCGCGTCGACCGGGGTGCGGTCGCAGGACGAGACCCTCTATTTCCGGGGCATGAACGGCGACAAGTTGACCGGCGGAACCCGGAGCGTCTCGGTGACCGACTCGGAGAACGTCGCCGTCGTCGACCATCCGGCGCTGGCCGGCATGGTCCGGGAGGAGATCACCTACACCGGGGCCGGGGGCAGCGTCCTGGAGGGCGCCATCTACGACCCGTGGATCTCGGCGGCCACCGCGACCCAGGGCACGACCACCGCGCACCTGGTCGAGGTGGCGAAGGAGCGGGATCGGACCGCGTTGGCCGCTGGCGGCTGGCGCCGGACCGAGGTGCGGACCAGCTACGACAGTTACGGCCTGCCGGTCGAGATCAACGACCTGGGTGACGTCTCGACCGCCGACGACGACGAGTGCACCCGGATCACGTACGCCCGGAACACCACGCTCTGGCTGCTCGACTACGAGGCCCGGGTGGAGGCCGTCGGGGTCGCCTGCACGGTGCTCCCCGCGTACCCGGGTGACGTGATCTCCGATGAGCGGACCTTCTACGACGGCTCGACCACGCTCGGCGCCGCGCCGACCAAGGGCGATGTGACGTTGACCCAGGAACTTTCCGCCTACTCCGGGAGCACGCCGAGCTACGTGACGGTCGAGCGGACCGTTTTCGACAGCTACGGACGGCAGATCGAGTCGTACGACGTGTTGAACCGTCGGGTGGTTACCGAGTACACCCCGACCACCGGTGGTCCGGTCACCGGCATCAAGGTGACCAACCCGATGGGGTGGGTGGAGAGCACCATACTGGCGCCGGCCTGGGGCGAGCCGACCACGCTCATCGACATGAACGGCAAGCGCACCGATATCGGCTATGACCCGCTCGGTCGGGTTGCCGAGGTGTGGCTGCCGGACCGTTCCAAGGCGAACAAGCAGACGCCGAACCAGAAGTTCTCCTACCTGGTCCGGAACAACGCACCGATCGTCATCACCAGCGAGGAGATCCGCGACGACGGTTCCTACGACCGCTCCTATGAGTTCCTCGACGGGCGGCTGCGCTCACGCCAGATCCAGGAGCCGGTGGCGAGCGGTGGCCGGCTGGTCGTTGACACCTTCTACGACTCGCGTGGCCTGGCGGTGAAGAGCAGCGGCCCGTACTGGAACTCCGGTACGGCGAGCAGCACCCTGCTGACCGGGATCGGCGACAACGCGGTGCCGGCGCAGACGGTGACCGTTTACGACGGCGCCGAACAGGTCACCTCGGAGATCTTCCTCTCCTACGGGGTGGAGAAGTGGCGTAACGCCATCAGCTACGGCGGGGACCGGGTGCACGTGACCCCACCGGACGGGGACACCGCGACCACCACGCTCAGTGACGCCGACGGTCGGATCACCGAGCTGCGTCAGTACGCGGGAAGCACGCCGTCGGGCAGCTACGACGCCACGAAATACACCTACACCAGGGGCGGGGCGCTGGCGACGCTCACCGACCCGGCCGGCAATGTCTGGCGGTACGGCTACGACCTGCGGGGTCGCAAGATCAGCGAGCAGGACCCGGACCGGGGTACCACCACGTACACCTATGACGACACGGACACGGTGCAGACCAGCACCGACGCCCGTGGGGTGACCCTGGCCAACAGCTATGACCTGCTCGGCCGCCGGACCGGGCTGCACCTCAACTCGACGTCGGGGACGAAGCTGGCGTCCTGGGCGTACGACACGTTGGCCAACGGCAGGTGGTGAACGGGCAGTTCGCCTCGGCCACCCGCTACATCGCCGGTGAGGCGTACGTGACCTCGACGACCGGTTACGACTCGCGTTACCGGTCGATGGGCGTCACCATCACCCTTCCCGGCGGGGAGGGGAAGCTGGCCGGCAGTTACCGGGTCAACACCGGGTACACCGAGACCGGTCTGCCACAGACCATCTCGTATCCGGCGGCCGGCACTCTGGCCCCGGAGACCCTGCGCTACAGCTACGACGCGGACGGGCAGGTGATCTCGGCGCAGACCGGTCTGGCCACCCTGCTGACCGCCGCCAGTTACACGCCGTACGGCGAGCCGTCCCAGCTCACCCTCTCGGCGACCAGCGGCAAACAGCTCACCCAGACCTTCTTCTACGAGGAGGGCAGCCGTCGCCTGCTGCGGGCGCGCACCGACCGTAACGTCTCCACGCCCAGCCTGGCCGACGTGAACTACAGCTACGACCCGGCCGGCAACGTCACCCGGATCGCCGACACCCCGGCTGGCGGCAACGCGGACACCCAGTGCTTCCGTTACGACCACCTGCGTCGGCTCACCCTGGCCTGGACGGCGAACAACAATTGCGCCACCGATCCGAGCAGGTCGGTCCTCGGTGGGCCGGCCCCGTACTGGCAGTCCTGGAGCTATGACAGGACCGGTAACCGGCTCTCCGAAACCAACTACAACGTTGGCACCGGGGCCGGGATGACCAGCACCTCGGAGTATCCGAGCGCCGGTGGGACCCGCCCGCACGCGCTTGTCGAAGGTGACCACGAACGGGCAGATCAGCAGCTACAGCTACGACGCGATCGGGAACACCACCGGCCGGACGGTTCCCGGCTCGGCCCAGACCCTGATCTGGAATGACGAGGGTCATCTGGCCAAGGTGGTCGAAGGGGCGAAAACCACCGAGTTCGTGTACGACGCCGATGGCACCCGGTTGCTCCGCCGGGACGCCGACGGGGTCACCCTCTATCTCGGGCACACCGAGTTGAAGCTGAGCAGGGCCGGTGCGGTCTCGGCGACCCGCTACTACAACTTCGGGGTGGCCAGCGCGACCCGTACCAGCGGCGGGTTGTCCTTCGAAGCCACCGACCAGCATGGGACCAGCCTGCTCGCGGTCGCCGCGACCGACCTGAGCGTCAACCAGCGCCGTTATCTGCCGTTCGGGCAGTTGCGCGGCACCGCGCCAGCGAGCTGGCCCAGCGAGCGTTCCTACGTGGGCGGTACCTTCGACGCCGCGATCGGCCTGATCCATCTCGGGGCCCGCGAGTATGACCCGAGCACCGGCCGGTTCATCTCGGTCGACCCGGCGATCAGTTACGGTGATCCGCAGCAACTGAACGGCTACTCCTACGCCAACAACACCCCGATCACCGCCAACGACGCCGATGGCCTCTGGCCCAAGTTCCTGAAGAAGGTCGGGAACAAGGTCAAAAAAGCGGCGAAAAAGGTGGTCAAAAAGGTAGTCAATACCGGTAAGCGGGTGGTTAAGGCTGTCAAAAAGACGGTCAAGACGGCTAAGGCGGCGGTGAAGAAAGCCGTCAAAAAGGTCGTGTCGAAGGCGAAGCGGGTGGCGAAGAAGGCCCGCGCGGTGGTCAGACACGTGGTCAAGAGGGCCAAATCGGTGGCGAGGAAGGCCGGGTCGGCGATCAAGCGCGCCGGGGCGGCGGCGGCTCGTACGGTCAAGCGCATCGGCTCGGGGATAAGGCGCGGCGCCCAATCGGCGGTGTCGACGACGCGGCGGACGGCCAGTGCGGCGGTGAGTGGCGCCAGGCGGGCAGCGTCGACCGCCGGCAGCGCCGCGGTCGCCGCGGCCGGCGCGTCGGCCGCCGCAGCCAGTAAGGCAGCCGGCTGGGTGGGTAGCGGGATCATGACGGCCGGGGCGGTAGCGGCCCACCTGAATGACCACATCTACGCCAGCGCCAGTCTCTGCCTGATGGCCTGCCTCAACCTTGGGGTGCAGGGCGGCAAGTGGAGCGTCACCCTCACCGGCGGCTGGACCACCAGTTCCGATGCCTCCGTCCTGCGTGGCCTGGGCCTGTTGAACAAGGTCAAGGGTGGCGCCAACATGTTCGGCGGCGTGTCGGCCAGCGCAAGAATGGCGACGGGCTCTACTACTTCGGCGGATACAGCGCCGGATATGGGACGGCGCTTCAGGGCCCAGCACTCTGGAGTTGGGAGCCGGGCCTGCACCTGCCGAAGCCCCTCGGCGGGTAGCCGGACATAGCGAGATCGACCGGGCTGGCCGCCACACCGGATGGTGTGGCGGCCAGCCCGGTCAGCGTTGGTAGCGCCAGACCAGTAACTCGCCGTCGTTCGTCTGGCAGCCGAGGGCACCGGTCATGACCTGGCAGTGCTGGGTCCGGTACGGCACCACCCCCAGTGTGCGGACGCTCGACCCGCCCGGCTCGAGAATGCCCAGCCAGGTGCTGCCCCGCTCGGCGCCGATCCGGGTGAAGAGCAGCGTGGCGGACTGGGACCAGGCGAGTTCCTGCCAGCCGGTCAGATCGATCCGGGTCTCGTCGGTGCGCGGGTCGACGGTGCGTAGTGGCTGACCGGAGTCGCTGAATTCAATCAGGTGGGATCCGTACGCGAAGACGTTCATGCGCTCGGAGAACGTCTCTACCGCGTCCCCGGTCTCTGCGTCAATCATGAACCAACGGGTACGCACCGGGCATTCTGGTTGGTCGCAGCGGGTGTCCTCAGCAGCGGGATGCGTTGTCCGGACCGTGCCGGTGCGGGCGGTCACCACCTCGATCTGGCCATCCCTGGTCTCGATCACCAGTTCGGCGTCGGGCCCACCGGGCGACGGAACCGGTTCGACCCCCTCTGACAGTGCGGAGCTCCACAGCAGTGTGCCGGTGGCCAGATCGACCACCCGGGCCACCACTCCCAACGACGAAGCGGAATACACCCGGCCGGAGGCCGTCACCACCACGGCCGTTTCGTTCGGTGCCCGACGGTCCGTTAATTCGGTACCGGCCGGAAAGACCTCCTCGATGGTCAAACCGGTCCGCCCGTCGGAGAGCACCCGGATGTGGTTCGGCCACGACCAGCGAGGCTCTCCGGTCGTCGCGTCCAACGCGATGGTCCGCGGCTGGTTGTCGGACCGCCAGCCGACGGTCACCAGGAGCAGCCCGGCCGACTGCTGCAGCCCGGTCGACGACTGAACCGCGACCTCGCCGATCAGTTCGGGCGCCGGCACCGAACTCTTCCAGATGGGACGGCCGTGCGTCAGCTCGTAGCCGGTGACCGACAGGGTTGGCCCCCCGAGATCCGGGACTGCCGAGTACAGCCGGTCTCCCTCCAGCAGATACCGCTGGTACGGCCCGGTCGGGATGGTGAGCACCTGGGTCAGCGCTGGGGGTGCCGGGGGCGCCGACCCGCCCGCCGCGACCAGTAACGCCACGCCCGCCAACATTGCGGTGAACCGGATCCGGCGCGGCGTCAGCAGCGCTGCTGAGGTCATGTCGACCTCGGGGCTGCTGCGAATGTCGCCGAGGTCAATCAGTATGGTGTGGTCCCGATCCATATTGTCCTCCCGAATTCCGCCGAGAGCGTAGTCGGATCCGGCAATTCGTACTGACCCGACGCGATCATTTGCGTGAATTCCGGCCACTACGGGGTGGAACTCGCCGCCGCTGTTGGACCGCCACCCCCACCGCGGTCCAACCGTGTGCGAGACTCCCGCCGGACTTCCGTCAGTTGCGTGGACGCCTAACAAAGGAATCTGATGACAGTCGAACGGCTCCAACACCAGCAGCGTCTGCTCGTGCGACAGCGGCTGCGGCTGATGGTCAACCAGTACGAAGTCCGCGCGGTCACCAAGGACGGCGCCGAGGGTGAGATTTTTGCCTTCGCCCAGCAGAAGCGGCTGGCGTTCAAGGAGCAGGTGACGCTCTACACCGACGACACCAAGCAGCAGCCGGTGCTCGGGTTCAAGGCCCGTCAGGTGATTGACCTGGGCGCGACGTACGACGTGACGGACGCGGCCGGCAACCCGGTCGGACTGTTCCGCAAGGACTTCAAAAAGTCGCTGCTCCGGTCCACCTGGAACGTCGAGCAGCCGGGCATCGGCGTGGCGACCGGTCAGGAACGCAACCTGGTGGTGGCAATCCTGCGTCGCTTCGTCGATGCGCTCTCCTGGCTGCCCTACCACTTCGACTTCACCATCGATGGCCGGCCGGCGTTCTCGGTGATCAAGAAGTGGGGCCTGCGCGACAAGTACCTGGTGGAGATCCACCTGCCGGAACTCGACCGACGCCTGGTCGTGGCGATGGCGGTTGGCCTGGACGCGTTGCAGAGCCGCTGACGCTCGCCTCCCGCCGGTCAGAATTCAGGTCCGGCCTGCTCACCCGTCGATCAAGGACTTGTTGCGGTGATTTGGTGATCGTTTCACCGCAATATCTCCTTGATCGACGGGAAAATCCTTGATCGACACGCAGGCGCCGGGTGGTCGCCGCCGAAACCGTCGCGGATCAGAACTCGGCGCGGAGGTACGGCGTACATCTCGGGAAGAGCCCGCGCAGTTCGGTGGCGGCATCTCCGGGGATGCGGCCGAGCCCCCGGATGACCACATCGACCGGATCGAGGACCCCGTAGACCAAGCCGGAGAATCCGGCGGCGGTGAGCGTCGCGGTGGCCGCGGTGCCGGTTCCGCCGGTGACCGTCAGCCGTCCGTCGGTTCCGTCGAGGGTGTACCGGCCGGCGATGAAGCGGTCGTCGACAATGTCGATGCCCACCCGGCCGGGACCGACCGCGAGCCCGTCGAGCGCGGGGACCGAGAGCACCCGGGCCATCGGCGCGGCCGCCTCGGGGAAGGAGACGTTCGCCTCGGTGTGCACGGCGAAATCGGTGGCCCACAGCTCCGGGATTTCGTCCGGGTCGACCGTCACGATTACCCGCGACACCTGGTCGACGTGCCGGGCGAAGAACTCCAGGAGCAACGCCCGGCCCAGCGGGCCGGTGCTCAGCAGATGGTCGGCGTGCAGGTTGCTGGCGTACTCCTCGATCCGGTAGGTCGCCGCGCCGACCACCTCTCCGTCGATCCGCGCGGTGACCAACCACCGGTCGTCGGCCTCCTTCAGCTGCACCGCGCGGTAGTCCGGAAGGACCGCGAACCCGTGCCGGTTGCTGGCCATCCGGTGCACGAAGTCGCGGTACGTGTCGTAGCCCTCCTTGAGTCGCTCCCAGCGGAGATCACCTGGCAGCCCGGCGCGTAGCAGCGGTCCGAGGCCAGCGGGGGCGAAGGTGACGGTGCGGGCCACGGGCAGGCCGAGGTAACCGAGGCGCTGATAGAACGACGGCCGAAACGGGTAGAGCGTGGTTATCGGATATCCTTGTCGCGTAACTCGCCGAGCAGTTGGTTGAGCAGGGCGTACACATGCCCCTGCCGGCGGGCGAGCGGATCGCTGGCCACCCCGGCGACGCCAGCCATCGGATAGACCGTGCCGCGGACGTTCTGGCGCATGGGGATCGCCGCCGCCGTCGCCAGCGTCCGGCTTCCATCCTGCGCGACCAGTGCGATGTCGCCGGACCGGTATCGGTCGGCGGCGGTGAACGCGGCCCGGTCGGTGGCGCTGGCGGGCGAAGGGGCGAAGGCGTACGCCCGAAGCGGGGTGACGGTGCTGAGGCGTTCGTCGTTGGTCACACGGCGGATCTTCACAGCCTCATCTCAGCCGGAACGGGGTGCCGATGACAACCCGATTCACCTGGCCGGATCGGAGATTTTGACCGTCGGGGCGGGTCAGCTTTCCGAGGCCAGTTGCGCCCGGGTCACGGTCAGCTCGACCACCTCGTTCACGTCGGCGATCTGGTCCGCCTCGACGTAGTGATGTGCGCTGAGCAGTCCGTGACTGGCGACCTTGAGGTATCCGGACCGCATCAGTCGCGCCGCGATGTCGGCAGGGACGTCCGGTTCGTCCCCGCGCTCGGTGTGTGGGATCTTGCCGGCCAGCACCCCGGGACCGGTGACCGGCTCCTGAGCGGTCACCGCGTTGGGGTCGCCGACACTTACCTCGGCGACCGTACCGACCTCCTCACCAGCCGCGTCGATCACCCGCATCCCAGAGGTGACCTGTCTGATCGGGTCGGAGCTGGTCCGGGCGTTTGAGTGCATGTCTGAGCGGTTCCCCGGCCGGACGGCGCTAAACCGGGCTGCCAACTCTCCCGCCGATCAAGGAGATGTTGCTGCGGAATGGAGATCGTCTTGCGACAACTACTCCTTGATCGACGGGCTATTCCTTGATCGACGTGGTGGGGCGGCGCGGTTCGGGCACTCGACCGGTGGCCACCAGCGCGTCCCGGATCTCGGTGAGCAACTGGATCTCCTCGCTCGACTCGGCCGGCGCTGGTTCCTCGCGCCGGGTGCGTCGTTCGTTGATCTTGTTCATCGGAAACACGACCAGGAAGTAGAGCGCCGCTGCGGTCAGCAGGAAGGTGATCAGAGCGTTGACGAAGGCGATCCAGTCGAACGGAACCCCCAGGACGGTCGGCGCGGCGCCCTCGATGCCCTGGTCGCTGCCGGTCGCCAGGAGCACCACCACGGTGATCAGCGGTTGCAGGAACGACTTGGTCAACTGGGTCACCACGCCGGTGAAGGCCGCGCCGATGACCACACCGACGGCGAGGTCGACGACGTTGCCGCGCATGATGAAGTCTTTGAAACCCTTGAACATCCGCGTCTCCATAGGTTGCCGATGAAACCGACAACCTATGCCCCGGCTCACGCCTCGAGGAAAGTGCCCGCCTCGTACGCCGCCCGGCTGGCGTCGCCGGCCCGGATCGCCTCGATCAGCCGCTGGTGGTCGACGTACTGCTCCGGATGGAGCTCTTCGCGCACGGCGTGCGCCACGGTGGCCCGCATGGCCGCGCCGACCGTGTTGTACAACTGGGCCAGCATCGCGTTGTGCGCCGCCGCGACAATCGCCGTGTGCAGCACCGCGTCGGCGTCGACGAAGTCGGCGGCCCGGCCGGACCGCCAGGCGGTCTCCCGGGCCGCGAGCGCGCGGTCGAGGGCGGCCAGGTCGTCGGCGGTACGGCGGAGCGCGGCCAGCCGGGCTGCCTCGACCTCAAGCGCGCGCCGTACCTCGATCGCTTCGGCGGTCTCGGCGGCGGCGAGCCGCCGGGCTACCGCGCCGGACAGCTCGTCGGCGCAGATCACATAGGTGCCGGAGCCCTGCCGGCATTCCAACACCCCGGCGTGCACCAGCGCCCGGACCGCTTCCCGGACCGTGTTACGGCCCACCCCGAACGCGTCAACCAGGCGCGGCTCGGTCGGGATTTTGCTGCCCACCGGCCACACCCCAGCGCTGATCTGGGCCCGGAGCTGCTCGATCACCTGACGGACCAGGGTCGGCCGGGGCTCGACAGGGGTGGTCGCGGCGGTACGTGTCATCGGCAACAGTGCCCGCCAAAAGTCATCCCATGATTGTATGGTTTTGGAAATGACCCCGCCAAAAGCTCAAGTCGCCGAGGGGCGGGGCGCAGTCTTCGGTCGTTCGATGCGGTCGACTCCGTCGGACCCGAATCCCGCAACCAACCCACCCGCGCCACGGGGCGCCGGTGGCGTCCTGATCATGCTCGGCCTGCTCCTCGTCGCGTTCAACCTTCGCGCCGCGATCACCAGCCTCGGCGCGCTGCTCGACGAGGTACGCACCGGGCTGCACCTCACCGGGGCGATGGCGGGGGTGGTGACCGCGCTGCCGGCCGTCGCGTTCGCCGGCTTCGGCGCGCTGACCCCGTGGCTGCTCCGCCGATTCTCCCCGGCCCGGGTGCTGGTCGGGGCGATGGTCGTGCTCGCTGCCGGTCAACTCCTGCGGGTCGGCACCGACGCGCCCGCGATCTTCGTTGGCACCAGTGCGCTCGCGCTCGCCGGGATCGCGGTCGCCAATGTCATGCTGCCGATGCTGGTCAAGGAGCACTTCCCGAACCGCGTCGGGCTGGTCACCGGGGTGTACATGATGACCTTGACGGTCGGCGCCACCGCGGCCGCCGCCGCGGCCGTGCCGGTCGCGCGGGCCTTCGGCTCCTGGCGGGTCGGCCTCGGCCTCTGGGCGGTGTTCGCGGCAGTGGCAGCCCTCCCATGGCTCCCATCGGCGCTGCGTCGGGTCCGTATCGATCGGACGGCGATTGCCCCGCCGCAGACCGCAGCCCGGGTGCGTCCCGGCCGTACCCGCCTCGGCTGGGCGATGGCCATCTACTTCGGCGCGCAGGCGTTGAGCGGCTATGCCGTGATGGGTTGGCTGGCGCAGTTGTTCCGGGACGCTGGTCACCACCCGCGCGACGCCGGTCTGCTGCTGGCCGGGGTGACCGCCCTCGGCGTACCGATCGCGTTGTTCATGCCCACCTTGACCACCCGGATGCGGTCCCTGCGACCGTTGGTGCTGGTCGTCTCCGCCGGGATGCTTCTGGGTTATCTCGGCCTGGCCGTGGCGCCGAATGGCGGCGCGCTGCTCTGGGTCGTGCTGCTGGCGGTCGGGCAGGGCGGCTTCCCGATGATCCTCACCGTCATCGGGCTTCGGGCCCGGACCGCCGAGGGCACGGTGGCACTTTCCGCGTTCGCGCAGAGCGCCGGGTACGTCATCGCGGCACTCGGTCCGCTGCTGGTCGGTCTCCTTTACGAGTCGAGCGGAAGTTGGTCGTTGCCGATCGGCTTCCTGATCATCGCATTGGGCGTGCAGACCCTGGCCGGTCTCGTCATCGCTCGGCCGAGGTTCATCGAGGACGAGCTACCGGAGCTGGTCGTGCCGCCGGTCGGACCCGGTCCGTCCGGCCGCAACGAGGTGCGCAGCGATCCGCTGTCGGTCGGGACGCTTTCGGGCCCGGTGGCGGCGTTGTCGGGCCAGAGTCCGACGACAGCCTGCCTGGACAGCCCGATGTCCGAAGCGCGTACCGGAACGGGTTACCTCCGGCGTGGGTTCAGGAGGACGTCGGTGTCGAGTCGACCGCCACGGCGTCGGCCACGCTGGCGTAGGTCGGCAACACCTCCACGAGGCCGCTGACCTCCAGAATCCGCCGCACCGCCCGTTGTGGTGCGGCCAGGCGCACCAGCCCACCGGTCTCGTCGCAACTGTTCCGTGCGCGGACGAAGACCGACAGTCCGGTCGAATCACAGAAGGACAACCCGGACAGGTCGAACACGAGCCGGTTGCGCCCCTTGTCGAGCAGGTCGGTGAGCTGGTCGGCAAGTTGGGGCGCGGTGGCCAGGTCGAGCTCACCCGCGACCGAAACGACGATCAGGTCGCCGTGCTGTTCCGTCTGCACCGTCAAGGACATCCGCACCTCCTGCTATCGGTCGAACCGTATCCCACGAACGGCCAGATCGGCAGTACGGGTGGGGTGGGCAAGGGCGGGTATCCGGTGCCAGTTTCGCTTGACAGCAACTATTCTCTGAGTGAATAGTATGGACCATGTCGACCGCCGCGTACCTGTCCTGCTCGCCCTGCTCGCCGCCGGGCCGCTCCACGGCTATCGACCTGAAGAAGGCGCACGACAAGCGCTTTCCGCAGGCCAAGCCGCTCGCGTTCGGCCAGGTGTACGCGACCCTGGGTCGTCTGGAGCGGGACGGGCTGATCGAGCAGGCCGGGCAGAGCCGGGAGGGCGGCCCGGACCGGACCCGTACGCCCTCACCGGCGGGGGCCGTGCGTCGCTCGATACCGAGTGGATGGGCACCGACCGAGTCCGCCCGCGCCCTACGTGACCAGCACCCTGCTGGCCAAGGTCGTCGTCGCGCTGCTCGCGGCCGACACCGGCCAGGCGCGCGACTACCTCGTCGCCCAGCGCGCGGCGCACACCGCCCGGCTCCGCGAGCTCACCGCCGTCAAGACCGACCCCGGCTCCACCCTCGGCGACGTGATCGCCGCAGACTTCGCCCTCGTTCATCTCGACGCCGACCTGCGCTGGTTGCGGACCACGCCTGGGCCGCGTCGCCGATCTGCACCGGGAGGTGCACGCATGACGCTGCTACAGGCGCATGACGTGACTCAGATCCGTGCGCTAGTCAGTCGTACGGCCGACACCCGCCCTGCGCGGCGTGTCCATGGAGGTGGCCGAGGGGGAGATCCTCGCCGTCACCGGACCCAGCGGCAGCGGCAAGTCCACCCTGCTGCACTGCCTGGCCGGCATCCTTCGCCCCGAGTCGGGCGAGGTGACCTACGCCGGACGCCGCGTCGACGCCCTCTCGGAGACCGAACGCTCCCGGCTGCGCCGCACCGAGTTCGGTGTGCTGTTCCAGTTCGGCCAACTCGTCGGCGAACTGTCGGCCGCCGAGAACGTGGCGCTGCCGCTGCTGCTCGCCGGGCATACCGCCGGCGAGGCAGCGCGGCCGCGCGTCGACGACTCGGCCGGTTCGGCGTCGCGGACGCTCGCCGACGCGCGCCCGGGTGAGATCTCCGGCGGCCAGCAGCAGCGGGTCGCCGCCGCACGGGCGCTGGTCACCCGGCCCACGGTGCTCTTCGCCGACGAGCCGACCGGCGCGCTCGACGCGCTCAGCGGTGAACAACTGCTCGCCAACTGGTCCGTCGGTGCCCGCGACGGCATCACCGTCGTGCTCGTCACCCACGAACCCCCGTTCGCCGGCTACGCGGACCGGGAAATCGCGCTCCGGGACGGGCTGCTCGACGAGACCGGACTCGGACTGTCGGTGTCGGGGGGCCAGGACCAATGAAACCCACCACCCTGTTCCGCCTCGCGTTGGCCGGCACCCGCACGGACACGTTCCGGGTGCTGCTCACCGGATTCAGTGCCGTCCTCGCCACGCTCGCCTGCCTGACCGCGCTCACCGTGCTGGCCATCCCGACGCCACCGGTCACCGGCGGAACTGGAACCAGGACTCGCAGCAGTACGCCAACGCGCTGCTGCGGGAGCCGGGGCTCCGGCCGGGGGTGGCCTTCACCCTGGTACTGCTGCTCATTCCGGTGCTGGCCCTGGCCGGCCAGTGCGCCCGGCTCGGCGCTCCGGCCCGCGACCGGCGGTTGGCCGCCATCCGGTTGGCTGGCGGGACACCGGGGCAGGCGGTTGCGGTCGCGGCCGTGGAGACCGGCCTGGCCAGCCTGCTCGGCACGGTTTTCGGCCTCGGGATCTTCCTGATCGGCCGTAAGCTGCTGCATCGGCCGGATGCCACCGGTCAGCTCAAGCTCCCCACCGACGTACGGCCGTCGGCCATCGCGCTGGCCGTGGTGCTGCTCGGCCTGCCGCTGCTCGCCACCCTGATCGCCGCGCTGCTGCTGCGCCGGGTGGTGGTCACCCCGTTCGGCGTGGTCCGCAAGGCCCGCCGAGAGCACGGCCCCCGACCGTGGCCCGGCGTACTGATCATCGTGGGTCTCGCCGCCTACGCGGCGATCGGGCCGATATCCAAGGTGCTGAATCGCCCCGACGGCGAATCGACACTGGCTTTGATCATGTTGCTGTTGCTGCTCGGTGGCGGGCTGCTCGCCACGCTCGGCGTGGTGCTCGGCACCGGCTGGCTCTCCTACACCGCCGGCCGGGTGCTGCACCGCGTAGCCCGACGGCCGGCCGCGCTGCTCGCCGCGCGGCGGCTGCTCGCCGACCCGTGGAACGGCAGCCGCACCTTCGCTGCCCTGCTCACCTGCGTGATCTTCGGGGCAGGTGCGGCCGGGGTCAGGGCGTACTTCATCACTATGAATGAGGCGCGGGCGGAGAGTCAGCGGCTCACCGACCTGGCCCACGGTCAGTCGGCCGACTCGTCTGTGGTGCTGGACGATTTCTATCTGAACTCAATGGACATCGTCGATCTTGCGGTGTTCGTGGCAATGATCATCGCTGCCGGTGGGCTGATGGTCGCGGTCGCCGAGAGCATCGCCTCCCGACGTCGGGCCTACGCCGCGCTGGTCGCCACCGGGGTGCCCCGCGCGGTGCTGGGCCGGTCGATCGTCTGGCAGTCGATGGCGCCCGCGGTGCCGGCGATCCTGCTGGCCCTCGGCGTCGGCGTGCAGTTGGCCCGGGGGTTCTTCCGCGATCCGAGCAACGGTGAGACAACTTCCCAGGTCTGCGACGCTAGCGCACAGTTGTGCGGCGATCCGGCGACCAGCGGGCAGTACACCCACCTGGTTGTGATTCCGGCAGTGCATCGGGCGGTCGCCGTACC
Source organism: uncultured Actinomycetota bacterium (assembly GCA_963750055.1). Lineage (GTDB taxonomy): Bacteria > Actinomycetota > Actinomycetes > Mycobacteriales > Micromonosporaceae > CAVVPI01. Next base: position 321,564 of record CAVVPI010000025.1, on the reverse strand, counting down.
GTGGGCCGACCTTGCCCTCTTCGGCGCGGGTGCGTTGGCGGTGGTGCTGGTCACGGTCGGCGTGGGCCTGCTCTACCTGCGCGGCAGCACGGCGCTGGAGGAGCTACGAGTGGGTTGACCGGCCAGCCGGTCCGGGCACGGCCAGCCGTCGCGGTCAGCCGGTCCGGACCAGCACCCCGCGCGAACCGGCGGTTCCATGCAGGCGTAGCTGGATGATCCGGGAATCCGGCGGGATGTCGTAGATAACCGCGCCGGTCACCGGGTTGCCCGGATTGATCTGGCCGAGGAAGACCTGCTGGTCCGCGTTGGCCAGAATGCCCGCCGTGCTGTCCGCGTGAAACTGCTCGCCAGCCGGCCCGTACGCCTTCTGCAGGCTCTCCACGAAGGTGGCCGGGCGGGGACCCAGGTTGCGGATGGTCAGTTCGACCGCGCAGAACTGCCCGACGGCGGCCTGGTTGACGTACGGATCACCGACCCGGTCGAACCCGCAGCGGACCGCGTGCACCCGGAACTCCAGGTCGCCGTCGCGGGCCGACTGGTTCAGGCCGACCGCCCGCTGACGGTCACGGACCACCGCATAGATGTCCGGGCCCCAGGCCAGGGCGCTGACGGCGGTGATGGCGCAGCAGCCAACCAGCAGTGCGGCGATGATGATGAGGATCAGCCCGAGCCGCCGCTCGCCAGCCGGCGCCGGTCCCGCCGGTCCCGGCGGGTTCGCGGCCGGTCCGGACGCGAATCCCGGTACGGGGGACGGCGACTCACCGTACGGCGGGTCCTGGGGATTCGTTGGTACTTCGCTGTGCTGACCGCCGATCGGGGGTGCGGCGACCGGGGTGTCCGGCGTGGACCACGGTGGCGGGGGCAGCGTGGCCGGTGATGTCGCCTCCGGGGCCGGATCGGGTGGCTCGTCCACCGTGCCACCGGCGCTCGGGTCTCCGGTAGGTTCCCGGCGCGGCGTTTCCGGCGGTGGCGGATCAATCGACCAGTCCCAGGGCGCGCCGACCGGAGCAGGTGGGGTCGCTTCACCCGGTTCGCCCGGTCGACGCGCGGACTCGTCACCGGGCTGGTACGGGTCGTTGCCGGCCGAATCGGGCGTGGTCATCAAGATCCTTGGATGGCGGGCGGGAGTGCTCTGAGAAATTCTAGGCTTTAGTCCCATTAATCCCAGTGGGGATCGAGATTCTCGTCTGGCCGCACCGCCTGGAGCGGGACATGATGATCCAGTGGAACTGGTGACTGTCGACGACCTTCGACTGGCCGCGGACGATATCGAGGGCGTGGTCATTCGTACACCCTTGCTGCCCTGCCGATGGGACGACGGACTCTGGCTAAAGCCGGAGAGCCTGCAACCGGTGGGCTCGTTCAAGCTGCGCGGCGCGACCCACGCGGTGACCCGGCTCGACGCCGAGCAGCGCGGTCGGGGCGTGGTGACCCACTCCTCCGGCAACCATGGCCAGGCGCTCGCCTTCGCGGCCCGGGCCGCCGGGATCTCCTGCACCGTGGTGATCCCCGAGGTCGCTCCGGCGGTGAAGATCGCTCAGGTGCGGGCGCTCGGCGCCGAGGTGGTGCTGGTGTCGCCAGCCGAGCGGCTCGCGGCGGCCGAGCGGATCGTGGCCGAGCAGGGCCGAACGCTGATCCCACCCTTCGACGACCGGCGGATCATCGCCGGGCAGGGCACGATCGGGCTGGAGATCATCGCGGACCTGCCTGACGTCGACGTGGTGCTGGTGCCGGTCGGCGGTGGTGGGCTCGCCTCCGGAGTCGCGACCGCGATCAAGGCGCTGCGCCCCGAGGCGGCGGTGATCGGCGTCGAGCCGGCCTACGCTGCCGACGCCCGGGAATCGCTGCGCTGCGGTGCGGTGGTGACCTGGGAGCCGGCCCGGACCTACCGGACCAGCGCCGACGGGCTGCGCACCAACCTCTCCGCACTGACCTTCGCGCACCTGCGGGCCCGGCTGGACGCCATCGTGACCGTCACCGAGGAGGAGATCACCGCCGCGATGACCCGGCTGGTCCGCGACGCCCGGCTGGTGGTCGAGCCGAGCGGCGCGGTGGCCACCGCCGCCCGGATGTTCCGGGCCGACGAACTGCCGTCCGGTCGTACGGTCTCGGTGATCAGCGGCGGGAATGTCGACCCGGCGGCACTGGCGGCGGTGGTCAGATCCATTTGACACCCGGTCCCCTGTCCAGCCGGTCGTGACACGAGGTCAACCCGGAGACGTGAGCGCACCCTCGCCAACCGTCGAGGTGGTGATGAAGAGATGCGACATGGCCGATGGAGGCGGTAGTGATCGAGACTGTGTTCAGTACGGATGCTCTCCCCAGAGTGGACCGCTGGGCGAGTTGGTATGACACCGGCAACAGATCTCATGTGCCGACGGTGATCGAAACAGAGCACCAGGATGACTTTCACGGAACCGTACGCCTGCTAGACCTTGGCGCGGTGAAGGTATCCACCCTTACCTACAGCCCGCTGCGCGTCGTTCGAACCCCGAAGCTCATCCGACAGTCCGACCCCGAGCTCTACTATCTCCCGCTGCACCTGAATGGAGAGATCGGTGTCGAGCAGTCCGGCCGGAGGCCGTACTCGGCCCCCGGGACCTCGTCCTCTATGACATCTCGCGGCCCTTCTACAGTTGGGCGAGCGCCGAACGGGGCGAACTCGCCGGTTGCATGGTCGTGCAGATTCCAAAGGCGCTGCTACCCATTCGACCGGACAGTCTCAGCCGGCTCACCGCCGTGCGATTTCCGGGGCGGGAAGGACTCGGCGCCCTACTTTCGAATCACCTTATCGAACTGGCCAGGAACGTCGCCGGTTTAAGGGCGGCCGACGCCGCCCGCCTCGCCACCATCACCCTGGACCTGCTCGCCGCGCTCTGCGCCCACATGCTGGAAGCCACCAGCGCGCTGCCGCCGGAGACGCAGCGGGGAGCGCTGCAGGCGCAGATCCACGAGTTCATCCAGCAGCGACTTGGCGACCCCAGGCTCTGCCCGGACATCATCGCTGCGGCGCACCGGGTTTCCACCCGCTACCTTCACCTGCTCTTCCAGGAGCAGGGCCTGACCGTGGCCGGCTGGATCCGTGAACGCCGACTCGAACGCTGCCGTCATGACCTGGCCAACCCGAGTCAGCAGGGTCGTCCCATTCACGCTATCGCCGCCCGTTGGGGCTTTCCCGACCCCGCGCACTTCAGTCGGACCTTCCGCACCGCGTACGGCATGTCCCCCAGGGATTATCGGCACCTGATGCTGACCCGACCGGACGGACCGGGGCCGGTGCTGCGCAGACTGTCAATCACTCTGCGCTGAGAGTCAACGACATCCGAGTTATGGGCGGTGATACTGCTTTCTGTAACGATAATGAAGGGAAGTGAGCACCAGCTTGACAGGGCCTGGCCTGCCACCCGTCCTCAGTGCAACAACCGAATGGCGCGATCAGACCAGATACTGCGGCGTTGCCGGATGGGACGTCGGGGATCGACGGATTCCGTTGCGGGGTAGTGAGTATCGGGGGACCTCGCAGCGGAGAAGCTGCGGTATCCAGGTCTTCAGAGTCTGACCGGTGTCGTGCTTGCGGGTGTGTATGGAGAGCAGCCAGGCCTCGTAGAGAAGCGGCCCTTCGAGATTGTCCCTACTTCATTTCGGGGCGATCAAGAAGGGCCGCCGTCGTGTTCCAGCCGACCAGCGACGGCTGGCGGGCGGCCAGGTCAGGCCCGGCGCCACTTCTGGTTGGCGGTGCCGGCGCAGTCCCAGAGCTGGAGCTTCGCGCCGTTGGCGCTGTTCCAGTCGCGTACGTCCACGCACTTGTTGGCCTGTGGGTTGATCAGGTCGCCAGCACCGGTCAGCACGACACTGCTGGGCCGGATTGCCACTGCAGGTGGCGAGCTGGATGTTGGCTCCGTTGGCGGTCGAGCCCCAGGCCACGTCCATGCACTTGCCGAGCGCCCGGATGGTCCCGTCACCGGGGAAAATCCACCGCTGGGCGGCCGTACCGTTGCAGTCCCACAGTTGCAACTGGCTGCCGTCGTCTGGCCAGCCCACCGGGCACGTCGATGCACTTGTTGGCGTACCCGATGATCTGGTCGCCGCCCCCGCCGCCGCCGGTGTTCCAGGCGTTGACCCGGACATAGTCGATCAGCATCTGCTGCGGGAAGACGGTGCTGCCGTCCGGGTAGCCGGGCCAGTAGCCGCCGACCGCGAGGTTCATGATGATGAAGAACGGGTGGTCGAAGACCCAGCGGTTGCCGCCGTAGGTCGGCCGGGGTCTTGCGGGAGTACTGGATGCCGTCGACGTACCAGGTGATCGAGTCCGGCGCCCAGTCCACGGTGAAGGTGTGGAAGGCGTCGGCGAACGCCCGGCCGCCCGGCAGGGTGTAGCCGGCGGTGATGCTGTTGCCACCGGAGTAGCCGGGGCCGTGCAGGCTGCCGTAGACCGTGCCGGGTTCGCGGCCGATGTTCTCCATGATGTCGATCTCGCCGCTGTTCGGCCACCGGTCGCTGCCGATGTCGGCGCCGAGCATCCAGAACGCCGGCCAGATGCCCTGGCCCCGGGGCAGCTTGATCCGGGCCTCGAACCGGCCGTACGCCTGGGTGAACCGCCGGCGGTGAGTAGTCGGGCGGAGGTGTACTGGCAGTAACCGTAGTGGCAGTTGTAGTTGCGCCGGATTCTCCCGGCGGGCGGTGATCACCAGGTTGCCGTTGCCGTCGAGGGCGGCGTTGCGGGTGCTGTTGGTGTAGTACTGCTGCTCGTTGTTGCCCCAGCCGCTGCCGCCGATGTCGTACTTCCACTTGTTGCCGTCGGGCGCGCTGCCCGCCGACCCGTTGAACTCGTCGCTCCAGGTGATCGCGCCGGGCTCCGCGCTCGCCGGAGCCGCTGCCGTCGGCACCACCAGCGTCGCGGCCAGGCCGACGCCGATTAGGGCCAGTGCCAGAGGAGTACGTCGTGGGATAGGCATAGAAGGATTTCTATCGCAGAGAGCGCTTTCTCGCAACATTGTTAACTGATTCGGTCGTCCCGTCGATCAAGGCTTTCCCCGTCGATCAAGGACTTGTTGTCGCGGATTATAGATCGAAGTGCGACGATAAGTCCTTGATCGACGGGGCGTGGGGTCGGGAGGGGACCGGGGCGTGGGGTCGGGGGCGTGCGGGGGTGGGGGTCAATCGGTGGCGCGGCCCAGTCGGTCGAGGATCCAGGCGCTGACGAACGCCTCCTCCTTCCAGGAGTCGTACCGGCCACTCGGACCGCCGTGCCCGGCGCCCATCTCCGTCTTGAGCAGGTAGGACCCGTCCGGTGCCACCGCCCGAAGCCGGGCGATCCACTTCGCCGGCTCGTGGTAGAGCACCCGGGTGTCGTTCAGACTGGTCACCGCCAGGATCGCCGGATAGCTCACCGCGGCGACGTTCTCGTACGGCGTGTACGACTTCATGTACGCGTAGACCTCCGGGTCGGCCAGCGGGTTGCCCCACTCCTCCCACTCGGTGACGGTCAGCGGCAGCGACGGGTCGAGGATCGAGTTGAGCGCGTCAACGAAGGGCACCTGCGCGACGATGCCGGCGAACGCGTCCGGGGCGAGGTTCGCCACCGCGCCCATCAGCAGGCCGCCCGCCGAACCACCCCGGGCCACCAGCCGGTCGGCCGCCGTCCAGCCGGACTTGACCAGGTGCCGGGCGGTGGCCACGAAATCGGTGAAGGTGTTCTTCTTGGCCAGCAGCTTGCCCGTGTCGTACCAGTGTCGGCCGAGTTCGCCGCCGCCGCGGACGTGCGCCACCGCGAAGATGACGCCCCGGTCCAGCAGGGAAAGCCGGGGGATGGAGAACCACGGGTCCAGGCTGGTCTCGTACGAGCCGTACCCGTAGATGACGCACGGCGCCGAACCGTCCCGGGGAGTGCCGACCCGGCAGACCAGCGAGATCGGAATCCGGGTGCCGTCGTCGGCCAGCGCCCAGTCGCGGTGCTGCTCGTAGTTGGCCGGATCGAAGTCGCCCAGCACCGGTTTCTGCTTGCGCAGCACCATCGTCCGGGTCACCAGGTCGTAGTCATAGATCGAGTCCGGGGTGACCAGTGAGGTGTAGTGCAGCCGGACGATGTTGGTCTGATACTCCGGGTTGGCGTCCAGACCCACGCTGTAGAGCGGTTCAGGGAAGTCGATCTCGTACGAGTCGGTGCTTCCGACCGGCAGCACACGCAATCCGGTCAGCCCGTCGGTGCGCAGCGACACCACGATGTGGTTGCTGAAGGCGTCCACCGCCTCCAACCGGGTGCCGGGCGTGTGCCCGATCATCGGCACCCAGTCGCCCGGCTTGTCGGCCGAGGTGTAGGCCAGGGCGAAATCCTCGGCGCCGTCGTTGTGCAGGACCAGGAACCGGTGGCCGTGATGCTCTACGGAATATTCGACGCCCTGCCGGCGTGGCGCGATCACGGCGGGTTCGCCGGCTGGATTGCCGGCCGGGATGACCCGTACCTCGCTGGTGATCTTGCTGTGGATGTCGATCACGATGAACTTCTCCGACCGGCTCAGCTCGACGCCCACCCAGAACCGCTCGTCGGGCTCCTCGTAGACGATCGTGTCGTCGGCGGCCGGCGTACCCACGACGTGCCGCCACACCCGGTTCGGGCGCCACGACTCGTCAACCGTCAGGTAGAACAGCGTCGAGCCGTCGGCCGACCAGGCGGTGCCGTAGAAGGTGTCCGGCACCTCGTCGGCGAGCACCTCCCCGGTGCTCAGGTCCTTCACCCGTAGAGTGAACCGCTCGTCGCCGGCGAAGTCGGTGGAGTAGGCGAGCCATCGCCCGTCCGGGCTGATGTCCATTGTGCCCAGAGCGAAGAAGTCCTGACCCTCGGCGAGCAGGTTGCCGTCGAGCAGGACCTCCTCGCCGTCGAGTGGGGCCCCGTCGGTCGGCACCGGCGGTTCGGTCTCGCCGTCGCGTACGGCCCGGCGGCACTGGATGCCGTACTGCTGGCCCTCGACCGTGCGGGTGTAGTACCAGTGGCCGCCCTTGCGGGCCGGCACCGACAGGTCGGTTTCCTGGGTGCGCCGCCTCGTCTCGGCGAACAGGGTGTCCCGTAGCGCTGCCAGGTGTGCGGTGCTCGCCTCGGTGTGGGTGTTCTCCGCAGTCAGATAGGCGATCGTGTCGGGGTCGTCCTTGGCCGCGAGCCAGGCGTACTCGTCGAGGACGACGTCGCCGTGGTGGGTGCGCTCGGTCGGGATCCGCTTGGCGACGGGGGCGACGGGCATCTCAGTGGTCACCCAGGCCACGTTACCGTCCGCGGCGGCCTTGGCGCCGCAGCAGGCGTTGCCCGAGATTAGCACACTTGTACGATATGGCGAAGGAGGGTCGGGTGACGACGAGAGACCGGCGGTATGCCGACGTCGACGCGGCGGCTGACCGATATTTGCGGACAGCGGTTCGCGCGCCCGGCCGCAGCGGCCGACCGGGTGGTCGGTGCGACGGCGCGGTGGGTAGCCGTGCCGGGCACCGTCGAGGCGGTCACGGCGGTGCTGGGCGTTGCCGCGGAACATGATCTCGCGGTGGTCGCCCGGGGAGCCGGCACCAAGATCGACTGGGGTGCCACCCCGGCCCGGCTGGACATCGTGCTCGACACCGGCCGGCTGGCCGGAGTGGTGCACCGGCCAGCCGGCGAACTGGTCGCCGAGGTGGGCGCCGGCACCCCGATCCGGGCGGTTCAGACAATGCTGAAGCAGGCCGGGCAGCGACTGCCGCTGGATGTGCCCTCGATGGACGCGACCATCGGCGGTGTGCTCGCCGCCGATGAGGCCGGTCCGCTGCGGCATCGGCACGGTACGGCCGGCGACCAACTGCTCGGCGTGCGGTACGTCGACGCGGCCGGGGTGGTGACCCAGGCCGGTGACCAGCAGGCCGGTCGGTCGGTCGGGCCCGAGTCGGCCGGGCGCGAGCCCGCCCGGCTCTTCTGCGGGTCGAACGGTGCGCTGGGCGTGCTGGTCTCGGCGACGTTCCGGGTCCAGTCCATCCCGGCGAGCCGAAGTTGGGTGTCCCGCGCGGTCCGGACGCCAGCACAGGTGCACGAGCTGGTGGGCGCGGTACTCGCCGACCCGCTGGTCCCGGCCGCGATCGAGGTCGACCTGCCGGCCGCCGGTCACGGGCACCCTCTGCGTGCTGCTGGAAGGGGATCCGGGCGAGGTGGCCGAGCAGGCCAACCGGCTGATCACGCTCCTCGGCGGCGACACGAGGGCCAGCGACGTACCGCCGACCTGGTGGCGGCGTTATCCATTCGGGCCCGCCGACGTCGCGCTGCTCATCGACGTACCGGTCGCCCACCTGTCCGCCGTGATCTACGCGCTACGGGACGCCGTGGGGGTGCCGGTGCCGGTGCGCGGCTCGGCCGGCCTCGGCATCGTGCACGCCGCGCTGCCCGATCCGCAACGGCCGGACCGGGTCGCGGCCATTGTTGACGTACTCCGCATCGTGCTGCTCGCCCGCGCGGGCAGTTGTCGGGTGGTCGCCGCCCCGGCCCCGGATACGGCAGGCCGTCGACCTCTGGGGCGGAGTACCTGACCTGGCGCAGCTGCGTCAGGTCAAAGAACGGTTCGACCCGGCCCGGCGACTCGCCCCCGGCCGCTACCCCGGTGGCCTCTGATCACCGGGGTAGCGCCACCGGTGGTGCCGCCCGTTATCTGGCGGGCTGCGGCTGCCTGCTCAGCCCGCCATCTCATTGCGCAACACGAGGATCGCGATGTCATCCCGAGGAGCCTCGGCGGAGAAACCGATCGCCGTGGCGCGCAGTCGGGCGGCCATCACCTCGGCCGAATATCCAGCCAGCGGCGCCGCCACCGCACGTAGCCGCTCGGTGCCGAACAGCTCCCGGCCGCGTCGCCGCTCGGTCACCCCGTCGGTGTAGAAGACCAGCGCGTCACCGGGGCCCAGCAGGAATGTCGGCGGCGGGTGATTCGGTCGAGTCCAGCAGACCCAGCGCGGTGCCGCTGGCACCCACGAAATGGGCCTGACCTTCCGCGCGGACCAGAACCGGCCGGTCATGACCGGCCAGGTGCAGTGAGACCTCCAGTTGCCCATCGACGCCGTGCCCCACGGCGGCCAGCGCGAGCGTGCAGTACCGGCCGCTGCCCCGCTCGACCAGGGTGTCGTTGAGCCGGTTGAGCGCCTCCGAAAGCGGCTTGCCGTCGCGGACCAGCACCCGGATCACGTCTCGGACCAGGCCGGTGACCGTGGCAGCCTGCACGCCCTTGCCGGATACGTCGCCGATAACCGCCAGCCACCGGCCGTCGGGCAGCGGCACCACGTCGTAGAAGTCGCCCCCCACCTCCACCTCGTCGCCGCTCGGCACATATTCGGCGGCGAAGCCGATCCCGTCCACCATCGGCAGCACCGGTGGCAGCAGCGACTGTTGCAGGGTGAGGGCGATCCGGCGCCGCTCGTCGTGAATCCGGGCGTTGTCGATCGCCAGCGCCGCCCGCCGGGCCACATCCTCGAGTACGGCGACCTCGTCGGGATCGTGCCGGTGTCGCTGATGCCGGCCGACCGACAGGGTGCCGAGTTGCTGTCCGCGCGCCACCAGCGGTAGGGCGAACCCGTCCAGTGGCGGACCGAGCGGCACCTGCGAGCGACTGCGTGACGCCTCACCGCAGCCGCGACTGCACCGACTCGGGACCGGTTTCCCGGAGTGCCTCGTGCAGTTCCGGCAGCATCGACTCGTCGGCGTGGGTCGCGGCGGCCAGCCGCAGCCGTCCCCAGACATCGGTGGTGTGCACCGCGCACCACCGCCCGAGCCGGGGAACCACGAGCTGGGGGATCAGAGCCATGGTCAACTCGACGTCGAGGGACTGGGCGAGCAGTTCGCTCGCCTCGGCCAGGAAGGTGAGCCAGCTCTGCCGGCGGAGGTCCGCCCGGCGCAGCCGGTCGTTCTCCAGGTGCAGCGAGAGCCGTTCCGCCACCAGTGCGGCGAGCGGCCGGGCATAGCCGGAGGGAACCGCGTCCAGTTCCAACTCCCCGCTGTACGGCCGGTTGACCGTCAGCGGAACCCGCAGCAGTTCGTCACCGGGGCGGGGCTGGCGGCCGTACCGGGCGAGCAGTTGTGTCCCGGCCCCGTCGCCGCGGTCCAGGCGGACCGCTCCGCCCGCCGCGCCGATCATCTGGCCGACCCTGGTCAGCAGATCGGTGGCGAAGTTGGGCAGCGGATCATCGGCGTGCGCGTCGGGCGCGATCTGCAGCAGCGCGTTCATCGCGGCGGCATCCGGCGCCGAGACCGGCCCGGCGCTGCCCCGGGTTGGGACGGTGATCGACCGGCTCACCGGAAACCGGCCGGCGGGCGCGGACCGGACGGTGGAAGCCGACCGGCCGGCCGGAGCGGACCGGCTCCGGCGATCGAGTCGGAACCAGACGCCCTTACCGGTGGGTAGGTGGGTGGTACCCCACTGGCTGGCGAAGTGGTCGACCAGGAGCAGGCCGCGGCCGCGCTCGGCCACCTCCGAAATGTCGGTCAGGTCGTTCCTGGGGCCGACGGTCACCTCGTCGAGCTGTCCGACGGCAAAGTCGGAGACCGTCACGGTCATGCCCAACTCGTCCGCCACCACCTCGATGTCCAACTCGGTCCGGGCGTGTTCGACCGCATTGGTGGAGAGTTCGGTGGTCAGCAGCAGCGCTTCGTTCAGTAGTTCCCCGAGATCGGATTCGGCGATTACCGATCGGACCAGCGCGCGGGCAGCGGCCGGCGTCCGACGGTCGGCGGGTAGCCGTACCCGACGGATGTGTTCGTCCGCGCCACTGCTGGGCGCGCCGCTGCCCTCCGCTGACATTCCTCGTATCCTCCCTGGCGCGGGCCCGAGTGGCCAAGCCGACCCCTGCGCGGTCGCACCGGCCCGTTCGCCGCGCCGGTCGCCGCGGTTCACAACCGGCGGCATCCGTTCCCGCGAGGCACAATGATGTGGTGCTGGCCCAGGTACGCCGTCGATGGGCGTACGGCCCACCGACAGGTGCGGGCCGGCGAGGCGTGCGGCCCACCTCCGGCGATTTGAGCGAGGAACCATGACCACGGCGGAACAGACGGTGGCTGCCCAGCGGCCCGAATCCGAGGACACCGTCCTGCTCGGCGAGCTCGCTGAGGCGTTGCGGCGGGTCCGCCGGGGCGATCTGAAGGTACGACTGCCGCGCCGCGCCGGTATCGCCGGCGAGGTCGCCGACGCCTTCAACGAGGTGGTGTCGCTGCAGGAGCGCCAGCATCTGGACGTACGGCGGATCAGCCGGATCGTCGGCCGGGACGGCCGGCTCACCGAGCGACTCGATGAGGAGGGGCTCGACGGAGCCTGGGCCGAGGGGCAGCGGGCGATCAACTCGCTCATTGATGATCTGGGCCGGCCGACCACCGAAATCGCCCGGGTGATCGTGGCCGTCGCCGACGGGGACCTCTCCCAGCACATGGCGCTGGAGATCGACGGCCGTCCGCTGCGCGGCGAGTTCCTGAAGATCGGGCGCACGGTGAACACGATGGTTGACCAGCTCTCGTCGTTCTCCAACGAGGTGACCCGGGTGGCTCGGGAGGTGGGCACCGAGGGTGAGCTGGGCGGCCAGGCCGACGTGCGCGGGGTGGCCGGAACCTGGAAGGACCTCACCGACTCGGTGAACACGATGGCGTCCAACCTGACCTACCAGGTGCGGTCGATCTCGCAGGTGGCTACCGCGGTGGCCAAGGGCGACCTGTCACAGAAGATCACCGTTTCGGCGAAGGGCGAGGTCGCCGAGCTGGCGCACACCATAAACTCGCTGACCGATACCCTCCGGCTCTTCGCCGAGCAGGTGACCCGGGTGGCCCGCGAGGTGGGCACCGAGGGCAATCTCGGCGGCCAGGCCGAGGTGCCCAACGTCGCCGGCACCTGGAAGGACCTGACCGACAGCGTCAACTCGATGGCCTCCAACCTGACCGCGCAGGTGCGCAACATCGCCCAGGTCTCCACGGCGGTGGCCCGGGGCGACCTGAGTCAGAAGATCACCGTGGCCGCGCAGGGCGAGATCCTGGAGCTCAAGGACACCGTCAACACGATGGTGGATCAGTTGTCGTCGTTCGCTGATGAGGTGACCCGGGTGGCCCGTGAGGTGGGCATCGAGGGGAAGCTCGGCGGTCAGGCCCAGGTACGCGGCGTCTCCGGCACCTGGCGGGATCTGACCGAGAACGTCAACCAGCTTGCCGGGAACCTCACCTCCCAGGTGCGGAACATCTCCCAGGTTTCCACCGCGGTGGCCAGGGGTGACCTGAGTCAGAAGATCACCGTGGATGCGCGCGGTGAGATTCTGGAGTTGAAGTCGACGGTGAACACGATGGTGGATCAGTTGTCGTCGTTCGCTGACGAGGTGACCCGGGTGGCCCGTGAGGTGGGCACCGAGGGGAAGTTGGGTGGTCAGGCGCAGGTGAAGGGGGTTTCCGGGACCTGGCGGGATCTGACCGACAACGTGAACTCGATGGCTTCGAACCTGACGTCGCAGGTGCGGAACATCGCCTCGGTCACCACCGCGGTGGCCAAGGGTGACCTGTCGCAGAAGATCACCGTGGATGCGCGCGGTGAGATTCTGGAGTTGAAGTCGACGGTGAACACGATGGTGGATCAGTTGTCGTCGTTCGCTGATGAGGTGACCCGGGTGGCCCGCGAGGTGGGCACCGAGGGGAAGCTCGGCGGTCAGGCCCAGGTACGCGGAGTGGCCGGACCTGGCGGGATCTCACCGACAACGTGAACTCGATGGCCTCGAACCTCACCGCCCAGGTGCGGAACATCGCCCAGGTTTCCACCGCGGTGGCCAAGGGCGATCTGTCGCAGAAGATCACCGTGGATGCGCAGGGTGAGATTCTGGAGTTGAAGTCGACGGTGAACACGATGGTGGATCAGTTGTCGTCGTTCGCTGATGAGGTGACCCGGGTGGCCCGTGAGGTGGGCACCGAGGGGAAGTTGGGTGGTCAGGCGCAGGTGAAGGGGGTTTCCGGGACCTGGCGGGATCTGACCGACAACGTGAACTCGATGGCTTCGAACCTCACCTCCCAGGTGCGCAACATCGCCTCGGTCACCACCGCGGTGGCCCGCGGCGACCTCGGCCAGAAGATCACCGTGGATGCGCAGGGTGAGATTCTGGAGTTGAAGTCGACGGTGAACACGATGGTGGATCAGTTGTCGTCGTTCGCTGATGAGGTGACCCGGGTGGCCCGTGAGGTGGGCACCGAGGGGAAGCTGGGTGGTCAGGCGCAGGTGAAGGGGGTTTCCGGCACCTGGCGGGACCTGACCGAGAACGTCAACCAGCTCGCCTCCACCCTCACCACCCAGCTGCGGGCGATCGCCCAGGTCTCCACCTCGGTGACCCGGGGCGACCTGACCCAACGGATCACGGTCAAGGCGCAGGGCGAGGTCGCCGAACTCAAGGACAACATCAACCAGATGATCGTCACCCTGCGGGAGACCACCAAGAAGAACGCCGAGCAGGGCTGGCTCGACTCCAACCTGGCCCGGATCGGCGGCCTGCTCCAGGGGCAGCGGGACCTGGGCGAGGTCTGCCGCATGATCATGATGGAGGTGACCCCGCTGGTCGACGCGCAGCTCGGTGCCTTCTTCCTGGCCGACAGCGACGAGGCGGTGCTGCGGCTGCGGCTGACCGCGTCGTACGGCTATGTCGCCCGCCACCACGACGTCACCTTCGGCCCCGGCGAGGGTCTGGTCGGCCAGGCGGCGCTCTCCCGGCGCACCATCCGGGTCTGCCCCGGTCTGCGCCCGGAGGGCATCGGTCGGGACGGGGAGGCCGGCACGCTGATCGTGCGCTCCGGTCTCGCCGCCACCCCGCCGGCCGACCTGGTCGTGCTGCCGGTGCTCTTCGAGGGCGAACTGCTCGGCGTCATCGAGTTCGCCAGCGTCTCGCCCTTCTCCGAACTGCACCTGTCCTTCCTGGAACGGCTGGTGCTCACCACCGGCATCGCGGTCAACACCATCCAGGCCAACCGGCGCACCGAGGAACTGCTCGCCCAGTCCCAGCGGCTCGCCCACGAACTTCAGGAACAGTCCGCCGAGCTGCAGCGGACCAACGCCGAGCTGGAGGACAAGGCGCAGCTGCTCTCCGAGCAGAAGGGCAACATCGAGACCAAGAACCGCGAGATCGAGATGGCCCGGATCGGCCTGGAGGACAAGGCACAGCAGTTGGCCCGCGCCTCGGCGTACAAGTCGGAGTTCCTGGCCAACATGAGCCACGAGCTGCGTACCCCGCTCAACTCGCTGCTGCTGCTGGCCCGGCTGCTCGCCGACAACTCCGAACGGAACCTCACCGACAAGCAGATCGAGTTCGCCCGGACGATCCACAGCGCCGGCTCCGATCTGCTCTCCCTGATCGACGACATCCTGGACCTGTCGAAGATCGAAGCGGGCCGGATGGACGTCGAGCCGACCGAGGTGCGGTTCTCCGATATCCGGGGCTACGTCGAGCAGGCGTTCGCGCCGCAGGCCGAGGACCAGGGCCTGGACTTCCAGGTACGGGTGGCCCGGGAGTTGCCGCCGTCGTTGATCACCGACGCCCAGCGGCTGCAGCAGATCCTGCGCAACCTGCTCTCCAACGCGGTCAAGTTCACCGACAACGGCGCGGTGACCCTGCGGATCGGGTTGGCGCCGGAGGGGACGCACTTCGACGTGCCGGCGCTGGCGTCCGCCCGGCAGGTGGTCGCCTTCACCGTCATCGACACCGGCATCGGGATCTCCGACGACAAACGCGGGCTGATCTTCGAGGCGTTCCAGCAGGCTGACGGCACCACCAGCCGGCGGTACGGCGGCACCGGGCTGGGCCTGTCGATCAGCCGGGATCTGGCCCGGCTGATCGGTGGCACGATCACGGTTTCCTCCGCGCCCGGGCACGGATCGACCTTCACGCTCTTCGTACCGGATGTGTTGGCGCGGGACACGGTGGTCGCTCCGATGCCGGTGCCGGCTCTGCCGGCGCAGCGTCGGGACAGCGCCGCTACTCCGACCGGCGATGGAGAACGAACTTCCGGCCTCCCCAACCTCTGCGGCCGCCCGCCAGCTTGACGGCACCACCGTCCTGATCATCGATGATGATGTCCGTAACGTGTTCGCGCTGACCAGTGCTCTGGAGTTGCACGGCATGACCGTGCTCTACTCCGATAACGGGGTGAATGGCGTACGGCTGCTCGCCGAACACCCTGAGGTGGATATCGTGCTGATGGATGCGATGATGCCCGACCAGGACGGGTACGAGACGACCCGGGCGATTCGGCGGAACCACCGCTTCGCCGACCTGCCGGTGGTGTTCCTGACCGCCAAGGCGATGCCCGGAGACCGGGAATCCGCGCTGGAGGCCGGAGCCAGTGACTACATCACCAAACCGGTCGACCTGGATGAGTTGATTGAGCTGATGGCCTCCTGGGTCAATGGCGAGCAACGGGAGGTTCGGGCATGACCGGAGGCGGCAGGGGGACGACGACATGAGCGAGATGGCGAAGGCGCTGCTGGTCGATGATCGGCGGGAGAACCTGCTGGCGCTGGAGGCGATTCTGCAGGGGATGCCGGTCCAGGCGGTGGCGGTGGAGAGTGGCGAGGCGGCGCTGAAGCAACTCCTGGTGGACGACTTCGCGGTGATCCTGCTCGACGCCCAGATGCCGGACATGGATGGATTCGAGACCGCCAGCCATATCAAACGGCGGGAGCGGACCCGGCACATTCCGATCATTTTTCTCACCGCCGCCGACCGGGACGCCCAACTCGCCCTCCGCGGCTACGCGGTTGGTGCGGTCGACTATCTGACCAAGCCCTTCGACGCCTGGGTGCTGCGGGCCAAGGTCTCCGTCTTCGTCGAGTTGTGGACCAAGACCCGCCAGCTCGCGACGCAATCGGACGTGGTGCGGGAGCGGGACGCGCAGTGGCGCTCGCTGACCGGCGCGGTCGACGAGGCGGTCGCCCGGCTACGCTCGGACGACCCGGACGGCCGGGACCGCGCGGTAGAACTGCTCGAGCAGGCCCGCTGGGGCTCAGTGACCTGATGCCACGCGCCGGACAGCCGCCCGCTTGATCTTCGACTGTAGAGCCCGTCGGGATACCGGCCCCAACTCGTCCACGATCTCCACGAGCAGGGCGAGCTGCTCCAACGCGCCCAACGCCCGCTGCGCGCCCGCCTCGTCCACCCCCTCGTAGAGCTCCAGGCCGACGAAGCCCGCGCAGACCGCTCGGGCGAGCCCCGGCACATCGCAGATCTCGGCGACCGGGGAGTTCGTGAGCAGGCGGTGCAGAGTCGACTCGATCTGGTCGATCCAGCGCTGGAGTGCGGTGCCGGTGGCGGCGGCGAGTTTCGGGTCGTGCTGGGCTCCGGCGAGCAGTTGGGCCAGCACCGAGACATGCCCCAACTGTTTCTCCTCGGCGTGCAGGACGCGGCCCAGGTCGAGTAGGTCACGCAGCGAGCCAACCCGGTCGAGCCGGTCGGCGTACTGCGCGACCCGGCCCTCCGTGGCGGCGACGCAAGCAGCCGCGAGCAGTTCGTCGACGCTGCCGAAGTGGTAGAAGACCAACGCCTGGTTGACCCCGGCGGCGGCGGCGATGGTGCGGGCCGAGACGCCCGCTATGCCGTGCCGCGCTATGGCGGTCAGGGCTCCGTCGAGCAGCCGCTGCTTGGTGTCGGACATGATTCTCCTGAGCGCCGCGCCAGATGTGGTGGGGCGATCATCGCGTCGGTCACCACCTGAGCGAGCCAACTGATCCCTGGCAGGCGCAGCAGCCAGCCCAGGTAAGCCCAGCCCAGGTTGACATGCTCCAGCCCGTGCGCGACAGCGGCCACCCCCTGGGCGCGGTGGCCATTGCCGCCCAGGTACCGGGCCCGCGCAGCGGCGGGTGATGGTCACCGGCAGCGGCCAGGATCAGCTGATGTGCGGTACGGCGCCGCAGGAAATCGCGGACAGTCCGACACGCCCCGCAGTTCTCATCAAGCCAGAGCGCGGCCGGATCGCCGGACGGGTACGGCGTCCAACGAGGCCACCAGGCGGATACCTGGCTGCGGTAAAGCTGCCACTGTTGCCCGTACCGGTGGCGCAGGTCGTGCTCCTCGTGCGGCCGGGCGACCGCGGCGCTGAACGCCGTGCCCACCACGGCGGCCAGCGCGAGGGTGACACTGCCGGTCAGGACCGCGAGCAGGAGCAGCAGGGCCACCGCGCTGAGCTGCATCGGGTTGGCCACATAGGCGTACGGACCGGTGGTGATCAGCCGCTTCGGCGGGTCCCACGGGTATGGCGTACCACCGCCGGATACGGCGAACTCCCGTACGGCCAGTAGGGCCGGGGTTGCCGATAGCAGGCCGAGTTGTCCACTGACGAAGAGCCAGGATGGGGACAATCCGGTGAGCCGGGCCCAGGAACCGTCGCCGACCTCGAAGGCGACGGTGGGGATCAGCCACAGGGTCAGCGCGGCGACGACCGTGATCTGTAGGAGCACCCGGGCGCCGAGGTGTCGTCGCTCGGCGCTCCACCGGCCGAGCAGTTGCGCGGGCAGCGCCACGGTCAGCAGGCCGAGCCCCTCACCGACCAGCCAGTTCGGTCCGAGTTGCACCAGCGGATGTAGCGCCGGCATCGCCACCACATCCAGCCAGAGCAGCGATCCCAGGGCGAGCGGCACCGGCAGCACCCGACGGACCAGCACCGGTGCGGGTCCCCACAGTGCCGCCCAGCCGATCCACAGGTCGACCGGGGTGCCGCGGAACGCCCCCTCGACCGGGGCGAAGAGCCACCAACCGGCCCAGCGGGCGGCTTCCTGTAACCCGGCGAGTCCGACCAGGGCGGCGATGAAGGACAGCAGGGCCGCCCCCAGGGCCGCCCGCCGGGCCTGGCGATCGCGCCGTCCGGTGAAACGGCTCGCGAGCAGGGTCAGCGCCAGCGGGGCGGCCAGACAGAGGTAGCGGGCGAGCGTCAACGCAGCGCCAGCATGTCGAGGAGGTGGCCGGCGCCTTCGCGCAGCAGGCCGTTCTGCAGCGGCCCGAAGTACCAGGACGGATCGAGCCCGCGCCGATAGGAGATCGCGAGGGTGATCTCGGTCTGCTCATGGCCGAGGGCCCGCCAACTGAGCTCGGCGTGCTGCCAGGTGAACCATCGGGCGGTGATGGCGGTGTCCTCGACAAAGGAGAAGGCCAGGTGGTTCGGGTCGCCGCGCTGGATTTCGGTGCGAATGTGCCCGCCCGGCCCGTGTGAGCTGCCCGGATAGGCGAAGAGCCAACGGTCGCCAGGGGTCAGCCCGTCACCGGTGACGGATTGTGGGGTCGGCATCCCGAGCAGGCGTAGCGGAATGGAGCGGACCGCGGTCGGGTGCGGCCCCTGGGCCAGTCGGACGCGTACCTCCTCGGGCGTGAGCGCGACCACCCGAACCACCTTGATCGACTGATCCGGGTTGATCCGTAGTTGATCCGTCGCGCCCTCCAGGCCGCTGAGGAGCAGGAACGGTACGGGAAGCAGCGCGTACGTCTTCGACTGCTTCTTGGCCCACTGCACGAGTGCGGTGACGGTGTGTGCCACGGCGTAGACCAGCGGCGCCGCGAGTAGGACGCAGATCGCGCCCTCGTGGAAAGCCACCGCGCTCAGCAGCAGGCCGACGCTGGTGATCCGGAAGACCCGGCCGTGTGTGGTGTCGCTTCGGGCCAGGACCAGCCCGGCGGCGAGCAGGGTGGGCAGGGCGACGAAGAGCAGCGCGCTGTCGGTCCGGCCCTGCCAGACCGCGACGGCGAAGGCGACGGCGCCGAAGCCGGCGATGAGTCCGGCGAGAATCCAGTTGGCGACGCGGGATTTCTCCGCAGTGAAGGCGTTTGTTCGGTCGGTGACCTCATCCTGATCCGCCATACCAGCCCCTCGAGTTAAATTTGAGCGATCGCTCAAATTCAGGAGCGTAGGTGAATTTGAGCGATCGCTCAAGATGAAGCTGTCCGGGCTCCCGCTCGACGCCCGTCGATCAAGGACTTTCCCGTCGATCAAGGACCAATCGTCGTGGAATGATCACCAAACCGCCGCAACAAGTCCTTGATCGACGGGGAAGGCGTGGGGGCGGGGCGACGGGGAAGGCGTGGGGTTAGCGGCTGGCGGTCTGGCCGTCGCGGATCATCAGCGCGGAGCGCAGCCCGGTGATGTCGAGCACCCGGAGCAGGAACTCCCCCACGTTGGTCAGCATCAGCAGGCTCTGCGCGTGACGAGCCTTGCGGCTGAGCACCACCAGGGTGCCCAGACCCTGCGAATCGCAGAAGGTGATTCCAGCCAGATCCAGCAGGATCCGGGTGGGCGGCTCGGTGAGCACCTCATTGACGGTGGCGGAGAGCTGGGCCGCGGTGAGCATGTCGATTTCGCCAGCGAGGCCGACCGTTACCTCGTCGGCGGTCCGCCGCACCGTGATGGTCAGCTCCGCACGCTCCACCCGGCCAGCCTATCGCGATCTAGGGCACCTGGCCCGGTGAGCCACAGCAAGCGCGATCGACAGGGTGAGCCGGGTAACCTCGCTCGGGGTGGCTGCCGCCCCGCATCCTGGCGCTGACAGAATGGCGATACCGTGACCGAAACGTACGCTGCCGGCACCGGCCGCTACCCAGCCGACGCGCCGGCCTCCGAGGCCCTTTTCGACCGCGCCCGGGCCATTGTGCCGGGCGGGGTGAACTCCCCTGTGCGCGCGTTCCGCGCCGTCGGCGGCACGCCCCGCTTCATGGTTCGTGGCGAGGGTCCGTGGCTCTTCGACGCTGACGGCCGGCGTTACGTCGACCTGGTCTGCTCCTGGGGTCCGCTGGTCCTCGGACACGCCCATCCGGAGGTGGTCGCCGCCGTGCAGGCCGCCGCCGCTCAAGGCACCAGCTTCGGTACGCCGACGCCGGGCGAGGTGGAACTCGCCGCCGAGATCGTCGACCGCACCCCGGTTGAGCAGGTACGTCTGGTCAACTCCGGCACCGAGGCGACCATGTCGGCGATCCGGCTGGCCCGGGGCTACACCCAGCGCTCCAAGATCGTTAAGTTCGCCGGTTGCTACCACGGCCATGTTGACGCGCTGCTCGCCTCGGCCGGTTCCGGAGTTGCCACCCTCGGCCTGCCCGATTCGCCCGGCGTGACCGGCGCAGCGGCCAGCGAGACCATCGTGCTGCCGTACAACGATGTGGCCGCGGTCGAGGCGGTCTTCGCCGCAGAGGGCGACCAGATCGCCGCGATCATCACCGAGGCGGCCGCCGGGAACATGGGCGTGGTCGCGCCCCGCGACGGGTTCAACGCGGAGTTGGCCCGGATCGCCCATGCGCACGGGGCGCTGCTGATCCTCGACGAGGTGATGACCGGCTTCCGGGTCTCCCGGGGTGGCTGGGCCGGCCTCGAACCGGTCGACGCGGACCTGTTCACCTACGGCAAGGTGATGGGTGGTGGGCTGCCCGCCGCCGCCTTCGGTGGGCGTACCGAAATCATGGCCCGGCTGGCCCCGGCCGGGCCGGTCTACCAGGCCGGCACGCTCTCCGGTAACCCGCTGGCCTGCGCTGCCGGGCTGGCCACGCTGCGGCTGGCCGACGCCGCGCTCTACCAGCGGCTCGACGACACCGCCGGCACCGTGAGCCGGCTGGCCGCCGAAGCGCTGACCGCCGCCGGGGTGCCGCACCGGATGTCGTACGCGGGCAGCATGTTCTCCATCTTCTTCACCGACGCCGACGTGCTCGACTATGAGTCGGCGCGTACCCAGGACGTGGCGGCGTTCCGGGCCTTCTTCCACGCGATGCTGGCCGGCGGCGTCTACCTGCCGCCGAGCGCGTTCGAGTCGTGGTTCGTGTCGGCGGCGTTGGACGACGCCGCGTTGGAGCAGTTCGCGGCGGCTGTGCCGATTGCGGCGCAGGCCGCGGCGGCGGCCAGACATCAGGGATAGTTGGATGAGCGGGCGAAGCGAGGCGATGGCATGACCACCACCACGGTCGTCCACGTGCTGCGGCACGGCGAGGTGTACAACCCGGAGCAGATTCTTTACGGTCGGCTGCCCGGCTACCGGCTCTCCGAGTTGGGCGTCCAGATGGCGAAGGCGGCGGCGCAGGCGCTCGCCGGCCGGAACATCGTGCACGTGGTGGCCAGCCCACTGGAGCGGGCCCAGCAGACCGCCGAGCCGTTCGCCGCCCAGTTCGGGCTGCCGATCGGGGTCGATGAGCGGCTGATTGAGAGTGCCAACTGGTTCGAGGGTAAGCGGGTCTCGCCCGGCGACGGCTCCTTCCGGGATCCGCGCAACTGGTGGGTGCTGCGCGACCCGCTCACCCCCTCCTGGGGCGAGGCGTACTCGGTGATCGCCGAACGGATGTTCGGTGCGTTGCAGGCCGCCCGGGTGGCGGCCGAGGGCCGCGAGGCGGTCTGCGTCTCCCACCAGTTGCCGATCTGGACGCTGCGCCGGCACATCGAGCGTAAGCGGCTCTGGCACGACCCACGCCGACGGCAGTGCGGCCTGGCCAGCCTGACCTCGTTCCACTTCGAGGGCGCCAAGGTGGTCGGCATCGACTACACCGAACCGGCCGCGCACCTGGTGGCCATGTCGCCGGGCGCGCGGACCGCCAAGGGCGCCTGAGATGCGCCGCCCGCCGCGAATCCGATCCGCTGTCGTACGGACTGCCGGGCTCGCTGTCGTCGCGGCGCTGGCCGCGGCGCTGGTCGGCTGCTCCAGCGAAAGCTGGGAGGATAGGTGCACCACCACTCCGCAAGGCGTGATCGAGTGCGCCCCGGATAACCGGCCGGTGCCGAAGAAGATCACCGGGGACCTGCTCGGCGGCGGCAGCTATGACCTCAGCCAGGATCGTGGCCAGGTGGTGGTGGTCAACTTCTGGGGCTCCTGGTGCCCGCCCTGCCGGGCGGAGGCCGCCGACCTGGAGGCCACCCACCAGGCCAGCAAGGACCGGGGCGTGCGCTTCCTCGGCATCAACGTGCAGGACAGCCGGGACAAGGCCATCGCCTTCGAAGAGGGCCGGGTCACCTACCCCAGCATCTTCGATCCGGGCAGCCGGCAGGCGCTCGCCTTCAAGGTGCTGCCCCCCAACGCCACCCCGGCGACCATTGTGCTGGACCGCGAGGGCCGGGTCGCCGTGGTGATCCGTCGGGCGGTGCGCCAGGCGGAGTTGCAACCCCTTGTCGACCGGATCGCCGCCGAAGAGTCGACACCGGCCAACGGCGCCCGCTGATGGGTGACACCTTCGCGGAAATCGTCCGGGGCGGCCCGTTCCTGCTTGCACTCGGCGCTGCCGTACTGGCCGGTCTGGTCAGCTTCCTCTCCCCGTGCGTGCTGCCGCTGGTGCCCGGCTACCTCTCCTACGTCACCGGGCTGGCCGGCAGCCAACTCGACGCGACAGGCGCGGGGCAGGGCCCCCGGAGCGCGGAAGGCACCCCGACCAACCGGCGGGCCTGGTTACCGGGGCGGATGCTGCTCGGCACGCTGCTCTTCGTCGCCGGTTTCACCGTCGTCTTCACCGCGACCGCGATCCTCTTCGCCAACATCGGCCGGGTCTTCTTCGAGTATCAGCGGGCGCTGGAGATCGGCATCGGTGTGCTGATCATCCTGCTCGGTCTGGCCTTCCTCGGGCTGGTCCCCGGTCTGCAACGGGAGTTGCGGATCCAACGGTTGCCGGCCGCCGGGCTGCTCGGTGCTCCGGTCTTCGGCGCCGTCTTCGCGCTCTCCTGGGTACCCTGCGTCGGCCCGACCCTCGGCGCGGTCGTCGGAATGGCCACCATCTCCGGTCAGACCAACCGGGCGGTGGTGCTCGCCGTCGCCTACTGCCTCGGGCTCGGCCTGCCGTTCATCGCCTTCGGCCTGGGCTTCAACCGGCTGCTCGGGGTCTTCAAGGCGATCCGGCGGAACAGCCGCTGGGTCACCCGGTTCGGTGGCGCGCTGCTCATCCTGATCGGCCTGGCGTTGGTGACCGGCGGTTGGCAGGCCTTCGTGATCTGGTTGCAGACCACCGTCGGGGCGGGCGAGGTGTTTCTCTGATGTCGATCGTCCAGGACCGACCGGCCACGCCAGCTGCGCCGCCACCGTCGACACCACCGCGCCGACCGAACCGGTTACTCGCGCTGCTGCGCAACTCGTGGCGGCAACTCACCAGCATGCGTACGGCGTTGTTGCTGCTCTTCCTGCTCGCGGTCGCCGCCATTCCGGGGTCGATCCTGCCGCAGCGGGACGTCAACATCGAGAAGGTCAACGAGTATTTCGTCGAGCATCCGAAGCTCGCCCCGGTGCTGGACCGGCTCGACGGGTTCGCGGTCTTCGCCTCGGTCTGGTTCTCCGCGATCTACCTGCTGCTCTTCACCTCGCTGGTCGGCTGCATCGTGCCGCGCCTGGTCGAGCACGTTCGCGCGCTGCGGTCCGTACCGCCGGAGGCGCCGAAGCGGCTCGACCGGCTGCCGAAACACGCGGTGCTGCCGGCGTACGCCGGGGATCCGACGGCCATCGCCGCCGTGCTGCGCAAGCGCCGTTGGCGGGTGACGGTACGCGTCAACGCGGTGTCGGCGGAGAAGGGTTACCTGAAGGAGACCGGTAACCTGATCTTCCACTTCTCGCTGATCGCCGTCCTGCTCGGGGTGGGGCTCGGGTCCTGGTACGGCTGGCACGGGAACCGGCTGCTGGTGGCGGGCGAGGACAACTCCTTCTGCAACACCGTGCAGCAGTACAGCGAGACCGGTCTCGGTCCTCGGGTGAGTCCGGCCGATCTGCCGCCCTTCTGCGTGCAACTGGTCGACTTCGACGCACGGTTCCTCGAGTCCGGGCAGGCGGATGCCTACAACGCGACGGTGCTGGTGGACGCCGATGGTGGCGAGCCGCGACGCGCGGAGTTCTCGGTCAACTCGCCGCTGCGGCTGGGCGGGGCCAACGTCTATCTGCTCGGGCACGGCTACGCGCCGACCATCCGCTACACCGACCGGAACGGTAGGTCGCAGACCACGACGGCACCGTTCCTGACCACCGACGGGAACCTGACCAGCCAGGGCGTGGCCGCGTTCCCGGACGTCAACCTCGATCCGGTGACCGGCGAGCGGGATTCGTCCCTGCAGGTCGCCTTCGAAGGGATCTATCTGCCGACCGCGCCCGACTCGCCGCCGTTTGTCCGGTCGCGGTTCCCGGCGGAGAATTCGCCGGGGCTGCTGCTGCTGGCCTACCGGGGGAATCTCGGCATGGACGCTGGGATCCCCGGCTCGGTCTATGAGCTCGACCGTCGGCAGGTGACCGCCGGCAAGCTGACCCAGGTGGGGGACGCGAAGCTGCTGCGGCGGGGCGAGGCGTGGACGCTCGACGACGGTACGACGGTGGAGTTCCTCGGCACGCAGCCGTACATCACGATCTCCGTCCGGCACGACCCGGGCGAGAAGATCCTGCTGGTCAGCTCCGCGACGATGCTGGTCGGGTTGATGATGTCGCTGATGGGCCGGCGACGGCGGATCTTCTTCCGGGTGACGCCGACCGCCCCGACCGACGGTTCCACGACGAGCGGTAGTAGTTTGGTCGAGGTCGGTGGCCTGCCACGTACCGACTACTCCGGGTTCGGTGACGAGTTCGACCAGCTCGTCGCGGAGCTGGGCCGCGGCGCCGGAGTGCGAGAAGGGACCGACTGATGGCCGAGCTTTCCGATCAGCTCCTGGTGATCGCGACCATGGCGTACCTGATCGCCATGATCTGTCACGCCATCGAGTACGCGCTCGTGGGTGCCAACTCGCCCGGCCGGCGGAAGGCGCAGCCGGCCCGCGTACTCGTCTCCGTTGGTGCGGATCCGTTCGAGGAGGGGATTCCTGGCGCGTACGCTGCCCCGGTCGCGGGCAGGTCCAGGCCGCCAGCGCTGCTCGCCGGTTGGGCGGCCGTCGGCATCACCGCCCTCGCGGTCGTGGCGCAGCTCGCGGTCCTGGTCACCCGGGGCCTCGCCGCCGACCGCCTGCCGTGGGGCAACATGTACGAGTTTGTGCTGTCGGCTGCCTTCGTCGGCGGCGCGAGTTGGCTGGCCATCGTGCTCCGTCGTCCGGCGCTGCGGCAGTTGGGGCTCCTCCTCACCCTGGCCATGGTGCTGCTGCTCGCCGTAGCCGGGCTGGTTCTCTACACCCCGATCGTGCCGCTGATGCCGGCGCTGAAGTCGTACTGGTTCGCCGTGCACATCTCGACCATCGTCTTCTCCTCCGGCATTTTTCTGTTCGGCGCGGTGCCGGCGGTGATGTTCCTGATCCGCAACGGCTACGAGCAGGGCAAACGCAGTTTCCCGTACACGCTTGGCCGGCACGCGCCGGCCGCCGCCGCGCTGGAGCGGGTGACCTTCCGGGTGCATGCCTTCGCCTTCCCCGTCTTCACCTTCGGGGTGATAGCCGGGGCCATCTGGGCCGAGGCGGCCTGGGGTCGGCCCTGGGGCTGGGATCCGAAGGAGACCTGGGCCTTCATCTCCTGGGTGGTCTACGCCGGCTACCTGCACGCTCGGGCCACCCCGAGCGTCAAGCGTTCAGTGACGGCCTGGATCGCCCTGCTCGGCTTCCTGACCATGCTGGCCAATCTGTTCGGGGTGAACTTCTTCGCCGAGGGCAGCCTGCACTCCTACGCCTCGGTGGACTGAACCGGCGGCGGCACGTCACCCGGTCACCCCTGAAGATCGGATTTCCCGTCGATCAAGGACTTGTTGTCGCGGATTGGAGATCAAATCACGACGATAAGTCCTTGATCGACGGGGCTGGCGGGGCGCTGGTGTGACCCGGCCGGGTTGGGCGAACCACGGGTGCGGGAGACTGGCAGGCATGGTGGCTCGTGGCTTCCCGTATCCCGATATCAAGGAATTTCTCACCGCGCTGGAAAAGGCCGGTGAGCTACGTCGGGTGACCGTACCGGTCGATCCGACCTTGGAGATCAGCGAGATCGTGACCCGGACGGTCCGCGCGGGCGGGCCGGCGCTGCTCTTCGAGCGCCCCACCCGGGGTGAGATGCCGGTGGCGATCAACCTGTTCGGCACCGAGCGGCGGATGGCGATGGCGCTCGGCGTCAACGACCTCAACGAGATCGGTGACCGGATCGGTGCGTTGATCAAGCCCGAACTGCCGGTCGGCTGGTCCGGCATCCGCGAGGGCATCGGCAAGGTGATGCAGCTCAAGTCGGTGCCGCCGAAGAAGGTCAAGACCGCGCCGTGTCAGGAGGTGGTCTACCGGGGCAAGGACGTTGACCTCAACCGGCTCCCCGGCCTGCAGGTCTGGCCCGGCGACGGCGGGATCTTCCACAACTACGGACTGACCCACACCAAGCACCCGGAGACCGGCAAGCGCAACCTCGGCCTCTACCGCCTGCAGCAGCACTCACAGAACACGCTCGGCATGCACTGGCAGATCCACAAGGACTCCACCGCTCATCACGCGGTGGCCGAACGGCTCGGCCAGCGGCTGCCGGTGGCCATCGCGATCGGCTGCGATCCGGTGGTCAGCTACGCGGCCTCCGCGCCACTCCCCGGCGACATCGACGAATATCTCTTCGCGGGCTTCCTGCGCGGTGAGCGGGTGGAGATGGTCGACTGCCTGACCGTGCCATTGCAGGTGCCGGCGAACGCGCAGATCGTGCTGGAGGGCTATATCGAGCCCGGGGAACGGCTGCCGGAAGGGCCATTCGGTGACCACACCGGCTACTACACCCCGGTCGAACCGTTCCCGGTGCTGCATGTCGAGTGCATGACCACGCGGCGCGACCCGATCTACCACTCGATCGTCACCTCCAAGCCACCACAGGAGGACCTCGGCCTGGGCAAGGCCACCGAGCGGATCTTCCAGCCACTGCTCAAGCTGATGATCCCGGACATCGTGGACTACGACCTGCCGGCCGTCGGGGTTTTCCACAACTGCGCGATCGTCTCGATCCGCAAGCGCTACCCCAAACACGCCCAGAAGGTGATGAACGCCATCTGGGGCGCCCACCTGATGTCGCTCTCCAAACTGATCGTGGTGGTCGACGAGGACTGCGATGTGCACGACTACAACGAGGTGGCCTTCCGCGCCTTCGGCAACGTCGACTACTCCCGGGACCTGCTGCTCACCGAGGGGCCGGTCGACCACCTGGACCACGCGTCGTACCAGCAGTTCTGGGGTGGCAAGGTGGGCGTTGACGCCACCCGCAAGCTGCCGACCGAGGGCTACACCCGGGGCTGGCCGGAGGAGATGACCATGTCGCCGGAGATCCGCGCGCTGGTCGACAAGCGCTGGAAGGAGTACGGCATCCGATGACCGCCGCCGTCGCCGAAGCTCGACCGGGACGGGTGAAGTCCTTCCTCAAACTCGTCGCCATCGAGCACTCGGTCTTCGCGCTGCCCTTCGCGTACCTCTCCGCGCTGACCGCGATGCGGCTCAACGGCGGTCGGATCCGCTGGCTCGACCTGCTGCTGATCACCATCGCGATGGTTGGCGCCCGCACCTTCGCGATGGCCGCGAACCGGATCATCGACCGGCAGGTCGACGCCCGGAACCCGCGTACCGCCGGACGGGAACTGGTCACCGGGGCGGTGAGCGTGCGGACCGCCTGGACCGGCGCGGCGGTCGCCCTGGTGGTCTTCCTCGGCGCGGCGGCGGCCCTCAACCCGCTCTGCTTCGCCCTCGCCCCGCTCGCCGTGGTGCCGCTGGTGCTCTACCCGTACGGCAAGCGGTTCACCAACTGGCCGCACGCCATCCTCGCGCTGGCCCAGGCGGTCGGACCGGTCGGCGGCTGGCTGGCGGTCACCGGTACCCTCGCCGGCTCCGGGCCGGCCTGGCTGCTCGGTGTGGCGGTCGGCCTCTGGATCGGCGGCTTCGACCTGATCTACGCCTGCCAGGACGCCGAGGTCGACCGGGAGATCGGGGTACGCAGCGTGCCCGCCCGGTACGGTCTGCGGTTCGCGCTGCACGCCTCGACCGTGGCGCACGTGGTGACCTTCGGACTCTTCCTCTGGTTCGGCGCACTGATCGGCTACGGCTGGCCGTGGTGGATCGGACTGGCGCTGACCGCGGTCGCCTTCGGCTACCAGCACGTGGTGGTCACGCCGACCGACCTGTCCCGGGTCAACCGGGCGTTCTTCACCGCGAACGGTTTCGTCGGCATCGCGCTCTTCGTCTTCGCCCTGCTCGACCTGGTGTTCCGACTCAACCTGCGACCGTGATCCCGGTCTGCCCGTACCGATCGCTCTCCAGCGACCAGTCGATCGTGCCGCGTACCGAGTTGGCCACCCCGTCCAGGTAGTGGCGCAGCGGCTCGTCCAACGCCGGCCCGAAGGAGGGCACCGAGGCGCGCAGCTCGACGAACCGGCGCATCGTCGCCTGCCAGTGTCGGGTCACCACCCGGATCGCCGCGCTGACCGGGATCTGCTCCTCCCGGGCGACCGCCAGCACCAGGTTGTGCCCACCCGCCTCGGCCTCGTCCCGCGTCCAGCGAGAGCAGATCGTTGAACCAGGAGAGCAGGTCGTTGCCGGTGTCGGCAACCTGCCGTACCGCCGGGTGCTGGTAGACCGCGTCCGGCACCGGCCGCCCGGTGGCGAACTCGATCAGGGCGTACGACACGTACGCGGCTGACGTGGCCCGGCGGAGGGCGACGTACTCGGTGACCGCTGGCCGATGATCGATCGCCTTGTTGTCCGCCTCGAGCAGGGTGCCGTCGAGGTGGTGGGCGACCGCGTGCACGAACCGGTCCCGCCAGGCGGCCGACATCCGTTGGTGCGGGATCTGCCAGGCGTCGGTCAGCATCCGCCGCAGCGGCCCGGTGAATCCCGGGTGACGGTCAGCGGTTCCGTTCCGGAGCAGCAGCAGCACCCCGTCGCGCAGTGCCCGGACCTCGGGCGGGGTCAGCCCCCGGGCCCGTCGCAGGCGTCGTCGAGCAGGAAGAACCAGGTGAAGAGCGCGGCGAGCACCCGCAGGTCGGTCGGGGCCGCGTCGGGGTAGAGCCGGCCCGCGTAGCGGGCGAAGCCGGCCCGGGCGAGCCCGGCGGCGGCGCGAGGGGCCAGGTCGAAGTCGCGCACCCAGCCGTTGAGCCAGCCCTGGACCGCCTCGGTGTGCGGAGAATCGCGGGGCGGGATCGGGCAGGTCAGCTCGACCAACCAGGACAGCTGACCATCCATGCCACGTTCTCCTCGCGACGGAGTTTGGTCTACCGGCCGGCTGCCGACTAGGTGAATTCGCTGGATCCATGCCGGGGTGTCCGGTATTTCGGCGAAAGACTACCCTCAGTTATCCGTCCGCGGGCGGTCAGGCAGGCTGGAGCGCATGCGAAGGCCGTGGGTGGTCGGGGTTTCCGGTGCGTCGGGTACGCCCTACGCGGCGGCTGTCCTCGGCGGGCTGCTCGACGCTGGCGCGGCGGTGGACCTGGTGGTATCCAGGGCGGCCCGGCTGACGATCCTGGACGAGACCGGCCGGTCGGTCCGGGACGCGCACTGGCAGGACGATCTCTCCGCCTGGCTGGGTCGGGATCTGACCGCGGCCGACCTGCGGTACTGGTCGGCCGGCGATCTGGCGGCCGGGCCGAGCAGCGGTTCCTATCCGGCCCGCGGCATGGTGGTGGTGCCGGCGAGTACGGCGGCCTGTGCCGGGATCGCCATCGGGCTCTCCAAGGACCTGCTGCAACGGGCGGCCGAGGTCAACCTGAAGGAGCGGCGCCCGGTGGTGGTGGTGCCGAGGGAGACCCCGGTGACCCGCAGCCATCTGGAGCATCTGATCGCGTTGCACGACGCCGGAGCGGTGGTGTTGCCGGCCAGCCCGGGTTTCTACGGCGCCGGCGCCGCGGCCTCGGCCGGACAGTTGGTCGATTTCGTGGCCGGCAAGGTGCTGGACGCGCTCGGCGTACCGCACACGCTGTTTCGCAGGTGGGCCGGCGAACTCGGTGCCGCCCGGAGCTGAGCGGCCGGTGCGGTCAGCTCGGGTCGACGTGGTCAACGCCGGCCGGTTCGCCGCCACCCGGCGCGCCGGGGCTGGTGGCGGGCTCTGCCGTCTCGTCCAGCATGCCCTCACCTTCCAGCAGGGCCCGTACCTCCGACTCGCGGAAGCGACGGTGCCCGCCCGGGGTCCGGATGCTGCCGATGCGGCCGGCGGCGGCCCAGCGTGTGACGGTCTTGGGGTCGACGCGGAACAGAGCAGCCACCTCGCCCGGCGTCAGTAGACGATCTCCTGTGTCCACAGCCCCCTCCTCGCGTCGACGAAGCTTTCGGAACGGTAGGACCGCCCCCGTGGACACGTGCTTGCCAGAGCTTTTTAGGGACGTAGGGCAATTACAGCACCGTGAGCATGGCGTGTCCGGCAAACGCGAAAACGCACCACGTGTGACGCTACCTTGGTACATTCTACAGATTTAGGGTGTTCCAGCCATATTACAACTCCGGCCGATCCGCAACTGATCGCCGCACCGGGCTAGGGTCTACAGGCCGTGGACGCCATCGACCTCAAGCTCGTGGACCTGCTCCGTGGCAACGCCCGGCTCTCCTACGCCGAGTTGGCCCGGCAGGTCGGCCTCTCGGCGCCCGCCGTACATGAGCGGGTCGGCAAACTCGAAACCAGCGGGGTCATCCGGGGATACCGCGCCGAGGTGGACTCGGAAGCGATCGGACTCGGCGTCACCGCGTTGATCGGCATCGTGCAGGACTCCGGCGGCGACACCGACGACGTGCTCGCCGCGATCCGGGCGATGGCCGAGATCGAATCCTGCTACTTCATGGCGGGCGTGGAATCGTTCCTGCTCAAGGCGAGGGTCGGCACCATCGCCGAGCTGGAACAGCTGATCCTGAAGCTGAACCGGACCGCTGGAGTGGCGTCCACCCGAACGGCGGTCGCGCTCTCCACGAAGTGGGAAAACCGCCCGCAGTCGGTCACCGGTCCCTGACCGACGAACGGTCCTGCTAGCTTGCTCGCCATGGAACACCTGGACCGGTTCGATGACGCCGAACGCGCCTGGCTGATTGAGGCGATCGCGACGGTGGAGGCCGATGCGAACCGGTCCGCCGATACCCACCTGCTGCCCTTCCCGCTGCCCCGACAATGGGGGATCGACCTCTATCTCAAGGACGAGTCGGTGCATCCGACCGGGTCACTCAAGCATCGGCTGGCCCGGTCGCTCTTCCTCTACGGCCTCTGTAACGGCTGGATCGGCCCCCGGACGACCATTGTGGAGGCCTCCTCCGGATCGACCGCCGTCTCCGAGGCGTACTTCGCCCGGATGCTCGGACTGCCGTTCATCGCCGTCATGCCGGCCTCGACCTCCGTAGAGAAGATCTCCCTGATCGAGTTTCAGGGCGGAAGCTGCCACCTGGTTGACGATCCGGCCGCCGTTGTGGTCGAGGCCCGTTGGCTCGCCGAGGATCGCGGCGGGCACTACATGGACCAGTTCACGTACGCCGAACGGGCCACCGACTGGCGGGGCAACAACAACATCGCGGAGTCGATCTACGCCCAACTGGCCCTGGAACGGCACCCCGTACCGGCCTGGATCGTGGTCGGCGCCGGCACCGGTGGAACCAGCGCGACCATCGGCCGGTACGCCCGCTACCGGCGGTTGCCGACCCGGCTCTGCGTGGTCGACCCGGAGAATTCCGCGTTCTACCCCGCTTGGACGACCGGCGACTGGTCGGTGAAGACCGGCCGGGGATCGCGGATCGAGGGAATCGGTCGGCCCACGGTGGAGGCATCCTTCCAACCAACGGTGGTGGACCGGATGGTCCGGGTGCCGGACGCCGCTTCGCTCGCCGCCATGCGCGCGGCCAGCGCGGTGCTCGGCCGACGGGTCGGTGGATCGACCGGCACCAACCTGTGGGGTGCGTTCGGACTGGTCGCGGAGCTCCGGGCCGCCGGCCAACGTGGCTCGGTGGTCACCCTGCTCTGTGATGGCGGCGAGCGTTACGCCGACACCTACTATTCCGACGAATGGGTGGCTGAGCACGACCTGGAGTTGGCGCCGTCGCTTTCCGTAATCGAGCGATTTCTGGCTACCGGCAGTTGGCCGGATGAGTCGGGCAGTTGGCCGGGTTAGCGGCGTTCGGCGGGGTTGGCCTGGTTAGCGGGGTTGGTCGACGCGCTCGGCCAGCCCCGGGTATCGCTGGACGTAACCGGCCGGGTCGAGGGTCAGCTCGGCGGTGAAACTCCCGCTGGCGAATCGTACGTTTCCGTTTGGCAGCACGGTGTACACCTGCTCGGCGGGCACCACCTGAAGGCTCGGCACCAGCACCCAGGCCACGGTGATCGACCGGCTGCTGCCGGGTTCGGCGCGGATCAGACCCAGCCGGCGTACCGGGAGCGTGTTGAACAGTGGGGCCCCACCCAGATCGATGTCGAGTGCCTCTTCGAGACGCTCCGGTTCCTCAGTGCCGGGCAGTCCGGCGCCCGGTAGTCCGGCGCCGGTGAGTACCGCGTCAAGATCCCCCTGTTCCGCCGTGCCGACCCGCCACCGGCCGGCGGCCCGTTCCAGCCGCAGGGTCCGCAGCCAGCCGGCGCCTTCGCAGCTGATCTCCAGCCGGACCGAAGCCCAGGTGTCGTCGGTGCGTAACTCGTAACGGCAGGTGTGGGCGATCGGAGCTACTGCCAGCGCGGTACCCCGGGCGAAAAGTCCACGGCGGTCGTCCACCAGGGCATGGTCGGTGCCGGCGGCGTCGGTGCGGACCCAGAAAAGCGACTTCGGCATGGTCGACATGCCCCCGGACGTTACCGGCGTAGCGACCGTGGCGCGCCCGACACGACCGAGCAGGTCCACAGTCCACCCCCCACCCCCACCCCGTCGATCATGAGGTTATCGCCGATTTCGAGCAGGATTTCGGCGATAACCTCATGATCAACGGGGTGGGGGTGGGGGTGGCGGCTGGGCTAGTGGGTGCGGCTTGGGCGACGGCCGTCGAAGCGGCGCTCCCCGCCACCGTGGCGGTCGTCGCGCGGCCGGTCCGTGCCGCTCCGACCATCGTGGCGGAAGCCGCCATGCCGCTCGCCACTCCGTTCGCCCTGGGGGGTGGGTGAGCCGAACCGGCGTTCGCCCTGGGGGCGGTCGTCGTAGCGGCGTTCGCCCTGGGGGGTGGGTGAGCCGAACCGGCGTTCGCCCTGGGGGCGGTCGTCGTAGCGGCGTTCGCCCTGGGGGGTGGGTGAGCCGAACCGGCGTTCGCCCTGGGGGGTGGGTGAGCCGAACCGGCGTTCGCCCTGGGGGGTGGGTGAGCCGAACCGGCGTTCGCCGCGTGGGCGGTCGTCGTAGCGGCGGTCGCCGCGTGGGCGGTCGTCGTAACGACGCTCGCCGCGGCGAGGCGGTTCCGGTTCGTTGACCACCGGTACGCCGCTGGGCTGCTGGGCGCCGGTCACCTCGGCCAGCGCGGCGTCGCCGGGCCGCACCCGGGTCTGAGCCGGCTCCACGCCCGCCTTCTCCAGCATGGCCAGGGTGGTCCGGCGCTGCTTGGGCAGGACCAGCGTGGCCACCGCGCCTGACTCGCCGGCCCGGGCGGTACGGCCGGCCCGGTGCAGGTAGTCCTTCGGGTCCTTCGGCGGGTCGACGTGCACGACCAGCGAGACCCCGTCGACGTGGATGCCCCGGGCCGCCACGTCGGTGGCGACCAGCACGTTCGTCCGGCCCTCCTTGAACTCGGCGAGGGTGCGGGTGCGGACCCGCTGGGTCTTGCCGCCGTGCAGCGCGCCGGCCCGTACGCCGACCGCCGCGAGCTGCTCGACCAGCCGGTCGACGCCCATCTGGGTCCGGGCGAACATCATGGTGCGTCCCTCGCCGGGCGGCGATCGAGGCGGCCACCGCGAACTTGTCGTGCGGCGGGATCAGCAGCAGGTGGTGGTCCATGGTGGACACCGCAGCGGTCGCCGGCGCGGTCGAGTGGGTGACCGGGTCGGTCATGAACCGCTTGACCAGCGCGTCGACGTCACCGTCCAGGGTGGCCGAGAAGAGCAGGCGCTGCGCGTCCGCCGGGCGTCTTGGCCAGCAGTTCGGTGACCTCGGGCAGGAAGCCCATGTCGGCCATCTGGTCGGCCTCGTCGAGCACGGTGACCTCGATGTCGTCGAGCCGGCACACGCCGCGCTCGATCAGGTCGCCGAGCCGGCCCGGGGTGGCCACGATGATCTCGACGCCGCGACGCAGCGCGTCGATCTGCCGGTCGTACGGCACGCCGCCGACCGCGGTCTTCAGGAAGACGCCGACCGCCTTGCCCGAGCGGCACCAGCGCGTCGTTGACCTGCATGGCCAGCTCGCGGGTGGGCACGAGGATCAGCGCCCGGGGGTGCAGCGGCCGGGCCCGGCTGCCAGCGGCGAGCCGGGCGAGCACCGGCAGGCCGAAGGCCAGCGTCTTGCCGGAGCCGGTCTGGCCCCGGCCGAGTACGTCCCGGCCGGCGAGCGCGTCCGGCACGGTGGCCCGCTGGATCTCGAACGGGCGTGGTGATGCCCTGCCCGGCGAGCGCCCGGACCAGCGGTTGGGGCAGGCCGAGCGCGGCGAAGTCCACCGCCTTGGCCGGGCTGGCCACCGCGGTCTCGGCTGTGGTGGCCGGCTCGACCAAGGCGGTGGGCTCGGGGTATCGAGAACGGACGGGAACGTGCTGGGATCAGCGAAGGTCGTCAAGGAAACCTCTCAAGTGGGGCGCATCTTCGCGATGGCCCGCCGCGGCACGTCCGCCGCTGATCGCCCGCAAGATCGCCCATGGGCGTGCGTCACACACGCCGGGTCAGTAATCGGTACGAGTGTACGGGGCGTGGCCCCCGATACCAGCAGGGTGGTCCGGCCAGTGGGCAGGCTCACGCCCGATCCGTGGCTAGGGGCGGAGCTGGCCGATCGGGGCTCAGCGTTCCAGGAGCCCATCGAAGATGCTGTTGAAGGCGTCGCCGGTGGCGAGCACCACCAAAAGACCGATGGCGGCGAGGATGCCGAGACCTATCAGCAATACCACCACCATTTTGCCGGTATCGCTGCGCGTCGCTGGAGCGTCATTCCACCCCTGGGCCAGGATGTGGCCGGTCAACGAGCCCGAGTTCTCCGTCGGATCCCCATATCCAGCACCGGGTAGGTGCCGGTGCCGATCATGCGACCACGGCTGCGGTGATCCAGGTAGCGCCGCAGCCGCCTCGAAACGGGAATCGGCGACGAGCGGCGGGAGGGGGTACGCCACAGCGGCGGCTGCGGCCGATCGGTGCTCCGCCGCCGTCGGATTGGTCGGTGCTGGCCAACTCGGCAGGGCCGGTGCCGGTACGACGTACGGCGCGGTCGCTGGCGGTTGCGCATGCTGGCCCGCCGGATCTTGCGATCCCCCGGACGTCGCGGGCGGCGGCGGGAAGGGCGGAGCCGGGGCCGGGCCGGGCGGTGGGGATGGCGGCGTGGGCGGGTACGGCGGCGTGGGCGGGTACGGCGGAGTGGGGCCGGGCACCGGGGGCGGTCCCGGCGGAGGCGGTGGCGGCAGCGGCGGTGCCGGCGCGGGTGGGTTCGGCAGCGGCGGTGCCGGGAACGGAGCTGGCGCCGGTCCCGGGCCCGGCGGGTTGGTCGTCGGAGGTTTCGGTGGCTGTGCCGGCTCGGGCGGTTCCAGCGGGGGCGGGGGTTCGGCCGGAGCCGGTTCGGTCGCCCGATAAACCTTGGCCCGCCCGGTCGGGGCCGGTACGACCTCCGCGACCTCGTCGGTTGAAACCCGTTGGTGCCCCGGTACGGAGGCACTGGCCCGAGCCGGGCCGGATTCGCCGGGGGAGGCATTGCGCTGGGCCGGTACGAGGTGCTCCGGCGCGCCGCCGACCGACGCCTGCGCCGCCGGTGCGTCGGTCCGGGCCGGACCGGCTGGTGGGACGTCGGCTGCTGCTGCCGTTTCCGATGGGTGGACGGTGGCAAAGGCCGACCAGGGTGCCTCGGAGGCTGGCGACTGCGGTTGGCGCCGGTCGAGCGGCGGGGCCGTCGTGGCGCCCTGCGGCGCGGGTTCGGCTGCGCCGTTGAGGTCACCGGCCCGGTAGGTTCGGCTGCCGGCCGTGCCGACCGGCACCTTCGCCAGCTCCTCGACGGAGGGCGCGGCACCGGTGACGATCGTGGCGCGACCCCGAACTACCGGTTCTGAGGGACTACCGGACGTCGGACTGGGCTGTCCGCTGTACGACGGAACCTGCTCTTGATCCATCACTGCCTCCCGCGCCCCGCGCCCGCGCCCGGTCGGTGGGACCGGAAGTACGTTGATTCTCACCGTGCCACATCCCGGTACGGGCGCACAGTCGGAGTCGCCTTGCCGGTGCCCCGGGCCGTACCGGTTGGCTCAGTCGCCGTTCGTCGCCGGGGTGTTGGTCGGCGTCGAATCTGACCGGTTGTCGTCCGCTTCGCCGTCCACCGGATGGGATTCCGGCGGATCCGGCGGAGGCGGTGGCGTGGTGGCCGGCGGAGTTGGATTGGTCGGTGGCGGTGTGGTCGGTGGCGGTGTGGTCGGAGGTTTGGTCGTCGCCGGTGGTTTGGTGGTCGCCGGTGGGGTGGTGGCCGGTGGTTTGGTGGTCGCCGGTGGTTTGGTCGTGGGCGGTGCGGTGGTCGGCGCGGGCACCGCCGGGAAGACCCGGGTCGCGGCGTAGAACCGCGACCACCAGATGGTGGAAACCCTGACTACGTCGCCGGTGGTCGGCGCGTGCACCATCTTGCCGTCGCCGACGTACATCCCGACGTGGTGGATGCTCTGCCAGTTGCTGCCCGAGGCGAAGAAGAGCAGGTCGCCGGGGAGCAGGGCCTCGCGGGCGACGATCCGCTCCGAGGTGTACTTGTACTGGTCATTGGCGATCCGGGGCAGCTTGTAGCCGGCGCCATTGGCCCGGTAGGCGGCCCACATCAGGCCGGAGCAGTCGAAGCTGTTCGGGCCCTCGGCAGCCCACACATACGGCTTGCCCCGTTGCGCGAGGGCATAGTTGAGCGCGACCATCGCCTTCGGGTTGGCCATCATCCCGGCGACGCTGCCGCTGCCGATCTTGCTGCCGAGTTGCTGTTCGGTCTGCTCCCGCGCGCGTTCGACCGCCGCAATCTGTTCGCTGTTGCGGCGCTTGAGGTCAACCAGCGCGGCGGCCCGCTTCCGGTAGGTCGCCTCCGCTGTCGTGTACTGCTTGCCGGCGGCATTGGTCTGGGTGTCCAGGGCGCGGTAGGCCTCGTACGCGGCCTGCTCGGCGACGCGGGCCCGACTCACCTCGCGGGCGGCCGCGCTGCTGTCCGCGGCGGCCTGCTCGCCCCGCTGGATCCGGCGGAGCGCGCTGAGGCCGTGCAGATCCGAGCCGAAGGCACCGGGGGGCAGTGCGGCGGCTTCCTTGAGCGTTTCGGCAGCGGCGTTGTCGGCCGCACCCTGGGCGCTGACCAGCGTGTCGCGGGCTGTCCGCAGCTCGGCTTCGGCGGCCGACCGTTCGGCGCGCAGCCGATCCCGTTCCTGTTCCAGTCCGAGCAGTTGCTCGCCGAGCAGGGCGACCTCGGTCTCCAGCGCGGTGATCTCCGCGGCGAGCGGGCCGGTCACTGACGGGTTGGGCTGCCGGGAGACGGTGGCACCGGGGGCCGGGGTGGCGCCGGGCAGGAGCAGCGAGCCGCCTGGCGACGGTCGGCTGCCGGTGTCGGGCACAGTGTTCGGCAGCGGCGGGTCGGCGTAGCCCGGAGTGGCGTACGCGGTGGTGGCGAAGGCCCCGGCGACGATCACACCGAGCAACGCGGACCACAGTTTCGGACGCAGCACCGGAGAAATGACCGGAAATCGTCGTCCCTGCCGCCTGCGTGCGCTGCTAGCCATCCCGCTCCCTGTCCGGCGTCGACCCGACCCGCCGGATGGCGTGTCGTGTCCCGTGTCGACCGTCGTGTCGCGTCCCTATCCTGTCTTACCGCAACGGGCCGATGATGTCGATCTGGTTGCCGGTAACAGGTCCCTGTGAAAACGCTGGCACCGGCGACAGGGCGGTGAAGTGCGTCGCTGTGGTCCGCCCGTGCGGGCCATTGGTCGCCGTGGCACGTACGCTCGGCGTGGATCGTGGGTCGAAAGGACGTGGCGGGCATGGACGTCGGACGCAAGCGTGAGTTGGAGGAGAAGGTCTACGCCGGGGAGCGGCTCAGCCGCGCCGACGGCGAGGACCTCTACGCCAGCGACGACCTGGCCTGGCTGGGGCGGCTGGCACACCACCGGCGTACCGAACTCAACGGTGAGCGGGTGATGTTCAACGTCAACCGGCATCTGAACCTGACCAACGTGTGCAGCGCCTCCTGCGCGTACTGCTCTTTCCAGCGCAAGCCGGGCGAGAAGGACGCGTACACGATGCGGATCGACGAGGCCGTGCGCAAGGCCAAGGAGATGGAGGACGAGCAGCTCACCGAGCTGCACATCGTCAACGGCCTGCACCCGACGCTGCCCTGGCGGTACTACCCGAAGGTGCTGCGCGAGCTCAAGGCCGCGCTGCCGAAGGTGAAGCTCAAGGCGTTCACCGCGACCGAGGTGCAGTGGTTCGAGAAGATCAGCGGTCTGCCCGCCGACGAGATCCTCGACGAGCTGATGGATGCCGGCCTGGAGTCGCTGACCGGCGGCGGCGCGGAGATCTTCGACTGGGAGGTCCGGCAGCACATCGTCGACCACGCCTGCCACTGGGAGGACTGGTCGCGGATCCACCGACTGGCGCACTCGAAGGGCATGAAGACCCCGTCGACCATGCTCTACGGCCACATCGAGGAGCCGAGGCACCGGGTCGACCACGTGCTGCGGCTGCGTGAACTTCAGGACGAGACCGGCGGCTTCACCGTTTTCATCCCGTTGCGTTACCAGCACGACTTTGTCGACTCGGCGGACGGCAAAATCCGTAACCGGATCCAGGCCCGGACCACCATGGCCGC
The DNA here is from genome assembly GCA_963750055.1 of uncultured Actinomycetota bacterium. GTDB lineage: Bacteria > Actinomycetota > Actinomycetes > Mycobacteriales > Micromonosporaceae > CAVVPI01. The sequence continues at coordinate 282,820 of CAVVPI010000025.1, read as the reverse complement.
GCCAGCGGAGTCGCTGAAGACCTTCGCGGTCTCCCGGCTGCTCTTCGACAACGTGCCGCACGTCAAGTGCTTCTGGGTGATGCACGGGCTGTCGGTGGCCCAGCTTTCGCTGAACTTCGGCGTGGACGACCTGGACGGTTCGGTGGTCGAATACAAGATCACCCACGATGCCGACTCGTACGGCACCCCGAACACCATGCACCGGGAAGATCTGCTGCACCTGATCTGGGACGCCGGCTTCCGCCCGGTGGAGCGGGATACCCGCTACAACGTGGTACGCGAGTACGACGCCCCGCCGCCGCTCGCCCAGCGTCGGGCCGAGCCCCAGCAGGTCTGGGCCTGACCGGGACCCGCCCGGCGGGCGCCGACCGTCGGCCCGTGCCGGGTCGGTCCAGCCGGCTCGACCGGCCCGTGCCGGGTCGGTCCAGCCGGCTCGGCGTACCCTCAGAGTCGTCATGAGCGACGTAGCGAGCGGTTTTCCCCGGCGGGACGACGATGGCCGGATCATCAGCCTGACCGATCTGGTCGGCGTGGTCGCTGCCGGCCTGGTCGTCGGCCTGCTGGCGTTGATCCTCTTCGACTGGGGTTTCGCGCTGGTCGGCCTGGGCTACTTCGGCCGCGCCAACGGTTGGCTGGCGGTGATCCTGCCGGCCTGGATCTTCGTCGAGGAGTTCCGTGCCTGGGGTCCGGGACGGGCCCGGTTCGCGGTGGCGCTGGTCGCCATCGCCATCGGGATCACCACCGGGCTGCTCGCCGCCGGGGTGGCCAGTGCGCTGCCGCCGCTGTGGTCGGGCGCGGTCGCGGCGGCGGCCTTCACCCTGGCGTACGCGTTGATCTGGTTTTTCGGCGTCCGGTGGCTCGTCCGCCGGACGGGTTGATCGGAGTAGGAATATGAGTCCCGCGGTCAAATACACGCTGGGTCGGATCGGCCTGTTCGTGACGGTCCTGCTGGTGCTCTGGCCGGTCAACCTTAACATCTTTCTCAAGCTGATCGTGGCGTTGGCCTTCTCCGCCGCGCTCGGCTTCTTCCTGCTGCGCGGCTGGCGTAACGAAATGGCCGAGTACCTGGCCGGCGCGGCGGTGCGCCGCAAGGCGGAGAAGGATCGACTGCGCTCCGCCCTGGCCGGCGAGGACCAGCCCACGACGGAGAACCCGGGTACGCCGGACGACTCAGCCCGCTGACCGGGCCGGCGGATCAGCGCTCAGGACAGCCCAGTACGTCGGGCCAACCGGTCCAGGTCATCGGCGAGCGCATCCAGCCGGCTCATCCCGGCGTTGAGCACGTCCGCTGACTGCTCGCTCGGTCGCAGGTCGAGGACCGGCGCGATGATCTCGTCGGCGCGTCGGGCGTACTCGCGCTGCGCTTCGGTGATCGCGGCGGTGACCTCGGTGGCGACCTCGGCTGCGGAGAGCCGTAACGCGTCCGGCTCGATGCGTAGCTCCTGGACCGCGCCGCCGGGACCGGTGCGGGACCGGACATAACCGCGTGGAGACTCACCGGTGCCGAACTGGGCGACCAGATCCTCCTGCATCTGCTGGATCCGTGCTATCTGCTGGTGGGCGTATCGGCGAGCTCGTCCAGATTGTAGATTTCCGACACGTGAGGACCTTTCGGTTTGAGCGGGTCGGCCGAAGGATAGCGAGATCGTCGCGTTCGGTGGCATTCTTGCGGCGTGGCAAAGGATTACACGGTTCGTATCGAACCGGTGCTCCGTCCCTTGTTGCGCTCCGGGGAGCGGCTGGTTGTCGCGTCCCCGCTGGTGCCCGACCCCGGCAGCACCGAGGATGTGTCGGTCTCCGATGAGCTGAAGAACCTTTTCGATCCGACCATCCTGATCGGACTGGGTAGCCACCCGGGCACGCTTCTGCAACGAGCAACCTTCGGACGGGCGCTGATCGGCGGGGAGGGGACCCTGGCGATGGTGCTCTTCGAAACCATCACGGCGGGAAGTGGGGCAGCCTTGGCGGTAACCGACGCCCGCCTGCTGATCTACGTCGCGAACCTGGTGGAGCAGCCCAACGCCAGCCGGTGGCAGCGCTGGTTCGGGCCGGCGGAATACTCCGCCCGCCTGCTGTTTCAGGTGGACCGGTGCCGGATCGCGGGGGCGATTTCCGCTCCTGCCGGAATACTGCGCCGGGGTCGGTTCCTGATCGTGTTCCTGGACGGCTCCGCAGCCGCGCTGGTCTGCGTGCCGCCGCGGCATGCCGTACGGGCGGTCGGTGAGATTGGCGCACCATGGGCGAAGAACGCCGCCAAAGGGGAGGAAGTGGGCGATCAAGAAGACCATCGTCAAGCCGACGCTCGGACCGCCCATCGACAAGGTGACCGGGGCGGACAAACAGTGGGAACTGCCCCAAATCCCTTGACGCGGGACGGTGGGGCCCGGACCGGGTGACGTTGACCGGTCCGGGCCCCACCATCGCCGCTTCGGTTACCAGTTGGTCGAGCCGGGCACCTTCGGCCAGGGCTTCGACCTGGGCTTGATCAGGTACGCGATCCCGCCGGAGCCCCCGGACACCCCGCCGCTGGCGTTGATCCGCTTGGTCCGCAACCAGATCTGCTCGAACTGCTCGCGCTGATAGACGTTGCGTACCACCTCGTTCGACGACGAGGCCGGATCGTTGACGATCACGTTGCCCTCGGCGGTGAAGCCGACCACCACGAACAGGTGCCCGGCGGTGCCGTAGTTGGCGCCGTCCAGTTCGCTGGCCAGGAAGGACTGGCTGGTCACCACCGGGATGCCGGCCCGGATGAAGTGCTCCAGCCTCGTCCAGCGAGTGCAGCCGGGTGACCCTCGCCTCCAGGTCCGGGGAAGCAGGCGGCGTACGCGGTGTTGAACGGCCAGTTGCCCGGCACCGTCGTACGCGTAGTCGAAGGCCATCCGGGCGGCGTGGTCGACCGTCGGGTCGGCGTAGGCGGGGTCGACCCAGGCGGTGTCCGCGGCCGACGGCCCGCGCCGCCAGTACTCGACCACCATCTCGGTCGAGGTGGGCGAGCACCAGGCCTCGCCGCCGCCGTCGTACTCCGGGTAGTGGCCACTATGGACGTTCTGCGAGTAGCGCGGGCACGGCCAGCTCCCGTGCCCCAGGCGATCCGGCCGGCGCTGGGCGTGATCTCGAACCGGTCCGGCACGTTCGAGCTCATCGCCCCGACCAGCCAGACCCGGGGCGCGGCGCGTCTGCCCTGGCGCCCGGTAGAGGGTCAGCCGGAGCTGGTACGCCCGCAGCAGCACCCCGTCCGCGACGTCATCGATGGAGAAGGTGTCGGTCCAGATCGTCGACCACGGGTCGCCCTGCCGTTGACGCTGGTCCGCTCGGATGTCCGAGTCGCCGGAGGCCCAGCGGCCCAACACGTACCAGGGGGTCTGGTCGCCGGTGTTGTACGTGCCCTGCATCTCGATCTGGATCCAGGTGCCGGCCGGGGTTTCGGCGTTCCAGGAGGCGACCAGTTCGCTGGCGTCGAAGCCGACCCGGGTCACCGGTGAGGTCCAGGTGGCGTACTGCCAGCTCCGGGTGATCCCGGTGTGCGGGTCGGCGTACTCGGTGGTGCCGACTGGTCGGCGAAGGGTGAGGTTGGGTCGGGCGCCGGGGGCGGCGACCGTGCCGTCGTGCGTGCCACCGCGCCAATCGGGGTAGCTGGACCAGCCCTGCCAGGTGATCTGCTCATCGTGGCGCTTCGGCGGACCGGCTCCGGCGTGCGCTGGGGCGATGGAGCTGAGCAGGGCGAGTGCGGTCAGACCGGCGGTGACGGCGAAGGCGCGCGTTGTGCCACCCACGGAACCGAAGCGATCGGATGGGCCGGGTGATCTGGACATGGGCTACTCCCGTAGGGGACGGGGTCGGGGGTCCTGTCGTCACTATCCCGTCCGGCGGGAAGTTTCGCCAGCCCTGTGATCGCGGTAAATAATTTCCCTGATGACGATCAAGCTGACATGGAAAAGATAGAGATCGATATTGATATGACCATGCTGCGGATGGTGCAGTTGTGCCCTACGCAGCGGGATCCTCCGCGCCCCCAGGAGGTTTGCATGTTCCTACGCGCCCCAACAGTCCCCATCGTCCGCCTCCAACGCGGCGCCCCGGCGCTCGGCACCGCGCCGGATGATCGCGCTCGCCGCGACCGTCCTCTCCGGACTTCTCATCCTCGCGGGCAACCCGGTCGCCGCGGAACCCCGGTCCGCATCGATCGCACCGGAGGCCGAGGCCGCGGCCATCCAGTACCGGGTGCTCGGTCCGCGTACGCTGGCCGACCGCAACGCGGTGGCCCGCACCGGCGCGGCCATCGACTACAGCGAACACGGTGTGCTCTTCGTCTCCGCCACCTCCGCCGAGGCCAAGGCGATCGTCGCGCTCGGTTTCAAGCTGGAGGCCGTCCCGGCGCCGCCGTCCCGGGGCGCGACCACCGGAGACGCCGGCACCTTCGACTTCCCGCCGGCCGACTCCGCCTACCACAACTACGCTGAGCTGGTCACCGAGGTCAACCAACTGGTCGCCAAGTACCCATCGATCGCCCGCAAAATCAGCATCGGCACCTCGTACCAGGGTCGGGACCTGATCGCGGTGAAGATCTCGGACAACGTCGGCGTCGACGAGAACGAGCCGGAGATCCTGTTCAACAGCCAGCAGCACGCCCGCGAGCACCTCACCGTGGAGATGGCCATCTACCTGATGCACCTCTTCACCGACAACTACGCCACCGACTCCCGGATCAGGAACATCGTGAACGGCCGGGAGATCTGGATCGTGCCGACCGTCAACCCGGACGGCAGTGAGTACGACATCGCCACCGGCGCCTACCGGTCCTGGCGGAAGAACCGGCAGCCGAACAGCGGCTCCTCGTACGTCGGCACCGACCTGAACCGGAACTGGGGCTTCAAGTGGGGCTGCTGCGGCGGCTCCTCCAGCTCGACGTCGTCGGACACCTACCGTGGACCGTCGGCCTTCTCCGCCCCGGAGACCGCCGCGCTGCGCAACTTCGTCAACAGTCGGGTGGTCGGCGGGAAGCAGCAGATCAAGGCCAACATCGACTTCCACACCTACTCCCAGTTGGTCCTCTGGCCGTACGGCTACACCACTGCGGACACCGCCGCCGGGCTCAACGCCGACCAGGAGGCGACCTTCCGGACCATCGGCCGGCAGATGGCGGCCACCAACGGTTACACCCCTGAGCAGTCGTCCGACCTGTACATCACCGACGGCAGCAGCATCGACTGGATGTGGGCGCAGCACGGCATCTGGGCGTACACCTTCGAGATGTACCCCGGCTCGGCCAGCGGTGGCGGTTTCTATCCGCCGGCCTCGGTGATCCCCGCGCAGACCGCCCGGAACAAGGATGCGGTGCTGATGCTCGCCGAGTACGCCGACTGCCCGTACCGGGCGATCGGCAAGCAGGCACAGTACTGCTGACCCCACCCGCCCCCGTCGATCAAGGACCAATGGTGGTGGATTGATCTCCAATCCGCCGCAACAAGTCCTTGATCGACGGGGAAGTCCTTGATCGACGACGGGATGGGGCCTTGATCGGCGGGGATGGGCCGTGTATAGGACACGTGCGTACGTGCGCTACGGTGCTACCGATCAGCCCGCAGCGAAGCCGGTGCGAAACCGGCGCTGTCCCGCAACTGTGATGCCCCGTTTCATCGGCCCCGCCAACCGGCCCGACCGAACCGGGGAATAAGCCAGGTCGCCTGCGGCGCGGTCGCGAACAGCGCCTTCGAGGAAGGGCGCCTCGCAGGCGGGGCACCCGGACCAATGACACAGCCCCTGTCGGCGAAGCACCAGACCTCGACCGACAGGAGGACAAATGAGACGTACCCGGATCTGGTTGACCGCCGTGCTCAGCACTGCGGCACTGGCCCTCGGCGCGTGCGCCGAGAACCCCACCGAACCCTCGGCCACCGGCGGTGGTGGCGGCGGCACGTTCCCGGTCACCGTAGGCAGCCTCACCCTCGACAAACGGCCCGAGAAGATTGTTTCGCTGGCTCCCGTCGCCACCGAGATGCTCTTCGCGATCGGCGCGGGCAAGCAGGTGGTGGCCGTGGACGACCAGTCCAACTATCCACCGGAAGCGCCCAAGAGCGATCTGTCGGGTTTCACCCCAAACGCTGAGGCGATCGCCGCGAAGAGCCCGGACCTGGTGGTGATCTCCAACGATTTGAACAAGATCGTCGATCAGTTGACCAAGTTGCGGATCCCGGTCTACCTGGCCGGCGCGGCCGGCACGCTGGATGACACGTACCAGCAGTTCACCGAACTCGGCGCGCTGACCGGCCACGTCGACACCGCCGCTGACCTGGTCAAGCGGATGAAGGACGACATCGCCAAGCTGGTCAAGGATGTACCGCAGCGCTCGACCAAGCTGAGCTACTACTACGAGCTCGACCCCACCTACTACTCGGTGACCAGCAAGACCTTCGTGGGATCGCTCTTCGCGATGGTCGGCCTGGAGAACGTGGCCGACGCCGCCGACCCGGACGGGAGCAAGGGTGGCTACCCGCAACTGTCGGCCGAACTGCTGGTCAAGTCGAACCCTGACCTGATCTTCCTGGCCGACACCAAGTGCTGCCAGCAGAGCGCGCAGACGGTCGCCGCACGCAGCGGCTGGGCCGGCATCGCAGCCGTGAAGAACAACCAGATCATCCAGCTCGACGACGACATCGCGTCGCGCTGGGGGCCGCGCGTGGTTGACCTGGTACGGGCGATCGTGGACGCGGTCGCCAAGTTGCCGGCGTGACGATGCCACAGGTCAGGAAGGGACCCTGCCTGTGCGGCAGACGATAGCCGGGGCCCCCTCCTCGCCGACGACGGCGGGACGACCGGCGGGACCGGCGGGACGCCGAGACGGCGGGACGACCGGCAGGGCCGGCGGGGCTGACGCCCCGCTGGCTCGCCGCCGGAATCGTCGCCGTGCTCGTCGCGGCCGTCGCCGGGGTGGCCTTCGGGCCGGTGAACCTACCGCCCGGCAGTGTGGCCGCCGAACTGCTCAACCTCATCCCCGGCGTGCATCTCAACAGCGGACTGAACGAGCTGGAAATCGCCATCATCACCGAGCTGCGGCTGCCCCGGATGGTGCTCGGACTGTTGGTCGGCGGATTGCTCGCGCTGGCCGGCGGGGCGTACCAGGGGGTGTTCCGCAACCCGCTGGCCGACCCGCACCTGCTCGGCGTCGCCGCCGGTGCCGGGCTCGGGGTCACCGCCGTGATCGCGCTGCGTAAGGGGAGCGGCGACGCCACCGTCGGCCTGCCGTTGACCGTGCCGTTGGCCGCGTTCGTCGGGGCGCTCGGGGCGGTGCTGCTGACCTACCTGTTGGGTGCGGTCGGTGGTCGGGACCGGTCGCCGGCCACGCTGATCCTGGCCGGGGTCGCGGTGTCGGCGTTCCTGGCCGCCGGGCAGACGTACCTGTTGCAACGCAATGCGGACAACATCCGGGAGGTCTACACCTGGCTGCTCGGCCGGCTGGCCACCGCCGGCTGGCACGACGTGACCCTGGTCCTGCCGTACGCCGTGGTCACCGCGACCGTGGTGCTCCTGCACCGCCGGAAACTTGATGTGCTCAGTGTCGGTGACGAGGAAGCGGCCAGCCTGGGTCTGCATCCGCAACGCGCCCGGTACCTGCTGATCGCCGCCGCCTCGCTCGGCACCGCCGCCGCCGTGTCGGTCTCCGGCCTGATCGGGTTCGTCGGGATCATCGTGCCGCACGTCGTCCGGCTGCTGGTCGGAGTCAGCTACCGCGCGGTCCTGCCGCTGTCGATGCTCTTCGGCGGCGCGTTCCTGGCGCTTGCCGACGTGGCGGCGCGGACCGCGGCAGCCCCGTCGGAGATCCCGATCGGGGTGGTCACCGCCTTCTTCGGCGCGCCCTTCTTCGTACTGGTGCTGCGGACCGCCCGGCGGGGGTCGGTGTGACCGGCGGCCTTGGCAGGGCGAGCGGCGGGGCATCGGCGGTCGCCGCGATCCAGGTGACCGGCCTGCGGATCACCCTCGGCGGTGCCCGGATCCTCGACGGCGTCGACCTGACCGTGGGATCCGGCGAGTGGGTCACCGTGATCGGCCCGAACGGTGCCGGTAAGTCGACCCTGCTGCGCGCCATCGGTGGCCTGCTGCCCGACGCCGGGTCGGTCTCCCTCCTGGGTACGCCCAGCGCCCGGCTACGCCGTCGCGAGCGTGCCCGGGTGGTCGCCACGGTGGCCCAGTCGCCAGTCGTACCGCCGGGAATGACCGTCTTCGACTATGTCCTGCTCGGCCGGACCCCCTACATCCCCCCGCTGGGTCGGGAGTCTGCCGCGGATCTTGCGGCGGTGCGCGACGTACTGGCCCGGTTGGCGCTGACCACCTTCGCCGACCGGCTGTTGACCACCCTCTCCGGTGGGGAACGGCAGCGGGCCTTCCTGGCCCGCGCCCTGGTCCAGGGCGCGACGTTGCTGCTGCTCGATGAGCCGACCAGCGCGCTGGACATCGGCCACCAGCAGGAGGTGTTGGACCTGGTTGACGAGTTGCGCCGGGAGCAGGGGCTGACCGTACTGGCCACCATGCACGACCTCGCCATCGCCGGTGGGTACGCCGACCGGCTGGTGATGCTCGCCAATGGCCGGGTGGTGGCCAGCGGGTCCCCGACCGAGGTGCTCACCGAGGAGCTGTTGGCCACCCACTACCGGGCCCGGGTACGAGTGATCAACGGCGAACACGGTCCGCTGGTTCTGCCGGTGCGCCGGTCCGGCGTGCGATCAGGTTGATCAGTTCGGCCGGGTCTCGCACCTTCACGGAATGAGTGATTATTCGCGCGAATACAGCCACTCATTCCGTGAAAGTGCGCGTGGTTGGGGAGGGAGGGAGGGAGGTGGGGAAGTGGGGAAGGAAGGGGCGGCGTCTCTGTTACTTCGGCGACAGCGGCGCGGGGAGCGGTTCAGTGTGCAGCACCGCCAGCCCGGAGACGGCCCGGGTCAGCACCACGTAGAGGCGGTGCAGGCCGCGCGGCTCGGCGGCCACGATCTGCGGCCGGCTCGACGACCACCACGTGGTCGTACTCCAGGCCCTTGACCAGCGAGGCCGGGACGACGGTGACCCGCGCCGCGGCCTCGACGTCGTCGGCCGTCACCGGTGTCGATGCCGCCGCGGCCAGGGCCGACCGGAGCCGCTCGACCGCCGTCGTCCGCCGCGATCACCGCGACCGAACCGTCGTGGGCGAGCGCCGCCGACACCTCGGCCACCGTCGCGGCGTCCAGATCGGCGACGGTACGGAGGTCGAGCGCACCGTCGCGGCGTAGCGACTCGGCCGGCGGTACGTTCACGGCGAGCGCCGGCAGCAGCCGGTTGGCGAAGGCGACCACCGCGGCGGGTACCCGGAAGCCGACGGTCAGCGGCACCACCGCCGCGTCCGGCTTGCCGAGGTGGGCCAGGGATTCGCGCCAGTCGGTGGCCGCCCAGGGCGCGGTGCCCTGGGCCAGGTCGCCGAGGAGGGTGATCGAGCCGTGCTCGCTGCGGCGGGCGATGGCCCGGCACTGCATCGGGGAGAGATCCTGGGCCTCGTCCACCACCACGTGCCCGAAGCCGGCGGGTCGTTCGATCAGCCCGGCCGCCTCGTCGATGAGGATCGCGTCGGCGGCGGTCCACCGGGTCGCCTTCGCGGTACCGGTCCGGCCTCGCCCAGGCAGCAGCGCCTGCTCCTGCGCGGTGAGCAGCCCACCGGCGGCGGCGGCGAGCGCCTCGGCGTCGGAGAGCAGCGCGAAGACCAGGCCTTCCGGCGTCAGCGCCGGCCAGACCGCGTCGAGCAAGCCGGTGACCGGTTTCGACTTCGCCCATCCGGCGCAGCCAGGCGTCGCTCGGCGACTCGGCCCGCCGGGCTTCGGCCTGTCGCTGCAGCAGCCCCACCACCCGCGCCCGGACCCGCTCCCGGCCGGTGGCGTACGGCAGGCCGCTCCGCGCGTACCTCGTCAACCATCCGGTGCAGCGGATCGAGCCCGATCCGCCAGCGGTACGAGCCGTCGGAGACCATGATCGGCTCGGTCGGCTACCGGACGTAGCCGTCGAGGGCCCGGCGTAGCACCGTCGCCAGCCGCAGGTCGTGCTTGAGCGCGGCGGCGGCCGGATCGTCGGCTGCCGCGGACCGGCACCCGCGCCGACCAGGTCCTCGACCGTCGCCTGCGTCACCTCGACCTCGCCGAGCGCGGGCAGCACCGCGGAGATGTACGACAGGAACGCCCGGTTCGGGCCGACGATCAGCACGCCGGAGCGGCGTAGCCGTTCGCGGTGCAGGTAGAGCAGGTAGGCGGCGCGGTGCAGACCGACTGCCGTCTTGCCGGTGCCGGGCGCGCCCTGTACGCAGATCGAGTCCGCCAGGTCGGCGCGGACCAGCTCGTCCTGCTCGGGCTGGATGGTGGCGACGATGTCGCGCATCGGGCCGACGCGGGGCCGCTCGATCTCGGCGGTGAGGATGCGGGAGGCGGTGCCGAGTTCCTCTCCCCGGTCGAGGTGCTCGTCCTCGAAGCTGGTCAGCGCGCCGGCGCTGAAGCCGAACCGGCGGCGGGTCGCCACGCCCTGCGGGTCGCGCACGCTGGCCCGGTAGAACGACCGGGAGATCGGGGCCCGCCAGTCCAGCACCAGCGGCTCGCCGAGCTCGTCGGTGACGTGCCGCCGCCCGATGTGGTATCTCCGCCCCCCATGCCCGCCGTGATCATGAGCCGGCGTCTCGACGCGATCAGGAGTGGGGGCCGGGGTGGCGGTGCCGAAGTCGAGGCAGCCGAAGAAGAGCGGCGTGCCCGGATCGTCGGCAAGTTCGGCGACCCGTCGGGACAGGGCCAGCCCGAGCGTCTCGGCGGTGTACGCGTCGCCGGCCACGTTGTGCCCGGTGTTGAAGAGCGCTTCGGCGCGTTCGCGCATCCGGCGCAGCGCGGCCCGGGCCGCAGCCAGATGAGCGCGTTCGGCGGCGAGTTGTTCGTCAAGGTCAGGGGTGCGGCGGGCAGCGGTGGGCGGGGGAGCGGACAGGGTCATCCGACGGACCTTCCGGTGCGGCAACTGGGCTCGGTTGACCTGGGCCGCCCGGCGCTCCGTCGAACGCGGTACCGGCTGTGCCCGGTGAGAGTAGCGGCGCGCGATCGACGCGCGGGCGTCCGATCGTACGCCTGCCCGGAACCGCGTGCGATGGTGTTTGCCGACTTCGCCACTTCACCGGTGGCTGCCGGATCGCTGACCGGGTACGCCGGATACGGTCGGTTGATGACCGAGCTGCGGCGACCCCGGGTAGGGCACATCCAGTTCCTGAACTGCCTGCCGATCTACTGGGGGCTGATGCGTTCCGGCGCCCTGATCGATGTCGACCTGCACAAGGACACCCCGGACCGGCTGAACGCCGCCCTGGTCGCCGGTGATCTGGACATCGGGCCGATCTCGCAGGTGGAGTATCTCCGGCACGCCGATGAACTGCTGCTCCTACCCGGGCTGGCGGTGGGCAGCGACGGTCCGGTCCTCTCGGTCAACGTTGTCTCCACCGGGCCACTGTCAGAGCTCGACCGGGCCAGAGTGGCGCTGGGTTCGACCTCCCGTACCGGGGTGCTCCTCGCCCAGCTGCTGCTCGCCGAGCGGTACGGCGTCCAGCCGGAATACTTCCGGTGCCCGCCGGACCTGACCCAGATGCTGCTTGAGGCGGACGCCGGCGTGCTGATCGGCGATGTCGCGCTGCGGGCGCTGTACGAGGCGCCGAAGCGTGGACTGCTCATCACCGACCTCGGTCAGGCGTGGCGGGACTGGACGGGGCTGCCGATGGTGTTCGCCGTCTGGGCGGTCCGGCGCGATTTCGCCGCCGCTCATCCAGGTCTGGTCAAGGAGGTGCACGAGGCGTTTCTGCGCTCGCGGGATCTCTGCCTGGCTGAGTTGGACGCGGTCGCTGAGGCGGCTGCCCGCTGGGAGCCGTTCGACGCTGCCACGCTGGCCTCGTACTTTCGGGTCCTCGACTTCTCGCTCGGCGAGCGTCAGGTGGCGGGTCTGCGAGAGTTCGCCCGGCGGGCCGCTCTGCTCGGCGCCGCTCCGGTGCTTCCGCCGGAGGGTCCCGTCTTCTTCACCGGCTGACACTTCCTTGAGTGACGGGGGAGGTGCGGGGTCAGTCGATGCGAATGAGTTGCGCGGCGACGTCCTGGCAGGTCTCGGCGCCATAGGTGTAGCCGAGGTTGATCGAGTACCGGCTCATCACGCTCAGGGCCCAGCCGTCACCGATCGCCAGGCAGTTGACCTCGAACTTCTTGGTTTCAACCCGGTCAACCCAGCCGTTCTTGATGGCGATGTTCCGCTGCTCGTCGGTTGGGAAGGCCTTGCGGATGCCGAAGTTACCGACCCCGCGTACCGCCCGCATCTCATCGAGTAGCCAGTCGGTCCACTTCGGGCCGGCTGCCCGCCCGTCCGCGATGCAGGCGCCCATCCGGACGGCATCCTCGGGAGAGAGCGCGGTGGTGCTCCAGCCGCCGTCGGCGGCGGGGCTACTGTCGGTCAGCTTGCAGATCCTGATCATTCGCTTGATGGAGTCGGTTCGATCAACGGCGCGAAAGAGCGACGTCGCCGCGTCATTGTCGCTGTCCCGGATCATGATGCTCAGTTGATGCATCCGGGAGTCGTTGGGAGTCTCGCCGTTCGCGGCCGACAGGCGGAGGAAGTCGGCCGCGATCCAGGCCTTGATCAGTGATGCCGTGTTGTTGGTCTCGTCCTTGTTGGCTGACCCGGAGATCTCACCGGTGCGGGTGTCCATCAGTGCCCAGGACCACCAGCCGGTGGCGTCGACTTCCACGTCCACCGGCGCCACGGGCAACGGGGGCAGGGTGGGGGCCGGGCTGGCTGTCCGGTCGTCGGGGTTGTCCTGCCGGACAGTTGGCGTGGGAGCGAGCCCCCATTTCGCGGCAGCGTTGTGGGCCAGCGGCGAACCGGGCAACAACCTGAGCGCGACCAGTACGAGTAAGAGCAGCGCAGTGGTTACCGAGGTCAGCCGTAGCACAGTCGAACTGCGACGGCGCCGTGTGCGCCGGGAGCCGGCCATCAGTTCGTGGTCCGGTCGGCCCGGCCCCGCGTGGGCAGGGACTGTGGAATCAACGTCCAGCCAATCTTGATGCTCGTTGAGCTCCAGTCGAGGGTCTGTCGGGTTCGGGGGTCGGTGACCGGCCTGTGGTCCTGGCCCGGTGGGACCGGTCGGTTCGCTGGTCTGCCGTGTTGAGAGGCCTGTCAGCCACCGAAAATGTCCACTTCGCCGCGATGAGGGTGCCGGTCATAGCCGACTTAACTCCCGAACAGTATCTTGAGCGGACATCTTCATACATCCCAACCATACAGTCCGTTGTCTGGGTATTTTGCCGAGGCTGTCGTCGTGAGTCTGAGCGGCGCGCTGCCGACGGGGGTCGCCGGGACCGCGCGGGAACCCCGCAGAACTTCGACTCAGGGGTTACCGGCCGGGGGAGGCCGGCGGCATCCGCGCTTCGCGGTGTCGGCGACGGATCGTGCTCGGTACGCCCGTTTGTCGGTGGCAAAGATTTGCTGCGGACTGACTACCGAAATTTTACTTCGCTATCCGCGAATCGCCAGGTCGCAAGGGGTACGGGACCTCTAAGCGAAGCTGAAATGATCCTTTAGTTGGCCTGAAATCCGGAATTCGGGGTCTGCTGTGACGCGGCTCATCCGTCGACTGAGAGTGATCGTGGCGCGGCGTGTCCGCGTGGTCACGTACGGTCTGGCGGCTATTTGTGTTACACCCCTTGGTTTCTTGATAGTTGAGCTGTAACACTTGGTTCGTGTACGGGAATGACTTTCCGAGTCCAGATGACGGTTCGATCGGGGGCCTGCTCGACCAAGTCGAGGCGGCCGAGGTGGCGTTGCGTCAAGCCGCCAACCGAATCGGCGGCGGTGACGACGCCGCCGCACCGGAGGACCGCTTCACCGCTCTCGTCGAGGCGGATCAGAAGATCGAGCCGCGCGACTGGATGCCGGATTCCTACCGGAAAACGCTGATCAGGCAGATTGCCCAGCATGCCCACTCCGAGATCATCGGCATGCAGCCGGAGGGGAACTGGATCAGTCGGGCGCCCTCGCTCAAGCGCAAGGCCATCCTGCTCGCCAAGGTGCAGGACGAAGCCGGCCACGGCCTCTACCTGTACGCCGCCGCGGAAACCCTCGGGGTGACCCGGGAGGAACTGGTCGACCTGCTCCTCGCGGGCCGGCAGAAGTACAGTTCGATCTTCAACTACCCCACCCTGACCTGGGCGGATGTCGGGGCCATCGGCTGGTTGGTGGACGGCGCGGCGATCGTCAACCAGGTCCCGCTCTGCCGCTGCTCGTACGGCCCCTACGCCCGGGCCATGATCCGGGTCTGCAAGGAGGAGTCCTTCCACCAGCGGCAGGGCTTCGAGATTCTGCACACCCTGGCGCACGGCACCCGAGCCCAGCGGGCCATGGCCCAGGACGCGGTGAACCGCTGGTGGTATCCGTCGCTGGCGATGTTCGGCCCGCCGGACACCGATTCCACCCACTCGGAGCAGTCAATGGCCTGGAAGATCAAACGATTCTCCAACGACGAGCTACGGCAGCGTTTCGTCGACATGTGTGCCAGCAGGCCGGCGTGCTCGGCATCGAGCTGCCCGATCCCGAGCTGCGGTGGAACGAGCAACGCCAGGCCCACGACTACACCCAGCCGGACTACGCGGAGCTGATGCGGGTGATCTCCGGCGACGGCCCGTGTAACCGGCAGCGGATCGAGCATCGCCGCCGCGCACACCGGGACGGTGCGTGGGTCCGGGCGGCAGCTACCGCGTACGCCGCCAAACGGGCGGCCGGCGACCGGGCAGCCGCCAAACGGGCGGCCGGCGACCGGGCGGAGGTGGCGGCATGAGCCAGCAGTGGCCGCTCTGGGAGGTCTTCGTCCGGGCCCGCCGTGGCCTGTCACACAGCCACGTCGGCAGCCTGCACGCCCCGGACGCTGAACTCGCCCTGCGTAACGCCCGGGACCTCTACACCCGGCGGCAGGAGGGCGTATCGATCTGGGTGGTGCCGGCGGCGGCCATCACCGCCTCCAGCCCGGACGAGAAGGATGCCTTCTTCGACCCGGCGGCGGACAAGGTCTACCGACACCCGACGTTCTACCAGGTGCCGGAGGGGGTGGCACACCTGTGACCGCCCCGGTGGATTACCTGCTCGGGCTCGGCGACGACGCATTGATCGCCGCCCAGCGGCTCGGCGAGTGGGCCGCCGCCGCGCCGGAGATGGAAGAGGACATCGCGCTGACCAACATCGCGCTCGACCAGCTCGGCGCGGCCCGGCTGCTGCTGTCGTACGCCGGGGAGCTGATGACGGCGGCCGGGCTCGCGCCAGCGGCCGCCGATGGCGTCCCGGTCAGCGAGGATGCGCTGGCGTTCCTCCGCGATGACCGGGAGTACCGCAACTGCCTGCTGGTCGAGCTGCCCAACGGTGACTTCGGGGTCACCATGGCCAAGTTGCTCTTCCTCTCCGCCTACCAGCTCGCGCTCTACACCGCGCTGAGTGCCGGTCCGGATGCCCGGCTCGCCGCCATCGCGGCGAAGGCGCGCAAGGAGTCCGCCTACCACTTTGACCACAGCCGGCTCTGGACGGTACGGCTCGGGGACGGCACCGACGAGTCGCACCGGCGGATGCAGGCGGCGGTGAACGAGGTCTGGCCGTACACCCATGAGCTGTTCGCCCCCGACCGGCGCCGGCGGCCGCCCGGTCGACCCGGCCGGACTCCGCGACGCCTTCCTGGCCGCCGGTGGAGCCGGTGCTGGCCGAGGCGACGATCGACCGGCCGGCCGACGGTTGGGCACCAGCGGGCGGCCGCGACCGGTGTGCACACCGAGCACCTTTCCTACCTGCTCGCCGAGATGCAGGTACTGCACCGTGCCCATCCCGGGAGCGAGCTGGTGAGCATGCGAAGAGCGCACCGGCGCACCCGGCGCCGCCGGAACGCGGATCGCCGACGCGCGGGCCGGCGCCGGGCGGCAGCGGCCGTGGTCGACCCGGAGATCCGGGTGCTGACCATCGAGGAGCTGGGCGTACTGCGCGAGGTGACCGAGGACCCGACGAGCGGCCGGATCACCGTCACGGTCACCCCGACCTACACCGGGTGCCCGGCGATGGACGTGATCCGACAGGACATCCGGGCCGCGCTGGCCGCCATCGGCCGACCCGATGCCGAGGTGCGGACCAGCTACGCGCCGGCCTGGAGCACCGACTGGATCTCCGCCTCGGGTCGAGCGAAGCTGGCGCCGTCGGCATCGCCCCACCCGGACCGGTACGGCGCGACGGCCCGGTCCCGGTCACCCTCAGCGTGCGCTGCCCGCGCTGCGACTCGACCGACACTGAGCAGATCAGCCGGTTCGGCTCCACCGCCTGCAAGGCGCTCTGGCGCTGCCGGGCCTGCCGGGAACCCTTCGACCACCTGAAGGCGCTGTGACAGTAACGATCTCCCGGCCGGTCCGCCGCCGACCGGTCTTCCATCCGCTTCCGGTGGCCGCCGTCGACCGGTTGACCGACGACGCCGTCGCGATCACCTTCGCGGTCCCGGTCGAGCTGCGCGACAACTTCGCCTTCCGGGCCGGACAGCATCTCACCGTCCGTCGGTTCGACGGCGCCGGCGAGGAGGTACGCCGGTCGTACTCGATCTGTTCCACTCCGACGGAACTGGCCGGGCGCGGGCTGCTGCGGATCGGCGTCCGCGAGGTCCCGGACGGCGCCTTCTCCAGCTTCGCCTGCGCCGCGCTGCGGACCGGGGACATCGTTGACGTGCTGCCGCCGCTGGGCCAGTTCACCACCGCGTTCGACCCGGGACGGGAACGGCATTACGCCGCGGTGGTGGCCGGTTCGGGGATCACCCCGGTGCTCGCGTTGGTGGCTACCGCGCTCTCTGTCGAACCGGCCAGCACCTTCACCCTGGTGTACGGCAACCGGCATGCCCGGAGCGTGATGTTCGTCGAGGAACTGGCCGACCTCAAGGACCGGTACCCGGCCCGGCTGCACCTGATCCATGTGCTGTCCCGGGAGCCGGGTGAGTCACCGCTGCTCTCCGGCCGGGTGGACGCCGAGCGGCTGACCCGTCTGCTGGACGCCGTGGTGCCAACCGACCGGATCGACGCGTGGTTCCTGTGTGGCCCGTACGGCATGGTGCGCGACGCGCAGGCCGTCCTGGCTGCCCGGGGGGTGCCGGCGCCGGCCGTACACACCGAGCTCTTCCACGTGGACGAGGCACCCGCGCCGCCGCGGCGACCGAGTACGGCGGTGGCCGGTGACGCTGAGGTGACCATCATGCTGGATGGGCGGGCGTCGAGTTTCCGGATGGGCCGGGACGAGCGGGTACTCGACGCGGCGCTCAAGGTCCGCGGCGAACTGCCGTACGCCTGCAAGGGCGGGGTCTGCTCGACCTGCCGGGCACGGGTGGTCGATGGCGAGGTGTCGATGGCCCGCAACTATGCCCTGGAGCCGGACGAGGTGGCCGCCGGTTACGTGCTGACCTGCCAGTCCAGCCCGGTCACCGACCGGCTGGTGGTCGACTACGACGGCTGAGGGCCGGGCGGGGCCGAGCCCCGGCGGCTACCGAATGGGTAGCCGCCGGGGCTCAGTCGTGCGATGGGTCAGGAGACGTTGAGGGCGGTGTCGTCGATGACGAACGAGGTCTGGTACAGGACGTCCTCAGCGCCGAGGAACTTCAGGGTGATGGTCTGCCCGGCGTAGGTGGCCAGCGAGAAGGACTTCTGGCTGTAACCGGGGGCCTTGTTCAGGTTCGAGTAGGTCGCCAGAGTGCTCAGTACGGTGCCCGAGGAGTTGAGCACCTGCACCTTGAGGGTGTCCCAGGCGGTGGTGGTGGTCGTCTCGGCCGAGTCGATGTGCAGCCAGAAGCTGAAGTTGTACGTGGAGCAGCCGCTGGGCAGGGTTACCGACTGGGCGATGTGTCTCGGTGGCGGTGTAGCCGTAGCCGTTGAGCCAGGAGACCCGGGTGCCGCCGTGCGCGGGCTGGGCCGGCGACCAGTTGCCGATCGAGCCGGTCTGGCCGGTCCACGGGCTGGTGCCGGACTCGAAGCCGGGGTTGCCGAGCTTCTGACCCGGGCTGGCGCAGCCGCCCCCCGAACCGTTGACGGTCAGGCGTGTAGGTGGTGCTGCGGCTGCCCGAGGCGGCGGTGCCGGTGATGGTCACCGAGTAGGTGCCGGCCGGGGTGGTGCTGGAGGTGCTGATCGTCGCGGTGGACGAGGCACCCGAGGTCACCGAGGAGGGGCTGAACGAAGCGGTGGCGCCGGTGGGCAGACCGGAGGCGGAGAAGGTGACCGTCTGCGCGCGTGCCGCCGGTGGTGGCGGTGGCGACGGTGGTGGAGACGGCACTGCCGGCGGTGACGGAGCCCGAGGTCGGCGAGGCCGAGACCGAGAAGTCGTTACCGGTCGAGCAGGCGGCGCGTCGTTGCCGGCCACGTTCACCGCGGTCCAAGCCGCCTGCACGGTCTTGTACTCGGTGCTGCAGGTGCCGTACAGGTCGGTCGCCGCGCGCAGGGTGTACGCCCGAGCGGTGTTGCGCCGGGTTACTGGTGTTGACGTACGAGGTGTTGGAGGTGAAGTAGCACGTCCAGCGCCTGGTACCAGATCTTCTCCGCCTTGGCGCGGCCGATGCCGGTCACGGCCGGGGCGGAGCCGCAGACCGGGGAGGTGCCGTAGGCGGTGGCGCCGGTGCCCTCGGCGAGGTTGAAGAAGAAGTGGTTGGCCGAGCCGGAGGAGTAGTGCACGTCGACTGCTCTTGGTCGCTGGTGGACCAGCAGGCGTGGACTTGCCGTCCAGCGCCGGGTTGTACATGTAGCGCAGCGGCGTGCCGTTGCCGTTGATGTTGATCTTCTCGCCGATGTCGTAGTCGCCCGGGTCGGCGGAGTTGTTCGGCGTAGAACTCGACCATCGTGCCGAAGATGTCGCTGGTCGCCTCGTTGAGGCCGCCCGACTCGCCGGAGTAGGCCAGGCCACCGGGAACCGACTTCTCGGTGACCCCGTGGCTCATCTCGTGGCCGGCGACGTCGATGGCGACGAGCGGCTGCGCGTTGCTCGCGCCGTCGCCGTACGTCATCCGGGAGCCGTCCCAGAAGGCGTTGACGTAGTTGCTGCCGTAGTGCACCCGGCTCGGCACCCCGGCGCCGTTGCCGAAGATGCCGTTGCGGCCGTGCACGTTCTTGAAGTAGTCGAAGGTCTTCGCGGCGCCGTAGTGCGCGTCAACGGCGGCGGACTGCCGGTTGGAGTTGGTGCCGTTGCCCCAGGTGTTGCTGCGGCGCTGAAGTTCGTGCACGTCGAGGTGCCGTTGTTCATGTCGCAGGTGTTGCCGTTGCCGTGCGACGGGTCGACCATCGAGTAGGTGGAGCCGGAGAGCGTCGTGTCGATGGTGACCGTGCCGGAGTAGATGCTGTTCCCCGTGCCGGCGACGGTCTCGATCTCGTCGAACGAGCCGATGAACTTACCGGTGGTCGCGTCACTGATCACATGCAGCTTGGAGGGGGTCTGTCCGTCCGGCGCTCCAGCCGTTGACGACGGTCTCCCAGGCCAGCCGGCCGTGGCCGGAGCTGGCGTCGACGAACAGCTCGGAGCTGCCCAGCGACGTGATCGTCCCGGCGAAGTTCGCCTTGGCGGTCTCCGCCGCCGCGCCCGCGTTCACCTTCGCGATGGTGCTCATCCTGGTCAGCGGCGCCAACAACCCGTTGGAGGCGCCGAGGTACGTGCCGTCGCCAGCGGCGTGCATGACGAAGTCACCGCCGTAGACCCGCAGGCCCTGGTAGGTGCGGGTGTAGCGGACGTGCGAGGCGCCGTTGGGGTCCACGTTGGTGCTGTAGACCGCGTACGACTCGCCGTCGGTGGCCTGGATGGCGCCCCGATGGGTGTGGATGGCCTGGTCGGCTCGGGCGACTGCGGACTCTGCCGATGGTGCGCTCGGTGCCGCCTGGGTAGGCGACGCGACGCCGGTCAGCACACCGCTGACCAGTATCACTGCGCTGACGGCGGCGAAGGATCTCTTCACTCTTGCCCTCCTGAGGATGCGTGACTAGTGATCACGTATCTAAATTCATAGATGTCCAGAGGTCAAAAAGATAGAGGCAAATTTTGCTCATGTTTCATGAAAACCCACTGGCAGCCATCGATCGCCTGGTCGCCCTGGGCGAGGCCGGATGCGGCGGGACTCAGCTTTGGTCGCGGAGCCGGGCGGTCCAGTAGGTCAGGTCAGAACGGTGCTCGATCAGAGTGACCGGCTCGCCGCACGCTTCCTCAACCAGGCGGGCAGCGTCGTCCAGTCCGTTCGGGCAGTGGTCCCAGTCGCCGTCGCGGTACAGGTGTAGTCCGGCGTCGCAGCGGTCGAGGCCGAGCGGCCCGGCCGCCTCCGGCGGCATCAGCACCACCGTGTAACGCGCTGCTTCAACCTCCGCCTCGCTCGGCTCCGGCTCTTCGGGCCGCCCGTGCCGGAAGCGGTCCAGGATGGACGGGATCGGCCCGCCGCCAGACTTGACTGGCAGCCGTCCAAACTGTCCCGGATGGAGACCGGCATCCAGGGCATCCGGGCCGAGGATGTTGCCTCGCTGCTGGTGATCTATGGCGTCACCGGCGATGAGCGCAAGCGGCTGCTCGGGATGGTTGAGCACGTCGCGGAGTCCGGCTGGTGGGAGGTGATCGGTGGGCTCTCCGACGAGTCCCGGACGCTGATCCGGCTGGAAGCTGAGGCGACCGGGATCGTCAACTGGGAGCCGCTGGTGGTGCCGGGGCTACTCCAGATCCCGGACTATGCCCAGGCGGTGATGAGAGGCTGCGGGATCCCCGAAAGCGATGCACAGGCGCGGGTGGCCGCCCGGCTGGGTCGGCAGGCGATCCTGACCCGCGCCGAGCCGCCGGAGTTGCACGTGATCGTTGACGAGATGGTGTTGCGCCGGGTGCTCGGCGACCGCCGGGTGATGGCCCGTCAGTTGCGGCACCTGGTCGAGGCCGCCGAGCGGCCGAATGTGACGCTGCGGGTGGTGCCGCTCGCCGTCGGCGGCCACAGTGGACTGGATGGCTCCTTTGCGCTCTTCGACTTTCCCCGTAACCGATCGGTGGTCTACCTGGACCACAAAATCTCCGGCCTCTTCCTTGAGGAGACGCCGCAGGTGGCGTATTTCCGGCGGGAGGCGGATAGGCTGGCCGAGGTGGCGCTGAGCCCCGCCGAGTCGATGGACTTCGTTGCCCGGGTCGCAACGGAGCATGAGCGAGAGTGAGCCCGTGATGATCACTCCGGAGCTGTCGAACGCGCTGTGGCGCAAGTCCAGCCGCAGCGGCTCGAATGCCAACTGCGTGGAGATCGCCGAGCTGGACCGGGTGGTGGCGGTCCGGGACTCGAAGGACCCGGCCGGCCCGGTGCTCGCCTTCGACCACTCCGCCTGGGCGCACTTCGTCAGGCACCTGTCCGAATCAGCATGATCCGGCTTTCCATATCAACGTGTGGATTTGGTGCCCCTATAGGGGCGTCGGATCCACACGTTAAGTCGATCAATTGTGAGAGCTGGCGGGGGCTGACGGGTCACAACGGTGGGCGGCGCCTCGGCACCGATCGGGCGGGCGACGTACGCTCGGGTCTGTGACGGTGAGTTCGGAGATCGACAGCATCCTGCAGCGCGGCGCGGACGGCGGGCGGATCACGCCCGAGGAAGCCCTCCTGATCTATACGGAGGCGCCGTTCCACGCCCTCGGCGAGGCCGCCGATGCGGTACGTCGCCGACGGTACCCGGACAACATCGTCACGTACCTGATCGATCGCAACATCAACTACACCAACGTCTGCGTGACGGCGTGCAAGTTCTGCGCCTTCTACCGGGCGCCGAAGCACGCTGAGGGCTGGACCCACCCGACCGAGGAGATCCTGCGCCGCTGCGGTGAGGCGGTCGAGTTGGGCGCCACCCAGGTCATGCTCCAGGGCGGACACCACCCGGAGTACGGGGTGGAGTACTACGAGAAGCTTTTCTCCTCGGTCAAGACCGCCTACCCCCAGCTCGCGATCCACTCCATCGGCCCGAGCGAGATCCTGCACATGGCAAAGGTCTCCGGAGTCTCGTTGGATGAGGCGATCGCCCGGATCAGGGCCGCCGGGCTGGATTCGATCGCCGGTGCCGGCGCCGAGATGCTGCCGGACCGACCCCGTAAGGCGATCGCGCCGCTCAAGGAGTCCGGCGCCCGCTGGCTGGAGGTGATGGAGCTGGCCCACCGGCAGGGCCTGGAGTCGACCGCGACGATGATGATGGGCACCGGCGAGACCAACGCGGAGCGGATCGAGCACCTGCGGATGATCCGCGATGTGCAGGATCGTGCCGTAGCGGCCGGTTACGGATCTGCGGGCGCGGCGGGCGACGGCCGGATCGGCGGGTTCCGCGCCTTCATCCCGTGGACCTATCAGCCGGAGAACAACCACCTCAAGGGGCGTACCCAGGCGACCACGCTGGAATACCTACGGCTGATCGCGGTGGCCCGGCTCTTCTTCGAGACCGTGCCGCATCTGCAGGCGTCCTGGTTGACCACGGGCAAGGACGTCGGTCAGCTCGCCCTGCACATGGGGGTCGACGATCTCGGGTCGATCATGCTGGAGGAGAACGTGATCTCCTCGGCCGGCGCCCGGCACCGGTCGAACCTGCACGAGCTGATCTGGATGATCCGGTCCGCCGGTCGGGTTCCGGCACAGCGGGACACCCTTTACCGGCATCTCGCGGTGCATCGGACGCCAGCGGAGGACCCGAGTGACGATCGGGTGGTCTCGCACTTCTCGTCGATCGCGCTACCTGGCGGCGGAGCTGGTAGGACATTGCCGATTGTCAACGCTCAGTAATTTGCGGGGCGGTGTCAGGTAACCAATTGGGTCAACCTTTCGGTCAGCTCAACGCGGCGAAATGGTTGATACTTCGCGCCATTCCGGCTAAATCGATCCCTGGCTGGGCTGGCGTGACAAGCGCCAAGCTGGGAGTTCCTTTAATTTTCCCTTAGTCGCCCAGGTCATAACGGTTGGATCAAGAGGGTGGCGAGCCGCGTCACGGACTACTAGCGTCCGGGCTCGTACTTTCCTCTACCCCGTGGGGGCATTCTTCATGATCTTCCGCAATCGCGCTCTGGCGTGCGCCGGTGCTGGCGCCGTAGGGCTGTTCGCGGTTGGCGCCTTCGCCGCACCGGCTCTCGCCGACAATTCGGCCGACCTTGAGGTCAAGGTAACCGGCACGACGATCGCAGCCGATGCCTCGGGCAAGTTCGCCACAGTCTCCCTGATCAACCACAGCAAGACTGACGCCAAGGGAATTCTGGTCACCCTCGACGTCAGCAAACTGAAGACCGAAATGGTCGAGCTCGTCGACGAGTCGTGTGACCCGCCGAAGGGCGGCAAGATTCTCTGCGGCATCGAGGGTGACACGATCGAGGCCGGCGCGGACATCGACTGGGCCTTCCCGCTGGTCCGCAAGGACAAGAACCTCAAGGGCAGTGCCGGGACGCTTACCGTCACGATCTCGCACGAGGGCACCGACCCGAACGAGAAGAACAACTCGGCCACCGTTGAGGTGGTGCTCAGCGAGGAGCACGGTGTCGACCTGGCGGTCGGTGCCGATGATCTTCGCGACGCGATCGATCTGGACAAGAGCACCAAGTCGCCGGCGTTCAGCGGCGAGCTGATCCACCCGGGTGACGCTGGCGCGCTTGTCGTTTACGTGCTCAACCAGGGCGACCGGACGGCCAAGGGCCTGAAGGTCAGCGCCACGCTGCCCAAGCAGGTCACCTTCGCCGAGGTCGAGCCGGGCTGCGTCTACACGGCGGACAACCGCGGCATCACCTGCGACTACGCCGCGGCGGAGCTCGTCCCCGCCGAGCAGGACAAGTCGGATGATCTGGCGAGCGCCGGTGCCGCCTTCTGGTTCCCGGTAAAGGTCTCCCAGGACGTCACCGGTCCGGTTACTCTCACCGGTGGCACCGCCACCGTCGTAGCCCTCGACGAGGTGGAGGTTCCTCCGGGCTTCGCGGCCCTCAACAAGAAGCCGGCCGAGCTGCCGGCGAATGTCGAACTGCTCGACGCCTCGCGGTTCAAGGACGTTGATCTGAGCGACAACACCGATGAGTTCTCGGTCTTCGTGGCCGGTAACGGCGGCGGCGGTGGCGGCCTGCCGGTGACCGGCGCGCAGGCCGGCCTCATCGGTGGCATCGGCCTCGCCGTGGTGGTCGCCGGTGGCGCGCTCTTCATGGTCTCCCGTCGGCGCCGGGTGGTCCTGGTGGCGCCGGGCGATGAGAAGCCGACCGTCTGACGGTCGTTCCCTATCGGCCCATAGGGCCGTCTACATAACGCAAGGCGGAGCGGGCGGGATGGTCAGCCATCCCGCCCGCACTGTGTTCGTCGACCGGCCCGGGGTGGCGGAGCAACGGGTGATCTTCGAGCCCGCACAGCCAACAATCCGACACTCGAAGACCGAAACCTTTTCTTGGCTGGGGCGTTAGGTGGCGGCACAATACTGACCAATCTAGACAATCTTCTAGATCGGTTTTGGTCGCCTGGTTGACCGGCGGTCGGCCTGGCTGGCGTACGGCGAATTGGGCCGCTAGCGTGCCGCTTCGTCGCCTGCCTTCTTCTCCTTACGGGGGTCAAACCCATGCACTTCCGTCGTCGCCTCCTGGCGCGTCTGGGTGTGGTCGTATTGCTGGCCTCGGGTGCGTTGGCAGCCATCGCCGTGCCGTCGTCCGCCGCTGGTACGCCGGCTGATCTCGAACTCGCCGTGGTGGGAACCAAGTTCGCCGCTGGGGTGCCGGGAAAGATTGGTTGGGCGCGGATCAGTAACCACGGACCGGGTACGCCGAGCGCCCTTTCCGTCACGGTGGATCTGTCCCAGATCGATTTCACCAGGTTGTTCAGCCTGCCATTCACCGATAACTGCGCGGAGCACGCGGCTGAGTCGACGATTGTGTGCGCGGTCGAGCCGACGGAAATCCCGGGGCCGGGACAGACGCTTGATGTTCCACTATTCAGCCTGAAGAACAGCGATACCGACACGTACCGCGGGCCGGTGACGTACCGCATCGACTCGCCGGACGACAGCACACCGGACAACAACACCAAGACGGTCACGGTGACCGCCAGCGCCGAGAGTGGCGTTGACCTCGGAGTCTGGGTGCCGGACGTCACGGAGCGGCTCGATGCCTCGCTCGAGCGGCTCGGGCCACTCCTCGCCGGCGACCGGACCTTCGTCACCGGAATGGTCTACAACTCCGGAGATCGCACCGCGGCGGGCGTTGAGATCATCGTGCGGCTGCCCGTGGGCGTGACGTTCACCGAAACCGAAGATTGCCAATACGGCGCGGACAACCGGACGGCGACCTGTAGCTATCCGGACTGGTGGCTGGGCGCGGCAAGCGGCGCGGACGCCGGTCCGGTCGAACTCGCCTACCCGATCACGGTGGGTGCGGAGGTCGCGGGACCGATCAACCTCTGTGCCGGGTCCTGGACGGTACGGGCGCTCAGCTCGGCACCGGTTGACGACCGACGGGCCCGGTCGGTGGCGAACGCTCTGCCGACGCACGCCAGGCTGATCAGGGTTGATGAGTTCGATCCGGACGAGGTCGACTCGACCGACAATGTCGACGGGTTCTCGGTCATCGTGCACAAGGAAGGTCAGGCGGACAGCGGTAACGGTTGCGCCGAGCCGGACGACGGTGACGGCGGCGGTGACGGTCCCGGTGACGGCGGTGGCGCCGGTGGTGACCACGGCACCGGCGGTGGCGCCGGTGGTGACCACGGCACCGGCGGTGGCGGTGCCGGCGGCGGACTGCCGGTGACCGGGGTGCGAGCCGGGCGCATCGGCGGCACCGGACTGGCCCTGATGATCGCCGGCGGGTTACTTGTCCTGTTCGCCCGCCGTCGGATGCCACTACTGGACGCGAGGGGCGAAGGGCCGACCAACTGACCATCGCGGGAGCGGCCGGCCGGTCCGACCCACCGGACTGGACCGGCCAACCGGAGCGGAGCGACCCCGGGCCGCCCCCGGGCGAACCTTGGCTGGCAGAGTGGTGCAGCGTGAGCCTCAACCCGCACGGATCGCGTGCCAGCCTGGATAAGCAGCCGCATGAGGTCGCCGCGATGTTCGATGGTGTGGCGTCCAAGTACGACCTGACCAACACCGTGCTGGCCTTCGGCCAGGACCGGGGTTGGCGTCGGGCGACCCGGGCGGCGCTGGGGCTGCTCCCCGGCGAGCAGGTGCTCGATGTCGGCGCCGGCACCGGAGTCTCCACCGAGGAACTCGCGCTTTCCGGGGCGTACGCGGTCGGGGTCGATCTTTCCATCGGCATGTTGCGGGCCGGGCGACGGAGCCGGCCGACGGTGCCGTTGCTCGCCGGTGACGCACTGCGGTTGCCCTTTGCGGACGCCACCTTCGACGCGGTGACCATCTCGTTCGCGTTGCGTAACGTGGTCGACACCGATGCCGCGCTGCGGGAGATGGCCCGGGTCACCCGGCCGGGTGGCCGGCTGGTGGTGTGCGAGTTCAGCAGCCCGACCAACCCGGCCTTCCGTACTGTCTACCTCTCCTACCTGATGCGCTCGCTGCCCGCGGTTGCCCGTACGGTTGCCAGCAACCCGGACGCCTATGAGTACCTGGCCGAGTCGATCCGGGCCTGGCCGGACCAGGCGGGGCTGGCCGGGCGGATCGCCGATGCGGGCTGGAGCCGGGTGGCCTGGCGGAACCTGACCGGTGGGATCGTGGCCCTGCACCGAGCGGTCCGCGACTAACCGGACGGATCGCCGATTACCTCTGCGTTCCAGGTAGTTTGTCCGTTTATCCGTATTGCGGGCTATCTGTCCATTAGGCTGAGGCCCATGATGGCGGCAGACCAGCAGGCCGACGGCCCGGAGCTGGAGGACCCGGAAGCGGATGCGGCGGAGCTGATCGCCCAGATCCGGCAATTGGCCGGCTCCGATCCGATTGGTGTGCAGCAGGTGGTGGCCGATGTGCTGGCCGCCCTCGACCGAGTCACCGGCGGTGCGCTTCGTGAGCAGTTCCCGGAGGTCGTCACGCTCGGCGTCGCCGATCGAGGCCGCGCCGACCCGGATTGGTCGCCGCGCCGACCCGGGACTGATCGCCGCGCCGACCCGGATTGATCGCCGCGCCGACCCGGGACTGATCGCCCAGTCGATCCGGACTGATCGCCGCGTCGCGCGGGCTGGATCGGATCCCCGGGATGAACCGGGCGCCGATCGGGATCGGTTGGTATCCGGACCCCGACCCGGATCGGGTATGAGTCGGGACTCGGACCCGGAGGCCGAACCGGTGTGGAGTGGACCCGAACCCGGCGCCGCCGGCCGCGACCGCGCCTCACCTCGACTAGTTAGGGTCTCCTAACCGGCTGATGGCCACGGCGCGGTTCTAGACTCCTCCCCGAGTAGGGCTTGTGAAGGATTTCACGAGCGGTCGGGAGGGGAGGCGAGGATGGCCACGATCGAGAACGACGCCGATGTGATCGTCGTCGGCGCCGGCCCTGGTGGCTCGGCCACCGCCTATCACCTGGCCCGGCATGGCATGCGCGTGCTGCTGCTGGAGAAGACCGAGTTCCCCCGGGAGAAGGTCTGCGGCGACGGCCTCACCCCGCGCGCGGTCAAGCAACTCATCAAGCTCGGCATCGATACCTCACCCGAAGCCGGTTGGCTGCCCAACCGGGGGCTGCGGGTGATCGGTGGCGGCGTCCGACTCGAACTCGACTGGCCCGAGTTGGCCAGTTTCCCCAACTACGGCCTGGTGCGTACCCGGCTTGATTTTGATGACCTGCTTGCCAAGCAGGCGGTCTCCGCCGGCGCCGTGCTGCGGACCGGCGTCAATGTCACCGGCCCGGTGCAGGACCACACCGGTCGGACGATCGGGGTGCGCGCCGAGATTCGGGATTCGGGCCCCGCGGTGTTCCATGCCCCGCTGGTGGTGGCCGCCGATGGCGTCTCCGGCCGGTTCCCGCTCGCGCTCGGCCTGGCCAAGCGGGAAGACCGGCCGATCGGGGTGGCGGTCCGTCGCTACTACCGCTCGCCGCTCAAGCACGACGACAACTACCTGGAGTCCTGGCTGGAGTTGCGCAGCAAGGAGAGCGGCGACAACCTGCTGCCCGGATACGGCTGGATCTTCGGCCTGGGCGACGGCCGGGTCAACGTCGGGCTGGGCGTGTTGAACTCCTCCGCCGCCTTCGGCAAGACCAACTATCGCCGACTGCTCACCGAGTGGCTGGCCAACACGCCCGCCGACTGGGGCATGACCGACGAGGCCAACGCCGACGGTCCGATCCTCGGTGCGGCACTGCCAATGGGTTTCAACCGGGTGCCGCACTACACCAAGGGTGTGCTGCTGGTCGGTGACTCCGGCGGCATGGTCAACCCGTTCAACGGTGAAGGCATCGCCTACGCCATGGAGTCCGGCGAGCTGGCCGCGGAGATCGCGGTGCAGGCGCTGGCCCGGCCGGCCGGCCTGGATCGGGAACGCGCCCTGGCCGCCTATCCGAACGAGCTGAAGGCCCGCTACGGCGGCTACTACCGGCTCGGCGGCATCTTCGTGAAGCTGATCGGTCGGCCGGAGATCATGCGGATCGCCACCCGGCACGGCATGCCGCACCCGACCCTGATGCGCTTCGTGCTCAAGCTGCTGGCCAACCTGACCGACCCGCGTGGCGGGGACGCGATGGACCGGGTCATCAACGCGATGACGAAGGTGGCTCCGGCGGTATGAACACCGGGCAGTGTGCGTGTGACCAGGCGATCCGGATCAGCGCCACCCCGAGCGGTGCCGCCGGCAGGATGGTGAATAGTGTGATCTCGATAAATGACCGAGGGCAGGGAAGGATGGGCAGGAGATAACGATGGCGCTCTCGCCTTACGTACCCATCATCGGGCTGTTCGCCCTCGCTGCGGCGTTCGCGCTCTTCTCCGTCGGCGCCGCGCGCTTCGCCGGCCCACGGCGCAACAACAGGGCCAAGCTCGAAGCGTACGAGTGTGGCATCGAGCCGAGCCCGCAGCCGGTCGGCGGTGGACGCTTCCCGATCAAGTTCTACCTGACGGCGATGCTGTTCATCATCTTCGACATCGAGATCATCTTCCTCTACCCCTGGGCGGTGTCGTTCGACGCCCTGGCGGTCTTCGGCTTCGTGGAGATGGTCCTGTTCATCGTCGCGGTCTTCGTCGCCTACGCCTACGTCTGGCGTCGCGGCGGCCTGGACTGGGACTGAGGGAGGAACGCCAGATGGGTATCGAGGAGAAGCTCCCGGCCGGGGTCCTGCTCACCACGGTGGAGAAGCTGGTCAACTGGTCCCGCAAGTCGTCGGTCTGGGGCGCCACCTTCGGCCTCGCCTGCTGCGCCATCGAGATGATGGCCGCCGGTACGCCCCACTACGACCTGGGCCGGTGGGGCATGGAGGTGTTCCGCGCCTCGCCCCGGCAGGCCGACCTGATGATCGTCGCCGGTCGGGTCAGCCAGAAGATGGCGCCGGTGCTGCGCCAGATCTACGACCAGATGGCTGAACCGCGCTGGGTGCTCTCCATGGGGGTCTGCGCGAGCAGCGGCGGGATGTTCAACAACTACGCGATCGTCCAGGGCGTCGACCACGTCGTGCCGGTGGACATGTACCTGCCCGGCTGCCCGCCGCGGCCGGAGATGCTGATCGACGCGATCCTCAAGCTGCGGGAGAAGATCGGCCACGAGCCGCTCGGCCCGAACGGCCGCAAGATGCTGGAGGCGCGCCGGGCCCGTGGCGATGTGCCACTGGTCGCCCCCGGCTCGATGCCCTCGTCGTACCGCTCCGACAAGGCCCGGCGGGCCGAGTGGACCAAGGCGGTGGCCGAGGGCCGCGAGGAGCAGTTGCGCATCGAGAACTGGATGAAGGCGCAGAACCACCGGCGGGGCAGGACCACTTGGCGGCGGGGCGCAGAACCAGATGGTTGGAGGATCGCCTCAATGACGGAGCCCAACAAGACCACCGAGCCGGCCGGCGGCGGCGTGCCGGCGCTCGCGCCGCCGGTCGGGGCGACCAGCGGCGCACCCGCCGAATTCCCGCCGGCCAGTCCGGCCGGTCGCGGCATGTTCGGCATCAGCGGGTCCGGCGACACCTCCGGCTTCGGCGGCCTGGTCCGCCACCGGGTCGGCGTCGAGGAGAGCCCGAGGCCGTACGGCGGCTACTTCGACGAGGTACGGGACGCCCTCGAGGAGGCGTTACCGCGGAGGCTTCGCCGACGCGATCGAGAAGATCGTGGTCGACCGGGGCGAGCTGACGCTGCACGTCCGGCCGGAGCGGATCGCCGAGGTCTGCCAGGTGATGCGGGACGACCCGGCGCTGCGCTTCGAGTTGTGTGCGTCGGTCTCCGGCGTGGACTACCTCGGCGCCGATGAGCGTCGGTTCCACGTGGTCTACCAGCTGACCTCGATGACCTACCGTCGGCAGGTCCGGCTGGAGGTCGCGGTGCCGGCCAGCGAGCCGCGCGTGCCGAGCGTCACCGCCGTCTACCCCACCGCCGACTGGCAGGAGCGGGAGACGTACGACATGTTCGGTGTGCTCTTCGACGGTCACCCC
Source organism: uncultured Actinomycetota bacterium (assembly GCA_963750055.1). GTDB lineage: Bacteria > Actinomycetota > Actinomycetes > Mycobacteriales > Micromonosporaceae > CAVVPI01. Next base: position 252,264 of record CAVVPI010000025.1, on the reverse strand, counting down.
AACCTGACCCGGATCCTGATGCCGGATGACTGGGAGGGGCACCCGCAGCGTAAGGACTACCCGCTCGGGGGTGTGCCCGATCGAGTACAAGGGCGCCGAAATTCCACCGCCGGACCAGCGGAGGTCGTACCAGTGAGCACCTCGACCAATCCGAGCTACGCCGAGTCCCGGGAGACGACCGAGGGTCGGGTCTTCACCGTCACCGGTGGGGACTGGGCCACCGTCGCCTCGGGGCACGACCCGATCAGCGACGAGCGGATCATCGTCAACATGGGGCCGCAGCATCCCGTCCACCCACGGGGTGCTCCGGTTGATCCTTGAGCTTGAGGGCGAGACCGTCCGCGAGATGCGCGCGGTGGTCGGTTACCTGCACACCGGGATCGAGAAGAACCTCGAGTACCGCAACTGGGTGCAGGGCACCACCTTCGTCACCCGGATGGACTACCTCTCGCCGATCTTCAACGAGACCGGGTACAGCCTGGCGGTGGAGAAGCTGCTCGGGATCACCGACGAGATCACCGAGCGGGCCAACACCATCCGGGTGCTGATGATGGAGCTGAACCGGATCTCCTCGCACCTGGTCTGGGTGGCCACCACCGCGATGGAACTCGGCGCGGTCAACATGATGTTGTACGGCTTCCGGGAGCGCGAGTACATCCTCGACATCTTCGAGATGGTCACCGGGCTGCGGATGAACATGGCGTACGTCCGCCCCGGCGGGGTTGCCCAGGATGTGCCGGACGCGGCGATCGTCAAGATCCGTGAGTTCCTGGAGTTGCTACCGAAGCGGCTCAAGGAGTACGAGGACCTGCTCTCCGGTCAGCCGATCTGGTTGGAGCGGACCAAGGACGTCGCGGTGCTCGACGTGACCGGCTGCCTCGCCCTCGGGGTGACCGGGCCGGTGCTGCGTTCCGCCGGGCTCCCCTGGGACCTGCGCAAGACCATGCCGTACTGCGGCTACGAGAACTACGAGTTCGACGTACCGACCACGGAGACCGCCGATGTGTGGGGTCGCTACCTGGTCCGGATGGCCGAGATGCGGGAGTCTCTCAAGATCATCGAGCAGGCGCTCGACCGGCTGAAGCCGGGCCCGGTGATGGTTGCCGACAAGAAGATCGCCTGGCCGGCGCAGCTCGCCATCGGCGTCGACGGAATGGGCAACTCGCTGGAGCACGTCGCCAAGATCATGGGTCAGTCGATGGAGTCGCTGATCCATCACTTCAAGCTGGTGACCGAGGGCTTCCGGGTGCCACCCGGTCAGGTCTACGTGGGAATCGAGTCGCCGCGCGGCGAGTTGGGGGTGCACGCGGTCTCCGACGGCGGCACCCGGCCGTACCGGGTGCACTACCGCGAGCCGAGCTTCGTCAACCTGCAGGCCCTGCCGGCAATGTCCGAGGGCGGCCTGATCGCGGACGTGATCGCGGGCGGCGCCTCGCTGGATCCTGTAATGGGTGGGTGTGACCGCTAAATGACTGAATCACAGTTGAACCTCTCGCCGGCGGCGGCGCAGCTCGCGGACCAACTGCTCACGCAGGCGCGGGAGATCATCGCCCGCTACCCGGCGGACCGGTCCCGCTCGGCGTTGCTGCCGCTGCTGCACCTGGTGCAGTCGGTGGAGGGCTATGTCTCCCCGGCCGGTGTCGAGTTCTGCGCCGGAGTGCTCGGCCTGAACAAGGCGCAGGTCGGCGCGGTCGCCACCTTCTACACCATGTACAAGCGCCGGCCCACCGGCGACTGGCTGGTCAGCGTCTGCACCAACACCATGTGCAACGTGCTCGGCGGACAGCAGGTCTACGACACCCTCGCCGAGCACCTCGGGGTCGGGCACGACGAGACCACCGCCGACGGCACGATCACCCTGGAGCACGCCGAGTGCCTGGCCGCCTGTGACTACGCGCCGGTGATGACCGTCAACTACGACTACTTCGACGGCGTCGACCCGGCGACCGCGGTCGGCCTGGTCGACGAGTTGCGGGCCGGCGGACGGCCGATGCCCAGCCGAGGTGCGCGGCTCTGCACGCTCAAGGAGATGTCCCGGCAGTTGGCAGGCTTCGCCGACGACCGCGAGGGCGCCGTGGCCGACGGCCGGGCCGGCGAGCCGACCCTGCGTGGTCTGCGCCTCGCCGAGCAGCACGGCATCTCGGTGGCCGGATTCGACCCGAATACCCCGATCAAGGGCAAGGGGGCCAAGCCGGCAGCGCCGGCCACCCCGGCCGCCCGCGCGGCGGAAGCGGCGGGTATGCGGCCAACAAGCCGGCCAGTGACCGTAAGCCGGCCGGCGACGCGTCGGAACCGCAGGAGCGGTCGCTGAAGGAGGCACAACCGTGACCACGCCTCGACGGGAGACGCTGGAGAAGCTGACCCCGGTGCTCACCAAGCGCTGGCTCTCGCCGGACGCCTGGCGGCTCGATGTGTACCAGCGGCTGGACGGCTACGCCGCACTGCGCAAGGCGGTCGCCGCGCACCCGGACGACCTGATCCAGTTGATCAAGGACTCCGGGCTGCGGGGCCGGGGCGGCGCCGGCTTCCCGACCGGGCTCAAGTGGGGCTTCATCCCGCAGGGCGACGGCAAGCCGCACTACCTGGTGGTCAACGCCGACGAGGGCGAGCCGGGCACCTGCAAGGACCTGCCGCTGATGACGCACGATCCGCACTCGCTGATCGAAGGCGTGATCATCGCGTCGTACGCGATCCGGGCCAACCGGGCGTACATCTACATTCGCGGTGAGGCGGTGCACGCCGCGCGGCGGCTGCGTAACGCGGTCGACGAGGCGTACCGGGCCGGCTACCTGGGCACCAACATCCTCGGCTCGGGGTTCGACCTGGACCTGGTGGTGCACAGCGGGGCCGGCGCGTACATCTGCGGCGAGGAGACCGCGCTGCTCGACTCGCTGGAGGGCTTCCGGGGCCAGCCCCGGCTGCGCCCACCGTTCCCGGCCACCCACGGGCTCTACGCCAGCCCGACCGTGGTGAACAACGTCGGCACCATCGCCAGCGTGCCGTACATCGTGCTCGGTGGCGCTGACTGGTGGAAGAGCATGGGTACGGAGAAGTCGTCCGGCCCGATGATCTACTCGCTCTCCGGCCGGATCGTCAACCCCGGCCAGTACGAGTGTGGACTCGGCGTCACCCTGCGCGAGCTGATCGAGCTGGCCGGCGGCATGCAGCCCGGGCACAACCTGCGGTTCTGGACCCCGGGTGGCTCGTCCACCCCGCTGCTCACCGCCGAGCACCTGGACGTGCCGCTGGACTTCGAGGAGGTGGCCGCCGCCGGCTCGATCCTCGGCACCACGGCCACGCAGATCTTCTCCGACCAGGACTGCCCGGTCTACGCGACCTACCGGTGGCTGGAGTTCTACCACCACGAGTCGTGTGGCAAGTGCACCCCGTGCCGGGAGGGCAACTACTGGATGGTCCGGGTCTACCGGCGCATCCTCGCCGGGCAGGGCACCCATGAGGACCTGGACACCCTGCTCGACACCTGCGACAACATTCTCGGCCGCTCGTTCTGCGGGCTGGGCGACGGCGCGACCAGCTCGGTGACCTCCTCGCTGAAGTACTTCAAGCAGGACTACCTCGACTACATCGAGGGACGTACCGCGCCGAAGCTGTCCGACAAGCAGTTGGTGGGGGCTCACTAATGACCGACGTCGTCAAGGCCGCGGACACCGTCACGCTCACCATCGACGGCATCGAGGTGACCGCACCCAAGGGCGCCCTGCTGATCCGGGTCGCCGAGCAGTTGGGTATCGAGATCCCGCGGTTCTGCGACCACCCGCTGCTCGAGCCGGCCGGCGCCTGCCGGCAGTGCCTGGTCGATGTGGAGGGGCAGCGTAAGCCGGTCGCCTCGTGCACCCAGACCGTGGCCGACGGCATGGTGGTCCGCACCCAGCTCACCTCGGCGGTCGCCAAGAAGGCGCAGCAGGGCGTGATGGAGCTACTGCTGGTCAACCACCCGCTCGACTGCCCGATGTGTGACAAGGGCGGTGAGTGCCCGCTGCAGAACCAGGCGATGTCGACCGGCCGCACCGAGACCCGCTTCCACGAGCACAAGCGGGAGTACGAGAAGCCGGTCAACATCTCCAGCCAGGTGCTGCTGGACCGCGAGCGGTGCGTGCTCTGTCAGCGCTGCACCCGGTTCTCCGAGGAGATCGCCGGGGACAAGTTCATCGACCTGATGGGCCGGTCCAGCGCCGAGGAGATCAACGTCTACCGGGACGAGGTCTACGGCGGTGCCGAGGACGGCGAAGGGGATGTCCCCTTCAACTCCTACTTCTCCGGTAACACCGTGCAGATCTGCCCGGTCGGCGCGCTGACCGGCGCCCAGTACCGGTTCCGGGCCCGCCCGTTCGACCTGGTCTCCACGCCGAGCGTCTGTGAGCACTGCTCGGCCGGTTGCGCCCAGCGCACCGACTGGCGGCGCGGCAAGGTGATGCGCCGGCTGGCCGGCGACGACCCGGCGGTGAACGAGGAATGGAACTGCGACAAGGGGCGCTGGGGTTTCCGGTACACCAGCGCTACTGAGCGGATCACCACCCCGCTGATCCGGGACGCCAAGAGCGGCGAACTACGGGCGGCGTCCTGGAGCGAGGCCCTGGCCTTCGCCGCGGACGGGCTGCGCGAGGCCCGCGACGGGGCGCACGGCGTCGGCGTACTGACCGGTGGCCGACTCACCGTCGAGGATGCGTACGCCTACGCGAAGTTCGCCCGGGTGGCGCTGCACAGCAACGACATCGACTTCCGGGCCCGGCCGGTCTCCGGTGAGGAGGCCGCGTTCCTGGCCAGCAACGTGGCCGGGACGACCGAGGTGACCTACGCCGACCTGGAGCAGGCACCGGTCGTGGTGCTCGCCGGCTTGGAGCCGGAGGAGGAGTGCCCGATCCTCTTCCTGCGGCTGCACAAGGCGTACCGGAATAAGGGTCTGCGGGTCCGGGCCCTGGCCCCGTTCGCCACCCGCGGCCTGACCAAGCTCGGCGCGACGGTGCACACCGCCACGCCCGGCGAGGAGGCCCGACTGCTCGCCGAGGACACCGAGATCGCTGGGGCGCTGCGCGGCACGGACGGCAGCGGCACCCCGGTGCTGCTGGTCGGCGAGCGGTTGGCGACCGTACCGGGTGCGCTTTCGGCGGCTGCGGAGCTGGCTGAGCGGACCGGCGCCAAGCTGGCCTGGGTACCGCGGCGGGCCGGTGACCGGGGAGCGGTCGACGCGGGCTGCCTGCCGAACCTGCTGCCCGGTGGCCGTCCGGTGACCGACCCGGTGGCGCGGGCCGAACTGGCCGGTGCCTGGGATCTGCCCGCCGGGATCATTCCGAGCCAGGTGGGTCGGGACACCGACGGGATCCTGGCCGCGGCGGCCGACGGCGCGATCGGCGCGCTGGTGGTGGCCGGCGTCGACCCGGGCGATCTGGCCGATCCGAAGCTTGCCGAGGCGGCGCTGGACGCGGTTCCTTTCCTGATCAGCCTGGAACTGCGCGGCAGTGCGGTCACCCGACGGGCCGATGTGGTCTTCCCGGTTGCCCCGGTGGTCGAGAAGGCCGGCAGCTTCGTCGACTGGGAGGGACGGCTGCGTACCTTCGAGGCGGTGCTCTCCCCGTCCGCGTCGGGTAACGGCACGGCGATCGCCACGATGACCGACGGCCGGGTGCTGGACGCGCTCGCCGCGCAGCTCGGCGTGGAGCTCGGGACCGGCGACGTGAACAGCGTCCGCCGCGAGCTGGGCGCACTGTCGGCGACCCGGGCCAACCGGCCCGCCGCACCGGCGGTCGCGCCGGCCGGCCCGGCGCGGCCGGGCTCGGGCGAGGCGGTGCTGGCTACCTGGCACCACCTGATCGACCAGGGCACCCTGACCGAGGGCGATGAGCACCTGGGTGGCACGGCCCGGTTGCCGGTGGTCCGGCTGAGCAAGGCCATGGCGCGGACGCTCGGCGTGGCCGACGGCGCGGCGGTGACGGTCGGCACCGACCGGGGCGCGGTCACCCTGCCCGCGGAGATCACCGACATGCCGGACGATGTGGTCTGGCTGCCGACCAACTCGCCTGGCTCGACCGTGCGTCGCAGCCTCGGCGCGACGTCCGGCACGATCGTCCGGGTCAGCTCTGGAGGTGTCCAATGATCGTGTCGGCTTACCTCGCGCAGGACCCGACGCTGCAGGATTTCGGTAAGGATCCGTGGTGGCTGGTCCTCATCAAGATCGTGTTCGCCTTCGCCTTCGGGCTGCTCGCCACCCTGCTCGGCGTCTGGTTCGAGCGTCGGGTGGTGGCCCGGATGGCGCAGCGGCCGGGCCCCAACCAGATCGGCCCGTTCGGGCTGCTGCAGACGCTCGCCGACGGTTTGAAGATGGCCTTCAAGGAGGACATCCTGCCGAAGGCGGCGGACAAGGTCGTCTTCTTCTTCGCCCCCACCATCTCGGTGATCTGCGCGGTGACCGCCCTGTCGGTGGTGCCGTTCGGACCGATGGTCAGCATCTTCGGTGAGCAGACGCCGCTGCAGGTGACCGATGTGTCGGTGGCCGTCCTGGTCCTGCTCGCCTGCTCCTCGATGGGCATCTACGGCATCGTGCTGGGCGGCTGGGCCTCCGGGTCGACCTACCCGCTGCTGGGCGGTCTGCGTTCGAGCGCACAGATGATCTCGTACGAGGTGGCGATGGGTCTCTCCATCGTCGCGGTCTTCATGACCGCCGGCACGATGTCGACCAGCGGCATTGTCAGCGCCCAGGGCAGTGGGACCAGGTTCAGCCTGTTCGGCCTGGATGTGCCGGCTCCCGGCTGGTACGCCATCCTGCTGCTGCCCAGTTTCATCATCTTCTTCATCTCCACCGTCGGTGAGACCAACCGTGCGCCGTTCGACCTGCCCGAGGCGGAGTCGGAACTGGTCGCCGGTTACATGACCGAGTACAGCTCGCTGAAGTTCGCGCTCTACATGCTCTCCGAGTACGTCGCCATGGTGACCATGTCGGCGGTCACCACCACGCTCTTCCTCGGTGGCTGGCGGGCGCCCTGGCCGATCAGCATCTGGGCGGGAGCCAACACCGGCTGGTGGCCGATGCTCTGGTTCTTCCTCAAGGTGGTCGCGCTGGTCTTCGTCTTCATCTGGTTGCGCGGCACGCTGCCCCGGATGCGGTACGACCAGTTCATGCGGCTCGGCTGGAAGGTCCTGCTGCCGATCAACCTGGTCTGGATCCTGGTGCTGGCCGGTATCCGGACGCTGCAGAAGGAAGATCTGCCGAGCGTCACCCGCAACCTGATCATCGCCGGCACGGTGCTGACCGTGCTGCTGGTCACGTTGCTCTGGCCGGCGAAGAAGCAGGCACCGGTGAAGACCCTGCAGGAGAAGGTGAACGCGCGACCGGCCGGCAGCTTCCCGCTGCCCCCGATGGATCTACAGGTCCCGCCGAGCCCACGGCTGAAGCGTGTGGTCGCCGAGCGGGAACCGGCCAACGTCGGTGTCGGCCAAGACGAGAAGGAGGCGTGACGTGGGCGCGATCACGGATGCGTTCAAGGGTTTCGGTGTCACCTTCTCGCACATGTTCAAGAAGGTCGTCACCACCGACTACCCGTTCAAGCCGCCGGTCTCCGCCCCCCGTTACCACGGGCGGCACATCCTCAACCGGCATCCGGACGGGCTGGAGAAGTGCATCGGCTGCGAGTTGTGCGCCTGGGCCTGCCCGGCGGACGCGATCTACGTCGAGGGTGGCGACAACACCGAGGAGCAGCGCTTCTCCCCGGGTGAGCGGTACGCCAGCGTCTACCAGATCAACTACGCCCGCTGCATTTTCTGTGGACTGTGCATCGAGGCCTGCCCGACCCGCTCGTTGACCATGAGTAACGAGTACGAGCTGGCCCGGGACAGCCGGCAGGACCTGATCTTCACCAAGGAGCAGTTGCTCGCGCCGTTGCTGCCCGGGATGGCGCCGCCGCCGCACCCGATGTGGCTGGGGGAGAGCGAGAAGGACTACTACGTCGGTGCGCTGACCAACCCGGGCACCTCGGCTGGGGCCGAGCGGGCGCCGGTACAGACCAGCTCGGAGGCTGGTACGGCGGACGGCTCCGGCCCGACTGGAGAGGCATGATGACCACGCAGACGGTGCTCGCCGCTGCCGGCGACGTCTCCACCGGCGAGGCGGTGACCTTCTGGATCCTCGCCCCGCTGGCCCTGATCGGTGCGATCGGCATGGTCTGGGCCCGCAACGCCGTGCACTCAGCGCTCTGGCTGGTGCTGACCATGCTCTGCCTGGGCGTGTTCTACGTGCTGCAGGCCGGGCCGTTCATCGGCATGGTGCAGATCATCGTCTACACCGGCGCGATCATGATGCTCTTCCTCTTCGTGCTGATGCTGGTCGGCCGGGACGCTACCGACTCGCTGATCGAGACGCTGCGCGGGCAACGGGTCGCCGCGATCGTCCTCGGTCTCGGCTTCGGCGGCGCTGCTCGCCACCGGGCTCTACCGGGGATCGGGCGGAGCCAGCGCGGTCGGACTGGACGAGGCCAACGCCGCCGGCAACGTGCAGGGCATCGCGGCGCTGCTGTTCACCAGGTACGTCTTCGCCTTCGAGATCACCTCGGCGCTGCTGATCACCGCTGCGGTGGGCGCGATGGTGCTGGCGCACACTGAGCGGCGCAAGGAGGACAAGGTCACCCAGGTGTCGACGATGCAGGCCAGGTTCGCACCGGGTAACTACCCGGGGCCGAAGCCCGGCCCGGGCGTCTTCGCCACCTCGTCATCGGTTGCCACGCCGGCCCGACTGCCGGACGGCGTGCTGACCGAGCGCAGCGTGTCGGAGATCCTGCCGGTCCGCGAGCTCACCGAAGCGGAGACCACGCCGAAGGGTACGGAGAAAGTGACTCCCTGACTACTACCTGATCCTGGCCTCGCGTGCTGTTCACCATCGGCGCGGTCGGGGTGCTGATCCGGCGTAACGCGATCGTGCTCTTCATGTGCGTCGAGTTGATGCTCAACGCGGCAAACCTGGCGCTGGTCACGTTCAGCCGGATCAACGGCGACCTGAACGGCCAGATCATGGCGTTCTTCGTCATGGTGGTCGCCGCGGCCGAGGTCGTGGTCGGCCTCGCCATCATCATGTCGATCTTCCGGACTCGGCGCTCGGCGAGCGTCGACGACGCCAACCTGCTGAAGTACTAAGAGGGGCCCCCAGGTGGAACAGACTTTGTGGAGCGCCCCGGCGGAGCCGCTTGCCGCCGTCGACTACGCGCCGGCGAGTGGACTGCTGGGCAGCATCTGGCTGCTGGTGGCGATCCCGCTGGCCAGCGCCGCGATCCTGCTGCTGCTCGGTCGGCGGGCCGACCGCTGGGGGCACTGGCTCGGGGTGGCCGAGCATGGGCGTCGCCTTCCTGCTCGGCCTGACCTACCTCCTGCAACTGCGTGGCCTGGAGAACCGGTCCGTCCAGCGCAGCCTCTGGGAGTTCATCGCGGTCGGCAACTTCCATGTCGACTTCGGGTTGCTCTTCGACCCACTGGCCGCGGTCTTCGTCCTGCTGATCACCGGCGTGGGCTTCCTGATCCACCTGTACGCGGTCGGCTACATGGCGCACGACGCGGGCCGGCGACGGTTCTTCGGCTTCTTCAACCTGTTCGTCGCCGCGATGCTGCTGCTGGTGCTCGGCAACAACTACGTGATGCTCTACGTCGGCTGGGAGGGCGTCGGTCTCGCGTCGTACCTGCTGATCTCCTTCTGGAACGACCGGCCGAGCGCCGCGACCGCCGGTAAGAAGGCGTTCCTGATGAACCGGGTCGGCGACGCCGGCCTGGCCATCGCGATCTTCATCATGTTCGCCACCATCGGCAGCACCCAGTACGACCAGGTGTTCAACGGGGTCAGCGGGCTGGCCAGCGGCACCATCCTGGCGATGGGTCTGCTGTTGCTGCTCGGCGCGGCCGGCAAGTCCGGCCAGTTCCCGCTCCAGGCCTGGTTGCCGGATGCGATGGAGGGCCCGACCCCGGTGTCGGCGCTCATCCACGCCGCCACCATGGTCACCGCGGGTGTCTACCTGATCGCCCGGTCCAACCTGATCTTCTCGGCGAATCCCACCCTGCAGACCGTGGTGGTCAGCGTCGGTGCGCTGACCCTGCTGATCGGCTGCATCATCGGTGCGGCCAAGGACGACATCAAGCGGGTGCTGGCCTGGTCCACGGTGAGCCAGATCGGCTACATGTTCCTCGGTGTCGGACTCGGCGGTGCGGCGTACGCGCTGGCCATCCTGCACCTGCTGGCGCACGGCTTCTTCAAGGCCAACATGTTCCTCGGCGCCGGTTCGGTCATGCACGGCATGAAGGACCAGGTGGACATCCGCCGGTTCGGTGGGCTGTCGAAGCACATGAAGATCACCTGGTTGACCTTCGGTACCGGCTGGCTGGCCATCATCGGCATCCCGCCGCTCTCCGGTTACTTCTCCAAGGAGCCGATCATCGCCGCCGCCTTCGAGCGGGGCGACTGGACCTCCTGGCTCTTCGGCGGAGCCGCACTGCTCGGCGCCGGACTCACCGCCTTCTACATGACCCGGCTCTTCGTGCTCACCTTCCACGGCCCGAAGCGGTGGACCGACGATATTGAGCAGCCGCACGAGTCGCCGAAGATCATGACCGTGCCGCTGATCCTGCTCGCCCTCGGCTCGGTGCTCGCCGGTGGACTGATGGCCTGGAACGACGGCCTGCTGAGCTGGCTCGCCCAGGGATCGCTGCCCGGCAAGGCCGGGAGCGCGGCGGTAACCGGGGTGCTGTCGCACACCGAGGTCACCATCGCGTCGATCGTGATCACCCTGCTCGGCGCCGGCCTGGCCTGGATGCTGTTCCGCAACGGCACCGCACCGCAGGAGCAGCCGGCGGGCCCGCTGGTCACCGCCGCCCGGCGCAACCTCTACACCGACGCGTTCAACGTGGCGGTCTTCGAGAAGCCCGGCATCTTCCTCACCCGGGCCCTGGTCTACCTGGACAACCGTGGCGTCGACGGGCTGGTCAACGGACTGGCCGCGGTGGTCGGCGGCGGCTCCGGCCGGCTCCGCCGGTTGCAGACCGGGTTCGTCCGGTCCTACGCGATGTCTATTTTCACCGGCGCGCTCCTGGTCGTGGCGGCGTTCCTGGCTCTGCAGATGGGGTGGCTGGTGTGACGGACCTGACCTGGCTCGCCGACATCGGCGGATTGTGCACTGACGACGGAGGTAAGGCCGAATAATGTCCGACTTCCCCTTCCTCTCGGTGCTCACCGTCGCGCCGTTGGTCGGCGCCCTGGTGGTGGCCTTCGTGCCGAGCACCAAGGGCGAACTGGCCAAGCGGATCGCGCTCGGTTGGTCGCTCGCCGTCCTGGTACTGGCCGTGTTCATGTGGCTCGCCTTCGAGGTGGGCGGCGAACGGATGCAGCTGCGCGAGTCGTACGCCTGGATCCCCCGCTGGGGCGTGAACTTCAACTTCGCCGCCGATGGCATCGCGCTGGTCATGCTGATGCTGATCGCGGTGCTCGTACCGCTGGTGATCCTGGCCTCCTGGCACGACGCGGAGTCGTCGAAGCGGTCCGTGCCGGTCTACTTCGCGCTGCTGCTCGTCCTCGAATGCACGATGATCGGCGTCTTCGCCGCCGCCGACGTCTTCCTGTTCTACGTCTTCTTCGAGGTCATGCTGGTGCCGATGTACTTCCTGATCGGCAGCTACGGCGGCCATCAGCGGCAGTACGCGGCGGTGAAGTTCTTCCTCTACTCCCTGGTCGGCGGCCTCTTCATGCTGGCCGCGGTGATCGGGCTCTGGGTGGTCGGCGGGCACACCTTCGACTGGGCCGCGCTGACCCAGATCGACATCTCGACCGGTGTTGAGCGCTGGCTCTTCCTCGGCTTCTTCATCGCCTTCGCGGTCAAGGCGCCGTTCTTCCCGTTCCACACCTGGCTGCCGGACGCCGGTGGCGCGGCACCGGCCGGCGCCGCCGCGCTGCTGGTCGGCGTGCTGGACAAGGTGGGCACCTTCGGCATCCTGCGGTACTGCCTGCCACTCTTCCCCGAGGCGTCGAAGTGGTTCGCCCCCTGGGCGCTGGGCCTCGCCGTGATCGGCATCATCTACGCGGCGCTGCTCGCGGTCGGCCAGAACGACCTCAAACGGCTGGTCTCGTACACCTCGATCGCGCACTTCGGCTTCATCGGGGTGGGCATCTTCGCGTTCACCACCCAGGCCGGTACCGGTGCGGTGCTCTACATGGTCAACCACGGGTTGGCCACCGGACTGCTCTTCCTGGTGGTCGGCATGCTGGTGGCGCGTCGGGGTTCGGCGCTGATCAGCGACTTCGGTGGGGCGGGCAAGCTGGTGCCGGTGCTGGCCGGGGTCTTCTTCTTCGCCGGTCTCGCCTCGCTGGCGCTACCGGGCACGGCACCGTTCATCTCGGAGTTCCTGGTGCTGATCGGCACGTTCACGGTGAACAAGCCGGTCGCGGTGATCGCCACCGCCGGCATCATCCTGGCCGCCGCCTACGTGCTGTGGATGGTGCAACGCACCACCCAGGGCACGCTGAACCCGGAACTGCCCGGCGTACCGGGAATGCGGCGTGACCTGAGCCTGCGGGAGAAGGTCGTGGTCGCCCCGCTGATCGCGCTGCTCCTGCTGCTCGGCTTCTACCCGAAGCCGGTCACCGACGTCATCAACCCGGCGGTCGGCTACACCCTGCAGGACCTCAACGTGAAAGACCCCGCGCCGACGGTCGGCAATGTTCAGGAGGCCGCGAAATGACGGATCTCAAGCTACCGGATATCAACTATTCGGCGCTGGCGCCGATTTTGATCCTGGTCGCCGCAGCCTGTCTGGGCATCCTGGTGGAGACCTTCGTGCCCCGGCAGCGGCGGCACCTGGTGCAGCTCGTCCTCGGCCTGGCCGCCCTGGTGGGCGCACTGGTCATGGTGCTGCAGAACGTGGACGCCCGGCTGCTCACCGCCGGTGGCTCGATCGCGGTGGACGGGCCGACCCTCTTCCTGCAGGGTGCGATCATCGTGCTCGCCGGGATGGCACTGCTGCTGATCGGTGAGCGGTCGGTGGAGTACGGCGGAGCGTTCGTGGCGAACGCGTCGGTCATCGTCGGCTCGGAGGAGGACCACCGGCAGACCGCCCGTGAGGGCGGCGCCACCGAGGTCTACCCGCTGGCCATGTTCGCGGTCGCAGGCATGCTGCTCTTCGTCGCCGCGAACGATCTGCTGACCATGTTCATCGCGCTCGAGGTCTTCTCGCTGCCGCTCTACCTGCTCTGCGCCCTGGCCCGTCGACGCCGGCTGATCAGCCAGGAGGCCGCGCTCAAGTACTTCCTGCTCGGCGCGTACGCGTCGGCGTTCTTCCTGTTCGGGATCGCGCTGCTCTACGGCTTCACCGCCGGGGTCCCCGGCGGGCACGGCGGCGGAGTCGACCTCGCCACCATCCACGCGGCGGTGCTCGACTCCTCGGCCAGCCCGGTGCTGCTCTTCGCCGGAATCGCACTGCTCGCCATCGGGCTGCTGTTCAAGGCCGGCGCGGCGCCGTTCCACGTCTGGACGCCGGATGTCTACCAGGGCGCGCCGACCCCGATCACCGGCTTCATGGCCGCCTGCACCAAGGTGGCGGCCTTCGGTGGCCTGCTCCGGGTCTTCTACGTTGCCTTCGCCGGTGCCGCCTGGGATTTCACCCCGGTGCTCGGCGTGGTCGCGGTGCTGACCATGGTGGTCGGCGCGGTGCTCGCGGTCACCCAGACCGACATCAAGCGGCTGCTGGCGTACTCGTCGGTGGCCAACGCCGGATATCTGCTGGTGGGTGTGCTCGCGCTCACCAAGGACGGACTCTCCAGCACGATGTTCTACCTGGTCGCGTACGGGTTCACGGTGATCGCCGCGTTCGCGGTGGTGACCCTGGTCCGGGACGCCGACGGCGAGGCCACCCACCTGTCCCGCTGGGCCGGGCTGGGTCGGCGGTCCCCGCTCTATGCCGGGATCTTCACCTTCCTCCTGCTGGCGTTCGCCGGTATTCCGCTGACCAGCGGATTCACCAGTAAGTTCGCGGTGTTCGCGGCGGCCCTGGACGGCGGACAGACCTGGTTGGTGGTTGCCGGGGTGCTGACCAGCATGGTGCTGGCCTTCCCGTACCTGCGGGTGGTAGTGCTGATGTGGCTCTCCGAGCCGGCGGAGTCGACGCCGACGATCACTCTGCCCGGTGGGTTGACCGCCGCGGCGCTGATGATCGGCGTGCTGGCCACCCTGCTGCTCGGCGTGGTACCGGCACCGTTGCTCGACATCGCCGACGCTGCGGCCGAATTCGTTCGATGACCGTTTCCCCCCTTGTCGCTTCGACCCTCGCTGCCCCTCACCGGGGACACCCCGGTGGGTATGGCATGGTTGAAAGCGTGGCGAGACCGGCAAGTGGCCTGACAGCGATTGGCCTCAACTTCGACGACGCGCGAGTCGAGGCGTCGGTGTTCGACGTGCTGGCCCAGGTTGAGACGCACCTGCGGCGGAGTGTGACGAGCGCGGATCCGTTCGTGACCGAGGCGGCTCAGCATCTGGTGGAGGCGGGCGGCAAGCGGTTCCGACCGCTGCTGGTGACCCTCGGCGCGCACTTCGGCGAGCCGGAGTCGCCGCTGGTCGTGCCGGCAGCGGTGGTAATGGAACTCACCCACCTGGCCACGCTCTACCACGACGATGTGATGGACGAGGCGCCGGTGCGTCGCGGGGCGCCGAGCGCCAACTCACGGTGGACCAACTCGGTAGCGATCCTGGTCGGTGACTACCTTTTCGCCCGCGCCGCAGATCTTGCCGCCGACCTGGGCATCGAGGCGGTCCGGCTGCAGGCCCGCACCTTCGCCCGGCTGGTGCACGGGCAGATCGCTGAGACAGTCGGTCCGCGCCCGGGCGACGATCCGGTCGCCCACTATCTTGACGTGATCGGCGAAAAGACCGGTTCGCTGATCGCGACGTCCGCGCGCTTCGGCGGCATGTTCGGCGGCGCATCGGCCGCGCACACCGAGGCCCTGGCCGGGTACGGCGAGACGATCGGCATCGCGTTCCAGCTCTCCGATGACCTGCTCGACATCGCCGCCGAGTCGGAGCAGTCCGGCAAGACCCCCGGGACCGACCTGCGCGAGGGCGTGCCGACCCTGCCGGTGCTCTACGCCCTGGCATCGGACGACGCCGACGCGGCCTCCGTGCGGTTGCGCGAGATCCTCTCCACCGGTCCGGTCACCGACGACGCGGAGCACGCCGAGGCGCTCGGTCTGCTGCGCGAGTCACCGGCGCTGAAGCGGGCCAGGGAGACCGTGCGCGGCTATGCCGAAGAGGCTCGCCGTCGGCTTTCCCCGCTGCCGGCGGGTGCCCCCCGCGCGGCGCTGGAATCGCTCTGCGACTTCATCGCAGACCGCACCAACTGACCGGTACATCGACCGGCCCACAGGATTGTGATTCATATCACCGCACTGCTCGACACGGTCGGGTGCGGCGCCAGGCGGTCGGGTGCGGCGCCGGGCGGTCGGGTGCGGCGCCGGGCGGTCGGGTGCGGCGCCGGGTGGTGGCCGGGGTCGCTTCGCCGCCCGGCTCAGTTCAGCCGCGATCTGAGGAGCATCCGCCGGCCGGCCAGCATCAGTGCGGCGGCCAGTAACATCCCCGCCGCCGAGGTCGTCCACATCGCCGGATAGCCGGCGTGCGCGGCAAGGGTGCCCAGCCCGAGCGGGCCGACGCAGCCACCGGCGTACACCCCGGTCTGGGTGATCGAGGTGGCCGCGGCCGGGGCCTGCGGATGCAGCCGGACCACGGCGAAGGTGAGCAGGCCCGGCCAGGCCCAGCCGAGGCCGAAACCGAGCAACACCCCCGCTACGAGTGGGATCGGACCCTCCGTGGCCAGCAGGGCCAGTCCGACCGCGCCGAGCACCAGCATCGCCGCGACGGTGGCAACATGGCCGCTGGACCGTCGGTCGGCCAACCAGCCCGCCAGCACTCGGGCGGCAACGCAGACGGCGCCGCCGAGGGTGAGGGCCAGGCCGGCCAGCGCGGGAGAGAGCCCCCGGCTGACCGATGAGTCCACCACGAACGTGCCGAGGGCGTTGGCCGCACCGACGGCGAGCGCCGCAGCCACCCCGACCATCACCAGCGCGGGAGTGGTCCGACCGACGCCGCTGCCCGCCGCTCGCCGGGCGGTCGACCGGCCCTGCGGGGGGACCGTCAGTAGGGCGGTCAGCGCGGCCACAGCGGCGCCAACGAAGGCCCAGCGCCAGCCGACGGTGAGCGCGATCGCCGGTACGGCGGCACCGGCGAGCAGCGTGGTGATCGGTATCGCGGCCTGCTTGACGCCGAAGGAAAGGCCCTGCCGGTCCGGTGCCACCTGCTGGGCCAGGGCGGCGTTGCTGGCGAGTTGACCGAGTGAGTTGGCTGCGGCGCTGACCGCCAACAGTAGGACCAGAGCCGGAAACGACCGGGCGAGGACGGCGATGGCGAGCAGGGACGTGGCGGCGAGCAGGATGCCGGCGCGGGCGACGAGGGCCGGTCCGTACCGCTCGACCAATGTACCGGAGGGGATCGAGGCCAGCGCGCTCACGCCGAAGTAGACCGACACGGCGAGACCGAGTCCGGCGGGGGAGAAGCGCAGCTCAGCGCCGACCTGAACGGCCAGCCCGGTGACCAGGAAGACCGGTATGACACAGGCGATCGTGGTGCTGGTAGCGCCCAGCACGGAACGAATGGGGCGCCGAACGGTTACGGGCGCCAGGGTGCCAACGTTGAGCTCCACCATTTGCGACGAGCCTACGCGAGCCAACTGGCAAACCGTTCGTGTCTGTCGCTGCACGCACGGTCGCCATAGATCTGGCATCCTCAATCCGAACGGGCATTTCCCAGGGGCCCGGATTTTCATATTGTGTAAGTCCCCGGCGGCGGAGGTGGTTGTGCGCGACCCCTTGGCGGAACCTTCGGACCTGATCCGTAGCGTGTCGCGTGCGTTACGTGTCCTGGAAGCGGTTGGTCGGGCCCCAAAGGGCCTGACCGTGAAACAGATCGCGCGGCGGTGTGAGCTGACGGTGGCGACCACTTACCACCTGGTCCGCACCCTCGCGTACGAGGGCTATGTGATCCGACGTGAAGACGGTACCTACATCGTGGGCCTGGAAGTGGCCGACCGGTACCGGGAACTGGTGACGGCCTTCCGTGGGCCACCGGTGGTTGGTGAAACCCTGCGCCGGGCCGCGGCGGACACCGGCTACAGCCACTTTTTAGGCCGGTTCGTCGGTGGTCAGGTGGCGATCAGCGCGGTGGCCGAGGGGCCGAGGTCGCCGTACGTTGAGGACCTCATGCCGGGCTTCGACGAGGGTGCACACGCGACCGCCCTCGGCAAGGCCCTGCTCGCCACGCTCACGCCGGAGCAGCGGTTCCGCTACCTGCGCGAGTACGGCATGCGCCCGTTCACTTCGGCGACCC
Organism: uncultured Actinomycetota bacterium; assembly: GCA_963750055.1. Taxonomy (GTDB): domain Bacteria; phylum Actinomycetota; class Actinomycetes; order Mycobacteriales; family Micromonosporaceae; genus CAVVPI01. The sequence continues at coordinate 234,862 of CAVVPI010000025.1, read as the reverse complement.
TGGTCGCGGCGGACGCCTTCGAGGCCGATGTGCTTGCCGGCGACCGGCGTGGCATGCAGGTGGAGCTGGGCCAGTTCCGGCAGGGAGTGGCATGTGCCGCGGTGCTGGTCGCCCCGGACAAGGAGATGGAGCGTCGGATCGTGCTGGCCTGCGCCCTGCCCGCCGCGGAGATGATGAACTCCGCACGGGGGGTCCGGGCCAAGCTGCTGGCCGTCGCCCGGGTCATCGCTGACGGGCTCGTGACCGAGCCCTGACCGGGGCGGGCCGGCGGCTGGCGAGCCGGTCGCGGTCCTGACCTTCGGGCGGCTCGGCGCCGGGTGCGGTCCTGGCCCGTCAGGTGGCCAGCCGCCACCCGGCGCTGGCCACCTGACGGTCAGCGGGCGGGGACCAGCTTCGCCGGCTCCGGTGCTTCGGCGACCGGTTCGGCGACCGGTTCGGCGACCGGTGCGGTCCGGGGCCTCCGGCGGGTGTGCCGGATACCGTCCATGGTGAACACGATCAGGGCCAGCCAGACCAGGGCGAATCCGGCCAACCGGGTGGGTGGCATCGGTTCGTGGAAGAGCAGTACGCCGCAGCCGAGCTGGAGGATCGGCGCGACGTACTGCAGGACGCCCAGGCCGGTCAGCGGAAGCCGGTTGGCCGCACCGGCGAAGAGCAGCAGCGGGATGGCGGTAACCGCACCGGCCAGCACGAGCAGCACGGTGTGCCCGGCCGAGACCCTGCCGAACTGCGACCCGCCCTGCCAGGTGAGCCAGCCCAGGTAGGTCAGCGCCGGCAGGGCCAGCGCCGCCGATTCGACGAACAGCCCCTGGGCGGCGGGCAGTCCGAGTCGTTTCTTGACCAGGCCGTACCCACCGAAGCTCGCGGCCAGGGTGAGCGCGAGATAGGGCGGTTGGCCGTAGCCGATGGTCAGTACCGCCACCGCGAGACCGCCGAGGCCGAGCGCGGCCCACTGGGTGGCCCGTAGCCGCTCGCCCAGCACGATGATCCCGAGCAGTACGGTGACCAGTGGGTTGATGAAGTAGCCGAGGGAGGTTTCCACCACCCGGTCGGAGTTCACCCCGTAGATGTAGGCGCCCCAGTTGATCGCGATCAGCAGAGCGGCCAGTAGGGCACCGGTCAGCGCCTTCGGCTGGCGCAGTAGCCGACGCAGGAAGCCCCAGTTGCGGGTGACGGCCAGAATCAGCGCGACGAAGGCGACCGACCAGATCACCCGGTGGGCCAGGATCTCCACCGGCCCGGCGGGCCGGAGCAGCTTGATGTAAAGCGGAAAAAAGCCCCAGAGCGCGTACGCCCCGAGCCCATAGAGGTATCCCCGGCGGAGCTCGTTCATGCTTCGACAGTAAGGGACGGTTCCGGGGCGCACCCCTTCCCATCCCCAGGCGGGGACGATGCTTTCCGGCGATCGAGCGTCATCCAGTGCGTCGGATCGTCGAGCGGGGTGAAGCCGAGGCTGGCGTAGAGGCCGTGCGCGTCCGCGGTAGCCAGCATGATCCGACGCAGGCCCCGGCCGAGCAGTTCATCCCGGACGCTGCCCACCAACCAGCGGCCCAGACCGCGACCGCGTTCGGCGGGATCCACGTAGACGTCGCAGAGCCAGGCGAAGGTCGTCCGGTCGGTCACCGCGCGGGCGAACGCCACCTGCCGCCCGTCACCGGGGCGGTAGACGCCGTACACGGTCGAGCCCTCGATCGCCCGCAGCATGGTCTCGGGCGACCGACCGAGGGCCCAGTACGCGTCGGTGGAGAGCCAGTGATGCACCAGGTCGAGATCGATCCGGTGGAGTTCGGTGGAGAGTTGATAGCCGTCATCTCGGGTGGTCAGCACCGGCCGAGGCTATTCGCCGACCGGCACGCGGCACCGGTCCAATTCCCAGCATCTGGCTCGGCCGGGCCGCCTCCGGCCGTGGTCGTCAGGGACGTAGCCGCAGCCAGGCCACGTGAGCCGTACGGCCGATGTCGAAGGCCGGCCGTAGTCCGCAGAGGGCGCCGGCCAGAAGAAGCAGCACCCTGCCGGCCAGCAGGCTGATCCGGGCTGGTCGGTCCGGTCTTGCCAGTCGGGTATGGGCATGCAGGTTGCCACGGCTGCTACGGATGGTCTCGTGCACCTGGATCTGCCGGTCCTGATCGTCGGGCGTGCAGAGCGAACCCGACTCGACGTAGCGGCCCGGCGCTCCGCTGTCCCAGTCGACCTCGACGGTGCAGGTCCACCAGTAACCGAGACCGCTGCCGCTGATCGGGCCGCTCCGCAGGCAGGTGAGCACCCGGGCGGCCCCCTGTCGACCGGTAGCTTTGTCGAGCGCCTCAGCCCGGGCGAGGGTCATCAGGATGAGCCCACTCAGGACCAGCCCAACGGTGACGACGGCGAGTCCGACATCGACAGCGGCCCGGCGGGCCAGTCGACCGGACGGCGGCCGGATCATCCCGTAGTGGGGCCGGCTTCATCGGCCGCGGTGACCGGGATGCCATCGACCAGGGTGCCGCGCAGTGGCGCGAGGTCACCCCAGCGGATCAGGGTACGGATCCGGCCCGCCGCGAACCGGGATCGGCGGTCGTTGACTGGTCGAGGGCCCAGGCCAGGGCGTGCAGTTCGTTCACCGGGCGCAAGCGCCGGGAGTTGGCCTCGGAGAGGACGAGAATTCGCCGATCCGCCGGATCGGCGCCGATCCGCAACTCGACCCAGACCGGGCGTGGTCCGGCTTTGCTCATCAGCGACGACACCTTGAGGCTGGCCGGTACGGTCGCCAGGTCGTACGCCATCCGTCCGGCGAGGTCGTCGGTGGCTACCAGGACGGTGCCGGCCAGCCAGAGCTGCTCCGTCGCCTCCCGGCGGCTCACCCGGCCCGCCGTGTAGGCGATGAGGGCGGCGAGCGTGGGACAGAGCACACTGGCCGGGAGGGTCACCAGCCAGTCGACGGTGGTCGGTTTCGTGCCCGCGGTCAGGGCGACGGCCCAGCCGACCAGCGCGCTGACCGCCCCGATGATCAGCGTGATGGCGACCCGGCGCAGCCCGACGGCCCGACGGCCCGACGACGCAGCCCGGCACGCCGCTGCGGCGTGGCGAAGCCGGTCAGCGGCATTCCCGCCGGTTCCGGATTCACGATGGGGGCCGACGGTGTCAATGCAGGTCGGCGAGTCCGCCGGTCGAGTCGATGGTGACTTCCACAGCACCGTCGCGCGACTGCGCGGTTGCGCGCACGAACTCCATTTCGACCCTGAGCCGGGTTGCTTGCGTGAGCTGCTCATCGATGCGGTGTTCAAACTGTCGCAACATGTAATCGGCGTCTTCGAGCGCCACGTTGCCCTTTCCGTGTGAGAACCTCCGTGCGCGACCGCACCGGAACGGACCGGCCGAAAACGTTCCACCTGTGGTTCCCGGCTGTGGGCCGACACGAGAGGGTACGGGTTGGCAGCCGTCGATTTCAACCCGATGCTGTCGGGTCCGTGCCGAGCGCGGGTGCCCGCTCCCGTCCGAACCGGCCCACCTCCGCCAGCTCACGGCCGGTCAGTCGCGGTCCATGATCAGACCCAGTAGCCAGGTGACCACGCCGACGAAGAGCGCGCCGAGCACCCCCGCCGGCCAGAAGCTCTCCACCTCGAAAGGCAGCCCGACCCGGTCGGCGATCCAGCCGGTGAGCAGAAACAGCAATCCGTTGACCACCAGCGCGATCAACCCGAGGGTGAGCAGGTAGAGCCCGCAACCGACGGTCTTGATGATCGGTTGGAGGACCGCGTTGACCACCCCGAAGATCGCGGCGACCAGCACCAGGGTGGTCACCGCCTCGCCGATCGATCCGGTGTCCAGACTGATGCCCGGAATGACCAGGGTGGCCAACCAGAACGCCACCGCGGTGATGCCGAGCCGGACGAGAGAACCCTTCAGAAAACCCATGCCGGGGATCGTGCCACGAAGAGGGCCCGGACCGGCAACAGGTTCGCCTGCCACTTTGGTCGCCGCCGCGCGGATCGTTCGGCTCCGGGGCTGGATCGTTCCGGGTGGGTGGGCCGCTCAGAACCGGGCTGGCGTTCCGATCAGTTGGGACTCGATCGGGGTGGTCGACAGCAGGGCCCAGCGCAACGCCCGGCGGTTGATCACGCCGACCATGTCGTCCCGGATCCGGGTCAACCACTCGGCCGAGTCACCGAGCCCCAGCGCGGTCCCGGCCAGCGCTGCCTCCTCTGGCCGCAGCGGCTGGAGGATCGCCAGGTCGGCCCGGGAGAGCGCGTCGCAGTCCACCGTGGCCAGTTCGTCGCGAACCATCAGGTTGGCCTGCCAACCCGGCCCGGGCTGCGGGTCGGAGGCTACCGGTCCAACGTCGACGACCAGCAGCAGCGGGTGCAGCGGGGTGCCCGGCGCGCCGCCAACCGGCCGGCCGGGCGGGATGACCGCGATGGTCTCGCCGGGGGCGGTCACCCCTCGGACGAACGGCTCCCAGGCCTGCGGCCGGGCGGTCTGCACCACCACCCGGGCGCCGAGCGCCATCGCCCGCAGGGCGATCAGCTGCGCGGCCCGGATTCCGCCGATCAGCATTACCCGGGTGGGCTCGGCGCGGAACAGTCGAGCGGTGACCGCCGCCCCGTGCCGGTTCGCCCCGAGCATCAGGCCGGCCAGGCCGATCGGTAGCTCCAGGGCATCCGTGACGCCGACCGGCAGGGCGGTAACCGGCGCCGCCGGCAGTGGGCCGGGATTCACCAACCCGAGGGGCAGGGTGGCCGCGAGGCCATCCAGTTGTTCGCCGTCCAGCCGCCGGGCGAGGCCACCTTCGGTTTCGAGTATCCGGCGCATCGCCTGCGCCGCCGTGATGAGTCCGGCCGGGTTGTCGGCCGCCAGCCGTACCGTCAGGTCCACGACAACCGCGCCGGTGCCGCTACTCGGCCGGGGGCCGGCGCTGAGCGAGACCGTGGTGGCCGCGACCGGCAGCGCCAGCAGGCGGGGCACCAGCCGGCGGGCCGGTTCCGCCCGCAGGTCCGGCCAGCGGCGTAGCCGGAAGGTGGAGTGGACCAGTCCGCCCAGCCGGATCGTCGGCCAACTCTCCTGGGCCGGTTGCCCGATGTCGTGCTGGGCCATCTCGGCCAGTACGCCCAGCGCGGCGCGCTCGCCGAGCGGACGGGCCGGCACCGGCGCGAGCCGACGACGCACCTTGCGGACCGCGCTGGAGAGGGCCCGGCGGAGGTCGGCTTCGGACCAGCCCTCGGCGCGCAGGACCCGAACGGCCAGCAGGGCCCGCTCGTGGCCGAGTAGCCGCCCGTCGGTCAGTTGGCGGTAGGAGGTGGCCGGGATACCGCCACCGGCGCTCAGCGCCGGTGCGGGCACGCCGGTGAGTAACAGCTGCACCCGCATCGGCGGGGTTTCCGGGCTCATCGCCGGCAGCAGGCTGGCCGGGGAGGGCAACGACTGCGGGGTGTCCAGCAGCAGTCCGGCCGGATCACCGAGTTCCAGCACCGCCGTCATTCCGTAGCCGTCGCTGATCACCGCCGCCGCGTCGCCAGCCAGTTCGGTGGGGATCACCGCGGCACCGGGATTGACCAGGTCGAGCAGGGCGTCCGGGCCGGCAGCCGGGGCGAGCGAGTGTTGGCGGGTCAGGTAGCGCAGACCGAGCCCGATCCACTCGAACAGCCAGCGGCGACGTAGCCGGATCCAGGCGACCAGCACTCCGGTGGCGGCGACCAGCGCGGCCCCGGTCATCAGCAGTGGCCCGTGGCCGATCGCGCCGATCACCAGGGCCAGCGCGACCTGGATCGCCACGATCTGACCGGTGCGAATGCCGGAGCGCCGCCAACCGGAGCGGGTGGACGCCGAGCGGGTCGGGGTCGATCGACTGATTCGCGGGCCGGTCGCACCGGACTGGGTCGCGTCGCCCGCCACACTTACCGTCACCGCGATAGCCTGCTTCCTGGTCAATGGCCCATTGCTGAGCATGGTTGGATTGTCCGCTTCCCCCTTGACCTGTCGCCGGGCGCAGGTCACTGGATCGACAATCTGATCCGCCTGCCACCTTCCCTGGATGGGTGTCGCCTTCGGAGCGCCCCCAGCAATGCGCCGAGGGGCCTATCGTATGGGCCGTACCGAGAAAGGGAGGGGCCGCATGCCGTCACGGCAGGACCAGTTGCACTCGTACCAGTTCATGGTGCAGCGTGTGGTGGCCGCGTTGGTGATGCGGGAGACCGACCCCGCGCAGTCGCCATTTCGCCGGGCGGCTGGGGCGACCGTGGCCAGTGTGTTGATTGCCGTGATCGCGGTCGGCGCGGCCGCAGTGTACGGGATGCTGGTCGGGGGTGGTGGGACCAGTTGGCGCGATTCCTCCGTGGTGATTGTGGAGAAGGAGTCCGGCGCCCGGTACGTCTACTACGAGGAGAAATTGCATCTGGTTGTGAACTACGCCTCGGCGTTGCTGATCATCAAGGAGTCGAAGCCCAAGACGGTGCTGGTGTCGCGTAAGTCAATCGAGGGCGTGCCGCGTGGTGCGCCGCTGGGGATCGTTGACGCACCCGACTCCTTGCCGGACCCCGGTCGTCTTGCCACCGGGCCGTGGACGATCTGCTCCTCGGTGTATACCGAGAATGGGCAGCCGCAGGTCCGCTCGACGTTGCTGGTCGGCGGGACCGCCGACGGGGGAACGGCGTTGGGCGACGACGGTGTGCTCGCCCGGCACCCCAATGGCACATTGCATCTGATCTGGCACAACCGCCGGTTCCTGATCCGCGACAAGTCCCTGGTGCTGCCTGCACTGACCTGGACCGGTGAGCGTCCGGTGGCGGTGGCGCCGGCGCTGCTCAACGCGTTGCCGGTCGGCACCGACCTGGCCCGCATTCCGATCGCCGGCCGGGGCGAACCGTCCCGGGCGGTGTCGGACGCGGTGATCGGTGAGGTTTTTGTGGTCACCGGACAGGGCGGCGGCCGGCAGTACGCGGTTGCCAAGCGGGACGGCCTGGTCAACATCACCGAACTACAGGCCAATCTGCTCCTCACCGATCTGAAGCAGGACGACCCCACCCCGCTCTCCCAGGCCCGGTTCGCTGAACTCAAGAAGTTGCCGGACCTGCTGCCCGCCGATGACACCGCGCCACCGGCGACCACTCCCAAACTGGTCCGCTCCGAGGAGGGCGCGCTCTGCGGCGAGGTCCACGACGATGGTGGGATGCGGGAGGTGCGGATCGGGGCGACCGTGCCGGACGTTGCCGGTGCGGCACCGACCGGTGCCCGGTCGGCACAGGGCGCGGCGTTGGCTGATCATGTGGTGGTGCCGCCGGGACGCGGCGCGGTGGTCGAGGCGGCGGCGGCGCCGGGGGCGACCGGTGGCGCCATCTCCGTCATCACCGACCTGGGGCGGCGGCATGCGGTGACGACACCGGACGTGCTGGCAATGCTGGGGTACGGCGGCGTGCAGCCGGTGCGGATGCCGGCCACCCTGGTCTCCCTGGTGCCAGCGGGTAAGGCACTCGACCCGGAGGTGGCCCGGGCGCCGGTGGCGCAGGGGTGACCGTCGTCCCGATTGGAAGATTTGTCCGCCCGTGGTAGGCGGGGGCTACCAGGGCTGGCTCCGGCCCGCTACCGTCGGCAACGGAGCCATTGATGGCTTGCCGCAGCCCGCATGGGCGGAGCGCGGGCAACCACGACGTCCATTGTGGACGACGCGGAAACATGCGAGTAAAGGAGCGGGGTGAGTTCGGGGTGTCCCAGACGCAGGCAGAAGCCGCGGTCATGCAGCAGACCGCGAACAGGTTTGAGCAGGTTGATCAGTCGCTGCAGAGCATGCTCAGCAGCCTGATGTCCGAGCTGGAGGCGCTGCAAAGTGCCTGGCGCGGCGCGGGTGGCCGGTCGTTCGAGCAGGTCAAGCAGCAGTGGGGGCAGGACCAGACGGCGATCCACCGCGCGCTGCGTGAGACGGCGACCGCGATCCGCACGTCCGGGCAGCAGTACGACGCCTCCGACAGCGAGGCGGCCAGCCGGGTCGCCACTACCAACCGCGGCATCAACCTGCCGCTCTAACGATTTCCGGGGAGGGAAGATCCGATGAACGACGGCGTTCTTGTCGTCAGTTTCCCCGCTCTGCAGCAGGCGAGCGGAGATATCCAGAAAGCGCTGAACACTCTCGAGTCGCAGCTCGGCCAGCTTGAGCGCGACGCCGCGCCGTTGGTGGCGAGCTGGGCCGGTGAGGCGCGGGAGGCCTATGACGTGCGCCAGGCCCGGTGGCGGTCCGCCTCGCAGGACCTGCAGGCCATGCTCCGGGATATCAAGATCGCTGTGGACGAGTCCGCGGCGGACTATCTGAACACCGAGAAGAGGAACACCGGGCTGTTCCAGTAGGCCGGACACCCGGCCGCACCGGTCGGGTCCGACCTCGCCCCGATCGGGAGCATCGGTCGATCAAGGGCTTGTCGCGGTGATTTGATCTCCCAAGCACCGCGATAAGCCCTTGATCCGTCCAGCGGCGCTAGGCCGAACCGGCCGGCCGCCAACGGCGGCGTGCTCCCCGGGGCACAATCACCGCCAGCAGCACCGCCAGAGCAGCCGCGGCACCGGCGATGCCGGCCACCCAGATCGCCCGCCGCTGGGCCAGGGTGCGTCGCCCCTGCTCGGCGACCACCGCCGGGTCCACCACCTCCCTGGGCAGCGCCACGGCCGGCGGTGGACCGCCGACCGCCCCGGTCTCGGTAACCGCACGGTACGGGTTGAGTACGCCGGTGCCGTACGCGCTGCGCTCACTGCCGGACGCCGGATCGGTGGTCGACACGATCCGATGCACCACCTCCGCCGCGGTCAGATTCGGCCAGTACTCCCGGATCAGCGCCACCGCCGCGGTGACAAAGGGCGTCGCGTAACTGGTGCCGTTCTGCTCCTTGTGCCCGCGTCCCGGCATCGCCGTCAACACATTGCCGCCCGGAGCGACGACGTCAACGTACGTACCCACCTGGGAAAAGGGCGAACGCTGCCCGTCCGGCCCGATGGACCCCACGCCGAGCACCCCCTCGTACGCCGCTGGGTATGGACGCGGGTCGCCATTCTCATGCAGGTTCCCGACGGCGGCGACCACCACCACGTCCTGCTTCAACGCGAAGGCGATCGCCTCCCGTACCGCCGGGTTGTCCTCGTAGAGCACCACGGAGAGGTTGAGTACGGTGGCGCCGTGATTCACCGCCCACCGGATAGCCAGGGCGAACTCGGCGGCGGTGACCGTACGTCCGGACTCTTTGCCGTCAACGACCTGCTGCTCACTGATTCGTACCGGAAGGATCCGCACGCCGGGCGCCAGGCCATGGAAACCGGTGCCGGTGCGCGGCGCGGCGGCGATGATGCTGGCCACCGCGGTGCCGTGGCCCGCACAGTCCCGCTGACCGTTCAGGCCCGGGTCGAGATAGTCGGCACCATCGAGGACCCGGCCCCTCAACTGGACGTGCTCGGCGTCAACGCCTGAGTCGATCACCGCGACCGTGACCCCGGCCCCGGTGGCCAGCGACGTCAGTCGGTCCGGTGCGTACCGTTGCTGAGCCCAGGGTAGTTCGGTGACCGGCTCGACCGGGGCCGGCGCGCTGGCGCAGCCCGGTGCGGCGCGCTGCGCCGCGAACGCCGGCCGCCCGGCCGCGACCGGGGCGCCCGGCAGCAGCGCGACCGCCAGAAGGGCGCACACCAGGGTGAGTCGGGCTTTACGGCCAGGCATCCGTGCGCCTCCGAATCGTTCCGGGTCCGGCATCGGATGCTATCGGTGTGGCGCCGCTGTGGTATGCACTGCCATCCAGCCATTGTGACCTTGTAACAACCTTGTAGGTTGTACGCGATGCCTGTGGCCTGCTCGGTGGAAGGGAGGTGGCCGTGACCGAATGGGAGCCGGCCACCGAGGCCGAGGCCGCCATGCGGGACGCGCTGCGCGCGAACGATCAGGAGTCGTACTTCCGGATCCTCGCCCGCATCGACCTCCTGTTGCCGGTCTCCGCCCAGGCGCTCGCTGGTCGCGCCCCGATGGGTTGGGGCACCTGGACAACGGGCGGCCGTACCCACGTGCTGGCCTTCACCTCCAGTGCCGCCCTGCACGCCTGCCTCGCGGAGAGCGCGGGCTCCACCCGGCGGTCGCCCTACCATGAGCTGGCCACGAACTGGCCCAACCTGGAGTGGTGGCTCGCGGTCAACCCGGGGCTGCCAATCGAGGGTTACCTGCCAGCCTGGTTCGTGTCGCAACTCGCCCAGGGTGATGTTCGGCTGCCCGGTCGCCCGGTGGCCACCCGGAGCCGACTGGAGCGGGCGGAGCAGTTGGCCCGGGCCAGGGCGACCGCCGCCGTACCCAGGCGGCCCGGGGAGACCGCCGAGCCCCCGTTCGGATCACCGCCCGCCGCCCCGGCTGCTCCGCTTCCCGTGGATCCGGCGGTGGGCTGGTCGACAGTGGCCAACCGGGCGCAGAGCGCCGATCCGGCCAGCCGGAACGGCGGCTACCCGGACGCCGACCAGTCGCGACAGTTCTTCGCTGCCGAGCCGGCGCCGGACGATCGGCCCGTCGGCCAGCGACCGCCGGCCCCATGGCGGTCGCCAGTGGCGCCACCCGAAGCTCCGACCGCGCCGTTGGTCGAACCACCACTCGCCAACTGGTACGCCGCCGCAGCGGGAGCATCGGCGACCCAACCCATCGCCCCGCCGCGTCAGTCGGCCGGTTTGTTTGAGCCGTCGAGGCCGGTTGAATCGGCCGGGTTGTTTGAGCCCTCGGGTTCGGTCGTTGACGTGCCCGACACCGAACAGTCCACGGCACGGCTGGAACAGCCAGGTGCGTCGCTCTTCGAGCCGTCGGCCAGCCTGCAGGAAGGATCGCTCCTCGCCGCGCCGCAGCGCACGGCGGGCGGATCGCGGATCGAGGACGACGCGGACGTCACAGTTCAGGCGAACACCGTTCCGACCCTGCCAGACCCGCCGGTAGCCGTACCAGATGATCCGACGGTCTCATCGGGCCCGCCCACCGTTCCGGCAGATTTCACGCCGGCCAACGACGTGGAGCAGAGCCTGCTTGAGGCAGCCGGGGACGGCAGCACCGACACTTTCCTGTCCACGCTGCTGCTCGCCAAGGTGCTGTTGCCGATTTCGGCGACCTCCGCCGCGGGCACTCGACCAGGCCAGGAAGGTTTCACCTGGCGCACGGAGCGGCTCGATGGTGAGACCTTTGTGGTGGTGTTCACCTCACCGGAGCGGCTCGCTGACCATCTGCCGGAGCCGGTCGAAACCGCACCGGTGAAGTTCGTGCAACTCATCCGGCAGTGGCCGGATGAGGCGTGGTCCTTTGCCGTCAACCCCGGTACGCCGGTCGGCGCGAAGCTGCCCGGCGGGCAGATTGTCGCGCTCGCCAGCTGGGCCGCCGAGGTCGGCCTCGGCGATGAGGCCGAGGCGGGCGACCCGCTGCCGGTGCCGGTGGTCGAGGAGGAAACCCCACGGCCGAGGTACGCGCCGACCCGCGACGACCCGGACCGACCGATCATGATGCAGAAAACGATCGCCCCGAGCCAGGTCGCCTACTACCTTGACCGGGGCTATGACCGGGTATCCGGTTTTGTGCACCGTGCCTCCGAGCTCGCGCACCTGCGCACTCCGGCGAAGCTCTACGGCGCGCTCGGCCTCAACTACCCGGGTTCGCCGTTCTCCCGGGACGCGAGCGAGATTTACGTACTGCGCTGGCCAGCCCATCGGCCGGGCCTCTACCGCATTCCGTACGGCGGACAGTCCGAGGCCGCGATGCGGGCGATGGAAGGTTGGGTCATCGAACGGCCCCCCTTCCGGGGTAACGGGTTCGCGCCGGGTGAGACCAGCGACGTGGTCGCGGAGTTCAAAGTCGACAGCGTACGCCTGCCACATGGCGCGCAACTCTGCCGAATCGGTGCCGGCGGCACCGAAGAGGTGGTCGCCATTCTGGACAGCGATATCCCCGCCTGGAGCCGGGTCGGTGAGGAATGATGCGGGACGGCTATGTGGCCCTCTGGCAGGGGCGAGAATACGAAGCGAGCCCGGATGGCGACGATGTCCGGATCTACCAGTCAGGCCCCGGGGACGGGTTCATCGAGGTACGTGCCGGGCGATATCGCCTAGTGCTGTCTGCCGCCGAGTTGGACGCATTGGTTTACGTTCGTACCATCTGTTCCTGGCGTGGCGAGCCGTTCATCGTGCTCGCTCAGCACGATGCCTGGCTCCGGGTCGAATACACGGGGGGTCGGTGGCCGGTCGCCGAGGCATTGGGGCTGGAAGCGTTCGACTTCGGGGTCTATCAGGGGTGGGCCCCCGCAGCCGAGGTGACCGACCTCCGCGAACACCGCGCCTGACCCACCCTCCCCATCCCCACCCCCCCCTTACCCGTCGATCAAGGAGTTGTTGTCGTGTGACGATCTCCTAATCACGCCAACTTCTCCTTGATCGACGTTGACTTCCTTGATCCACGGGTGGATAGTGCCGCCTGAACCGTCGCTACCAGCTGCTCTGGCCGACGGTAAAGGTCATGGTCGGTGAAATAGCGCATCCGCCATCCCCGCTCGGCTAACCAGTTATGTCGGCGCCGGTCGGACCGGAGCCGGGCGCGGTCAGCGTGGGAGGCGCCGTCGTACTCGATGCCGACCCGGCGTTCTTCGTACCCCAGATCCATCCGGTATCGGGGCACGCCCCATTCGTCGATCACCATGAGTTGTGGTGTCGGCGCTGGTAGTTGACCGTCGTGGAGTACGAGTCGTAGGTGACTCTCCTGCCGGCACTCGGCAAGTGGGGTGGCGAGCGGGACGAGCTCCCGGGCCTGCCGGACGCCACGCAGCCGGTGATGGCGCAGTGCCTCGCGTATCAGCTCGTCTGGGGTGCAGGCGCCCACGCGCAGGGCCGCGTCGAGCACGGCGAGCGCGTCGGGGCGGGGGAGGCTGCGGGCGAGGTCGAGCGCACACCTCGCCGGGGGCAGGCAGGGCAGCCCGAACAGGTCCGTTACGTCGTCCAGGGCCAACGCCGCCTCATGCGCGACCACACCACGTCGTTGCGGTACCGCCGTCCCGGCGGGCACGACCACGTCGATCCCGTGCGCGGGTACGATGCCGAAGCCGTACAGCATCGCCGCGGTCCGATGCCCGAGTACGCCCTCGGGCGGTGTCACCAGTAGCGCGGCCCGGATGGTGTCCAGCAGGTCCAGTGGATCTACGCCGGACAGGTATACACCCCGGAACGGGCGTGGAAGGCGTCCCTTTCTCACTGCCCAACGCAGTGCCGCCGGAGTCGTGCCTGACCGAATCAGCCCGCCATACCTGAGCGGGGTTTGCCCGCCGCGTAGAAGGTTGGGCAGTGCCGCCGCTTCGTCGTACAAATCAGTCATGCCCGCCGAGGATTGTGGGCAAGCCCGACGGATATCACCCCCGGCCTGGCGGCTGTGGATAACTTACCGTGCTGTGGAAAACGCCCTGATCATGATGCGATCTGCTAGTGCGCCGAAACGTCCGCTTCGTCGATCAAGGACTTTCGCGTGGATCAAGGAGAAATGGTCGTGGATTGGAGATCCAAGTACGACAAGATCTCCTTGATCGACGGGGCGGGGTGCGGGCGGGCGGGGTGCGGGCGGGGCGGGCGGGGCGGCGGGGTGCGGGTTAGGACTTGGCCCAGCGGAGGACTTCGCTCAGTACGAGATCGGGGGACTCGACGTGTGGAAAGTGACCCAATCCGTCGAGCATGCGCCACTCGTACGGGGCGATCACATAGCGTCCGGAGCCCTGTGCGGTTCGGGGCAGGGAGGCCCTGTCGAGTTCCCCGTGCAGTTGCAGCGTCGGCGTGACCAGTGGCTTCTGCATCAGCTTGACGAATCGGTAGCCGTGCAGACGGAGCACCGAACGGAAGGCCCATCGGTAGCCCTCCATGGCGCAGAACGCCGCCTGCGGAATGCGCATGGCCTCGCGGCACCGGGCCGCGTACTCGTCGAAAGCGTGGCTGTTCACCCAGGCCGGACCGCCCCACTGATGTAGAAAGTGCCCTACCATGGCGGCATTGTCGCGGGTCAACACGTGCTCGTAGCGGGGTAGCTGGAACCGTAGCGCCGGTGTTGCCGCAGCGAACTGTCCGCGCGGGTCGGCGAAGATGGCGGCCCGGAGCCGCAGTGGATGCGGCGCGGCCAGCACCACCAGCCGCCGTACCAGGCGCGGGTGGAAACAGGCCGCGGTCCAGCCGATCAGGCCGCCGGCCCCGGCCCCCACCACCACGGCGTTCCGTTCACCGAGCGCCCGAATCAGCCCGGCGACGTCGGCGGCGAGGGTGTAACCGTCGTACCCCCGGGGTGGTTTGTCGCTCGCGCCGTAGCCGCGCAGGTCCACCGCGACGGCCCGGTAGCCGGCGTCGGCGACCGCCGGCAGGATTTCGTGCCAGGCCCACCAGAACTCGGGGAAGCCGTGCAGGAAAAGCACCAGCGGCCCGGCGCCGGCCTCCACGACGTGGAACCGACTGCCGTTGGCGCCGACGAAGCGGTGGGTCCACGGCCCGTCCACCAACACGCAGGACTCGTCGACGACGGAGCTCTTGCGGGCGCCAGGCTGCTTACTCATGTCGAACAGCCTAGGCGTAGGCCAGGCAAGGGCGTCCCGCACGACGGGACAGATCAGGGGTAGATCGGGGGAGTTACCCCGAGCTATCCCTGGCTGAGGCGCGGAATCCTCGAAGGGACCGGTCGAGTGATGGGCCGGCGGCCGGGGGACGTGCACGCCTCCCGGCCGCCGGTTGAGCTCGTAGTGATCAGCGGCGGGGACTGGTCACCTTGACGAGCATCAGTTTGTTCGGGCCGCCCATCTCCAGGCTGACCTCGATCCTGGTGCCGGTGCCGGCGACCTTGACCGAGTTGGTCGGGTTCGCGGCGGACCAGTACCGGTTCGGATCCGAGTCGTCGAAGACCGGGATGCCGGCCTGGGCCGGGATCTTCAACGGCACCCCGAGCCGGTGCAACGTGATGGCGTCGGTCTTCTGCCGCCCGAAGGTGGCGTCGAAGCCCTGCCGCCGGTTGGCCAGCAGGCAGCGGCCCTGCGGGTTGTACGCGGTGGCGGTGCAGGCGCCCGGCCAGGCGATCGGGGCCGGCCGGGCGTCCACCGGGAGCGCCAGACCGGCGCCCGGGTGCGCGGTGGTGTTGTTGTCCGCCTGCGAGTAGTCGACCTGCCAGACGAGCAGGCCGGTCTGGAACGGGAACCGCTCGACCCACTTCGGCCTGGTGTCGGTCCAGCCGAAGTTGTACGGCCCGGTCTGCAACGTCTTGTCATAGCCGACGTACTGGCGGTTCTCCGCGATGTAGAACTGCGGCACCAACTCGTCGACCGTGCCGGTGAACCGGCTCCAGCCGGCGCTGATCCAACCGTTGTCGCCCGACTCGACGTCGTCGCTCCAGACCACCGTGCCGTTCTTGACCAGCTTGAGGTCGTCGAGGAAGGCGCCCGCCAGGTGGTAGCCGCCGTCGCTGTAGTAGCGATAGCGGAACTTCACCGACTTACCGACGTACGGCGTGAGGTCCCAGGAAAGGTCCTGCCAGCCGTTGGAGGCACCGCTGAGCCGATCACCGACCTGCTGCCAGTGCTGCCCACCGTCGGTCGATACCTGGGCGAAGAGGGAGTCGTACCCCTCTTCGGTGTCGTACCAGCCCTTGGCGGCCAGGGCGGCGGTGGTGGCGCCGGTCAGATCGAGGTCGCGGGTCAGCTTGACGTCCAGATCGTCGTCGCTGCCGCTCCACCATTCGAAGGATCCGGAAGCCGGGGTGTTGTACTCGATGAACTTGCGCTTCGGTGGCAGGTTCACCACCACCGCCTGCGGTAGCGGGCCGTTGTTGTCGCCGGCCGGCCCGAGTACGTGGTGTTTCGTGCCGGCGCCGTACTCGACCACCTCGTAGTCCAGCCAGCCGAGGACCAGCTTCTCCCACGGGCCCATGTACCCGGGCACGGAACCGATGTTGTTCCCGCCCTTGTTGAGCCAGGAACCACCCGACATCAGGGTCCAGAAGCCGGTACCGTTCTCGAACCGGCCGGTGGTGTCGTACAGGTCCGGCAGGCCGAGGTCGTGACCGTACTCGTGGGCGAAGACGCCCAGGCCGCCGTTCTCCGGCTCGGTGGTGTAGTCGCCGATCCAGAAGCCGGTGTCGCCGATCGGTACGCCGCCGCGGGCGTTGTACGTCGGTCCGGCGTCACCCATCCGATCCGGGTACGCGTACCAGCGGTGCGACCAGATCGCGTCCGGGCCCTCGGCACCGCCACCGGCCTCCTCGCCCATTCCGGCGTGGATGGCCTGGAAGTGGTCGATGTAGCCGTCCGGCTCGTTGAAGTCGCCGTCGCCGTCATAGTCGTACCGGTCCCAGACGTCGAACTGCTTGAGGTACTCGGTGATCTCCGCCTTGGTTTTGCCGGCCGCTAGCTGCGCGTCGTACCAGGCCTGGGCGGTGTCCGCGACAAACGGCCAGTAGGTTTCGCTCTCGTCGACCTCGTTGCTGCCGTAGCGGGCCTCGTTGTACGGCGCCTTGACCCAGTCGCTGACGTCGCCGCCGACCGTGTACTTTCCGCCGGACTGGTCCAGGTAGAAGGAGTACATCGACTCCTTCGTCTTCGAATACAGCAGATCCTGGTAGCTCTTCCGGTTGAAGTCCGGCTGCCAGATTGTGCTGTTGTCATCGGTGGCGTCGCCGTTCCATTTGCGGTCCGGCTCCGGGATCTGGTTGTGCAGCGGACCGGGGGTGCCGCCGTACTCGGGATCGACCTGGTTGCCGAACTCCACCAGGATGGAGAAGATCGGGTCGATCTTGGTTGGTTTCTTCTTGACCTCGACCCACCGGTTGCCGGGGAGCCGGAGCACCTCGGAGCCGTTGCGCTGCTGGGTGGTGGCCCGGCCGGAGAGCAGTTCCGCGATCGCCTCTTTGCGGAGCGCCTCCTGCTGGGTGCCCAACGGGTGCGGCAGGTTGTCCTCGCGATGCACGGAAGTGGGTTCGTGATCCGCCCCGGTCACCGGGGTGGGCGTCGGTTTCGGCGCGCCGGCCGCCGGGGTGGACATGAAACCGGCAGCCAGGACCACTGCGGTGACGCTGGCCAATCCGATGGAGATATCTTTCCTCAAAGGGGCCTCCTCCCTTTGTGGACATGTGACAGGAGGGGTCACGGGCGAGCCGTGCCTGTCACTGAAAATCTCATCCACCCTTGCAGATGCGGGCTTCGATGTCACCACCCGAAGTCGGTCGAATGCCGAGCACGGAGACGGGTCGTACCGCGTTCAGGAATAACGACGGTGGGTGGGCTTCCGGATCGGAGCCCACCCACCGCGCGGGGACGGTAGCTGATCAATCCTCGTCGGACTTCCCGGCGCGCAGACCAGAGGTGATCAGATCCATTACCGAGGAATCCTGCAAGGTGGTGACATCCCCGAGCGAACGGTTCTCAGCCACATCGCGGAGCAGCCGACGCATGATCTTGCCGGACCGGGTCTTCGGCAGTTCCGACACCAGCATGATCTGCCGTGGCTTGGCGATCGGGCCGAGCGTCTTGGCGACGTGATCGCGCAGTTCCGCGATGAGTGCCGCGCCCCCGTCACCGGAGGTGTCGACGTTGCCGCGCGGGATCGTGAACGCCACGATCGCCTGGCCGGTGGTCGGGTCGGTGGCGCCGACCACGGCCGCCTCGGCCACCGAGGGGTGGGCGACCAGTGCCGACTCCACCTCGGTGGTGGAGATGTTGTGCCCGGACACCAGCATCACGTCGTCGACCCGGCCGAGCAGCCACACGTCGCCGTCCGCGTCCTTCTTGGCCCCGTCCCCGGCGAAGTAGCTGCCCTTGAACCGGGACCAGTAGGTTTCCACGTACCGCGCGTCGTCACCCCAGATGGTCCGCAACATCGACGGCCACGGCTCCCGCAACACCAGGTACCCGCCGCCACCGTTCGGCACCGACTGACCCTGGTCGTCGACCACGTCCGCGCTGATCCCCGGCAGTGCGGACATCGCGCTACCCGGCTTGGTGCTGGTCACCCCGGGCAGCGGTGAGACCATGATGGCCCCGGTTTCGGTCTGCCACCAGGTGTCCACGACCGGCAGCGCGCCGGCGCCGATGTGCTCCCGGTACCACATCCAGGCCTCCGGGTTGATCGGCTCGCCGACGCTGCCGAGCAGGCGCAGCGACGACAGGTCGTACCCCTGGGGGATGTCATCGCCCCACTTCATCATGGTCCGGATCAATGTCGGGGCGGTGTACAGGATGGTCACCCCGTACTTGGCGACCAGCTCCCAGAGCCGGCCCTTGTGCGGGGTGTCCGGGGTCCCCTCGTACATGAGCTGGGTGGCCCCGTTGGCCAGTGGCCCGTACACGATGTAGGAGTGCCCGGTCACCCAGCCGATGTCGGCGGTGCACCAGTAGACGTCGGTCTCCGGTTTGAGGTCGAAGACCGCGTGCTGGGTGTACGCCACCTGGGTCAGGTAGCCGCCGGTGGTGTGCAGGATGCCCTTCGGCCTGGCCGTGGTCCCGCTGGTGTAGAGGATGAAGAGCGGGTGTTCAGCGTCGAACGGCTCGGCGGTGTGCTCGGGCGAGGCGGTCTCCACCGTCTCATGCCACCACCGGTCCTTGTCCGTCCAGGCCACCTGCTCGCCGGTACGGCGGACCACCAGCACATGCTCGATGGTCGGGCACTGGGCGACCGCCTCGTCCACGGTCGGCTTGAGCGCCGATGGCTTGCCCCGCCGGAAGCCGCCATCGGCGGTGATCACCACCTTGGCGTTGGCATCCTGGATCCGGTTGGTCAGCGCGTCGACTGAGAACCCACCGAAGACCACGCTGTGCGTGGCGCCGATCCGCGCGCAGGCCAGCATCGCGACCGCCGCTTCCGGGATCATCGGCAGGTAGATCGCCACCCGGTCCCCGGCGGTGACGCCCAGCTCGGTCAGCGTGTTGGCCGCCTGGCTGGTCAGCTTGAGCAGGTCGGCGTAGGTGAGGGTCCGGGTATCGCCCGGCTCGCCCTCCCAGTGGATGGCGACCCGATCCCCGCGCCCGGCGGCCACATGCCGGTCCAGACAGTTGTAGGCGACGTTGAGCTGCCCGCCCACGAACCATTTGGCGAACGGTGGGTTGGACCAGTCGAGCACCTGATCCCAATCGCTGGCCCAGTCCAGCCGGCGGGCCTGTCGCTCCCAGAACGCCAGCCGGTCCGCGGCGGCTTCCTCGTAGGCGGCAGCGGTCACGTTCGCCGCGGCGGCCAGGTCGGCCGGCGGCGGAAACTGCCGGGTCTCCTGCAA
Organism: uncultured Actinomycetota bacterium; assembly: GCA_963750055.1. Lineage (GTDB taxonomy): Bacteria > Actinomycetota > Actinomycetes > Mycobacteriales > Micromonosporaceae > CAVVPI01. The sequence goes on along the minus strand of CAVVPI010000025.1, from coordinate 215,646 downwards.
CAGGTTTGCCAGCGTCTCGCTCATTGGGGGGCTCCTCGGGCGTGGCGTGATCTGCGGTTTCAATAGGAGGTTAATCGGGGCACCGGGCCGGGTGGGAGGAGTCTGTCGATACGCAGGCCAGCGGCGCGCCGAGTGGCCACCGCCGCGCGCCGACCGGTCCCCGCGGCCGCTCCGGGGCCCTGCCGGCGTCCTGTCCCGCGCCCTGGGGCGGGTTGGCGCCGGCCGGGGCACTACGGTGGCTGTGGTGACCATGGATCCACTCGCCCCGCTGCTCGCCCTCGCCGACATCGCGCCCGCCGTCGACTCCGCCCGCGAGCGGGTTGACCAGGCGCTGCGGCACCGCGCGTTGCGGCGGCACGGCGGCCAGGTCGCGGCCGAGGTCAGCCTCCGGTCCGCGGTGGCCAGCGCCGCCCTTGAGGGGTACGCCTACGAGCGGGAGACGGTCCGAGCGGTACGGTCACCGATCCGGTGGTGCAGGGGGCATTGCGGGTTGCCGGGGCGCTGCCCGGTCTGGCTGACCTGTGGCCCCGGGCGCCTCGGCAGGTCCTCGCCAAGCTGCACGTACTCGCTGCTCGGGGGGTGGTCGCCGGAGGCGGAGCTGGGCCGGCCGGTCGCCGCGGTCCCGCCCGGTCGGCTCGACGGGCTCGCCGCGCTCGTCGCCGGGGGTACGAAGGTGCCGCCGTTGGTGTTGGCCGCGGTGGTGCACGGCGAACTGCTCACGCTGCGTCCGTTCGCCGGTCCATCGGGGGTGGTGGCCCGGGCCGCGGCCCGGCTCACCCTGCTCGCCACCGGTTTCGACCCGCGTGGGCTGCTCGCCGTCGACCTCGGTCATCGCGAGCGGGAGCCGGAGTACGTCGGCGCGGTCGGCGCCTTCGCCACCGGCACCGAGGACGGGGTGCGTTCCTGGCTTCGGCACTATGCGACGGCGGTCGAGGTTGCCGCGGACCAACTCGTCATGATCGGCGACGAGGTCCTGGCCACCCCCTGACCTCACCGCGCCGATGCGCCGATCACCCGCCGCCCATCAGACTGGCCCTCGCCCGGCGCCTTGATCGACGGACGGCCTGACGCGGAAAGGGCGTGGGTCGGGTTAGGCGGTGGTGGCCGGTCCGGGCTCGGCGGTGTCGGCCATACCAGGCGATCCCGATCGCGACCCCGACCCCGACCCCGATCGCGGCGGCCGCCACCGGCACCGCCGGCCGTTCCCGTAGCCGACGACCGAGGGCAATCGGATGCCGGAACTCCAGCACCGGCCAGTCGTTCTCCACGGCCAGTTTGCGCAGCGCGCGGTCCGGGTTCACGGCTGAGGGGTGGCCGACGCACTCCAGCAGCGGTCGGTCGCTGATCGAGTCGGAATACGCGTACGACTCACTCAGGTCATAGCCGCGCTGCTCGGCCAGCTCGCCGACCGCGTCGACCTTGCTCGGGCCGGCGGCGTAAAACTCAACCTCGCCGCTGTAGCGCCCGTCAACGACCGCCATCCGGGTGGCGATCACATCGGTGATGCCGAGCAGTTCGCCGATCGGTCGGACCATCTCCTCGCCGGAGGCGGAGACCAGTACGACGTCCCGGCCAGCGGTCTGGTGCTCCTCGATCAGCGCGGCTGCCTCGGCGTACACGTAGGGGTTGATCAGTTCGTGCAGTGTCTCGGCGACGATCTGGCGGACCTGTTCCACCTGCCAGCCCTTGCAGAGCGTGGCCAGATAGTCCCGGGTACGGGCCATCGTCTGCTCGTCCGTGCCGCCGAGTCGGAACATCAACTGGGCGTACGCGGACTTGACCACGTCTCGTCGGGTGATCAGCCCGTCCCGATAGAACGGCCGACCGAACGCCAGAGCGCTCGACTTGGCGATGACGGTCTTGTCCAGATCGAAAAAAGCGGCACTTCGGCCCACGGCGCGAAAGTCTAGCCCGATGGTCTATCGTCGGCGGGTGCCCGGGTCACCGACGCCGCACCGGCGCCCTGGTCCTGACCCATGACTCCGGCAAGATCGTGATCTGGGTCACCATGATCTGGTGGCGTTTCGCGCGGGATGGAAGTCCACGCCACTCGACGTATACAGGTCGACTCAGGCATGCTTGTATTTGCGACACACTTTCATATCTCGACGTCTTCGTAGGCCCTCGGCGGTTGCACCCCCCCGTGACCGCTGAGTGGGTTCGGCTCGACCCCCCGGAGCCGAACCTTCAGACGACCCCCGTCTCCCCCCGACGGGGGTCGTCGCCTATCCAATCCAATGCCGCCCAGACTCTTGGACGCGAGAGCGGTTCCAGCGTCAGTCCAACCACCAGACCCACAGCATGTGCCCGTATGGCGTCAACCCCACCGCGAAAATGCCGACGCACAGCATGGTGCCGATGGTGAGCACCCAGGTGTAAAGGGCTGACAGTTGGCTGCGGCGTCGACGAATGAGTGGCACGCTGCCAGCGAGGGCGAGGAAGAACGCCAGGGGCGTGCAGAAAGCGATCATGTACCAGGCGGTGCCGCCGAGGATCGCGAGCAGGTCTTCCCAGCCGCCAGCGGTGAACGGCGAGGTCGCGATGCTGTCCTCTTCGGGCGTGCCCCGGGTCAGGTATAGCGCGAGTTGCACGGAATAGAGACCGCTGAGGAGCAACTGTAGGCCCGCAATGCTCGCGGCGAACCATCGAACGCCACGACCACTAGGTAAAGCGGGTGTTGCCGCTGGTGCGGACATCGACATTGCGCGATCATAATGGCTTGACCCGGAATCGTCTGTCCGGTGGCTGCGGATCTACCGGAAACCGAGCCGGGCCAGGGGTTCGACAAGTTCGCGTTCCTCGTATGACAGGTGGGACAGCAGCGTGTCGGTGAGCAGGTCAACGGCCTCCTGGAGTGCCTTGCCGCCGTCAGGTTCGCTGATGAAGCCGACCAGCGCCCGGTCGACGCCCTCGAGCACCTCGTGGATCGCGAGATGCTCCGCTGCCAGCCGGTCGATGACGGGGGCGAGTCGGGGATCAGCCCGGCGCAGGTACGGAAAGACGCTCTGGTCCTCAAGGGTGTGGTGGGTGGTGACCACCCGACAGTAGGACTCGCAGTAGGTGCCGACCGTCCAGTTGTTCTGGCGCATGGTCATCGGTTGATGTGCGACCGCGCGGTACCGGGGTCCATTGCGCCGGCGGTGACCTGCGCGACGAGCTGCCGGACCTCGCGCAAGCTCCGCGCGTAGGTGGTCGTGCACATCGATCAGGTGCCGGCCGGCCGCCTGCTCGTGCGGTGTGTAGGTGCGGTCCGGGTCGGGCGCCGGACCGGTCGGGCGGGTGGTCTCGTCCCAGACCTGGAGCGTGGCTGAACCGGGTGCCGTCGTCCGGGGTCGGCTCGGCCCGCAACGCGGACCCGCGACGGTGGGCGGCTCGCGGTGGCGCGTCGCGCCGGTGCGCCCGTCGTCGGCGAGCTGGAGCGGGCGGGGTCCGCCGGCTCAGCGACGGTCGTGGCGCGTGCCCGTTCGGCCTGCACGAGCTCCCGTACGGCGGGCGCGACCTCGGCGGCGAAGCGGCGGATGTCGTCCGGGTCGTCGCTGCCGAGGATGTAGCCGCTCATCCCCTGGCTGAGGGTCAGTTCGGCCAGCTGTTCGGCCCAGACCCGCGCCGGCCCGTGCAGGAAGTCGGTGCCGTCGCGCTCGAATGAGCCGCTGATGTTGTACAGGCGTCGTACGTCGGCGGGTTGCCGACCCGGCTTTCACCGCGGCCTCGTCGATGGCCTTGTTCATCGCGGGCAGCGTCTCCGGCGCGGCGTACGAGCTGCTGGGCAGCCAACCGTCGGCCAGCCGGCCGGTAAGGCGCAGCATCCGTGATTTGTAGGCGCCGAGCCAGATGCCGACGTCGTGGGCGGGCGCCGGGCCGGGATGGGCCCCCCAGACCCGGTGGTGCTTTCCGCCGATACGTACCGCTGGGCCGTCGGCTGCCCAGATCGCCCGCATGATCCGGATGCCCTCTTCGAGGGCGTCAACGCGTTCGGCGACCGCCAGCTTCGGCCCGCCGTACGCGGTGATGGCTTCCCAGAAGGCCCCGGCGCCCAGCCCGAGTTCGACCCGACCGCCGGTCAGAATGTCGAGGCTGGCGACACTGCTGGCCAGCACCGCTGGCGGCCGCAGCGGAAGGTTGGCCACGTTCGGTGACACCCGGACCCGGGATGTCCGGGCCGCGATCACCGACAGCAGGGTCCAGGCATCCAGAAACCGCGCCTGGTACGGGTGGTCCTGCACGGTGACCAGGTCGAGACCGACCTGCTCGGTGAGCTCGGCCAGGGCGATGACCCGGTCGGCCTGGTCCGCGTTCGGGGTCAGGAACGTTCCGAACATCAGTTCGTGCCCGTAGTCAGCCATCTCTGTCTCCTGGTCCAGTCCGGTCGGCTACGAGATAGTCTGCCACACAGACTAGTTGATTGACAGATTATCTGTTCTGACGGGCGATCCGGTACGCTGTAACCATGGCCGAGACCCCGCCCGCTACCGCGACCGCGCCGGAGGATGTGCTCGACAACGACCTGGGGTGGACCCTTGGCGTCGTCTTCCGCGCCTACCTGCGGACCGCGAACGCGCTGCTCAGTCAGTTACCGGGCGGGCCGCGCGGATATCAGGTGCTCGCTGCCGCCGCCCGGGAAGCGCCCGGTGGCCAGGGGGCACTCGCGCAGCGGCTCGGCATTGACCGCACCGTGATGACCTATCTCGTGGACGACCTGGAACAGGCTGGTCTGGTCGAACGACGCCCCAACCCCACCGATCGCCGTAACAAGCTCATCGTCGCTACCGATCACGGCCGGGCGACCTGGGCGGACACCCAGCGCCGCCTCGAGCACGCCGAAGAGCATGTGCTCACGCCGTTGGAGCCGGCCGACCGGTCGATCTTCCGCGCCCTGCTGCGGAGACTGGCCGGCCACGCCAACCAGCTCGACCCGGTGGCGAACACCTGCCAGCTCGTCACCGAGCTTGCCGCCGACGCCGACGCGGGCACGACAACCCGGGGCGCCTTCCCGGCCGGCAACGGGCAGCATCGCCAGCAGCGCGGGTAGGGGTGACAACCATCGCGCGGGCCGATGGGACGGGTGACGCCCACATCGGCCCGCGCGATCAGGCACAGCACCATCCGGTCAGCAGTGCAGCGCCATCCGCAAGGTCATCGCCGCCTGGAAGGTGGCGGCCCGGGCGGCCTGGGTGTTGGCCAGGGCATCGAGCATCACCATGTCGTGGATGATCCCCTGGTAGCGCACATGGGTTACCGGTACGCCGGCCTGACGCAGCTTGGCCGCGTACGCCTCGCCCTCGTCGCGGAGCACGTCCGCCTCGTTCGTGATGATCAGCGTCGGTGGCAGGCCCCTGAGCTGCTCGATGGTCGCCCGCAGCGGCGAGGCCATCGGGTTGGCCCGCTGGGCGGGATCGGGCAGGTACTGGTCCCAGAACCACATCATGGTTTCCCGGTTCAGGTAGTAACCCTCACTGAACTCCCGATATGAGCCGGTGTCGAAGTTGGCGTCGGTCACCGGATAGAAGAGCACCTGTTCCCGGAACCAGGGACCGTTGCGCTGTTTGGCCAGCATGCAGAGCACAGTCGCGAGGTTTCCGCCGACCGAGTCGCCGGCAATCGCCATTCGGGACGAGTCCAAGCCGTACTCGCCGCCCTGGGTCGCGATCCACTGCGCCACCGCGTAGCACTCCTCCAGCGCGGTCGGATACCTCGCCTCGGGGGAACGGCTGTACTCGGGAAAGACGATCGCCGAGTCGGACTGCACGGCGAGTTCCCGGATCAGCCGATCGTGGGTGTGCGCATCACCGAACACCCAGCCGGCCCCGTGGAGGTAGAGGGTCGCCGGCATGGCCTGGGTGCTTTTCGCGCTGAGTACGTCCTGAGCGGCGCTTCTCATCCGCTCGCCCAACCCGCCCGCGCCCTTCATGCCCTTCATGCCCTTCGGGCGGATGATCCGTACCGGTATCTGGCCGGTCGGCCCGCCCGGGACCTTGATGTCCTGGATGTCGACGTCCAACTTGGAAATGTTCGTGGATTGCAGTTCGGTGAGTTTCGCCCGCCCCTGATCCGGGCCGAGTTGATACAAGAACGGCGGATTGGCGGTCATTCGGGCCACATCCTGCGCGGCCGGCTCCAGCACCACGGTGGTGACGGACTGCGCCATGACGACTCCTCCTCAGGCAGCGGATAGCTGCGGTAGCGGCTGGTTCGTCTCGACGAAACGCGTACCCGAATGTGGGCGAGGTATCGCGGCCATTTCAGCGAAGCCGACCGGGAGGTCGGACCGACCGGATGCCGGGTTTGCCCGGAAATGAGGGCCCGGACATAACAGATCCACCGGTGGCGGCCAACGTTATCCACAGGTGGGTCAGTTATCCACAGGCCGGCGCTGTCGGCATTGGCGGCGGTTGGTCGGGACGCCAACCTGAGACGGTCACTGCACACCAAGCCGTTGGAGGGCCGCGATGCCACCCCGTACCTCCGTCCATGTTGGCGCACGACTGCCGCTGGTCGTGACCTCGGACCGTGAGCTGCTCGACGACCTGCTGCGGCTCGCCGCAGCCGGCGGCACCGAAGTCGAGGTGGCCGCGGACCCGGCTGCCGCCCGGACCCGGTGGGCCACCGCACCGATGGTCGCGGTCGGTAACGACCAGAGCCAGGCCTGCCTGCGGGCCAGACTGCCGCGTCGACCCCGGGTGGTGCTGGTCGGTCGTTCCGGGTACGGCGACGATGCCGGCTGGGACGTAGCCGAACTGATCGGCGCCGAGCATGTCGCGCTCCTGCCCGCCGCCGAACCGTGGCTGGTGGACCGGTTCGCCGAGGGCGCGTCCGCCGCTGACACCAAGGCCAGTACCGGACGGGTCGTGGCGGTGATCGGCGGCCGGGGCGGTGCGGGCGCGAGTGTCTTCGCCGGTGGGCTCGCCGTCACCGCTGCCCGGTCCGGCCTGCGGGCCCTGCTGGTCGACGGCGATCCGCTCGGCGGCGGGCTGGACCTGGTGCTCGGATGGGAGCAGTTGGAGGGCCTGCGCTGGCCGGCCCTGTCCGAGGTGGACGGGCGGGTCGACGCCCCGGCGTTGGTCCGGGCGCTGCCCAGCCGAGGTGACCTGGTGCTGCTCTCCTGGGACCGGGGCGACCTGCTGACCCTGCCGGCCGAGGCGATGGCGGCCACCATGGACGCCGGTCGGCGGGGCCGCGATCTCGTCGTGGTGGACCTGCCCCGCTGGCTCGACGAAGCGGCGGTGATCGCATTGCAGGCTGCTGACCAGGCCTTCGTGGTGGTGCCGGCCGAACTGCGGGCCACCGCAGCCGCAGCCCGGGTGGCCGCTGCCGCCGCCCAGCACTGCGCCGAACTGGCGGTGGTCGTCCGAGGACCGGCGCCGGGCAACCTGAAGGCCCGGGAGATCGCCCGGTCGCTCGATCTTCCACTGGCCGGTGCGCTCCGCCCGGAACCGGGACTCTCCCGTGGCCTGGAGCGTGGTGAGGCACCCACCTCCTCCGGCCGCGGGCCGCTCGCCACCCTCTGCCAGCGGATCGTCGCCGACCTCACCGGCCTGCCGACCACCAGCGTGGGCGCCGCGTGACCGGGCAGCGGAGCGAACCGCCCGGGACCAGCGTCGAGGCAACAGACCTCGCCGGCCGGGTGCGGCAGCGGTTCGCCACCGCCGGCACCGAGATCACCCCGGCGGCGGTCGTTTCGGCGGTACGTGACGAGCCCGACGCCGCCGTGCTGGGTGACACGGCCCTGCTCCGGATGGCCACCCGGGTCCACCACGACCTCGTCGGCGCCGGCCCGTTGGCCCCGCTGCTGAACGATCCCGAGGTCACCGATGTGCTGGTCAACGGCACGCAGGTCTGGGTGGACCGGGGGCGCGGCCTGATCCCGGCGCCGATCTCGCCGGGCACCCCCGAGGAGGTACGCCGGCTCGCCCAACGGCTCGCCGCCGCCTGTGGTCGACGGCTGGACGAAGGTTCCCCGTACGCCGACGCCCGGCTGCCCGACGGCACCCGGCTGCACGCGGTCCTGCCGCCGGTGGCGACCACCGGCCCGTACCTCTCGCTGCGTACCTTCCGGCAGCGGCCGTTCACCCTCGACGAACTGGTCCGACACGGCACGGTGGCCCACCCGGCCGCCGACCTGCTCGCCGCGGTGGTGGCCGCACGGCTGGCCTACCTGGTGGTCGGCGGCACCGGCTCGGGTAAGACCACGCTGCTCAACACGCTGCTCGGGCTGGTGCCGCCGAATGAGCGGATCGTCCTGGTCGAGGACGCCGCCGAACTGCGCCCGGTGCACCCGCATGTGGTCGGCCTGCAGGCGCGTACCGCCAACGTGGAGGGTTCGGGATCGGTCGGGCTGAGCGACCTGGTCCGGCAGGCCCTGCGGATGCGTCCCGACCGGCTGGTGGTGGGGGAGTGCCGAGGCGCCGAAGTGGTGGATCTGCTCAGCGCGTTGAACACCGGGCACGACGGCGGGGCCGGCACCCTGCACGCCAACACCCCGGCCGACGTACCGGCCCGGCTGGAGGCGCTCGGCCTGCTCGGCGGGCTACCCCGGGCCGCCCTGCACGCCCAGCTCACCGCCGCGCTCCAGGTCCTGCTGCAGGTACGCCGGACCGGCGACGGGCGGGTACTGGCGGCGATCTGCCTGCTGCTGCCATCCGGGCCCGAACGGCTGGTCACCGTCGTACCGGCCTGGACGCGTGGCCGGGGGCTCGGCCCGGCAGCGGCGGCGTTGGCCAACCTGATCGCTGAGCGGGGCGTACCGGTGCCACCGGTGCTGGCCGCTGCCCACGACGGTCCCGGTCCCCGGCCCGAACCCTGGCCAGCCCGGCCCGATCCCCGCTTCGTCAGAGCCGCGACCGATGCCGGTGGTGCGCCACGGCTTGACGAAGGACGGGCGCCGTGACGCTCCGCTGGTCGGTCGCCGTCGTCTGCCTGGCCGGCGCGGTGCTCGCCGTAAGCTGGCCATCGAACATCGGTCGGGCCCGCCGACGAGCGGTCATCGGTGGCTCGGCGGCACCCACCCGGTCCCTGGCCTTCCGCGCTGTCGGCGCTCTCGCCAGCGCTTTTGACGGCCCGGTCACGACCGCCAGCCTGCTGTCGGCGATTCGCGCCTACGCCGCAACCTCGCCCCGTCGGTCGGTGCTGCTGGCGGTGATCGGCGCCGGCTGTGCCGGGTTGATCCTCGCCGGTCCGGTCGCGGCGGTGGCGTTCGCCGCCTACGGCGGGCTGGCGGTGCGGACCACACTGCGTCGGTGGTCCGATCAGCTCGCCGACCGGAAGCGCCGACAGCAACTGGACGATCTCTGTGCGCTCGCCGCCGATCTTCGAGCCGGTCTGCCGGTTACGGCTGCGCTGGCGCCAGCCGGTCTGCCGGTTTCGACGGTCGCGTTGGCGGCGGCCGATCCGGCTGGCACACCGATCGCCGCAAGCACTGACGGGTCGGACCAGATCGCCACTCTGGCCAGGGCCGCCAGCCGGCTCGCCGAGCGGACCGGAGCGCCACTGGCCGATCTGGTCGAGCGGATCGAGGCTGACGCGCGGACGCTGGACCGAGGACTCGCCGCCGCGCGGGCGCAGGCGGCCGGGGCGCAGGCCACCGCATGGTTGCTCGCCGCGCTGCCCCTGGGCGGGATCGCCCTCGGCTACGGCATCGGCGTTGACCCGCTGCACGTACTGCTGAACACCCCGATCGGCGCCGGCTGCGCGATGGTCGCCATCGTTCTGCAACTTGCCGGGCTGGCCTGGACCGACCGGCTCGGCGGCAGCGCGACCCGGGCTGCCTGATGGCCGGAGAACTGCTGGCCGCCGGCTGCCTGATCGGAGTGGTGGCGCTGGTCGTGACTGCCGGCTGGCGGTCCCGGCGAAGCGCCCGACGCCGACTCGCCCGGGTCACGCCGACCGTACGTCCGAGCGCTGGCACGTCGGAACGCGGCAGAGCGATCCGGCGTCGGCCTGATCCGATCCGGCTCGGTGCCGCGTTCGGCGGTCTGGCTACAGCAGTTCTCCTCGGCGGCTGGCCCGGACCGGTGGCCGGGGCGCTGGTGGCGGTCGGACTCGACCGGCTGCTACGTCGCCTCGAACCAGCCGCTGCCCGGCAGCGTCGGCTGCGCGAGGCAGCCGACCTTCCGCTCGCCGCCGATCTGCTCGCCGCGTCGCTGCGGGCCGGCGCCCCGGTCGACCGAGCCGTGGCGGCGGTCGCCGACGCGCTCGGCGGACCGCTGGGTGAGCGGCTGACCCGGGTCGGCCGGACCCTGCGGCTCGGCGGCGAAGCGGCGGAATCCTGGGCGCACCTGACCCCGGTCACCGGGGCGGAGCGCCTTTCGGTGGCAGCCGTCCGTTCCTCAGCCAGCGGGGCCGCGCTCGCCGGCGCGTTGACCCGGCTCGCCGACGACCTGCGGGCCGACCGGGCCATCTCGGCCGAAGCGGCGGCCCGCCGGGCCGGCGTACTGATCGTCCTGCCGCTGGGGCTCTGCTTCCTGCCGGCCTTCATTCTCGCCGGCCTGGTGCCGGTGATCGTCGCCGTCCTCGGCGACGTGCTCTGAAAACCTATCGAGAGGGGAACATCGTGATTCGCAAACTGCTCGATCGAATGCGCGCCCGGTTGCGCGGCGACGATGGGATGAACACCGCCGAGTACGCCGTTGGCACCCTGGCTGCGGTCGCCTTCGCCGGCATCCTGCTGAAGGTTCTCACCTCCGGCAGCGTCCAGGAGGCGCTGACCGGCGTAATCGACCGGGCGTTGAAGTGATCCGGCGCCGGCTGGCCGCCCGCCGGATCGTCCACCTGACCGGTGCCCGGACCGACCGCGACCGGGGCTCGTTCACCGCCGAACTGGCGGCCGGCCTGCCGGCGCTGCTCCTGCTGCTGCTCGCCGGGCTCACCGCGGTCAACGCGGTGACCACCAAGGCGCAGTGCGTGGACGCGGCGCGGGAGGCGGCCCTGGCCGCCTCCCGCGCCGAGGACGGGGTGACCGCCGGAGTTCGGGTCGCCCCGTCCGGGGCCACGGTCTCAGTCAACTTCGACGGTGACCTGGTCACCGCTACCGTGTGGGCACCAGTCCGCGCGCTCGGCGCCCGACTACCTCGGATGACCGTCACCGCCACGGCGGTGGCCGCCGTCGAACCCGGCGTTCTTCCGGAGCCGGCATCATGACCGGTCGGATGCGACTGCGCCCCGAGCTGGTAACCGGACGGGATCGGGGCAGTGCCTCGCTCTGGCTGCTCGCGGTCGGACTGGTGTTGCTGGCGGCCGGCATGGCAGGGGCATCGATCGGCGCGGCCCGGGTCGGCCGACACCAGGCCCGAGTCGCCGCTGATCTCGGCGCGTTGGCCGGCGCGGCCCGCACCCTGGGCGATCCGGCCGACGCCTGCCCGCGCGCGGCGGCCATCGTCGCCGCCAACGGCGCCCAGTTGATGGAGTGCACGGTGGACGGGCTCGATCTGCTGGTCGCCGTCGAGGTGACCATCACCCCGCTACCGATGATGACCCGAAGGGTCCCGGCGATCGCCAGAGCCGGCCCACTACGCGGATAGCACACCAGCCCGGATTACTTGATCATGTTCGCGATGAGCCGACCGGTGGCGCTGATCCGCCTGGTCCCGTCGATGATTGCAGCGGGTTACCCGCGACCTGGTGCTCTGCGATAGCGCGGAAGAAACCCCGTCGTCCGCGACAGGTTTTCTTCCGCGCTATCTCGTTTGGCGGGCGTCGGTGACGCGGAGTTACCGGGATCGGGGGTTCTGGCATTGGGGCAGCCGTCGCTGGTGAGCGGCTGTCGGGGGCGGGAGGCTCTCCCGTCCTTGATGCGCTTGGGTGCGATCAGCCGTTCTCCTTGACGTAGACCCCAGCGCCGGGGAGCGACTCCGTGAGGCCGTTCATCTTCAAGATCAGATAAACGCGATCCGCTACGAAGCTGGAGACCTCGTACTCCGCGCAGAGTTCCGCGCGACTGGGCAACTTCGTGCAAGGCGGGAATTCCCCGGACTTGATCCGCCTGGTCATGTCGTCGGCTATCCGCTGGTAGGCGTACTGCGGTGGCACTGGTTGTTCCCCTAACGGTCGGCACTCCGAGTCAATCACCCATGGAGAGCCCTTGACTAGGGATGGCAAGCCATGGCAAGTTTGCGGAAGCGTTCCTGACGGTCGGCAACCTTGGGAACACGGATAGCGCCTCGGCCACGTGACTGGTCTCCGTGGCCGGGGCCTGCCACCTCGGACCACCCGGCACGCAAGGACAGCGAAGCGCCACGCACACCCGGGCTATCGATGAGCAGGGAGCGTTCATGGTCAACAACGGTTTGCCGCACTGGAAAGATCCACGCCGGGTCGACCCGCCGGTGCCCAATGCGGAGTTGCTCGCCGCTCTGGAGCGGACCGATGTCTCCGAGCCGATGCGGGCCGCGATCAGCCACGCCCTCGGCGAGCGGGCCGGCGGCGTCGATCCCACCGATGGACTGGTCGGCCGTTATCTCGGTGAGCGGGAGCGCCGGCCGTACGTTGGTCGGTCCGGTCCGGTTGATGATCCGCGTGGTCGGTACACGCTGCATCTGACCTTCCCGGCCGCCGATCTCAACGCCGCTCGGGCCAAGGCGGTCTCGTACGCGGAGGGGCTTGCGGCTCTCCAGCCTGAGGTCGGCACCAGCACCCCGCTGCTCTCCCGTGCGGACACCTGGAACCACCTTGTACCGCTGTTTTGTGGTGCGGCCCGCCCGCCGCACGGTGTCTGCATCGCCGCGCCCGGACATCCCGGTCCACATCACGCGGCTGCTGTTCGCGCCCACCAATGGGGACACCGGAACCAGCGGCATCCCGACCCCGGCCCGGCCGTGCCGCCGGACGGCCCGTCCGGCGGCACGGATCAGGTCGGATGAGCGGTCCGAGGTCGTACCCCCGGGTTGCTGGCTGCCGGCACTGCGGCCTGGCCGTGTTGCGTGATAACGACGGCGCTTGGATTCACGCCAGCCTCTCCTACGTCTGCCGGGACCGGTGGGGCGGCATCCGGGAAACCACCGCCGAACCGACGCCGCCCGTTGATGGCTTCCCCGACCACCCACCACCAGAGCAGTGAGGAACCGACGATGAGTTTCCCGTACCGGGTCGCCCGCGCGGCCTGGGCCCAGATCGACAGCCTCGCCGAGCTGATCGCCGACGCCTACGGTGATTTGCCGCTGCTCTACTGGCTGGCCCCCGACCCTCACCGGCGGGAGGCGGTCCTGGCCGGGTACGCCCGGATCTGGGTCGAGCACGCCCTTTTCCACGGTGAGGTTGAGGTGCTCACTGACCGGTCGGCGGTCGCGGTCTGGATCCACCGCTCCCGGCCGCTGCCGCCGCCCGCCAGCTACACCCAGCGGCGCGCGGCCGTCTGCGGTGTCAACACGGTACGTTTCGAGGAGCTGGACCATCTGCTCGACGCGCGTCACCCGGCCGAGCGGCATCAGCAGCTCGTGTTCCTCGCCGTCGTGCCCGAAAAACGCGGCGCCGGACGGGCCACCGACCTACTCGACTGGCACCACACCGGTCTTGATGCCACCGGCGTCGCCGCTTTCACCCACGCCCCCAGCGAGGCTGCTCGGAAGCTGTACGCCCGACACGGCTACACCGAACGCGGCACCCTGCGCCTACCCGACGGCAGCACCACCACCAGCATGTGGCGCCCCGCGCAAACCTGATCAGTCAGCGTCGCCGCCAGTGCCGCACGCGGGTCATCATCGGCGGTGTCCAGCTCGGCTACCGGATTGCGGGCCAGTGCTCCGCCCTTCAGGGCGGGGGTGAAGGCCCGCGCGGGGAGGGCCGCCAAGGCCCGAGCCGTGCTCTAACCCGGCCGGTTTTGTTGCTCGATGTACTGACGTAGGACGGTCAGGGGCGCACCCCCGACGGAGCCTGCGAAGTACGAGCCCGACCACAGCTTGTTGGCCCTGTAGTAGTGCCGGCGCAGGTCGGGGAACTCTTGCCGCATCCGCCGACTGGACACGCCCTTGAGTGAGTTGACCAGCTTCGACAGGGCCACCTTGGGCGGAAAGTTGACCAGCAGGTGCACATGTTCGTCTTCGCCGTTGAACTCGATCAGCTCGGTTTCGAAATCAGAGCACACGACGCGCATGATTTCTTCCAGGCGGGTCAGATGCCGATCGGTGAACACCTTGTGCCGGAACTTGGTTACGAAAACCAAGTGGGCGTGTAGGGCGGAAACACAATGCCTACCAGCGCGTACGGGAAAGCCGGTGGCCATAAACCAATGATAGAATGTGAATGTGCGGCTTCGGTACAACTACCGGCTTCACCCAACCCTGAGTCAGCGGCAGTCGCTGTCCCGGGCGTTCGGATGCGCGCGGGTGGTGTTCAACGATGGACTGCGCGCACGGCAACAGGCCCGCGAGCAAGAGCTGCCGTACATCACGGACGGGGCACTGTCCAAGCAGGTCATCACCGAGGCGAAGAAGACCGACGCCCGTGCCTGGTTGGGTGAGGTGTCGTCGGTCGTGCTCCAGCAGGCGTTGGCCGATTTGAACACCGCGTACCGGAACTTTTTCTCGTCCCTGTCGGGGAAACGGAAGGGTCGGAGAGTTGCCGCGCCACGGTTCCGGTCCCGTAAGGACAACCGGCAGGCGGTCCGGTTCACCGCCAACTCGCGGTTGCGGGTGTTGGACAACGGCCGGCTCAGGTTGCCGAAGGTCGGCGACCTGGAGGTGCGCTGGTCACGGCAGTTGCCGTCGGACCCGACTTCCGTGACGGTCATCAAGGATGCGGCGGGCCGTTACTTCGCGTCGTTTGTCGTCACGACGACCGGGGACGAGACGTTGCCGGAGGTCGACTCGGAGGTGGGTATCGACCTCGGGTTGACGCATTTCGCGGTCCTGTCTGACGGGACGAAGGTCGCGGCGCCGAAGTTCCTACGCCGGGCGGCCCGGAAACTCCGTAGGCTGCGACAGGACCTCGCCCGCAAGCAGAAGGGCTCCAACAACCGGAAGAAGGCCGTCGTCAAGGTGGCGAAGGCCCACGCGAAGGTCGGCGACACCCGCCGGGACTGGCTGCACAAACTCTCGACCACGATGGTTCGCGACAACCAAGCGATCTACGTCGAGGATCTGAGCGTGGCCGGTCTGGGGCGGACCCGGCTTGCCAAGTCGGTTCACGACGCCGGCTGGGCGACCTTCACAGCAATGTTGGAATACAAAGCCGTCCGGTACGGGCGCACCTTCGGCAAGGTGGACCGCTGGTTCCCCTCCACCCGTATGTGTTCGGTGTGCGGGGCGGTGGGCGAGAAACTGTCGTTGAACGTCCGGGAGTGGACCTGCCCCTGCGGCACCACCCACGACCGGGATGTGAACGCCGCCAGGAACATCAGGGCCGCCGGACGGGCGGACCTCAACGACCGTGGAGCGCGGGTAAGACCGGAAGCGATTCCGGCACCGCGCGGCGAAACGGTAACCCACCGGAAGCCCGCACCCCACGGGGTGTAGCAGGCCGGAATCTCCCACCTTCAGGGGGAGAGGACGTCAAGAGATCACCTCGTCGTCGGGTGGGAAGGACTTCGTCACCAACAGCTTCTCGGTCTGCGGCTGACCGGCCCGTCCCGTCCGGCCGCCCCGCCCCTGCTCGCCGATCGGCTTCTCGCATCAAGGACTTGTTGCGGTGGTTCGGTGATCAATCCGCCGCGATAAGTCCTTGATCGACGCGTGGGGAGGGGTTGGGCGGGGTGGGGGTGGGGGTGGGGGTGGGGGTGGGTGAGGCCGGGGAGGTTGGTCAGCACCACGTCGAGGACCTTGACCGCGTCCGATTTGCCGAGCGGGTTGTTGCCGTTGCCGCACTTGGGGGACTGGACGCAGGACGGGCAGCCGGTCTCGCAGCCGCACTCGGCGATCGCGTCCCGGGTCGCGGCCAGCCAGGCCGACGCCGCCTGGTAAGCCCGCTCGGCGAAGCCGGCACCGCCGGGATGCCCGTCGTAGACGAAGACCGTCGGCGCCCCGGTGTCCGGGTGGGCGGCGGTGGAGAGCCCGCCGATGTCCCACCGGTCGCAGGTCGCCACCAGCGGCAACAGTCCGATCGCCGCGTGCTCGGCGGCGTGCAGCGCGCCCGGTACGTCAGCGGCTTCGACACCCGCCGAGGCCAGCGCCGCCGGGGACACGGTGAACCAGACCGCCACCGTACGCAGCTCCCGGGCCGGCAGATCCAGTAGCCGGGTGTCCAGCACCTCGCCGGAGGCGATCCGCCGCCGCTGGTACGACACCACCTGGCTGGTCACGTCGACCTCGCCGAGGAAGAGGCTGACCGGTCCGGCGTCCAGTTGCGAGCGGACCGACACCACCGACAGCGAGGTCACGTCGCGGGCGTGGGTGGACCAGTCCGGCTCCTCGGCGTGCACCAGCGCGCAGGCGTCGGCCAGATCGAGCTCGTCGACCACGTACGAGACGCCCTGGTGCAGGTGGACCGCGCCCGGGTGGACCTGGAAATGCGCCGCGGTCTCATCCACCGTGCCGAGCAGCCGCCCGGTCGCTGACTCGACCACGCAGATCGGGGTCCCGCCGGTGCCCCGCAGGTCCACCTCGGGTCGCTCGTGGTGCCGCCAGTACCAGCCGGTCGGCCGGCGGCGCAGCGCACCCGCCGCGACCAGGGACTCGACCGCCGCCGGAGCGGTCGGGCCGAACAGCTCCAGGTCCGCCGGGGTCAGCGGCGCCTCGGCCGCCGCGCAGCAGAGTTGCGGCCCCAGCACGTACGGGTTGGCCGGGTCGAGCACGGTCGCCTCGACCGGCCGCCCGAACAGCGCCTCCGGGTGGTGCACCAGGTAGGTGTCGAGCGGGTCGTCCCGGGCCACCAGTACGGCGAGCGACTCCTGGCCGGATCGGCCGGCCCGGCCGGCCTGCTGCCACAGCGAGGCCCGGGTGCCGGGATAGCCGCAGATCAGCACCGCGTCCAGGCCGGCCAGATCGACGCCGAGTTCCAGCGCGTTGGTCGACGCCAGGCCGAGCAGTTCCCCGCCGAGCAGGCCGCGTTCCAGCGCCCGCCGCTCCTCCCGCAGGTAGCCGGCCCGGTAGGCGGCGACCCGGTCGCCGAGGCCGGGCACCGCCTCGTCCAGAGCCCGCCGGGCGGTGGTCGCGACCACCTCGGCGCCGCGCCGGGAGCGGACGAAGGCCAGGGTGCGTACTCCGGCGGCGACCGTGTCGCTGAGCAGGTCGGCGGTTTCCCGCAGCGCCGAGCGTCGTACCGGCGGTCGCCGTGCGGTCGCCGGCGTCGGTGTCGGCGCGGGCAGCAGGGGCGGTTCCCAGAGCGCGAAGGTCAGCCCGCCGCGCGGCGAGGTGTCCTCGGTCACCGCCGTGACCGCGCACCCGGTGAGCCGCTCGGCGGCCGCCGCCGGATCGCCCGAGGTCGCGGAGGCCAGTATGAAGACCGGGCCACTGCGCGGGCCGGGCAGGGGCCGGGCGGGCAGCGCCGCGTGGGCCGGGCAGTGCCGGGCCGGAGGCGTGCGCCGGGCCTGGACGGAGGTACGCCCGTAGCGGGCGGTCTGCCGGCGGAGCCGACGCAGTACGTGTGCCACGTGTGAGCCGAACACGCCCCGGTAGGTGTGGCATTCGTCGATCACCACGAAGGCCAGCCGGCGCAGGAAGGTCGCCCAGCGGGCGTGTCCGGGCAGGATGCTGTAGTGCAACATGTCTGGATTTGTCAGTACGAAACGGGAATGCTGCCTGATCCATTCCCGTTCGGCGCGCGGCGTGTCCCCGTCGTAGCAGGCCGGTCGTACCCCGTCGAGCTCCAGCTCGGCGATGGCGCGTAGCTGGTCGGCGGCGAGTGCCTTGGTCGGCGCCAGGTACAGCACCGTGGCCCGAGGGTCGGTCAGCAGAGTGGCCAGCGCGGGCAACTGGTAGGCCAGGGATTTGCCGGACGCGGTGCCGGTGGCCACCACGACGTGCCGGCCCTCGTACGCGTGGGAGGCCGCCTCGGCCTGGTGCTGCCAGGGCGCGACCACGCCACGCCCGGCGAGCGCCGCTCGTAGTGGTTCGGGCACCCAGAGTGGCCACGGTGCCGGGCTGCCCGGGCTGGCCGCGCAGCCGTTCGACATGGGTGACCGGCCCGCCGTCCGGGTTGACGGGGACGCGGGACCGCAGCCGGTCCAGCAGTGCGGCCACGTCCGGCCCGCCGGCCGGGCGTCCCCGGCCAGCCGCGGAGCCGGCCGATACTGTGGCTGCGGAGGTCACAGCCTGCACTCTCGCACTGAGGTATCCGGCGCGGCGAGCCGGGTAGTGGATAGCGGTGGTGCCCAGGTGCCGTGCGGTGCGCCGATCGGCGGTCGGTGGTTAGATGCCCAGGAACGCCCGTGGCGGTCTGAGGAGGATTGATGGAGCTGTCGCTGGCGACCCGCACCATCGGTGTGCACACCGTGCTGGAGGTCGGCGGCGAGGTGGACGTCTATACCGCCCCCGGGTTGCGGGAACGGCTGGTCGAGTTGATCGACGGCGGCGCCCGCCAGGTGGTGGTGGATCTCAGTCGGGTCGATTTCCTCGACTCGACCGGGTTGGGTGTGCTGGTCGGTGCGCTGAAACGGCTGCGTGCGGTCGGCGGCACCTTCGGGCTGGTCTGCGTCAAGGAGCCGCTGCTCAAGATTTTCCGGATCACCGCGCTCGATCAGGTGTTCCCGCTCTATCCCACCGTCGAGGCCGCGAGCAGTGCCGGTCCCGGCGCGTGAAGTCGACGGTCAACGAGTGATGGCGAAGGTCAGGCTGTCTTTCTCGCCGGCTCCGGTGCACGTACGCACCGCCCGGCTGGTCGGCGTCGCGGTGGCCCGCCGCGCCGGCGTCGCCGAGGACCTGCTCGACGAGGTCCGCCTGGCCATCGGCGAGGCGTGCACCCGGGCGGTGGCGCTGCACCGGCAGTACGGCCTGGCCGACCTGGTGCTGGTGGAGATATCCGACGAGCCGATGTACACCGTCCGGGTGATCGACCGGGCGCCGATCGAGGCCGGGCTGGGCCTGGCCGCGCTGCCGCCGGACGAGCTGGCCGACGAGTCGCTGACCGACGAGGCGCTCACCGTCGGGGTGGGGTTTGCCCTGTTGGCCGGCTTCGTCGAGGACCTTCAGGTACGTCCGGTGGAGGACGGGGTCGGGACCGAGGTACGGATGGTCTGGCCGATCGGCCGCTGACTCCATATCAGATTCGACCGGCTAACACAGCGATGAGGATCATCGCGACATGTCGGTTCACTTTGTGACCTCGAACACGACGGGCGGCTAGAGTACCCGGGGTTATCGGCAAGTGACTGCTTCGCGCTCCGCGGAAGCAGGTCATCGCCGCTGGTCCGCAGTCATGGCCCGGCGGTGACGCTTGCGAGTCGTTGCTCCATGCGTGGAGACGCCGGGCCGGTTCGTCCGCCGGGTCGGCGCGAGTGTTCGGTACAGGAGGACATAGATGTCCGGGACCTTGGTCGCCGCTGGCGACGGGCTGTCCCTTACCGGTGAGCACCTGTCGTACGTCGTCATCGCCGCGGTTATCGCGTTGGTGGCACTCGGCTTCGCCTTCGCCCTGACCAGGGCGGTACTGGCAACCGGTAGGGGCACCACAAAAATGCAGGAGATCGCCGGAGCCGTCCAGGAGGGCGCTTCGGCATACCTGTTCCGCCAGTTCAGAACCCTAGGCGTGTTCGTCGTAATCGCCGTCGTGCTGCTCTTCCTGCTGCCCGTGCATCAGACCGAGGGCAGCGAGACCCTGGTGAAGCTCGGCCGATCCGGCTTCTTCATCGTCGGCGCGGTGTTCAGCGCTTTCATCGGCGGCGCCGGCATGGCCCTGGCCACCCGGGCGAACCTGCGGGTTGCCGCGGCGGCGCGAGAACGGCAGGGCGGCCGGGAAGCGGCGATGAAGATCGCCTTCCGGACCGGTGGGGTGGTCGGCTTCCTCACCGTCGGTCTCGGCCTCTTCGGCGCGGCACTGGTAGTGGTGATCTACGAGAGCGACGCGCCGACTGTGCTGGAGGGCTTCGGCTTCGGCGCCGCGCTGCTCGCCATGTTCATGCGGGTCGGCGGGGGCATCTTCACCAAGGCCGCGGATGTCGGCGCCGACCTGGTCGGCAAGGTCGAGAAGAACATCCCCGAGGACGACCCGCGTAATGCGGCGACCATCGCCGACAACGTGGGCGACAACGTCGGGGACTGCGCCGGGATGGCCGCCGACCTCTTCGAGTCGTACGCGGTCACCCTGGTCGCCGCGTTGATCCTGGGCAAGGCCGCCTTCGGCCTCCAGGGCCTGGTCCTCCCGATGATCGTTTCCACCATCGGCGTACTGGTCGCGATCATCGGGGTCTTCATCACCCGGCTGCGCGCCTCGGACCGGTCCGGGCTGACCGCGATCAACCGGGCGTTCTATCTCTCCGCGCTGATCTCCGCGATCCTGGTCGGGGCGATGTCCTTCGTCTACCTGCCGGAGACCTGGACCGAGCTGCTCGGCGCCGATTGGCGCAGCCTGCTCGGTGCCGACGGTGATCTGCCGGTCGGCCCGCGGCTGGGTGGCGATCGGCGCGGTGGTCATCGGTATCGTGCTGGCCGCCGCCATCCAGGCGCTGACCGGCTACTTCACCGAGACCAACCGGCGTCCGGTGCAGGACATCGGCAAGTCCTCGCTGACCGGCGCGGCCACCGTAGTCCTCGCCGGCATCAGCATCGGCCTGGAATCGGCGGTCTACTCGGCGCTGCTCATCGCCGCCGGGGTGTTCGGCGCGTACCTGCTCGGCGGCAGCTCCATCACGCTGGCCCTCTTCGCCGTGGCGCTGGCCGGCACCGGCCTGCTCACCACCGTCGGGGTGATCGTGGCGATGGACACCTTCGGCCCGATCTCCGACAACGCGCAGGGGATCGCCGAGATGTCCGGCGACATCGACGAGCACGGCGCCCGCACGCTGACCGAGCTGGACGCGGTCGGCAACACCACCAAGGCGATCACCAAGGGCATCGCGATCGCCACCGCGGTGCTCGCCGCGACCGCGCTCTTCGGCTCGTACATCAGCAGCGTGCGGAACTCGTTGGATCTCTCCGCCGAGAAGCTGGACCTGTTCGTGGCGGACCTGCTCAACGTCGCCAACCCGCGCAACCTGGTCGGGCTGATCATCGGCGCCGCGGTGGTCTTCCTCTTCTCCGGCCTGGCCATCAACGCGGTCTCCCGGTCCGCTGGCGCGGTGGTGATGGAGGTCCGCCGGCAGTTCCGCGAACTGCCCGGCATCATGGACGGCACCCAGCGCCCGGAGTACGGCAAGGTGGTGGACATCTGCACCCGCGATGCCCAGCATGAGCTGCTCACCCCCGGTCTGCTGGCCATCCTGGCGCCGATCGCGGTCGGCTTCGGTCTCGGCCCTGGCGCGCTGGCGGCGTACCTGGCCGGTGCGATCGGCACCGGTGCGCTGATGGCCATCTTCCTGGCCAACTCCGGCGGCGCCTGGGACAACGCCAAGAAGCTGGTTGAGGATGGCGCGTACGGCGGCAAGGGCTCGGATTCACACGCGGCAACCGTGATCGGTGACACCGTCGGTGACCCGTTCAAGGACACCGCCGGTCCGGCGATCAACCCGTTGCTCAAGGTGATGAACCTGGTCTCGCTGCTGATCGCGCCGGCCGTGGTGACCTTCTACGTGGGTAGCGGCGAGAACACCCCGTTGCGGGTGGGGATCGCGGTTGTCGCCGCGCTGATCGTCGCCGGTGCGGTCTTCTTCAGTAAGCGCAAGCCGGTCGCCATGGGCGATTCGGACTCCGACCCGGGGGCCGGCAGCGGCAGCCCGGACCAGCGGCCGGAGGCGGTCAAGGCCTGACCCGACGTTCGCCGGGGCTCCTGATCAACCCGATCGGTGGTTGATCAGGAGCCCTGCCTATCCGCTCCGCCGGGGTGTCCCGGGCCGGCGCGACCATCCACTAGCGCAGCCGGGCGCAACCCGTACGCTGCATTGCATGCGTACGCGCCCGCGCGGCAGCCGCCGGAAGACTCACGGGGGTCCTGTGCACGCTCGTGTTGCTCGCCGGGGCCTGTGGTGGGGGCCCCGCACCGCGAATCTGGGCCGCTTCGGTCTGCGACGCGCTCACGCCATGGCGGACCGAGATCCGCGAGCTGACCAGCGGCACCCAACAGCAGATGACCGCCCAGACGACCCCCGTACAGGCCCGGGAGAACCTGGTCCGGTTGCTGGGCGGCGCCGAGCGGGCCACCGAGACCGCCCGGCAGAAGGTGGCGCGGGCCGGCGTACCGGAGGTGGCAAAGGGCGAGCTGGTGTCCCGGGGTTTCCTGGACTCGCTCACCTCGATCCGGGACGCCTACGGCAAGGCCAGACAGAGCATCGAGCGAGCTCGACACCGGGCGGGCGGGCCCGTTCTACGACGGTGTCCGCCGCGCGGTGGAGGTGCTCAACAAGGAGTACGACGCGAGCGCGCTGGATACCAGCGACCTCGACTCGGTAGCGCTGCAGAAGGCGTTCGACGAGGTCCCGGAGTGTCGCTGACCGACCGCCGGTGGCGGCGATGCCGGCCGGGGTGAGGCCGGAGCCGGCGGAGCCCGGTCCGGTCGACCGGCAGCTCTCGCTCTTCGGGGTGGAAGCGGTCGAGCCGTCCCCGGCCGACCTCGCCGGGTTACTGGCCGGTCCTGGCCAGGTGGTCCGGATGGGCGGCACGGCCCGAGTCTCGATCGTGGTCGCGGAGGCCTGGCGGGTGCACGTACTCCTTGCGGAACTGGCGCTTCGTGGGCTGGCGGCGAACTGGGTTCGCACCGCCGACCAGCAGCATCGGGTGCGGACCGTCTACGCCAGCACGCTCGCTCCGCTCGGCGCGGCCTGGCTGCGCGGCACGGCGCCGCGTCCGCCGGCGAACTTCCACCTCAACGGCGCCCGGCTGCGGCTCTGGGCGGTGGCGGCGGGCAGTGTCGAACCGGCGGGTTTCGTGTTCCGACTCGGCCCCGTCGACGAGGGGAACTGGGGGCGGATCGGTTCGGCCCTCGCCGCGATCGGGCTACCGGCGGTGCTGGTGGAGGCGGCGGCCAGCGGGCCGGCGTACCGGATCACCGGGCGACGCCGGCTGGCCCGGCTCGCCGAACTGGTCGGTGACCGGCCACTCGCCGCTCCGGTCGGGCGCTGGCCGGGAGTCGAGTGGGAATGATCGTGGCGCGGGCGAGCGATCTCGACTGCCGGGTCGTCCCGGATTGGCTGCCCGGTTGTCGATCCTGACTGTCTGGTTGTCCGACACAGTCAACCGATTGTCCGATGCCAGACAGCGATTTGGTGGCTTTGCCAGTAAATACGCTGTTTTGATCGACGGTTTTGATCGGGAGTCCGTGCAGTGGGCCGCACTGGGCCTCGGCGCGGGTGTACGGTGTCGCCGTCCGGCACGATCGTGGAAACGGCCCCGTCGGACCGGGCGTCACCGCAGCGCAGCGGGCCTGTTCGACGCCCGCGCAACCCGGAACTCGGGCAGCGCGTTACGTTGGACGTCCAGACCGCCGGCCGGTAGGCGCGGCCCGGCGGCGGGCGCGGCCAGGTGGCCCGCCGCGCGACATACCGTGAGTGAGGTCGGGAGAAACGTGCCGAGTAACGCCAGGAGCACCCGTCTGGTCATCGTCGAGTCACCGGCGAAGGCCAAGACGATCTCGGGCTATCTCGGCCCGGGGTACGTCGTCGAAGCCAGCTTCGGTCACGTCCGTGATCTGCCCCGGAACGCGGCCGAGGTGCCGCCGGAGTACGAGGACAAGCCGTGGGCCCGGCTCGGCGTTGATGTCGAGAACGGCTTCACCGCGCTCTACGTCGTCTCCGCCGACCGGAAGAAGCAGATCACCAAGCTGCGCTCGCTGGTCAAGGACGTCGCCGAGGTCTTCCTCGCCACCGATGAGGACCGCGAGGGTGAGGCGATCGCCTGGCACCTGCTGGAGACGCTCAAGCCCAAGGTCCCGGTCAAGCGGATGGTCTTCCACGAGATCACCCGGCAGGCCATCCAGAAGGCGGTGGCCAACCCTCGGGAGATCGACCGGGACCTGGTTGACGCCCAGGAGGCCCGGCGCATCCTCGACCGGCTCTACGGCTACGAGGTCTCCCCGGTGCTGTGGAAGAAGGTCATGCCCAAGCTCTCCGCCGGCCGGGTCCAGTCGGTGGCCACCCGGATCGTGGTGGAACGTGAGCGGCAGCGAATGGCCTTCCGTGCCGCCGAGTACTGGGACATCCTGGCCACGCTGGCCGTGCCGGCCGCTGGCGAGGGGCCGCGTACCTTCAACGCCACCCTGGTCGCGCTGAACGGGGACCGGATCGCCACCGGCAAGGATTTCGAGCCGACCACCGGGCGGGTGAAGCCGGGAGCCGCGGTCACCCACCTCGACGGTGATGGCGCCCGGGGCCTGGCCGCCCGGCTCGACGGGCGTCCGTTCACGGTCACCCGGGTCGAGGAGAAGCCGTACCGGCGCCGCCCGTACGCGCCGTTCATCACCTCGACCCTGCAGCAGGAGGCGGCCCGTAAGCTGCGGAGCTCCTCCCAGCAGACGATGCGCACCGCGCAGCGGCTGTACGAGAACGGCTACATCACCTATATGCGTACCGACTCGGTCAACCTGTCGGAGACCGCGATCACCGCGGCCCGTCGGCAGGTCGCCGAGCTCTACGGCGACGGTTTCGTGCCGCCGGAGCCGCGCCGCTACACCGGCAAGGTGAAGAACGCGCAAGAGGCGCATGAGGCGATCCGCCCGGCCGGCGACTCGTTCCGTACCCCGGGGGAGCTGGCCGGTGAGCTCTCCGGTGAGGAGTTCAAGCTCTACGAGCTGATCTGGCGGCGGACCATCGCCTCGCAGATGACCGACGCGGTCGGATCCAGCGTCTCGGTGCGGATCCGCGCGGTCTCCACCGATGGCGAGGAGGCCGACTTCGGCGCCACCGGCAAGACCATCACCAACCCGGGCTTCCTGCGGGCGTACGTGGAATCCTCCGACGACGAGCACGCCGAGGCGGAGGATGCCGAACGCCGGCTGCCCAATCTGGTGAAGGACCAGCCGCTGACCGCCGAGCAACTGGCCGCGACCGGGCACACCACCGCGCCGCCGGCCCGCTACACGGAGGCATCGCTGGTCAAGGCGCTGGAGGAGCTGGGCATCGGCCGGCCGTCGACCTACGCGTCGATCATGCAGACGATCCAGGACCGGGGGTACGTGGTCAAACGCGGTCAGGCGTTGATCCCGTCCTTCGTCGCCTTCGCCGTGGTCGGACTCCTGGAGCGGCACTACCCGCCGCTGATCGACTACAACTTCACCGCCGCGATGGAGAACGAGCTGGACGAGATCGCCGGTGGCGATCACGCCGCGGTCGACTTCCTCACCTCGTTCTACTTTGGCAGCGACCTGGCCGGCGGCGACTCGGTCGCCCGCTCCGGTGGGCTGCGGAAGATGGTCACCGAGAACCTCAGCGAGATCGACGCGCGCAGCGTCAACTCGATTCCGTTGTTCCGCGACGACGACGGGCGCGAGGTCGTGGTCCGAGTCGGCCGCTACGGACCGTATCTGCAACGGATGCTGCCCAGCGAGGAACAGGGCGCGGCTCCGGCGGGCGCCGTCGCCGAGGGCGAAGAGGGCGGCGCGGGCGGCGCCGGTGACCGGGCGCCGATCCCGGAGGGGCTCGCCCCCGACGAGCTGACCCCGGAGAAGGTGCACGAGCTGTTCCTCGGTGGAGGCGGCGAGCGGAAGCTCGGTGAGCATCCGGAGACCGGTGAGCCGATCGTGCTGAAGTCCGGCCGGTTCGGCCCGTACGTGGCCAGTGGCGAACGCAAATCGTCCCTGCTGCGGTCGCAGTCACCGGAGACGCTCTCGCTGGCCGAGGCGCTCCGGCTGCTGACCCTGCCCCGGTTGATCGGGGTGGCGCCGGACGGTGCCGAGGTGCTCGCCGCGAATGGCCGCTACGGTCCGTACGTCAAGCGGGGCGAGGAGTTCCGCTCGTTGGAGTCCGAGGAGCAGCTCTTCACCGTCTCGCTGGACGACGCACTGGCCCTGCTGGCCGCGCCGAAGACCCGGCAGCGCCGGGCCGCCGCACCACCGTTGCGGGAGATGGGCGTCGACCCGTTGACCGAGAAGCCGTTGGTGATCAAGGACGGCCGGTTCGGGCCGTACGTCACCGACGGGGAGGTCAACGCGTCGCTGCGGCGCGGCCAGACGCCGGAGGCGCTCACCATCGAGCAGGCCTCGGAGATGCTCGCTGAGAAGCGGGCCAAGGGCCCGGCGCCGAAGAAGAAAGCGGTCAAGAAGGCGGCGACGAAGAAGACGACCGCGAAGAAGGCCGCCGCATCGGAGGAGACCGCTACGGCGGCGAAGAAGACGACCGCGAAGAAGACGACCGCGAAGAAGGCGGCGCCGAAGAAGGCCACCGCCGCCAAGAAGGCCGCCTCGGACGGGTGAGTCGGGTGCGGCTCGTCGAGGCTCCGGTCGGTCAGTTGCCGAGCACCCGCTCGGTGTAGTCGTTGGCGAAGACCCGACCCGGGTCGAGCCGGTCCCGTACGGCTAGGAAGTCCGGCCGAGCTGGCAGGCGCCGCTGAACACGGTGTTGAACAGGAACTCGTCGTCGAGCCAGCCCCGGAAGCGGGAGAGTGGCTGATCGTCGGCGGGGACCCGGTTATTGGTTTTGACCTTGAAGATCGCGCCGGCGATGGTCTGACCGTCGATGCCGCCCAGGTTGGCCAGGGCCAGGCCCACTGCCGACTGTCCTGAGGTGTTGGCCGGTCTCGGCGGCGCTGCGAACCGCGGCGACGACCTCGGCCACGTTCGACGGTCGGGCATGAAATCCCTCCTCCGGATAACGCGAATGGTTTTCGATTCAGGATCCTCGGGGCGAGTAAATACCGCATATCCACCCCGCTCGTTAACCCGGGTAGCGTTTCGAAATTCGCGACGCGTAGATCCGTTGAAAGGAAGTGGCGACGAGTGTCCACGTCAACCGCCACATCCGGTCCTCTGCGCCGGGTACCCGTGCAGGGCCGCAGCGTCGCTCGGGTCCAGCGCATGCTCGACGCCTGTGCCGAGATTGTCGATGAAGTGGGCTATGAAGGGCTCACCACCACGTTGCTTGCCGAGCGGGCGGAGGTGGCGATCGGTTCGGTCTATCAGTTTTTCCCAGACAAGCGGGCGATCGTCCAGGCGCTGACCCTGCGCAACATGGAGGCATACCTGGAGCGGCTGAGTGAGCGGTTCTCCCGGGGCGACCTCGCCCACTGGTGGGACGGCGTCGACGCCGGAATTGACGAGTACATCGCCATGCACCGCCTGGTGCCCGGATTTCGTACCCTGCACTTCGGCGACGTGGTGGACGTGCATCTGCTGGACGAGGACCGGGACAACAACGGGGTCATCGCGGAGCAGTTGGCCCGGGTGCTGATCGAGCAGTTCGGCATCGCGGACGATGGGCCGCTGCGCTTCGCGTTGGAGATCGCGGTTGAGGCCGCCGACGCGCTGATCAAGCTGGCGTTCCGACGTAACCCCGAGGGCGACGAGCAGGTGCTGATCGAAGCCAAGGCCCTGATCCGCGAGTACCTGCACCGGCAGGTTGACGCCCAGCCCGACGCCGAGAAGTCCATCGTCGATGTCTGACTGAGCGTGGGCCCGGTGCCCGGGTCCCGAAATGGGGCAGCGGGTCACAGGAAACTCTGCTCCTCGCCCCGATAGGTCGGCACGGTATCCACGATTCGGTCCTCGACAATCAGCCGCAGCTCGCGTACGTGTTCGCAGACCTCGCCGGCCTTGGCGTGGCGGAACCACACCCGATCGCCGATCCGCAACCCGTCCGCGGCCGACCCGACCAGTGGGGTCTGCACCTCACCGGCGCCTTCCGCGCCGATCAGCCGCAGCCCGGTCGGCAGCCACGGGGTGGGCAACCGGCTCGGCCCGCCAGGCCCGGAGGCGACCCAGCCGCCACCCAGCACGGTCGCCATGCCGGGCCCGGGACGGCGGACCACGGCCAGGGCGAAGAAGGCGGCCGGGGTGGGTTGCCAGGCCCGGTACGCGTCGAAGAGCGTCGGCCCGTAGAGGCCCGATCCGGCGGTCACCTCGGTTACCGCCGGATCGGCTGCGGTCAACGCCACGCTGCCGGTGCCGCCACCGTTGACGAAGGTTAGGTCGGCGTGTTCGCGTACCGCGGCGACCGCGGCCATCCGACGGCGTAGCAGTTCCCGGTACGACCGCTGCTGAAAAAGCCGGATCGCCGTCCTGCGGAGCGTCTGTCCGGGCGGCGCGTCGCCCAACCCGGCGATCTGCGCCTCGTACGCCATCAGGCCGACCAGTCGGAAGCCCCGGCGGTTGGTGATTGTCGCGGCCAACGCGCCAGCGGAGGCGGCCGAGTGCACCGGGGAGCGGCGTACCCCGATGTGCAGCCGGCCCCCGGGGCCGCCACGCATCGGACGCCAGGACGCGTCCAGGTCGAGGCAGACCCGGATCGGGGGCCGGCGGTCGGGCGCGGCTACCGAGTCGATCAGGTCGAGTTGGGCCGGGCTGTCCACCATGACCACGATGGCCTCGGCCAGGTCGATCTCCGCGGCCAGGGCGGCCAGCGCGTGGCGGTCCGCGGTGGGGTACGCCACCAGTACGTTCCGGGTGATCCGGGTCCGGACCAGCCAGATCGCCTCGGCCAAGCTGTACGCCATCACCCCGTGCCAGCCGGGCCGGGCCAGCGCCCGGCGCAGTAGGCCTCGGCAGCGGACCGACTTGCTGGCGATCCGGACCGGCTTGCCGGCGGCGCGATCGGTCAGAGCGTCGGCATTCGTATCGAAGGCGTGCAGGTCGATCGCGGCGCACGGTGGGTCGAGGTGGGCGGTGGCCCGATTCAGCCGTTCGAGCAGAATGTCACGTCCGGTGCTCACCCGAGCACGCTAACCGGTCGGGTGGTAATGCGAAACACGCTCGTGTCCTGCGGGGGCGGAAGGATCGGTGTCCGCCCCCTACGCTGGGTACCGGAAGAATGTTGCCGGCGGGGTCTCAGTGGGCGCCGCGATTAGAGTGTGACCCGGTGGAGCCCAGCGTTGGGCCGGCGCACGGAGGTACGGCCATCGAGACCAATCACAGCGGTGCGGAGCGCGACGACGCCCCGGCCGGCCCCGCCACGTCGTCGTCCGCCGCCCAGGTCGACCGGACCGGCTACCAGGCGCTCCGGTCCGTGCTGCGGATCCGCCCGTTCCGCCGGCTCTGGATCGTGCTCGGGGTCGCCTCGTTCGGTGACTGGCTCGGCCTGCTGGCCACCTCGATCTTCGCCGCCACCCAGGTCAGCGGGGACACCGCGAAGGGCGCCGCGTTCGGCGGGGTGATCGCGGTCCGACTGCTGCCCGCGCTGGTGCTCGGACCGGTCGCCGGAGTGTTGGCGGACCGGTTCGACCGCCGCTACACGATGATCATCTGTGACCTGCTGCGCTTCGTTCTCTTCGCCTCCATCCCGCTCGTCGCGCTGCTCGGCGCCCGGGGTGGCGTGGTGGTCGGCTGGGCGGCGGTCGCCACCTTCCTGATCGAGACGGTCACGCTGATCTGGATCCCCGCCAAGGAAGCGGCGGTTCCCAACCTGATCCCACGGACCCGGCTGGAGATGGCCAACCAGCTCACGCTGATCACCACCTACGGTCTGACCCCGGTGTTGGCCGCGTTGGCCATCGCCGTCCTGGACGTCACCGTGGGGGGCATCAGCGCTGCCCCGGGCCTGAGCTGGGCCGAGCCGGCCCAGCTCGCGCTCTACCTCAACGCGCTCTCCCGGCTGGCCACCGCGGTGGTGGTCGGATTCGGCATCAGGGAGATCGGCGGCCGGGATGGCCGACACGATCAGGCTGAGCAGAGCATGGTCCGGCAGTTCACTGAGGGCTGGAAGTTCATCGGTAAGACCCCGCTGGTACGTGGACTGGTGTTCGGCATCTTCGGCGCGTTCGCCGGTGGCGGCATCGTGATCGGTACGGCGAACTTTTTCACCAAGTCGCTGAGCGCCGGTAACGCGGCTTTCTCGCTGCTCTTCGGCGCGATTTTCGTCGGGTTGGCGCTGGGCATCGGACTGGGACCGATGATCGTCCGGGAGATGTCCCGGCGGCGCTGGTTCGGGATGAGCATCGTGCTGGCCAGCGCGTCGGTGCTGCTCCTCGCGGGTGCCCTGCACCTGTCCATGGCGATCCTCGGCGCGGTGCTGGTCGGCGCCGGAGCCGGGATGGCCTTCCTGTCCGGGACCACCCTGCTCGGTGGCGAGGTCGCCGATGAGGTGCGGGGCCGGGTCTTCGCGGTGGTGCAGATCGGCACCCGGGTGGTGCTGATGCTCGCCATCTCGCTGAGCAGTCTGTTGGCCGGTCTGGGTGGCTCACGCCAGTTGCGGATCGCTGACCTGGGTGTTTCGATCTCTGCCAGCCGGCTGCTCCTGCTGGCGGCCGGGGTGGCCGGCATTTTTGCCGGAATCAGCGCGTTCCGTCAGATGGATGACAAACCGGGCGTGCCGGTGCTGCTCGACCTCTGGGGATCGATCCGGGGTCGCCCGCTTGTGCCGGCGGAGCCGTTCGCCTCGAGCGGCAGTTTCGTGGTCTTTGAGGGCGGCGAGGGCGCCGGTAAGTCCACCCAGGTCAAGGCATTGGCCGCCACCTTGCGCGAGCAGGGCCGGGAAGTGGTGGTGACCCGGGAGCCGGGGGCCACCGAGGTGGGCGAGCGGATCCGTGGGCTGCTGCTCGACGGGGCGAGCGGTGCGACGGCGCTCACGCCCCGAGCCGAGGCGCTGCTCTACGCGGCCGACCGGGCCCATCACGTGGCCACCGTGGTCCGGCCCGCGTTGGCCCGAGGGGCGGTGGTGATCAGCGATCGCTATGTTGACTCGTCCCTGGCCTACCAGGGTGCGGGTCGGACGCTCCCGGTCGACGAGGTCTCCTGGCTGTCCTCCTGGGCCACCGGCGGTCTCAAACCCGACCTGGTGGTGCTGCTCGATGTCGTGCCCGAGGTTGGGCTGGCCCGGGTGACGGCGCGGGGCCGGGGTGCCGACCGGCTGGAGGCCGAGGCGATCGACTTCCACGAGCGGGTCCGGTACGCCTTCCTGGACCTCGCCTCGACCGACCCCAAGCGCTACCTGGTTCTCGACGCGTCCCGGCCAGCCGACGACATCGCCACGGCGGTGGCTGAACGGGTAGTCGGGTTGCTCGCTGATCGCGCCGATCAACCGGAGCCGCTGGACCCGACCGACCAGCCGAGATTATCCGACCCCAACCCGGGAGTCGGTGCCCCGAGGGCCGGGATGGAGGATCCGCGTTGGGGGCGGGCCGACGCCGAAGCGACCGGTGACCTGGGCGGCGGGCTGGAGTTGGAGCGAAGGCTCTGATGCCCGAGGTCTTCGCCGAACTGGTCGGTCAGGATGAAGCGGTCGCTACGCTGCGTCGGGCTGTGGCGGCCGCGGAATTGATCCGGACGACGGCCGGGGTGGCAACTCCTCCGCTCGCCGACGGGGTGGCCGAAGCCGGTCCGGCCGGTGGTAGTGCGATGACCCATGCGTGGATCTTTACCGGCCCGCCGGGATCCGGGCGGTCCGTTGCCGCACGGGCCTTCGCGGCGGCCCTGCAGTGCCTGCGCGGCACCGGCTGCGGAGAGTGCGCCGGCTGCCACACCACGCTGGCCGGCACCCATGCCGATGTGCGGTTCGTGGTGCCCGAAGGGCTCTCCATCGGCGTTGGTGAGATGCGTGCTCTGGTGCTGCGTGCGGCCAGCACCCCGACCGGTGGCCGCTGGCAGGTACTGGTCATCTCCGACGCCGACCGGCTCACCGAGGGCGCCGGGAACGCGCTGCTCAAAGCGATCGAGGAACCTCCGCCGCGTACCGTCTTCCTGCTCTGCACCCCCTCCACCCACCCGGACGACGTCTCGGTGACGATCCGGTCCCGGTGCCGGGTGGTGGCGCTGCGTCAGCCGCCAGCGGAGGCGGTGGCGGCCGTACTCGAAAGTCGGGACGGGGTGCCGGCCGAGGTGGCCGCCTGGGCCGCCGCGGCGGCCCAGGGGCATGTAGGACGGGCCCGCCTGCTGGCCCGGGATCCGGAGGCGCGCAAGCGCCGGGAGACGGTGCTCGCCGTGCCGCGTCGGCTGACCGGCATCGGCGCCTGCTTCGACGCCGCGTCCACCCTGATCGAGGCGGCCGAGGCCGAGGCGGCGGCGGCAGTGGTCGAGACTGATGCGGCCGAGCGGGCCGCCCTGGAGACCGCCCTGGGCGCTGGCGGCACCGGCCGCGGTGCGGCGAGCGCGATTCGCGGCGCCGCTGGGCAGCTCAAGGAGCTCGAACGGCGGCAGAAGTCACGGGCCACCCGGGCCCAGCGGGACGCGCTGGACCGGGCGCTGGTGGACCTGGCCGGTTTCTACCGGGACGTGCTGACGGTCGCGATGGGCTCCGGCGTAGCGCCGGTGCACACCGACACCGCCGCGCTCGCCGGGGCCGCCGCCGGGAAGTGGACTGCGGAGAGCACGTTGCGCCGATTGGAAGCGATTCTCGTCTGCCGTAAGGCGATCGAGACCAACGTCAAGCCGCGAATCGCTGTCGAAGCGATGATGCTCGCCCTCTGGCGCGGCTAGGCCCGCCGTTGCCGCCCCTGGTCGCCCTGGTCGTCCCGATCTCCAAGATCGTCGTGATCAGGGAGTTGCTCCCCGACACGCCGACGACATGCGCGAATTCGTCCCTGATCACGTGATCTTGGGGGAAGGGTTCCGTTTGGGCGGGCTGACCGGTACGGTTCGGTGCCGTAGCGCGATGGGGGTGACACGTTCGGTGAGTCGACTCCCGGATTAGTGGGTGGGCATCGGGCGGAGACGGAGGCGTGAGCGGATGGGCCGGGAAATCGACGAGGCCTGGATCGAGGGGGCGATCGAGCGGTATCGCCGGATCGAGTCGCTGCAGGCCGAGTTCGACCGTGCGGTCAGCGGCGTCGAGGTCACCGTCCGTTCCCCGGACGGACTGGTCGAGGTGCTGGTCGCCGCCGACGGAGTGATCAGTGACGTCCGGTTCCTGGGCCCACTGCACAACCGGGCCCCGGCCGACGTGGCCCGCGCGGTACGGGCCGCGGTCACCGCAGCGGCCGACGCCGCACGTTGGGCACGGGAGAAACTGCACATCGAGACGTTCGGTGAGTACCGGCGGCTGACGGAGGACTGAGTGGAGAGCCTGCGCGACTTCGCCGGCCGGCTCGACGAGGCGGCCGAAACGCTCGACAGCGCCGCCCATGAGGTGGCGCGGGTCGGACCGGTGGACAGCGCCGTCGGCGCTGACGGGCCGGGCCGACTGGGTGAACTCGGCCTGGCGCTGCACACGCAGTGGGTTGCCAGTGCTGAAACCCGGGCCCGGGAGGCGACGGCCCTCGCCGCACGGCTGGCCGAGACCGCGGCCACTCTGCATGCGGTGGCCTCGGCCTACGCCGACACCGACGACACCGCCCGGCGGCGGCAACCGGGGGAGGAAGTAGACCAGCGGCGGGTGGCGTTCGACGGGAGCTGGCCCGGGTGAAAGCGGTGTTGGATCAGCGGGTCGCGAAAGCCGGCCACGGGCCAGGCCCGACACCGGTACGCCGTACGTACAGAAGAAATCTCACATGGCGGACCACCTTGTGTAAGAAGGCAGGTCGCGCGCCAGCGAACTCCGTTCCCGGAGCGGCCCGGCTCCGCCGGGCCGCTCCGGACGGAGTCCGAATTCCTCCCCAGCCCGCAGGCCGGGGCATCCTTCGGAGGACTAGGTGAATGGATTCACTTGACCACCTCGCCGCATCCGGAGCCGAGCTGTTTGACCGGGTCGATCGGACGCTCAGCGCAGCGGGTGCCCCGGACGATCACCGGATCTGGCCGCTGCTGGCCAACCTCCGGGCGCTGCCCGGGGACGCGTTGGCCGTGGTCGTCGGGTTGCGGGCGGCGCCGCTGCTCGCCGCCGCCACGGCGATGCGAGAGCTCATCCCGAGGTACGACGAGACGCGGACGATCCTTGTCGACCGCGGTCGCGGACTGCCCCCAGGCGGCTGGGAGGGCGCGGCGGCGGAGGCGTTCGGTGCCCACCAGACTGCGCTCGCGGCGCATCTGGGTGGCGGTGCGGAGAGCCTCACCGGGCGACTCGAGCACACCGCGGCCTACCCGGAGGCCGTCGCGGACTGGGTGTACCGTACCCGCGGCGCGGTCGCTCGTACCCTGGCTGAGGTGCTGGGCTCGGCGGAGGCAGTGGCATTGCGCGCCGGGGGCGCGGGGCGGCCGGCGATGCCCGCCGCGCTCGCCGCCGCCGAGATCGGGGCCCGGCTGCTGGCCACCGTGGCGCAGTCGTACGACCAGGCGGACACGCTCCTGCGGGGGTGGACGTCGGCGCTGGCCGAACTCGATTATCGGGCGCCGGTCGACTCAGTGGGCCGGTTGGATGCCATCACCCGGATGATCTTCTGAACCGCCGCAACCGTATGGTCTGCCAGCTATTCGTCGTAGGGTGGGCGCATGGGCATGCTGTGCGCCGTCAGTTTCAACCGGTACGGCCGCCTCTACTACCTTGATCCTGGTGAATGGAGCCCGGCGGTCGGTGACCGGGTTCTGGTCCCCACCGAGGAGGGCGCCGAGGTGGCGGAATGCGTCTGGGCAGCGCAGTGGGTAACCGAGGACACCAGCGCTTTCCCCGGCTGGCAGGGATGGCCACGGAAGCCGACCTGCACCGGGACGAGCTGCTGCGAAAGCGCAAGGCGGAGGCGAAGGTGGCCGCGAAGCGGCTGATCCGTGAACACGGCCTGCCGATGAAGGTGGTCGCCGTGGACCACGTGATCGAGGCGCCGTCCAGCGCTCCGGGCGGTGCCCGCACCACCATCTACTTCACCGCGCCGCACCGGGTGGACTTCCGGTCCCTGGTCCGCGATCTCGGTGCCACGTTGCACTGCCGGGTCGAATTGCGGCAGCTCTCAGCCCGGGACTCGGCCCGGATGCAGGGTGGGATCGGCTCCTGCGGGCGGGACCTGTGCTGCGCCACGTTCCTGACCGATTTCGAACCGGTTACCATCCGGATGGCCAAGGATCAGGATCTTCCGCTCAACCCACTGCGTATCTCTGGTGCCTGCGGCCGACTGATGTGCTGCCTGAAGTATGAACATCCGCTCTACCAACGGTTTCAGGAGTCCACACCGGCGATCGGCGTACGGGTTTCCACACCGGATGGTGATGGTCGGGTGGTCGGACACAGCGTGCCGCGTGACTCGGTCACGGTGCGATTGGACGCGGACGGCTCCCGCTGTTCGTGCAGCCGGGCCTCGGTCTGCGGACCCCGCCAGGCGCACGACGAGGCCTACTCCACCGACTAGCCGCCCCCTCCCCGTCGATCACCCCACCCCTTCCCCGTCGATCACCCCACCCCTTCCCCGTCGATCAAGGACCTGTTGTCGTACTTTGATCTCCAGACCGCGACGAGAAGTCCTTGATCGACGGGGAAGCCTGATCGACGGGTAAGTCCTTGATCAAGATAGCGTGATGGGTGGCTCGGCGAGCCGGGCCGGCAGTGGTTGCCCCGGGGTCAGCCACGCAGCGTCCGGCGGACCCTCCGGGTCGGCCCGCCAGCTATGACAGACCCGGTCCACCGCAACCGGATAAATAGTCAACGATCCATCGGCCGCGAAATGTAGCCGGAGGAACCCCTTGGCGTCCTCAATGCCCTGCGCGGCGAAAAGTTCGTTCAGGTTGACCCCGAAGATCGCCGCGACCAGCAGGTAGGCGGCGGTCAACTGACTGGCGACCAGCCCGGCTACCGGACCGTACAGCACCGCCGCGG
The DNA here is from genome assembly GCA_963750055.1 of uncultured Actinomycetota bacterium. GTDB lineage: Bacteria > Actinomycetota > Actinomycetes > Mycobacteriales > Micromonosporaceae > CAVVPI01. The sequence continues at coordinate 179,948 of CAVVPI010000025.1, read as the reverse complement.
CGCCCACGGGCAGCGGCCACGGCCATTCGTAACAGGGTAGTTGGAGCCAGCCCCAGGTACCGACGGCCGCCAGCCCCAGGTGGGCGAACCCGTGACACAGGCCGAGGAGCCAGTGCCGGGTGTACCGTTTGCCGTCGGCGCTGGGCGGCTTGGCGAAGAAGACCGCGCCGAGCACTGTGATGACCAGCATGATGCCGAGCGGGACGCTGAACAGCCGCTGATCGCCGGTGCCATCCAGTTGCACCGCCACTGCGGCCATCGCCAGCATGAGTAGCGTGTGCAGGGTGGCGAGCAGGACCAGGAATCCGGGATTGCGCAGCGGCAGCCGTCGGAAAATTCCCCAACCGAAGCGGCGTGACCGGGCCGCGTCCGGATAGCGGGCGGCGAGCCGGTACGGCTGGCTGGGGCTGGCCCGGCGGGCCAGGGTGTCCCTGGGCGGCACCTCGATCCGCTCCGGCAACTTGTGGGTCGGGTACAGGTAGGCGCCGCCCCCGCCGCAGGTGATCAGCTCCCGGCCCGACCCGCTGTAGCGGGAGTAGTGGTGCAGGTCGCCGGAGAGGAGCAGGCGGACCTGGGCTCCGGTTGGTGCGATCACGGTACGGATGAAGTAGTCGATTCCGTTGTACGCCTGGGCCTCGTCGACGGCCTTGACCCACGACGGTTCCGGCACGGCCAGGATGATCCGGGATCCCGGGTTGAGTTGCGCCGCGGCCTTCTCGAAGTAGAGCAGCTGTGGATCATCCAGGTAGGCCCCGGACTGTCCGTCAACGGCGAAGAACCACCAGTCGGCCGGTAGCTGGACCGCGAAGTATGACCGGGACTGCGGAATGTGCCAGCCGCCCAGGTTGTCGTCCCGGGACCGGACGAAAAGCCGCAGGAAGGCGGTCAGCCCGTCGTACCAGTCATGGTTTCCGGGGATCGCGTAGAGCGCCGGTACCGGCTGGCCGGCTGGCGGACACGGCAGTGCGGCCTGGTACGGCCCCTTGCACCGGTTCTCATAGGACTCGGCGCTGGCCATCGGATAGACCTGGTCGCCTCCCATCACCAGCATTCCGGCGCGGGGCAGCCGGTGGCCGTCCAGGTCGAGCTCCGATTGGGCGAGCAGGTAGGCGACCGAGTAGGTGGCATCGAAGCCGTCGCCCAGGTCTGCCACGTAGTCCAGCCACAGTTCTCCGTCCGGGCCGACCTGCCGGTGCACCTCGCTGGGCAGCGAATTCTGTAGCTCGCGTTTGTCGAGGTACGCGCCGAAGAGGGCGGCGAGCAGGGCGCGTAGTCCGGTGCCGGCCAGTAGCCGGGGCGCCAACCAGGGCACGGGTGGGCGTGGAGTGAACCCGAGCTCTCCCGGGTCGAGGCATCGTGGACGCCGCGGCTTCGGCGGCTCCGGCCCGGCCGGCCACGCCTGCTCATCTGTCACGCGACCGGAGCCTAGTCAACGTGCCGGCGCGGCGCTGTCCGATGCGGGACCGAAGCGGTACGGCGCGGTGGTTACGAGGCGCTCAGCGGCGCCTCCGGTAGCTTGTCGAGTTCACGTAGGACGGCCTCCACGGCGGTCAGCTCGGCGGCGTAGAACGCCTCGCCCCAGATGGCGACCAGATGTGGGAAGGGAAAGTTGGGTAGCAGCGCCTGGTGCACCTGTTCCAGGTCGATCCGCTGCTGCTGCAACCACCGGGCGTACTCCGTCAGCACGGTGCTCAGCCGGTCCATCGTCATACCGTGACCGAAAAAGAGCCGGAGCATCACCGGGTGCTTGATGATCGGCGCATCGACCTGGCTGTGCTGCAGCCAGCTCTGGAAGGCTCGCTGCCCGGCATCGGTGATCAGGTAGTATCTTTTATCCGGTCGACCACGCTGCGGCTCGCCGCGTTCGGTGACCAGGCCGTAACGCGACAGGCGTCGCAGCTCCGTGTAGATCTGGCTCTGTGCCGGGCTCCAGTAGAAGAACCGTAGGTTCTCGGCCCACTTGCGGAGGTCGTACCCGGTCAGTTCCCGCCCGAATGACAACAGACCCAGCACCGCGTACGCAGTGGAAGGCATGTCCGGGGCATCAGTCGCTTTTTCGGTTGGTGCCAATCTGACCTCCTCGCGCCTACCTAGAGCCGTTGCGGCATGACGAATTGTTATATCCCTCTGTCGAGATCGTGCCATGCTACGCGGCGGGTCGGAAGAACAGGGCTTCCCGCACCAGCCGTACCGAAGATCCGTTCAGCACGGGAGGAGATGGCATGAAGATGGGGCAGCTTGTGGTGCGTACGACGGTCGACGCCGCGCCATGCGCGGTCTACGCCGCATTAACCGACCCCGGTGCCCTCACCGCATGGTTCGCCGAGCACGCTGACGTCCGGTTGAGCGCGAGGCGGTTCGCTTTCTGGGGGCGCTATACCCCGCAGACCGAACCAGGTCGGCAGCGGTTGCTGCTCGCCGAGACGGACCGCAGGTTGGCCTTTGGTTGGTTGCTGGATGAGACAGAGGGCGTGGTCGATATCACGATGCGTGCATCTGATCGGAACCGTACCGCGCTCTCCATCACCCAGTGGGGTCCACCGTCCTGGCCGGCCGACCGGGCGAGCGCGCTCGATTTCTGGTGTCTGTCCGCGGGCAACCTCGCCAACCACGTGGAGGGGCGTGACGCGCTGGTCCGGCATGACTTCGCCAGCCCGGCCCAGGGGCGGGCATCCGCTGAGATCATCATCCGGGCCTCAGCCAACCGGGTCTTCTCCGCGTTGGTCGTACCCGCCCAACTCGACAAGTGGATCGCCGCCTCCGCCGCCGTGTCGTCCCGGATCGGCGGCCGCTACGACTTCGGTTGGGGCGGCGACCAGGGGCCGGAGCGGATCGTCGAACTGACTCCGGCACGTACGTTGGCCTACACCTGGCGCGAAGCCGGCCGGCCGGAGACCGTGGTCCGATGGACGCTCACCCCGGAGGCGGGTGGTACCCGGATAGTGGTCGGCCACGACGGATTCGACGGCCGCACAGTCGACGGTTACCAGATCGGCTGGGAGAACTTCCTGATCGACCTACAGCGGATGCTGGAGTCGGGTGACGACTGGCACCGGACGGTATGGCAGGTGCCGGCCGGGTGCGATGGAGTTGACGAGCCGCCGGTGGCCCCGGTGGCCCCGGTGGCCCCGGTGGTCGCGTCCGTCGCCGGCGGCGGCGAGCGTACCGCCGGTCGTCGAACCGTCACCCGGCGCATTCGGCGCGTGCCGCCCGCGTTGGGCACGCTGCGATCGGGGTAGGCGGTGCGGTGGCTGCCAGAAATAAGACAACTTAGTAGCTGATAGTGGTGTCGTGCTATGGCTGATTGTCATATTGCAGTACGGTCGAGGCCTTCGATGCGGCGATTACGGGTACCCGTTCGAAAGTGGGCCCGATCGCCTGCCAATCCTCGGTGGAGGTTCAACGGTGTCTGGTCAGGATGTAAGTCAGGTAGGGACGGTAGTTGGCTTTGACCTGACGGTCGATGATGCGGATCGGGTGCGCGACTTCTATTCGGCGGTGGTCGGGTGGAGCGTCGTGCCACTGTCCATGGGGGATTACGACGACTACGTGATGATGTCGCCAGCCGGCGTACCGGTGGCCGGCGTTTGTCATGCTCGGGGCGGCAATGCCGATCTCCCAGCCCAGTGGCTCTCGTACATCGGCGTGGACGACCTCGACCTCGCGGTGAAACGCTGCGTGGAGCTGGGGGGCGAGGTCGTGGCCGGCCCGAAGGGCGAGGCGCCAGGCGCCCGCTTCGTCGTGATCCGTGATCCGGCCGGCGCGGTGTTGGCGCTGCGTCAGCCGGGGTCGTCCGCTGGCTGCTGATCGGTCCACCCTTCCGCGCCCCTGACGGCGGGGCCGCCCGGCACCAGCATCGCTGGTGGCCCGGGGAGGCCCCGCCGCTGTTCAGGTCGACTTCCCGCAGATCAGCGACCGGGTCGGGTGTTGAGCAGCACTGACACGTTGTCGGAGAGCGAGTTGGCGGTAGCCAGGTCGGGCTTGCCGTCCTTGTTGAAGTCGGCGGTCAGGATCGCCGGTGGTCCGTCACCGACCGGGTACGACTTGGGCGCGGAGAAGCCGCCCTTGCCGTCGCCAGCCAGGACGGTCACGTCGTCCGAGTCGAAGTTGACGGTGACCAGGTCGGGAAAGCCGTCCCCGTTGAGGTCCACGACCACCAGGTCGGATGGCGCGTCACCGGCCTGGTAGATGAAGGGTGCGGTGAAGTTGCCCCGACCGTCGCCGAACAGCACCGCCACCGAGTCGGCGTCGTAGTTGGCGGTCGCCAGGTCCAGATGGCCGTCGCCGTTCAGGTCGAAGACGACGATGCCGGCGGCGGTGTCGTCGGCCGGGAAGGACCGCGGCGGCCCGAATCCGCCGGTGCCGTTGCCAAACATGACCGTCACGTCGTCCGAGTTGTAGTTGGCGGTCGCCAGGTCCAGATGACCGTCGCCGTTGAGGTCCACGACCACCAGGCGGAGCGGGCCGTCGCCGGCCGGAATGCTGCGGGGCGCCGAGAAGCCACCCTTGCCGTCACCGACCAGCAGCGTGACGTCGTCGCCGTTGAGGTTCGGGGTAGCCAGGTCCAGTATTCCGTCACCGGTGAGGTCCACGGCGACGATGCGGGCCGGGCCGTCCCCGGCCGGGAAGGTCGACGGCTCACCGAAGCCGCCCCGGCCATCGCCAGGGTAGAGCGTGATGTCGTCCGAGCCGAGGTTCGCCACCACCAGGTCGAGTTTCCCGTCCCCGGTCAGATCAACCGCGGCGATTCCGTTCGGGGTCCGCCCGGTGGGTAGGACGAGCGGTTCGCCGTACCCGCCCTTGCCATCGGCCAGCAGCACTACCGCGTCTGCCGAGTTGTAGTTCGGCGTGGCCAGGTCCAGGAACCCGTCGCCGTTGAAGTCGGCGGCCACGATGTCCGCCGAAGCGTCACCGGACGGGAAGGTGCTGGCGGGGGAGAGATACAGCGGTAGCGCCGGGTCCGGTACCGGTGCCGGGTTCTGCCGGCCGGGGGTCGGCGCGGGTTCGGAGCCACCGGGTGGCGTCATCGGGTCGTCGCCCGGATCGGTGCAGGCGGTCAGCATCAGGCCAGCGAGCAGTACGCCGGCCACGGCACGCGCCCGGGCGGCCTTCCTGGCCATTCGTCCAGGCTCGGAATCTGCACTTGTCATGCGGAATTCTCCTCTATAAATAGCCGTGATTCGCGGGCGTCCGCGGCACTGCTGATTTGGGGGCCGCATCGCGGACAGGGGTGGTGGGTGGGTTGCGGGAAAACCCACCCATAGGTCGACAACTCCTGCTTAGCGCGGTCCGTTCGCCAGAATCTTCTTCTGTCTTGCTGGTGGCTGGTTTCCCGGCTGTGTGCCCAGGCCGGAGTGGAATTGGCCAAGTGAAAGCAATTGTCGAGAAGTGGTCTGGACGGGACTCGACGCAGACTCGGATCAGGCCCGATGCGGCACTCGGCCGCTGGGTGCAGGGAGGTCGAGTGATGGATGGAATAGGACACGTTGGTAGAGATCTGCGGGATTTTCTCGGAGCGTTTGTGGGCAGCCTGGAAAGCGAAATTGAGCGGCGCAATGCCGAGACGCTCGGCCAGCTCTACGAACGGTTCAACCAGAACAATGTGGACGGCATGGCCGATCTGCTGACCGCCGACTACGAGTCCATCGACGTTGCCGCGGGGGAGACCACGCGCGGGCCCGGGGCGTACCTCGAGCGGCAGCGCAGCAACCGGGCGGCGATGCCGGACGCGCAGACCGAGATCCGCCACCTGATCGTCCGCGGTGACGTGGCCATCGCCGAGGTGGTCAACCGGGGGACCAACACCGGCCCGTTCGAACTGCCGGGAGGCGTGCAGCTTCCGCCGACCGGCCGGAAGGTCGACGCGCTCAGTTGCGAGATCTACCGCTTCCGGGCGGGCCGGATCGCTCAGGGGCGGCTCTACTACGACTTCCTCACGGTGGCCCGGCAGCTTGACCTACCGCTCTGACATCGATTGGCCCTGCTGGCCAGGCAACTGGAGGTATCGACACGGCACGCTGCGGTGTGGCCTGGGGCGCAGAGATTTCCCCCTATGACAAACAGTCATACTGTCGTACGGTGGAGGTCACCGCCGGAGCGGCCGACCAGGGCTGGCCCCAAACCGGGGACGGCTCTGGTCGGCCGGTCCGGTGGCTGAGCACCCGACCCGATGGGCCGGACCGTCCACGCTGGTGAGGCGGGGTCAGACCCATCGGTCAGGACCAGCTAGGAGCCGTTCATGACTGAGATACCGACGTCCCAGCTAGCCCCGTCGCCAGCCGAGGGCGATCATGTGCTGCTGCCCTGGCTGCACCGGATGCTCGACGAGCAACCGGTCTGGCAGGACGGCTTCGGGGTGTGGCACGTGTTCCGTTACGCCGATGTGCAGGCGGTGGGGAGCGACTCGAAGCTGTTCTCGTCCGACCAGAGCCGAGTCAACCCGGCGGCGGCAGAGTTCGCCCAGGGCAATCTGACCATGATGGATCCCCCTGAGCACCGGAAGTTACGCCGGCTGGTCAACGTTGCTTTCACCCCCCGCACCGTGGCCAGCCTGGAGCCGAGGATCGCCGCGATCACCGAGCGCCTGCTCGATGGAGTCGATGGTGAGTTCGACCTGGCCGAGAAGCTCGCCCACCCGATGCCGGTGACCGTCATCGCGGAGCTGCTCGGGTTGCCCGCAGCGGACCGGGCCTACTTCGCGGCCTGCGCCGACCGGTTGTTGAGCATCCATGTGGACGACCCGAACGACCCAGAGTTGATGACGCGCTTCCAGGCGGCCATGGGCGAGCTCTCCGGCTATCTCCTCGAACATTGCCGGGATCGGCGGGCCCAACCTCGGCAGGACCTGATCACCGATCTGGTTACCGCGCAGGTCGATGGAGACCAGCTCACCGATACCGAGGCGGTCAACTTCTGCACTCTGCTGCTCTCCGCCGGTCACATCACCTCGACCTTGCTGCTCGGCAACGCGATGTTGAGCCTCGATGAGCATCCGCAGGTCTGGGCTGAGCTGCGGGCCCGGCCCGAGCTGGTGCCGCAGGCGGTGGAGGAGGTGCTGCGCCACCGCTCGCCGTTCGCTCAGATCGTCCGGGTCACCACCGCCGACACCGTGATCGGCGATCAGCCGGTGCCGGCCAACTCGTACGTCATGCCGTGGCTGGTCTCCGCCAACCGCGACAGCCGGGTGTTCGCCAACCCTGAACGGTTCGACATCCATCGGACCCCCAACGATCACCTTGCCTTTGGGCGGGGAGGTCATTTCTGTCTCGGGGCGCCGTTGGCGCGGATGGAGGCCAGCATCGCGCTGCGGGCACTGCTGTCCCGATTCGCCGAACTGCGGGTGGTGCGCCGGCAGCCGCTGGAGTTCTACGGGCGTGGTGTCTTCGGGGTCAGGGCCGTTCCGGTGACCGGTCGGCGGGACTGAACGTGCGATTCGAGGCGCGTCGGCGTGGACCGCCGACGGGATTCACCAAGCTCCCAGGCGCGGGTCGTCCCCGGGCCGGAGCCGGAGAAGGTCAAGGAGAACTGCATTGAAAAAGAGACAGCGGGTAGCCGGCAAGTGGAAGCCGGCAGCGGGCGGCAGGGTCGGAGTCGCGCTACTGGCCGCGGTGCTGGTGGCCGGCTGCGGAGAGCAGGTCGTCGCCCACAAGAACTCGGATGACGCGCGAGGCCCGTCGGCTCCCATCCAGTTCGAGCGGGTCTCGGACGTACGGGTCGGTGAGGCGCCGGCCGGACTGGCCTCGGCTGACCTTAACCGTGACGGCAACATGGACCTCGCCGTGACCAACTTCAACTCCAACACCGTCGCCGTGCTCTTCGGGGATGGCCGTGGCGGGTGGTCCGAGCCGGTGAGCTATCCGACCGGCGACAACCCGAATGGGGTGGCGCTGGCGGACCTCAACGGTGACGGACTGATTGACATGGCCGTCTCGAATTTCAACTCCGATGATGTGACGCTGTACTTCGGCACCGACAAGGGCACCTTCGGCAAGCCGGCCACGATGTCGGCCGGGAAGGGCGCGATCCGGATCGAGGCCGCCGACCTGAACGGGGACAAGAAGCTCGATCTGGCCGTGGCCAACTACCACGGGGACGCGGTGACCGTGCTCTGGGGAGACGGTGCCGGCAACTTCCGTGAATCATCGAAATTTCCAGTCGGCCGCGACCCCAACCGGCTGACTGTGGTCGATCTGGATATGGACGGCAAGCTTGATCTGATCACCTCGAACATCGGCGATGGCACACTCTCGGTGCTCGCCGGCGATGGCAAGGGCGGCTTCGCGGAGGCAGCTATGTTCCCGGCCGGCCGGACGCCGTCCGGTGCCGCGGCCATCGATGTCAACGGCGATGGAAAGCTTGACCTGGTCGCGGGGAACTACGAGGGTGACACGCTCACCATCATCACCGGCGACGGCGACAACCACTTCGGTAAGCCCAGGACGTTGAAGGCCGCCGAGGCTCCGTCAGATGTGGTCGGTGCCGACTTCAACGGCGACGGATTCATGGACCTGGCCGCAGCCGCTCCCGAGGCTGAGGAGATCGCCATGCTCCAAGGTATGGGGGACGGCACGTTCGCGGAAATGTTGTCACTGCCGGCCGGCGAGGCGACGGCCTCGGTCATCACCGTGGACCTGAACAACGATGGTCTGCCGGACCTGGTGGCCAGTAACTCACTCGGCGGCACCATAACCACCCTGCTGAACACCACAAAGGTGCTGAAGGTCGGGCAGGCCGCGTCGGTGGCGTACGTGACCAATGAGAACTCGGGCACGGTCTCCGTGGTTGACGTGGAGCACAGCCGGGTCACCGCCACCATTCAGGTGGGGAAACGGCCGAGCGGGGTGGCGTTCACTCCCGACGGTATGCGGGCCTACGTGGGGAACATTGGTTCGAACGATGTCACGGTGCTGGATGTGCCGACGAATAAGGTTCTGGCCACGGTGCAGGTCGGCAAACAGCCAAACGCGGTGGCGGCTTCCCCTGACGGTCGCCTGGTCTACGTCGGTAACGAGTTCTCCAACGACGTATCGGTGATCGACGTGCGTTCAAACAAGGTCCTTACGACCATTGAGGTGCCGAAGCGGCCGATCGGCGTCGCGTTCTCGCCGGACGGGGCGTACGCCTATGTGGCCACCAACATCAGCCACCGACTGTTTGTGATCGATGTCAAGCGTAGTGCCGTGACGCACTCGGTGAACGTCGGGGAGCGGGCCGGGGGCGTAGCGGCCAGCCCGGATGGCCGATGGGTCTACGTCACCAGCATCACTGATGACGAGGTTTCGGTGTACGACACCGAGCGGAAGGTGATCACCGGAACGATCAAGGTCGGCGACTGGCCGATCGGGGTGGCCTTCTCCGCGGATGGCAGATTCGCCTACGTCGCCAACTATCGATCCGACGATGTCTCCATCATCGATGTCCGGGCCGGCAAGGTGACCGGCGCCATTCCGGTCGGCGACCGGCCGTACGGGGTGACCACCGATCCGGGCAGTGACCGGTTGTACGTGACCAACCAGGCCTCAAACGATGTCTCGGTGATCAACATGTCGGACCATCACGTCACCGCGACCGTGAAGGTCGGTGAACATCCGGTCACGATGTACAGCGTGGCCCGGTAGTCACCACCACTGATCAGCCTTCATCGACGGTGGCTCAGATCATGGTCCGCCCAGGCCCGGGGCGCGCGGCGGCGAGCCAGGCAGCAGTGGACCGCCGTCGGGGCCCCGCGGACTGTCGACCGGGGTGACCAGGCTGCGGGTGACCAGGCCGAGGATGGCTGCGATCGCGGTGTTCGCCGCCGCGAGTTGAGCCGCGGTCAGCGGCAGTAGGTCGAGAGCGGCCAGCAGATTCAGTGTCGCTATGGCAGCGGCCTGGATCGCCACCGGTTCGCGCTTGAAGATCATTGAAGTCGCGGCGTTTCCTCCCTGCCGACGCGCTGAGGAGGAAACGCCGCTCCCTCCCCTCAAGGTCCGAGTCACACAATGACTTGCTGAACAGTGCGGACCACCGGCGACCGTCGTCGTCGGCGCGGTTGATCCGCGGGCGGCGGACCGGGGTGATGGCGTAGCACCCGCAACCCAAATTCGCGTCGCCGAGGGCCGGCGCGGAACTCAACCCGGGACCGCGCTGCCCCAACGGCCAGCGAAGGCGACCTCCGCCAGCGGCCGACGGCCCCGGCTCAGCCTCGGCCAGGTTGCGTCGGCTGATGAATCGCGGACGGATCGGCCCACCGCGACGATGACGAACGGATCAAAGTCCGGTGGTATGTCGAAGGCCGACCGGAGTGCCGCCCGGTCGAACCCGCCTAACTGGACGGTGTGCCAGCCGGTGGCCCGGGCCTGTAGCGCCAGCCGGGCCACGGAGAGACCCAGCTCGTATTCGGTGCCGGGCAGCGGGAGGCCGATCGCGGTGCGTGCCTGGGTGGCCGCCAGCAACAGTGCTCCGGCGCCGCGGGCGGCGGCCCGGTTCCGGGCGGCAAGAGCGGCCCGGAGGGTGTTGAAGGTCGGATCCCCCTGCCGGCCCAGGATGTACCGCCAGGGTTGCCGGTTCCAACTGGAGGCGGCCCAGCGGGCCGCCTCCAGCAGCGCCAGCAGCCGGTTCCAGGGCAGCGTTGAGCCGTCGAAGAGTTGACCGGCGGTCGGCGGTGCGAGCAGGGGATGCAGCACGCTGGCCGGTGTCTGCGGTGCCGAAGTCATTCTCCTGGATTCCTCCGCGCTCAACGGTGAACGGGCGGTGTCGATGGATCTCGCCCGCACCGCGCCGAGCTTCCCGGTCGAGGGTTCGATGATGCCGATCGATGGCACCCGTTCGACGACCGTTCTCAACCATTCAAGGTGTCAGTTGGCGCGGATACTTTCCGAATCTTGCTAACCCGGGACTTCGGCCCGATTACGGCGGGCGCGCAAGAATCAAGAAGTATCGACCGGGGTAGTTCAGATACCACTTGATTGCTCCGCTGTCTCTTACTTATGACGGATCACCCGCCGTGTGGTGGCAATCGCGCAAGGAGGTGGGCGTGTTTCCCGACGCCACGCAAACTATGAGCCCCGATCATTTCCTATTCGCGCAAACCGAATTGCACCGGACAATCTGGTGAGCGGCGTCAGTCGGGCCAGTTCCCGTTCGCCGGAGCCGGCTGAGCAGCCACGGCGGTTCCGGCTCCGCCGGCTGGCGGTGGATCCGGCCGGTTCCGGCGATGGCGCGATATCGCCGGACGGCACCCGTTTCGTGGCGTCCTCCAAGCGCGGCGGATCGCTGAATCTGTGGTTCTTCGACCTGCGTACCGGCAAGTGGCAGCAGGGCACCCGGGGAGCCGGCGAGGATATCGAGGGCCAGTGGTCCCCGGACGGCCGGCACCTGGCCTTCACCTCCTCCCGAAGCGGCCGGAAGGCAATCTGGCTCTACCGGCTGAGTGACGGTCAGATCCGCCAGTTGACCTCGGCTGACCATGAGGAGGAGTACCCGTCCTGGTCGCCGGATAGCCGGACGGTCGCGTTTGTCGGCGGTCACTGGGGACAGCGGCACTTCTACACCGTGTCCGTCAAAGGCGGCCCGGCCCGCCCGGTGACGTTGAGACCGGGTCGGGCCGGTGCCTGCTCGTGGGCGCCGGACGGCCGCTGGCTGGTCTGCCACTCGTACGACACCGGCGCCGGCGCCATCTACCTGGTCGACGCGGAAAGCGGCGAGCAGATCCCGGTCACCGACGGTTCGGCCTGGGACTACAAGCCGACCATCTGCCCGACCCGACCGGTGCTGGCCTTTTCCCGCAGCAATGAGGGTCGATCGGTGATCTGGGTGCAGCGGCTCGGTGATGGCGTGGGCCAACCGCTGGTCACCACCGGGGCCGACGACCGCTGGCCGACCTGGACCCGCGATGGTGAGCATCTGTTCTTCCACCGACTGGTGGACGAGGGCAGCGGAATCTGGCTATGGGACCGGGAGTCCCGGCAGGCGCGGGAGGTGGTGGGCGCCGAGGAAAAGCCCCGGTACGCCAGTTTCGACCCGACCGGGGAACGAATCATCTACGCCAGCGAGGCGAGCGGACGATCCGCGTTGCGGATCCTTGAGCTCGCCACCGGGGTCTCGACCCCGGTGCCGGTCGGCGAGGCTGCCTTCCCGGTCTGGTCGCCGTCCGGCCGGCGGATCGCTTTCGTGTCCCGACCGGTGCCGGACGGGCGCTGGGAAATCAGCACGCTCGACCTGGCCGGTGGTGAGGTCCGGGTCTGGACCCAGGGGCAGCCCGCGCTCAAGGGCCTGCACGCCCCGGTGGCGTTCTCGCCCGACGACACCAGCCTGGTGTTCAAGAGTGAGACCGAGCCGTTCGAGGCCAACCTTCTCCGCCTCGACCTGACCACCGGAGAGATCGACAACATCACCGACGACTCCTGGTGGGACGAGGCGCCCTCCTTCGCGCCGGATGGCCGCAGCGTGGTGTTCATGTCCACCCGGGGCGGCGACTGGACCTGGGGTTTCTACCGCCGCCATCTCGACTCGGGCGAGATCGAAACGCTGGCTGGCCCGGACTACGTCGAACGGAACAATCCCCGGTTGACGCCGGACGGCCGACTGCTCTCCACGATCGTCGCATCGGGCCTGGAGGAGCTCTACGAGCAGCTCCCGGACGGCACCGGCCGGGTGCTCACCGAGGCGGGCACCGGGGTGCGGTATCCGGTGGTCTCCGCCGACGGCAGCCAACTGGTGTTCACCCGGACCCGGACCACCGTGGAGTACTGGCTCGCGGAGAACGTCTGGGCGGACGACTCCCCGATCACCGGACTCGGCCGGCCGCTGGTGGCCGGTGCCCGAGCGGCGGAGGTGATCAGCGAGTCCGCCCCGCTGGGGCCGGTGAGAAGCCCGGTCGACACCCGGCGCAGATGACGAATGTGACACGCCCACCCGGTCGGGTGGGTCAGCCCGGCGGTCGACCGATGACTGCCGCACCGGGCGGCAAGCCCGAGGAACAGCAGCCGATCAAGAGGAGTGGAAGGCCATGCCGACCGGAATACCGAATGTCGCCCACGGCGGGTTCGAGGTCTCTGGGGAAGAGCTCGAGCGGGACGAAAAAAACGCCATCTACGACCGGGTGACCACCGAGATCTGGCGGCTCGCGGTCTATCAGCCGGTACACGCCGGCCGGGAGTTCACCAATATCGCCGGGGCGCCCCTACTTGATTCGGTGGCCACCGCCTGTCAGCTCGGAGCCGACCAGCATGTCCTGGAGCTCTGCTCCGGCACCGGCGCGGTAGGTCGCTACCTCAGCAGCCGGTACGGCTGCGCGGTGACCGGGGTGGAGCTGAACCAGGCCCAGATCGATCACGCGCGGCAGGCCCGGGCGGCGGCCGGACCCGACGCGGCCCGGGTCTCCTTCGTCCAGGATGACGTGACCCGGTGGCAGCCCGACCGGCTCTACGACCTTGCCCTGATCGTCGACTCGCTCACGCTGTTGCCGGAGCCCACCGCGGTGCTGCGGACCGTACGCCGGGCGCTGCGCTCCGGCGGCTGGTTCGCCTTCGCGGATACCGTGGCCGGCCCGGCGATCTCGGCCGAGACGGTCGGCCGGACCTGGGACCTGGACGGGATCCGTCCGCTGCCCGGCCCGGACGCCCTGGTCGAACTGCTCACCTCAGCCGGCCTGGCCGATGTGCGGTTGACCGAGATGACCGACGTCGCGGTGGCCTGCTTCAGTGCCATCTCCGCGGCCCTGCGCGAACGGTCCCGGGAGATCACCGCCGTGGTGACACCGGACGAGTACGACGAGTGGCGGACCTCCACCGAGTTCTACCTCGACAGCTACCGCAACGGCCAACTCACCTACTGGCGAGGAATGGCCCGGCGGCCGAGTCGCGCGACGGCCGCGCCGTTGACCGACCGACCCCGACGGGTGGCCTGACCACCCATCGAAGCACCACCCCGCGCCGGTGAGCGCCCCCGGTGGCCGTTACGCCGCCGGACGGGCGTCGTCCGCACGCCTTACCAACAGGAGTATCGAATGATTTTCAAGCGTGAACCCGTCATTCTGCAGGCCAGCCTCTTCGCGGTCTTCAACCTGCTCGGCGCCTTCGGCGTGGTGGGTTGGACCTGCGGCCAGATCAACGCGGTCAATGCCGTGGTGGCCGCGGTCCTTGGCCTGATCACCCGACAACTGGTTACCCCGTTGAACGACCCGAAGGATGCCTGGGGCCGTCAGTTGATCCCCCGGGAAGGTCCGTCGAACGCCCCCGCCGACCGGGCGGGATCGTGATCGTCGAGGGCGCGGCGACGGCCGGAGCAGCAGGCTTCCCCCGGTTCCTGCCACCATTGCCGTACGCGGCGGTGGAGTTCGCCCGGCGCGGGTTCAACCCGGGCCACGTGCGTACCCAGTTGCTGTTGGAAAGCCGGGCACACGCGTTCGTGCACGGCTATGAACTCCAGCGCAACGTCGGGCGGGCTGTTCATCCGGCGCTGGCCGGGATCCAGCCCGACAACCGGGGCTTCGCGTACGAGGGGGCGGCGCTCGCCGCCGCGACGGCGGACCTGGTCCGTCCGGCGCGCGGGCGCCGTCGGGCCGGGCCGGCCCGGGTGTCCCACCTGGAGCATCTGCTCGCCGGGCCGGGCGCCGGGTTCGTGCACCTCGCGCACGTTGGGGTCGGCTGGCTCGGTGCGGTGTTACCGCCCCGGTGGGTCATCCGGCGGCCAGGGTTGGATCCGCTGTTGCGCTGGCTCGCTCTGGATGGCGCCGGATTCGCCAAGGGCTTTTTCCGCGGCTACGACTGGATCCGTCGGCTGGCCGACCGGCCGGACCGGCGCGACTCGACGCAGGCGGTCAGCTATCAGGGGGTGGGCCGGAGCCTGTGGTTTGTCGAGTGTGGCGACGTGTCGGCCATCGGCCGGCAGATCGTCCGGTTTCCGGCCGCGCTGCGACCAGAACTGTGGGCCGGGGTAGGGCTGGCCGCCTGTTACGCGGGTGGCAGCGGGGACCGGCAGTTCGAGGAGTTCGACGCGTTGACCGGGTCGGCCCGCGCCGCGCTCGCCCAGGGGGCATCGTTCGCCGCTGAGGCCCGGCGTCGCTCCGGCCATATCCCGACGCACACCCACCGGGCGGTCGCGGTGCTGGCTGGCGTACCGCTGCAGGTGGCCGCGGACTGGGCGCGGGACTGCGAAGGGACCGCCCGGTCCGCCGGCCCGGAGGTTACCGCGTACCGGCTGTGGCAAACCGAGATCCGTAAGCGTGCGGAGGCGGTCGGTCGCTGACCGCGACCGGAGCGCCCCGGCGATCCGTGCACACCCGATGGCGGCACCCGCCGCCCGGAGAGGGAGATATCCGGTGAAGTCCTTGATTCCCCGACGGCTGGTGTCCGGCCTGGCGGCCGTCGTGCTGGTCGGCACGCTCGGTCTGCTGACCCTACGTCGGGAGGTGTCCGAGGTGGAGGCGACCCGGCTGGCCGCGCGGTTCGCCTTCCGCAGTACGGCGTTGAACAGCGCCCCGGCCGGCGCCCGTACGGTCCGGTCGGTCGCCCCCGATCTGTTCGGGATCCGGTCCTGGATTTCGGCGGTCGGCGCGGCAGTGGCGCTGACCGATGCCGACGGTAACGGCCGGGCCGACGACGCCTGCCTGGTCGATCCGCGGGACGACTCGGTTCAGGTGTTCCCGGTGCCGGGAACCGGCGCGCGGTATCCGGCGATCCGGCTGGACCCACCGCCGATGCCCGGTGGTCACTGGGCACCGATGGGCTGCGTGCCGGCCGACCTGGACGCCGACGGCGATATCGACCTGCTCGTCTACTACTGGGGCCGGTCTCCGGTGCAGTTCATCCGGGTCGGGGCCGGATACCAGGCCGTCGAGCTGGTGCGGCCGGCGCAGGTGTGGAACACCACCGCCCTCGCGGTAGCCGACCTGGACGGCGACGGCAACCTGGACGTATTGATTGGGAACTACTTCCCGGACGGTGCCCGGGTGCTCGACCCGAAGGCGGAGGGCGACAGCCGGATGCGGATGCAGGCCGGGATGGCCCGGGCCCGCAACGCGGGGGCCAACCGGTTGCTGCTCTCCCGGCCGGCCGGCCCGGATTCGGCGCCCGACTGGATCGACGCCAGCATCGCCCTGCCCGACGACGCCGCCCGGTCCTGGACCCTCGCGGTCGGCCTGCAGGATCTGACCGGCGATCTGCTTCCGGAGGTCTACCTGGCCAACGATTTCGGTCCGGACCACCTGCTGGTCAACCACTCGGTGCCGGGGCGGGTCGACCTGCGTCCGGTGCTCGGTGCCCGGGACGCGGTCACGCCGAAGTCAAAGGTGCTCGGCCGGGACTCCTTCAAGGGAATGGGGGTGGCCTACACCTATCCGGACGGCGCGTCGCTGCCGACCATCCTGGTCAGCAACATCACCACCGAGTGGGGGTTGCAGGAGAGCAACTTCGCGTTCACCCCTACCGGGCCGGGCAGCGAACTGCTCGCCGGGCGGGTGCCGTACACCGATCGCAGCGAGTGGCTGGGGCTCTCCCGCAGCGGCTGGGCCTGGGACATCAAGGCGACAGACTTCGATGGCGACGGCACCGATGAGCTGTTGCAGGCCACCGGCTTCCTCAAGGGTGAGCGTCAACGTTGGCCGGAGTTGCAGGAGCTGGCCATGGCGAACGACCAGGTCCTCGAATATCCGTGGGCCTGGCCGAACTTCCAGCCCGGTGACGACCTCTCCGGCCACCAGCACAACCCGCTCTGGGCCAGGTCGGCCAAGGGCCGGTACGTCGACGTGGCACCCCGGATCGGGCTGGGTGATCCGGATGTCAGCCGGGGGGTCGCGATCGGCGACATCAACGGCGACGGTCGGCCGGATGCGTTGATCGCCAACCAGTGGCAGGACAGCCGGCTGCTGGTCAACGAGTCCGGTACGGCTTGGCCGCACACCGTACTCGAGCTGGTGCGGCCCGGCGTGGACGGTGCCTGGACCGCGGCCGTCGGCGCGGCGGTGCGGGCGACCCCGACGGGTCGGCCGACCCTACGCGGGCAGCTGTATCCGAGTAATGGGCACGCCGGGGTCTCCTCGGGCGAGTTGTTCCTCGGTACCCGTACCGCCGGCACCACGGTTTTCACCATCTCCTGGCGCACGGCCGCCGGTAAGCAGAGCGCCAGCCTGGCCCTGGCACCCGGACGTCATGTGGTGATGCTGCACGACAGTGGACAGGTCACCACCCGATGAGCGCGACAGGTGCCAGACCGGGTCCGACAAGCCCGGGTCCGACCACGACGAACGGCGCCCGCGGATCCGCGCCGGCCAGCGGAGCGGATCCGCGTCGTCGGATGCCGCGGACCGATGTCGCGCTGGCCGACCCGCGACTGAGCCGGGCTGCGTCCCGGCTTGGTACGGCCATCGTGAAACGCCGACTGATCGACGCCCAGCGTCGGGCCCGGGCCGGTGAGATCGATCCCGCCGAGGTGGTCGCGGCCACCGTCGCGGGCCTGCCCCGCCGCTCGGTGGAACTCCGGCCGGTGATCAATGCGACCGGGGTGCTGCTGCATACCAACCTCGGCCGGGCGGCGCTCTCCGAGGCCGCCCGGGAAGCGGTCAACATCGCGGCCGGCTGCGCCGACATCGAGTACGACCTGGAGAGCGGGCGGCGTGGTCGGCGAGGCCATGGCGCGTTGACCGCGCTGGCCGAGGCGGTACCGGCGGCCGGCGGGGTGCATGTGGTGAACAACAACGCCGCGGCGCTGGTCCTGGCCGCCGCTGTGCTCGCACCCGGTCGGGAGATCGTGGTCAGTCGCGGTGAACTGGTGGAGATCGGCGACGGGTTCCGCCTGCCTGATCTGCTCACCGCAACCGGTGCTCGGCTCTACGAGGTGGGTACCACCAATCGGACCACCCTGGACGACTACGCCCGGGCGATCTGGTCCGGCACCGGTTTGATTCTCAAGATCCACCCGTCGAACTTCCGCATTGATGGCTTCACCTCTGAAGTGGCGGTGGACCAGTTGGCCACCCTCGGCGTACCGGTGGTGGTCGATATCGGGTCCGGGCTGCTGCGACCCGAGCGGTTCCTGCCCGATGAGCCGGATGCGGACACCGCATTGCGGCAGGGCGCGGCGCTGGTCACCGCCAGTGGGGACAAGCTGCTCGGCGGTCCGCAGGCCGGTCTGCTGCTCGGCACCAGCACCGTCGTTGAGCAGCTCCGCCGGCACCCGTTGGCCCGGGCGATGCGGGCGGACAAACTCACCCTCGCCGCGCTGGAGGCCACGCTGCGGACTGGTCGTACTCCGACCGAGGTGGCGCTGCGGGCCCCACTGGCGGCGTTGCGTGACCGGGGTGCAGCGATCATTGATCGGATTGCCGCCGCCGGGGTGCCGGCTGAGTTGGTGGCGGCGGAGGCCACGATCGGTGGTGGTGGCGCACCAGGGGTACGGCTGCCGAGCTGCGCGATCAGCCTCCCGCAGCGGCTCTGTCAACCGCTGCGTCGTGGCGATCCGGCGGTGGTCGGCCGGGTCCGGGATGGTCGGCTGCTGCTGGACCTCCGGTCGGTGCCGCCGGAGTTGGATGACGCCCTGGTAGCGGTTCTGTTGGCCGCTCGAGTTGACGAGCATGTCGAGTCGGGCGAGCCAACCGGAGCTCTCTGCTGATCGTGGTGAATCGTATGATCGTCTACCCACCACTATCCGATCCCGCCGCGGTCAGCGCTGGAGGTGCCGGTTCCGCCGGGGGTGCCGGTTCCGCCGGGGGTGCTGGTTCCGTTGAACCCGCCCTGGTCCTCGGCGCGGCTCCAGCGTCGGTACGCCCCGGACGACAACGCCCGGGGCGTACCAGACGACCGGTTGACCCGGTCCTGATCCTGGCCATCCTTGCCCAGGGCATGCTGCTGACGCGGGATCCACGCGCTCTGTTCGAACTCGGCGCGCTCCCGGCGGCAGCGCGGGTCCCTGCCGCGTCCGGAGTGCTGATCGTGTCGGCGCTGCTCGTCCTCGCCCAGTTCGTCGGGCTCTTCGGCTGGTCCGCCCGTGGTCGGGGCCGGGTGCTCGGGCTGACCGCCGGCTGGTGGGTCTTCATCGGGGTCGACTCCGTGCTGTCCGACTGGCGGACGCCGATCTGGGCTGCTGAGCTCTGTCTGGTGTGGCTGGTCATGCGCTGCATGCTGGCCGACGCCCGTGAGGAGGCCCGGCAGTTCCGGTTCGTGGCCGGCGGGGGGTGACGTGAACCCTGAAGCGTTCGGTGCCCCGGTCGCCGCCGTGGTCACCGCTGTCCTGGCTTACCTGGGGGCCCGCCACATGGCCCGGCTCGAACGTCTCCGCGAGGAGGCGCGACTCGCCGAGGCCGCTCGGGACGAGGCTACCGCCCTGGAGCAGTCGCTCTCCGCCGCACACGATCAGGCACGGGCGGCGCTGATCGCCGAGCGCAACGAACTGTTGGGCCGCTGGCAACGCACGCTGGACGAGGCCCGCGAGGAACGCCGACGGCTGGTGCAGGAGCATCGCATCGAGATCACCCGGCTCCGGCATGAGGCCCGCGACGAGTTGGCCGCTGCTCGGGAGAGCGCCCGGCTGGTCATCACCGAGTTACGTGCCCAGGTCGCCGAGTTGCGTGATGGCCCGAAGACCGATCCGACCCAGCGACGGCGTCGGCCATCGGCTGGGCCGTGACCGTTCCCGGTCGTATCGCAAGCCGGAAGAAGTAGTCCTATCTGATCGGGGCTACAAATAAATCGACAGCCGATCGAACTGCGATTAATGCGCCAACAGGATTGTCTGATCGGTCTGTCTGAACCAATGAACCGCGCGGTTCGAATCGCGCGTCCGGAGAGAGGAATGGTCAGAAGATGACAGAGGTACAGGATTTCGGCCGGCAGTTAGGCGATTTCCTCGGCGGGGTCTTCAACGATTCCGGCGGGTCGACGGGGGGCGCGTTCCGGCCCGACCCGCAGGCTGAGATCGAGGTGCGCAAACTGCTCACCGATCTGCAGACCGCCTTCGCTGAGGGGAACGTCGAATACATCCTCGACAGCCTGGCCGACGGGTTCACCACCTACGAACTCGGCGCCCGGGACGGCAACGCGCTGACCATCACCGAGAAGGACGCCATGCGGGAGTACCTGCAGACGCTTTTCCCGGGCCCCGGTGAGACCCAGGCCAAGTCGATCGGCCTGAGCCGGGTAGTGGCCAGCTCGACGGTCGGGCTGACGCTGGAGGACGGCGACGTCGTGATCGCCCGTACCGACGGCACCTTCGAGCACCAGCCGCTGAACGCGTCCGCCGTCGCGGTCCGCACCGCCGACGGTTGGAAGTGGATCCACTGGCACATGTCCGCGAAGGCACCGCGGTTCCGGGTGAACGCCAACGGGCAGCCGGTTCCGTTCGATCAGGCCACGCCGGCTACCCCGGCCACCGACTGATCCCGCCGCCGGCGGCTGTCCGTTCGGCTATCCGAAGGAGAGGCATCAGCATCATGAGCATCACGCCAGGCAAGCCAGGGCGGCAGTCGTCGGCCACCGGCGTCGGTGGATCCGGCCCGGCCTCGATCGAACACCTGCACAACGGTGAGGAGAACAGCTACCCGAACTACGTGTCCTGCTTCCACAAGGGACTTCCGCATGACGAGTTCGGCGAGGTCGACCGGCAGGCGTACCGGCGTCTGCTGCGAGCCCTGGCGAGCGGGGACCCGGAGGACTTCGAGCGGATCCCGCTCGACGCGGCCGGTGGCCGGAAGCTGGTCAATCCGCAGTCCGGCATGGCCGCGAACGCGGATGGCATCGACAGCACTCTGCTGACCCTGCGGCCGGCGCCGCGCCTGGACAGTGCGGAGAACTCGGCCGAGATGGCCGAGCTGTACTGGATGGCGCTGGCCCGGGACGTGCCGTTCGACCGGTTCGGCGAGGACCCCACGATTGGCGCGGCGGCAGCTGAACTATCGGGGATGTCGGACTTCCGGGGGCCGCAGATCGGCGCCGCCGTCACCCCGGCCAGCATCTTCCGGGGTGACACACCCGGTGATCTGGTCGGGCCGTACGTCTCGCAGTTCCTGTTCCGGGACGTCCAGTTCGGCACCCACCGGTACCGGCAGCGCCAGGACACCGTCCAGGCCGGCCGCGACTACGTCACCACGTACGACACCTGGTTGCGAATCCAGCGGGGCCTGGTCCGTGGGCTGGCCGCCGCCGACCGGGACCGCGCCAACCCCCGCTATATCCGCACCCCCCGCGACCTGACCCACTATGTGCACTTCGACGCGGACGCCAGCCCGTTCCAGCCGTTCCTCAACGCGGGGCTGATCCTGCTCGAACAGGGGGCGCCACTGGATGCCAACCTGCCCTACCAGTGGTCGGCGACCCAGGACGGCTTCGGCACCTTCGGGATGCCGCACCTGTTCGACGTGGTCACCGAGGTGGCTACCCGGGCGCTACGCGCCGTCTGGTTCCAGAAGTGGTTTGTGCACCGCAGGATCCGGCCGGAGGCCGTCAGTGGCCGGGTGCACAACCACCTCACCGGCCGGCGCCGCTACGACTTCCTCGACCGGGAACTGCTGGAGTCGGAGGCGGTGCGGCGGGTGTTCGCCCGGAACCAGAGCTACCTGCTGCCCCAGGCGTACCCGGAGGGCTCGCCGCTGCACCCCTCGTACGGGGCTGGACACGCCACGGCGGCCGGCGCCTGCGTCACGGTACTCAAAGCCTGGTTCGACGAGACCGCGATCATGCCCAACCCGGTGCAGCCCAACCAGGACGGCACCGAGCTGGTGCCGTACCTCGGCTCGGATGCCGGGCGGATAACGGTCGGCGGTGAACTCGACAAGCTGGCGGCCAACATCGCCAGCGGCCGGAACATGGCCGGCGTGCACTACCGGAGCGACTTCTCCGAATCGGTGCGGCTCGGCGAAACGCTGGCGATCGAGATCATGCGCCGGCAGAAGCCGTGGTTCAACGAGAACCATTCGCTGACCCTCACCCGCTTTGACGGGCAGTCGATCACCATCTGACCCCTGTGCTACCGGTCCGCCGGGCGGATCTCTGCGCCGCCCGGCGGACCGCCTACGCCCGTACTCCCTCGGGCAGCCACTTCGAGCCCGGGGGAGCCTAAATCCATTCGACCGAGGAACGGTGACCTGGTGATGCCTGCGAATCCCCTGCCCCCCGCCGCACCGGCGCCGGCCGACGGCGGGACAGCCGCCGCGCGGGCACCGGCCCGCGACGTGTCGCTCCCGGACGTACGGCTCAAGGCGCTGCGCCGGTTCGCGCTCTCCATCACCGCGCTGACGGTGATCGGCCACCTGTTCCTCGGCTTCGAACAGGCCCCGGTGACACCGCTACTCACCCTGGTCGTCGGCTACCTGGTCGACCTGCTGTTGGAAACACTCGACGCCCGGGCGCACCACCGTCCGCCGAAGTACCTCGGCGGTGCGCGGCAACTGATCGACTACCTGCTGCCCACCCACATCGGCAGTCTGGCCTGCGCGATGCTGTTGTACGGCAACTCCTCGCCGTGGCCCTACCTCTTCGCGGCCAGCGCGGCGGTCGCCTCCCGGCATCTGCTCCGGATCCGGATCAACGGTCGGCTCCGGCACGTGCTGAACCCATCCAACGCGGGCATCACCCTTACGCTGCTGCTCTTCCCATGGGTGAGCATCGCGCCGCCCTACCAGTTCACCGCCGACATCTTCGGCGGACTGGACTGGCTGCTGCCACTGGTCGTACTGGCCGCCGGCACGGCGATCAACGGCAAACTGACCGGAAAGATGCCGCTCATCCTGGGCTGGGTCGGCGGTTTCGTAGGCCAGGCGGCCATTCGTTGGGCGCTGTTCGATCACGCCTTCCTCGCCGCGCTGATGCCGATGACCGGGCTGGCGTTCATTCTCTTCACCAACTACATGATCACCGACCCGGGGACCACCCCGGCCCGTCGGGCCGGCCAGGTCTGGTTCGGCGTCACCACCGCCGCCGTGTACGGCCTACTGGTTCTCGCGCATGTCGCGTACGGCCTGTTCTTCGCCCTGGTCATTACCTGCGTGCTGCGGACGGCGCTGCTGATGCTGCGCTCGCGGGCAAGCTCAGGGGTGGAGCGGAGCCCGGCCGGCACGGCACCAATGCGGGGGCCGGCATGACCGAACCGAGTGAGCAGATCGCGATCGTCGGTCTGGGTTGCCGCTACCCGGACGCGGACAACCCGGCCGAGCTGTGGCAGACCGTGCTGGGCCGGCGACGGGCGTTCCGGGCGATCCCGCCGGGCCGACTCGAACCGGAGTACCGGTTCGGCGCGCCGGACGATCCGGACTCGACCTACGTAAGGCGGGCCGGTGTGCTGCGCGACTGGCGGTTCGACCGCGAGCGGTTCCGGATCTCCGGCACGACCTACCGGGCTGCCGACCAGACCCACTGGCTGGCCCTGGAGACGGCCGCCGCGGCGTTGACCGACGCCGGATTCCCCGGTGGCGACGGGCTCGACCGGGACCGGGTCGGGGTGGTGCTGGGAAATTCGCTCACCGGGGAATTCAGCCGATCCAACCTACTCCGGCTACGCTGGCCGTTCCTGCGCCGATCGATCGACACCGCGCTGCGGGAAAGCCGGGTTGACGGGGAGACCGCGGCGGCGGTCCTCGAACAGGCCCGGCAGTTACTCACCCGGCCATTTCCCGAGCCGGGCGACGAGTCGCTGGCCGGCGGGCTGAGTAACACCATCGCCGGCCGGATCTGCAACCACTTCGACTTCCACGGCACCGGATACACCGTGGACGGTGCCTGCGCGTCCAGTCTGTTGGCGGTGATCACCGCGTGCAACGCGTTGGCCGCTGGCGAGCTCTCCTTCGCGCTGGCCGGCGGGGTGGACCTGTCCCTGGACCCGTTCGAGATGATCGGCTTCGCCCGGCTCGGTGCGCTCGCCCACGACGACATGCGGGTGTACGACCAGCAGCCGACCGGGTTCCTGCCCGGCGAGGGGTGCGGCATCCTGGCCCTGATGCGGGTCGAGGACGCGAAGCGGCGCAATCTGCGGATCTACGCCCGACTCACCGGGTGGGCCAGTTCCTCTGACGGCGCGGGGGGCCTGACCCGACCCGAGGCCAGTGGACAGTCGTTGGCGCTGCTCCGGGCGTACCGGGCGGCCCGGGTCGACCCGGGTGACCTGACTCTGATCGAGGGGCACGGCACTGGCACCGCCGTCGGCGACCAGGTGGAACTGGAGAGCCTGACCGCTGTTCGGCCGTCCGCGGCCATGCCGGCCGCGCTGGGTTCGATCAAGGCCAACATCGGCCATACCAAAGCGGCGGCGGGCGCGGCTGCGTTAATCAAGGTCGCGCTCGCCGCATTCCATCGGGTGCTGCCACCCACCACCGGTTGTTCGGACCCGCACCCACTGCTGCGCGGAGCGGAGGCCCGGCTGCGGGTGCTCGACGAGCCGGAGCCGTGGGATGTCGAGCGGCCCCGGGCGGGCGTGACGGCGGCCGGCTTCGGCGGCATCAATACCCACGTGGTGGTGGAGGGGGAGCTCAGCAGCCGATCCGGGCGGCGGTCCCGGCTGCCGGTCCGACTGGCCCGGTGGGCGGCCCCCGTCCCGGTCGACGACATCGTGCTGATCGAAGCCGCTGACGTACCGGAGCTGTCCGAGCGGCTGACCGGGCTGACCAATTGGGCCGGCCAGCTCAGCGTGGCCGAGGTGCACGATCTGGCCGGCACGTTGGCCGGACAGGCGACCGGGACCGCGCCACTGCGCTGCGCGCTGGTCGCCGCCGGGCCGCTGGAGCTGGCGGCCGCCGCCGGACACGCGCTGCGGCTGATTCCGACCTGGACCGGTGGACCACTGGTGGACGAGGCGGCCGGGGTCGCGCTGGGTGGCGGCCGGCCGGCCCGGATCGGGCTGCTGCTGCCCGGCCAGGCCGCCCCGGTCCGTGCTGACCCGGGCCCGCTCGGCCGGTTGCTCACCAATCCACCGCCCCGACCGGCCAGCCTCGTCCCGGCTACGGTCGGTGCTGATCCCTTGCTGGACACGGTTGTGGCCCAGCCCGCCGTGGTCTGGCAATCCCTGGCCGGGCTGGCCTGGCTGGAGGCGCTGGGTTGCACCCCGGTCGCCGCGCTCGGCCACAGCCTCGGTGAGCTGACCGCCCTGACCTGGGCCGGGGCCCTGGACTCCGTTGAGGTGCTCCGGCTTGCCGCCGAACGTGGTCGGATCATGGCCGAACATGGCATCGCCGGCACCGGAATGCTGAGTGTGCCGTTGGCCCGGCCCGAGGCGGAGCGGTTGGCCGAGGCGTACGACCTGGTGGTGGCTGCGGTCAACGGCCCGGAACATACGGTTCTCGCCGGCCCGGACGCGGCGCTGGCCCGTCTGGTGTCGGCGACCGGTGGGGCGGGCATCGGAACGGCGCGGTTGCCGGTCTCGCACGGCTTCCACAGCCCGGCGATGGCGCCGGCGGTGCCCGCCTGGGCCGCCACCCTGCGGACGGCCACCTTCCAGCCGATCCGGCGGACGGTCATCTCCACGGTCACCGGCCAGCGGCTCAGCTCGCCAAACGACCTGCCTGACGTGCTGGCCCGGCAGTTCACCGAACCGGTGTTGTTCCTGCCCGCGCTCCGGGAACTGGCCCAGCAGTGCGATCTGCTGGTCGAGGCTGGACCCGGCACCATGCTCAGCACGCTGGCCGGTCGGTTCGCCCCGATTCCCGCGGTCAGCCTCGACTGTGCGGGCGCGCCCCGCAAGCTGGCGCTGGCCACCGCGGCGCTGGCCGCCGCCGGGGCGGCTGACCTGGGAGCCTGGTTCGCTGGCCGGGCGCACCGGCCAGTGCGTCCGGGGCAGCCGATGTCGTTCCTGCTCAACCCCGCGGGCCTGGGGGTTTCGCCGGGTGAGGTTGCCGGGGACGGGCCACTTGAGCGCCCGGCGCCGGTCCCTACCTCAGCTCCGGTTCCGGTCCCGGCCTCGGTTCCGGTCCCGGTTGCGGTCCCGGCCTCAGCGCCGGTGCCGGTGGTGGCTGCCACGGATGCCGCCGCGCTCGACCCGCTGGACAGCCTGCGCGCCTACCTGGCTGAGGCGTCGGAGCTTCCGGTGGACGCCATCGCCCCGTCCAGCCGCTTTCTGAGCGACCTGCACCTCAACTCGTTACAGGTCTCCCGGGCGGTGGCCGCGGTCGCGGTCGCGATCGGGCGCCGACCTCCGGCCGCGCCGCTGGCGCTCGCCGACGTGACCGTGGCCGAGGCGGCCACGCTCCTCGGCGAACTGCCGCTCGGCGTTGAGGCCGGGACAGATCCGGTGCTGGGGGTGGCGCCCTGGGTCCGGACCTTCCGGCACGAGTGGGTTGAGCACCGGCTGGCCGGGCCCGCAGAACCGCTGCCCTGGCAGGTGGACGCTGATCCGACCCACCCGCTGCATCGGCTGGCGGATGGTGCCGAACCCACTCCTGCGATAACCGGCGACCCCGCTTCGGTTACCGCCGAGGTCGGCGTCGATGAACCGGACCGACCAGTCGGCCTGGCGGTGGGGTTGCGTCGCGACGATGGGCCGGAACGGATCGCCGAACTGCTGAGCCGGATCGGGCACCGCCCGCCGGACCGTCTCCTGATCGTTCATGATGGACATCCAGCGGCCGCCGCCCTGGGGCGCAGCGCGGCGGCCGAGATCGCCGGCTGCGCGGTGACCGTCGTCGAACTCGCTGACGACCAACTCGATGAGGTCGCGGCGCTAACCGCCGGCAGCGGCTACCTGGAACTTCGGCTGAGAGCTGGTCAGCCAGCACAGCGCGCGGTCACCGTGCTGCACCGGCCAGCGGCCGGCGAGCCGTCCCGCGCCGGGCTACAGCCCGGCGAGGTATGCCTGGTGACCGGCGGTGCCGCCGGCATCACCGGGGCCTGCGCCGCCGAGCTGGCTGAGCAGACCGGCTGTCAGCTGGTGGTCCTCGGCCGCCGGGCGGCCGATTCAGCGGAGGTCGCCGACGGCCTGGCCCGGCTGCGCACGGTGGCCGGCGCGGACCGGGTGCATTACCTGCGCTGCGACCTGGCAGACCCGGTCGCCGTACGGGCCGCGGTCGCCGAGGCCGCCCGGATCGGCCCGGTACGGGGGCTGCTGCACGGCGCCGGAACCAACGTGCCGCAGCCGATGGCGCAGGTGTCGACCGACACCGTCCGGCAACACCTCACCGGCAAGGTCGATGGTCTGCTGGCCCTGCTCCGGGTGGCCGGCGATGAACTGCGGTTGGTGGTGGCCTTCGGGTCCGTCATCGGCCGGCAGGGCCTGACCGGCCAGTCGGCGTACTGCGTGGCCAACGACTGGATGCGACTGGAACTGGAACGCTGGGCTGAACACCACCCGGGGCGGCGAGTGCACGTGCTGGAATGGTCGGTCTGGTCCGGCCTCGGCATGGGGGTCCGGCTCGATGTGCTGGACCAGCTGCGCCGCAGCGGCGTGGCACCGATCAGTCCGGCGCAGGGCACCGCCCTTTTCCGGACGGTGCTGCAGGACCCCGACGCACCGGTGACCCTGTTCTGCACGGCCGCCTTCCCCGCCAGCGCGGCGCTCGCCCCGGTACCGGCACCGGAGGCCGCCGATCCGGCCGACCTGCGTTTCACCGAGGTGCTTCGAGCCCGGGTCGGGCAGGTGGAGACCGTCGCGGAGGCCGTCCTCTCCGCCGGATCGGATCTCTATTTACCGGATCACCAGGTCTCCGGGGTGCCGCTCCTGCCGGCGGTGCTCGGCCTGGAGGCGATGGCCCAGGTGGCCGCGGTTACCTCCGGCCGGCGGTCGACGTGGACGATTCGCGACGCCCAGTTTCCCGCTCCGGTCACGGTTGCCGAGCGGTCCACCCGAACGCTGCGGATCGCCGCGCTCGCCGAGGCCGCTGAGCGACCTGACGTGCGGGTGACGTTACGCGACGACAGCGATCGGTTCGCCACCGATCGGTTCACCGGAACCGTCGTCGGCGCCGCCGAGCCGGTGGGCCAGCCGGCGCGGCTGGCCGAGCCGATACCGGCGGACCGGCGGACCGGACCACACCCGTGGTACGGGACAGTCCTGTTCCACCAGGGGCGGATGCGCCGACTCGCCGGGGTCGATCTGGTTTCGGCGTTCACCGTGCGGGCCTGGATCGACGCGGATCGCGACGAGCGCTGGTTCGCCGAGTTCCTCGGCCGGGAGCTGCTGCTCGGTGACCCGGCCGGGCATGACGCCTCGATCCACACGCTGCTCGGGTGTGCTCCGCACCGTCGGGTTCTCCCGGTCGGGGCCGCGGAGTTCTCCGTCTGGCGGGTGCCGCACGGCCGGCTCGCGGTCCGGGCCACGGAACGTGCCCACACCGCTGACGAGTACGTCTTCGACGTCGACGTACTCGAGCCGGGTGGTCCGCTGGTGGCCCGCTGGCGCGGGTTGCGGTTGCGGGCGATCGGCGCGAATCCCGAGTTCGACGCGGCCCGGAAGCAGGGTCGCCTGCCGAACGAGTTGCTCGGCCCATGGCTCACCCGACGGTTGATCGAGTCCGGGACGGTTGATGCGGTGGAGCTGTTCCTGGCCCCGGGTGACCGCTCTGAGGGCGCGGCCCGGCAGGTGCTGGCCGATCGGCTCGGGGTGCCGGTCGCGGCGATCGGGCATGATCCGGCCGGTGGCCTGCGGGTGCCGGGCCGGCATGCGAGCGCGGCGTATACGGCCGGACAGGTGCTGGTCGCGCTCGCCGATCAGCCGGTGGGTATCGACTGGCAGGAGGTGCCGTCCCCCGGTGAGCCGGGGGACCGGTGGCTCGGTCTGCTCGGCCCGGCCGGTCCGTCAACGGCGCAGGGGCTGGCCGGTCGTACCGGGGAGGACTTTGACCTCGCCGCCACCCGGTTGTGGGCGGCGCGGGAGGCGATGACAAAGCTCGGAGTGGACCCGGATCGGGTGATGCGGGTGGCGACGGTGGAGCCGGATGGACTGGTGATCGAGACCTGTGCGGAGGTGACCGTGGCGACTGCGGTCGGCTGGGCCGTCGGGCGCCGACCGGTAGTGGTAGCGGTCGCGGTGCAGCCGGAAGGAGCCTGATCCCGGTGCGTGCCTACCGCTATGAGCATGTGGTGACCCTGGACGAAACGAACATGGTAGGAAACGTCTACTTTGCACACTTTCTGCATTGGCAGGGGCACTGCCGGGAGCGCTTCTTGGCCGACCATGCCCCGTCAGTGCTCACCGGGCTGCGCAGCGGGGAGCTGGCGCTGGTCACGGTCTCCTGTGCGATGGACTACTACGCCGAGTGTTTTGGGCTGGACCGGATCGATGTGCTGATGACCCTGGGGGCCCGAAACGGACACCGGGTGAGCATGAACTTCGAGTTTCAGCGACAGGGTCTGGAGGTGGCCCGCGGCCGGCAGACCGTGGCCTGCCTGCGTCGGGTGGCGAACGGGTTGGCGCCAGCGGAACTGCCCGCGGATCTGCTCGCCGCCCTGGCGGCCTTTGCCGGGTAAGCCAGGTGAACTCGGGTCCGGACGGCGGCAACCGTCCGGACCCGCCCCGGTGACCAGGTGGTGCTTGGGCGTGGTGTCGGGGGCGGACGGATACGCGTGATGCCGGGTTCGGCGTGCTCGAACCCGGCATCGGCGCTTTCTCACCGACCTGCGGTGCTTCGCTACCTCGGTCACCCGGTGTGGACGGCCTGCGCGGCCAGGGCGAGTAAAGCGGAGGTGAGCTGTACCGGCGGGTCGATCGGTCGGGGCCGGCGCAGCGCGACGTGGAAGGTCCGCCGGGTCCGGCCCTGCTCCACCACGATCGGCGTCTCGCCAATGCCCACGAACTCGGCGGGTTCGGCGGTCCCGCCGAGCACATCGGCCAGCGTGGACCGGCTTTGAAATCCGAGGGCGACCGGGTGGTAGGCGCCGTCGGCCAGCGGCTCCATATGAGTGACCCGGTTGGTTTCCAGCACGCCGTACGCCACCGG
The DNA here is from genome assembly GCA_963750055.1 of uncultured Actinomycetota bacterium. Lineage (GTDB taxonomy): Bacteria > Actinomycetota > Actinomycetes > Mycobacteriales > Micromonosporaceae > CAVVPI01. Next base: position 150,124 of record CAVVPI010000025.1, on the reverse strand, counting down.
GGACTCGTCGGGCTCCGGTGATCGGTAGAGGGCGAGCACCGCGCATCCGCCGTCCCGTGGCCCGCCGGTGATGGTGCCGACCGGGCCCGGCGCGAGATGCTCATCCGAGCAGCGACTGGTCAGTTCGCTGAGTCGGATCTGGCCGAACGCCGACATGGCCGCCCGGAAGCGGCGAGGCGAACGCCCGGTGAACCTGGTGAACTGACTGATGAACGTACCGAGGCTGGAGTAGCCGACGGTAATGCAGATCTCGGTTACACTCAGCCTCGAATTCAGAAGCAGCCGGCGGGCCTCTGCCATCCGGAGTGCGGTGAGAAAACGGGCCGGCGTGGTTGATGTGACATGGCGGAACACCCGGTGGAAGTGAAATGGGCTGAGCAATGCCGCTTGTGCTATATCGGACAGACGTTGCGGTTCTGCAAGGTGGGCAGCCATATATTGGACAGCCCGCGTGACTGAATCGAGGCGGGCGGCGTCGGTCGGATTTTCCAGGCAGGCGCTCATGGTACCGCAGGTAACCATGTTCTCGCATTCCAGGCAGTTCGCGCCCGGCCGCCACGGCCAGTCGGCGGTGCTCATCACGTCGCCTCCCCTTTTCTTTATGCGCGTTGCAACATTGACGCTCGTTTCCGGAATCCCGCCCTCAGGGCGAGGGCGATACCGACTGGTCCGCCGTCCAGTCGAGGTCGCCGCTCCGGCCTTGCCCGGGCGCGGCCGAGGGGCGTGGGACGGGTAGTGTCACCCGTGCCCTGCTCTGGCTGAGCGGGTCCGGTGCTCCGGGCTTGAGCGCACACAGTCAATCTCTGTATGCGCTCCGGTTATAGTATGAATCTTGCTAATGGGCTTTTACGGCGGCCGTGGACTTCATTGACAAGCGACCGTTCCCGATGACGGGAAATCCGGCTCAACTACCCATAATCATCCGGGTCGAAGGACGGAACTGACGTACGCGATCGGGGGTGGGCGTTGTCGCCGCCCACCCCCGATCGCCTGCTACGGTCAGTTCATCCAGTTGGTCCGCGGGCAGAACTGGACTCCGGGCAGGTCGGCAACGCCATCCTGGTCCGAGTCGACGTCGCCGTCCACGGTGGAGTAGATATCGAGCGAGTTGACGTTGATCTTACCGTCACCGGTCCAGTCGACCAGCTTGCCCTTGAACGTACCGACGATGAAGGCGTTAGCCAGTGGCCCGGTCGGGGTGTCCAGGGTGCCGAGGATGCTGTTCCCCGGGAACAGCACCTCCTCCAACGAGCTGCCGGACATGGTCTCGAAGTTGAGGTAACCCCAGGTGTGCACGCGGCCCCGGACGTACCGGATAGCCGGCGAACCCTTGATGCGCATGTTGGGGTCGAGGGTCCACTCCCCGGAACGCTTCGCCGCAACCATTTCGTTGCGGTGACCGAGGCTGTCGTCGTCGGCCCGGCCGGAAAGGAAGACCGGACGCAGACCCCGTGACTCGAAGTAGAAGCTGCCACGGCCCGCGTTGGCGTGGTTGGTCAGCCCGCGGAACACGAAGTTCTCGACGTGCGGCGTACCGTCGTCGTGCAAGCCGTCGAGGTTCTTGCTGATAATCAGCTTCTCGTTACGGGTATCCACGTTCGGGCAGGCGTGCGCCTGGCCGTAGCTGCGGGCCAGACCCTGGGGCGAGAGCGAGATCTTGCCCCAGTTGCGACCGGTCTCGTCCAGCGCGACGTAGACGTCACAGTGAATGTTCAGCAGAATGGTCTCGTCGAAGGTCCGGTCGGAGTCGAAGGTGAATGACCGGTTGTCGAACGCGGGCAGGCCGGTGCGCAGTTCCGAACTGAACAGCCGCGCCCATTCGCCAACGTCGGCGTCGTCATCCTTGATGTGCCGCTCGAGCACCTGCAGAGCCCGCGGGCCACCGATCTTCTCCAGCGCCCAGAGCGCGTTCCAGCGGACCTCACGGTTGGAGTCCGAGGCCACCGCCTCCGCGATCAGGTCGATGGCGTTGGGCAGCTTGCGGTCCATGGCCTGGTACAGCGACTGCTCGCGGATCATCGGGTCCGGGTGGTGCAGCGCCTCGTACGCGACCTGGTCGTCGGTGCGGATGTCGAGCCGGACAGCGGTCCGGTCGAGCATGTCGCCGAACTCGCTGTTGAGCAGGGCCGGGTCGCCCTTGAGGTAGTGCTCCCAGTCGGGAGCGTTTTCCCGACCTCCGGCGGTGAGGCCGATGGATTGGAGCGTCATGCTGTGATCACCCTTTCGTGGTCTGGTGATTGCGATGCCTGTCCTATTGCGGGCGACGGAAGCCGGTTCGGGAGCAGCGGACGTCGGCCTGACCGCCTTCGGAAGGCGAATTGCGTACCCGTGGAGCCAGTCGAGTGCGTAACTGTTCGCCGATCGATTAACAGTTCATATGGCAAGCGTTTCCGGGTGCGTCATGTGGGACCTTCCACCGTCGGTAGGTTCCTCTCGGCCGCTGCTCCAAGGCCACTTCCTCGCCCCGTTGTAGCGCTGCAATCAGCGTTGGCCATGTAGCCCGGGACCGTCAAACAAACCAGCCCACGGCAGCAAGAAGCAGAAGTTGGACCCCGGTCCTGCCCGGTGATTGGGTACCGCATCGCGGATGAATATCCGGTCTCTTGCCCAATGTCCCCGGGTTGGTGGGCGGATTATTGTCCGCCTCCTATTCTTGGCACCCACTACGTGGAGATCATTCAATACCTGGAGGTGTCCGATGATCGATACCCACGGCGCTACGGCGACGACCGGGCAGGACCCGATGACCGCACCGCGGGTCGGGCGACTGGCCATGGCGATCCGGGTGGTCACCGTGTCCCGGGTGGTGCTCGCCACGGCGACCAGGCTGGCCATCCGGGTCATCAGGCGTCCGGCTGACCGGACTGAACTGGCCGGTGCGGCGGTCACCGACGCGCTGGAGCGACTCGGCCCGGCGTACGTGAAGTTCGGTCAGGTGCTGAGCACCCGGCCGGATCTGCTCCCGCCAGCCACCTGCCGTACCCTCGCCCGGCTCTACGACGGGGTCCGCCCGCCGGACCCGGCGGCGACCCTCGACTCGGTTCCCGCCGGGCTGCTGGCAATGGTCGACGGTGGTCGGAACGGACTACGGTTGGTCGCCGCCGGCAGCATCGCCTGCGTGTACCGCGCCCGCTTGACCACCGGCGAGCAGGTCGCGGTGAAGGTGCGACGGCCGGGTATCGCCGGCATTATGGCGGTGGATATCGCGCTGTTGCGGTCCGTGGCCCGATTAGGCGGCCGGCTGCCCGGCTTACGCGGTGCGCCGCTGGCGGAGATCATCAGCCAGCTCGGTGACTCGGTGTACGCCCAGTTGGATCTGGTCCAGGAGGCGGAATCGCTGGCATTGCTACGTAGCAACCTGGCCGGACTGGCCGGGGTGCGGATTCCGGTGGTACTGGCCGGGTTCTCCGGACCGGAGGTGTTGGTGGCGGAGTTCGTTGACGGTCTGCGGCGCGACGACGAACCGACTCCGGGCCGCCGGGCCGCCGTGCTCGCCGGGCTGCGGGCCACGTACCAGATGCTGTTCCGGGACGGGTTCGTCCATTGTGACCTTCATCCGGGCAACCTGTATCTGATGTCCGACGGGTCGGCGGTGATCGTGGACGCCGGGTTCACCCGTCGGCTCACCGAGTTGGCCCGCCGCAAGTTCGCCGAGTTCTTCTACTATCTCGGCCGGAACGACGGGCCCCGGTGTGCCGAGATTCTGCTCTCCACCTCGCTACGGGCGCACCGCCGGGCCGACCCGGAAGGATTCCGCGCCGATGTGATCGAGCTGGTGCGTGGCAACAGCCGGGTCTCGGCGGCTGACTTCGACCTGGTGAACTTCGCGTTCCGGTTGTTCGCGGTGCAGCGCTCCCGGGGCTTCTACGCCGACCCGCAGTTCATTTTTCCGATCCTGGCGCTGATCGTGTTGGAGGGTACGGTGCGGGATCTGGCGCCGGATATCGACTTCCAGGCCGAGGCGGTGCCGTACGTGCTGCGTGGGCTGCAGGAGACCGCTTCGGTGCGGACCGGATAGCTGACCGGGCGCCGGGTCGCCCCGCGACAGGTAAGGCGGTTGGCCTGCCAGGTGGGGCGCTTGGCCTGGTAAGTGGGGCGGTTGGCCTGGTAAGTGGTGGGCGGGGGTCCCGCGCGGCGGTGCCGCGCTGGCGGATGGGACCCCCGCCCACCGGGTGCGACCAGGTCGGGTCGTGGCCGGGCGCAGCCCGCGCGTGGCTGCGGCTCGTCGGACACGTTGCCGCCCGATCTGGTCGCCAGTGGGGGTACGTCGCTGCCCCAGCGGTGCGGGACAGCGAAGGACTTTCATTACTGTTTCAGATGCTCTGTGCTGCTTCTTCACAAAACTTGCTCGGCTGTCTGCCGTGTCTGGTTCCGATCGGCGGCGCCGGCTGGTTCCGATCGGCGGCGCCGGCTGGTTCCGATCGGCGGCGCCGGCTGGGCCGGTCGGGTGATCAGTTGGGTGGAATCCCGCCCGGAGGGGAGGTCGGGCGTGCCGTATACTTGACCGGCGTTGCCGCCTTAGCTCAGTCGGCTAGAGCGACGCACTCGTAATGCGTAGGTCATCGGTTCGATTCCGATAGGCGGCTCCATAGAAAGGCCCAGGTCACCGGCTGGATCGCCGATCATGACCTGGGCCTTTTGCTTGCTGTCGCGAGGCCGGGCAGCCAAGCGAGCAGCCAATCGTCATTCACCCGACCGCAGCGCCCCCTCCAGCCGTGACGCGGCTTCCCGCGCGATCTCGGACAGCGGACCGTCGGGCAGCGCATCGATGTGGACCTCGTCAAGGTTCCACGAGGTGAACTGAGGTTGGCGAAGGGAGCGGTTCCGCAGTCAGACGATGACGGACCGAGGAGCGGTCAGTCCTTCCGTCCGGGAACCACGACGCCGGACTCGTACCCGAGCACGACGGCCTGCGTCCGGTCTCGGAGTCCGAGCTTGGCGAGCACCCTGCTCACATGCGTCTTCACGGTCGCCGGGCTGATGAACAGATGGGTCCCGATCTCGTCGTTGGTGCGGCCACGGGCCAAGTGCCAGAAGATTTCCCGCTCGCGTTCCGTGAGCGAGCTGATCGCTGCCAGCGACTCGGCCGAGGGGGCGGTGAAGCGCTCGACAAGGCGTCGCACGAGCTCCGGCGCGAGGACGGTGTCCCCCTTCGCGGCGACCCTGATCGCGTGGATGAGGTCGGGAGGGTCGACGTCCTTGAGTAAAAAGCCACTCGCCCCTGCTCGCATCGCAGAGACCACCAGCTCGTCCTCGCCGAACGTCGTGAGCATGAGCACGCGGGTCGCGGACCCGCCCGCGACGATGCGTCGGGTCCCCTCGATGCCATCGAGCTCGGGCATGCGGATGTCCATGAGGATGACGTCGGGGTGCTCGCGGTCGACGACAGCCACCGCCTGAAGTCCGTTGCCTGCCTCGCCCACGACCTCGATGCCCGGCTCGGAATCGAGGATCAGCCGCAGCCCGGTGACGATGAGGGACTGGTCGTCGGCAATCACCACCCGCACGGGCCTGCCGCTCCCAGAGCCCGATCCTGCATGCCCGCCAGTTCCGTGGCTCATGCGGCCACCTTGATGGGCACCGCGGCTTCGAGGCGGAAGCGACCCGGCGGCCGCGTCGTCCGCAACCACCCACCACATGAACGTGCCCGCTCTTCCATCCCGATGAGGCCGAATCCTAGATCATGCGAACCCTGCTCGCGGCGGTCACTCGCCCCAGCGGCGTCCACCCGGTTGTCGATGACGATGTGCACGAAACCGGCCTTCGACTCAAGCCGTACCCGCACGTCTCCCGATCCGTGACGGACGGCGTTCGTCAGGGACTCCTGGACGATGCGGTACGCGGCCAGATCCTCGGCGGGGCCGAGAGCTGGCAGTCGGTCGTCTCCGTCCAGACGCACGTCCAGTCCCGCCGAGGTGAGCTCGTCAACGAGGCCGGCGACGTCCACCAGGCGCGGTGTCGGTCCCGTGCCGAGGGTGCCGGGTTCCTCGCGGAACAGCGCGACGAGAGTGCGCAACTCGTCCATGGCCTCCTTGCCCGTCGACCGCGCGGCCCGGAGGGCCAGACGTGCTCGAGTCGGGTCGCGGGTGAACGTGTGGTCCGCAGCGCCCAGCTGCATCACCATGACGGAGAGCGAGTGACCGAGCACGTCGTGCAGATCCCGAGCGATCTCGGTGCGGCTCGAGGCGATTGCCTCGCGAATGTACCGCTCGCGTTCGCTGATGAGCCGAAGGTTTTCCACAACGACCTGGTCGCGACGTTCGAGACTGGCGCGGACGGTATACCCCGCGGCCCATGGCGCCCCCACGATAACGGTCGTGAGCAGCAGGCTCGGCACGTCCGTCGGATCGTTGATGAGCACGCCCACCCACGTGAAGGCGAGCGCCAGGGCAAGGCCGGCGAGCTGCTCCCATCGATGCCCGTGCCTCGCGACGGAGTAGACGGTGAGGACCAGGGCCAGGATCGCGGCATAGCCCTCACTCGTGGCGTCGTGCCCCAGGCCGTCGCTCACGAGCAGGACGCCCCAACCGAGTGCCACGGCAGGGAGCGGATGGCTCCGGCGCGCCGCGACCGGAAGGGCCACGCACGCAACTCCCACCAGCGCGACCCACCCGCTCCGCTGCAGGCCAACCTGGAGGGCACCGAGCGCAAGGAGGCCGAGTGCCAGTGCCACGTCCTGGCAGACGGCGTGCCGGTCCGCTCTCATGATCGCAAGGCTAGGACAGCGGGGTCGGGAACACGTCGCCTTCACGGTGGACTGATCTACATCGCGAGGGGTATGCGGCCCGCTCCCGTCGGCGCGTCCCTGACGCCGTGAGGGCGACGCGCCAGCCGTGGGCAAGCTCCTACGGTCGGAAGGTCCGTTCCACCGCTCTCACAGAGGTCTCGATGTTCAACTCCATGTCTCGCCCGGCGATCTGTCTCACCACCGGTGCCGCCCTCGGGCTCGCCGGCGTCGTCCTCATGCCCCGGCTGGTCGGCTCCCAGGTCGAGAACCTCGAGGTGATCGAGGCGCACTCGGGGCAGTTCCTCGCGGCGTCGGCGCTGACGTTTGTCTCGGCGATCCTGCTCGCGGTCGGCTTCGCGCTGCTGGGAGGCGAGGTGGCCCGTGGTGGCCATCGTCGGGCAAGCGTGCTGCTGTTCCTCGGCTCCGTCGGGTGGTTGCTCCACACAGCGGTGATCGCGGTCAACGCCGTGATGTCCGAGCTCGCCTCGTCCACTGCGCGTGCCGAGATGGCCGAGGTCGCAGACCAGATCTTCGCGGGTCCGGTGTTCCTGGGGCTGCTCATTCCGATGATGCTGGCCACCGTCGTCGGGATGATCGGCAGCGGCATCGTCCTCTGGCGAACTGGTCGTGCCCCCGTCTGGGTCGGCGTGGCCATCGCGATCGCCCTGTTCCTCGACTTCGTCACGCCCGAACAGTTCAGTGGCATCCCGATGTTCGCCCTGCTCACGGTGGCGTTCGGTGCCTTGGCCGCGCGGAAGCCTCTTGGTCGTCCCGCGCAGTCGCACGAGATCGCGGCCGACGCAGCTCGATGAGTTAAGGCGACGTCAATCGATGTGCCGGATGTTGGTCCACCTGGTCCAGCCGTGACGGTCCGGCGTCACCACACGTCCATGGTGGTCAACCGTAGGGGACGGGGATGCTGAAGACGTCAGTCCGGAGTTGACGTGTGCCGACCGCTTTCGGCCGACCACAGCGACGGGTCGGTCAGGCTTGACTGCGATGGGTCGGCCGCTCGACCAGCGTCGTGGGCGCGGGGCGCCCCGGGACAGGGCGAGGGAACCCGTCGACCCAGGCGATGTGCCCGGCCGAACGGGACACCGGCCCGTGGCGCCCAGAGCGCGCGGGCTCCAGACTTACCCCGGTGCGCTCCGCCGCCGCCTGACGAATACCGCTGTCGATATGGACAGAGATCACTCACCGGCGGAATGTTCCACTCTCGACAGGAAAGTTGATGTGAAGATGAAAAGATCAATCTGGGCGACCGGCCTTGCGGTGGTGCTCGCCGCCAGTTCGTTTGGCGTACCGGCCGCGGCGGCTCCGGCTGGAGATGAGGCCGCGGCGGACTCGGCCCCGAGGACGGGCCGAGCGGTCTGTGAGCACCGGCTCTGCCTGTACGTGTTGGACGAGTCCTCGGACAGTGACGGCGATGGCGTCACGGACGTGGACGAGTTGGAGTTGGGCACCAACGCCGAGGATCCGGGCAGCTACCCGGACGTCACGAAGATCCTTGATTTGGCGCTTGCCCGTGAGTTGCCCTCGTTCGAGGCGCATCTCACCGAGTTGGTGGCACTGCCGAAGGATCTGCCCAACGGCACGGAGCTTTCCACGGCGTTCGGCGCCGTCGACAAGCCGGAGCAGGGGGATTACGTCCAGTCCGTCGACGGCCTGTTGCGTGATCTGGCCGAGAACGGCTTCGAGCAGCTCGGCACCAACATGACGGTGACGCTGACCCGGAAGCCGTCCCTGAGCCAGGATGCGGAGTTGGCCTTCGCCGGGCTGGGCAACATCGCGCTCTACGGCAACAAGGGTGAGGGCGGCTTCGAGATCGAGGGTCTGGTCGGCCCGACGATCTACGGCGTCAACGGCCAGAAGCAGCCGACCGGCATCTCCGATGACGTCTTCAGCTACGACCGCGCTGACTCCATCCTGCGCCAGTACCTGGTCGGGTACGCCGACGGCAGCTTCGACTCCGTGTCGACCTCGACCACGAGCTTGCCGAACTTTAGGACCAGCCAGACCGAGTTCGCCAGCTACGGCGACAGTGGCAAGAAGTTCGGTAACACGGTGATCACCACCGAGAGCAAGTTCACTGTGAGCGGCGGCGGGTTCAGCGACACGCAGTCCTGGGGCTCGTTAAGCACCAACGGGTCTGGCGCGGATGGCCCTGGGATGTCCTCAAAAACCGAATGGTGGTACGCCGAGACGAGGTCCTCCGATGGCTCGACCAAATCGGAGGGCAACATCACCAACGCCAACTACGGCACGAACGGCTATGTCACCGAGAAGACTGAGATCACCACGAGGAGCTACCCCGACGGGATAACGACAGTTCATGAGACAACGGAAACTTACGACTCGGACGGCAATCTGACCGGCTTGGTGGTAAAGCACACCGAGATAGAGCCGGACGGCTCGTCGACCACGGTGGAGACCGTACCTCGACGGAGACGGTAACGTGCTCGGAGAGACCGATCGAGGAGACGAAGCCCGAGCCGTGTGAGGGGGATGGCTGCGAGGCCGAGGATCCGCATTCCATCACCTATGCGGAGGACACCGGGATGGGCCCGATCACCGGTGCTGACCTGGCCCGGGCGGTGGCCCGACTGAACAACAACCGCACCCCGTCCCGAGACGGCGAAGGGGACATCGTGATCGACCCGAGCCGGATTCCGCCCCCCGGTGCCGACCCGTTGATCTCGCTGTTCAACCCGGATGGCGTGACGACGTTCGGGGTGGGCACCAACCCGCGCTTCAACCACGCCCAGCCGAGGTACAGCAACGACCTCCTGGACATCATCGATCTTTCGCGCCTCGATCAGCCGTACGGCACCAGCCCGGTCATGTGGCCCTGATCTGTCGTGACGTAACACGGGCCCATGCCGCAGCGCGAGGCGCTGCGGCATGGGCCCTCGCCGTTGATGACGGATCCCTGACAGCCGGTGCGGCTGCTCTCGACTGCAGGAAGGCGCACGTAGGCTGTCCGTACGGTCGCCGCTATTCGTACGATGCCGATCGGGTCCGTCACTGTCGGGTGCGGCAGACTGGGCGGATCGCAACGGCTGATGAGGAGTCAAGATGAAGGCTGGCGAGGTAACGGCCGAATGGCTGCAAACGCTCTCCTATCGTCGGTTCCCGGTGGGCAGGGCAACGATCCAGGGCGTCCTGCATCGCCGGTTGAGCCCGATCGTGGATGGCCGCGGCGAGGTAACCGAGCTCTGGAGTGAGCCCTGGGAGGGCTTCGGCGCTCCGGTGCACATCTATCAGAGCGGCACCGACTACGGCGTGGTCAAATGTTGGCACCTGCATGAAATCCACACCGATCAGTTCGCCATCAGCCGCGGCAAGGTGCAGGTCACCCTGGTCGACGTACGAGAGGAATCGCCGACCTTCGGGCACGTGAACGTGTTCATGCTCGGCACCCTGAATCCGGGTCTGGTGCGGATCCCACCCGGTCTGCTGCACGGCTGGAAGGCGCTCTCGCAGCCGGAGACCCTCGTGCTCAACTTCCAATCCCACGTCTACGACCCGGCCGACGAATACAAACTGCCGTGGGACTGCGTGCTGGCGGACATCTGGGAGCCGAAGAACGGCTGAGTGGGCCTACCGCCAGGTTTGCCGACGGTTGATCCGGGTACCTCGGCTGCGTTGCGCGGTAGGGCGGCCGCCGGGGCTGCCGGAGGAAGCTCGGCCCGTGGGCCGCCGGAGCGAAGCAAGCGGGGAGAAGCTGTTGAGCGAGGACAGCGACGGGACCGACGTGGAGTTGGCCCGGACCAACGACGGCTGGACGGTGATCGCCCAGTTGCCCGACGTGACGTCGGAGGAGCTGACGGTCGAACTCCGGGACGGTGAGCTCTGCATCGGGGTCCGCTCCGATGCCGAGGTGCACGCCAGACCGGGTATGCCGGGGACCGGGCCGCCGCACCATGGCTTTGTGCAACGTGTTTCCGTGCCCGAGGAGGTCGACCCGGAGCGGATGAGCGCGGTGTTTGACGACGGAGTGCTCACCGTCAAGCTGCCCGAATCGGGGCGGCCCGGCGTACCTGAACCGATAGTCACGCCGGGTGTACTGCCCGAACCCGTGGTCCGGCCGGACCTACCCGATCCGGCCGCCGATCGGGAGCTGCACCACCCGGACACCGTGCACAGCACTCCGGTCCGCCGCTTCGAGCCACCGTTGGAGGGCGTACATGACCTCCCCGGCGCGCGATAGCGGCCCGTTACGCGGCGCTATCGGTCCGGTGAGCGCTATCGGCCGGATAGCCGAACCGGTCGATGATGTTGAACGGATCGCGGTGCTCCGAGCGAATGCGCTCGGTGACTTCATTTTCGCGCTGCCCGCGCTGGACGCCCTGCGGGCCACCTACCCGGCGGCGGAACTGGTGCTGATCGGTGCGCCCTGGCACGCCAACCTGCTGCGCGACCGGCCGGGTCCAGTGGACCGGGTCCTGGTGGTACCGCCCCGCGAGGGGATCCGGACCGCCGGTCCGGACGAAGCGCCGAGCACGTCGATGGCGGACTTCCTCGCCGCCGCCCGGCGGGAGCGATTCGACCTCGCCCTGCAGATGCATGGTGGTGGAGCCAACTCCAATCCATTGGTGGCCGAACTGGGCGCCCGGATCACCGGTGGACTGCGGGCTGATGGCGCCCCGCCACTGGACCGGTGGCTGCGGTACGTCTACTACCAACCCGAGGTGGTCCGCTATCTGGAGGTGGCCGGACTGGTCGGCGCCGGGCCGACCACACTGGTGCCTCAGTTGGCGGTGACCGAGGCCGACCTGGCTGAAGCCCGGCGGGTGCTCGGCGAGCCGGAGCGGACCCGGATCGCATTGCATCCCGGGGCCAGCGACCCGCGCCGACGGTGGCCGGCCGAGCGGTTCGCCGAAGTCGCCGATCACCTGGTCGGCGAGGGGTACGAGGTGCTGGTCACCGGCGTCCCGGCCGAGCGGGAGGTGGTCGACCGGGTGCTCGCGGCGGCCCGGTCGCCGCTGCGTCCGTTGGTCGGTGAGCTGTCGTTGGGCGGCCTGATCGGCTGTTACCGGCACTGCGCGGTGGTGGTTTCCAACGACACCGGCCCGGTGCACGTGGCGGCGGCGGTGGGCACCCCGACCGTTGGCATCTTCTGGGTCGGAAATCTGATCAACTGCGCGGTTTCGTTGCGGGCCCGGCACCGACCGATCGGGTCCTGGACCATTCACTGCCCGGTCTGTGGCGTCGACTGTAGCCGGGATATCTATCCGGCCCGCCCGGGCGACGGTGACTGCCCACACCAGGAGTCTTTCGTCACCGACGTACCGGTGGTGGAGGTGCTGGACGCGGTGGCCGATCTGCTGACCGACGGTGGCGTGGACCGCGTCGGTGGTGTCGCCGGGGTCGGTGCGGCCGTCGTCGCCGAAAGCGGCTGAGCGCCGCCGGTCGGCTGGTCGCTGAGCAGCACCTCCCAGGCCTCCACGGTCCGCTCGGTGACCGTGGTGGGTGCCTCCAGGTGGTAAGCGCCGCTGGGCAGCACGCCGGCCCCGGCGTACCGGCCCATCACCGCGAGTTGGGCGGCTACGTCCTCACCCTGGTGTCCGGGGTCCAGCCGGCGCCAGAAGTCGAAGCCACCGGACGCCCGGAGGCGGGCCCGGTGGTAGAGCACGCACCCACCGATCCAGGAGACCTGGTACGCCCGCCACTGTCCGGGTGGTAGCCGTCGCGCGGCGGTCACGTGCAACAGGTTGGCCGCCGAGTGGAGCTGGGCCCGGTCCCATTCCGGTGTGCCGGGCCGGAGCCGTTCGGGCACCGGCCGGCCGTCCCACTCCCGGTAGTGCCGGTGACTCTCCGGCCGGACGTCGTCTGAATAGGACAACCCGTGTACGGCGTTGCCGACGAACCCGCAGTCCAGTTCGGTGATGGCGGCGAGTAGCCGGTCGACGGTGCCGGGTTCGAGCCAGACGTCGTCGTCCAGGTAGAGGACGTACCGGGCGACCGACTGGTCGAGCAGGTAGGCCCGGTGCTCGGCGAGCCCGCGCCGGGGCAGCCGTCGGGTCAGCAGGACCGGCCAGCCCCGGTGCCGCAGCACCCGGACCATCGCCGCGACCGCCGGCTGGGCCCAGGGCGGGGCGCTGTCGGACTGGTCGCTGACCACCACTCCGAGGGCCGGTACGGCATCCACACCCGGCCTGCCTCCGGCCGGTTGGACCTCCTGTGCGGCCAGTCCGGCGAGGGTGACGGCCAGCTCGGCGGGTCGGTTACGGGTGGGGACGAGGACGTCCAACAGCCGGGGCGCCCGGAACCGGCCCCGGTCGCCCAGGTCCAACGGCCGATCCATCACGGCTTGCCGGTCAGGAAGGGCCCCTGGTTATCGCTTTCTGGCTGGGACGGGGACCTCTCCAACGACTGGGAGCGGATCCGCTCGATGATGGCCGAGGTCGATCGGTCCGGAACGTACCCGAGGGTGTGCACCTGACCACCGAGCCGGCGGACCAGCGGCGCTTCCGGAACCAGTTCCGGCGGATAGTCCCCGCCCTTGACGTACAGGTCGGGGCGGACCAGCTCGATCAGCGCGGACGGTGAGTCCTCCTCGAACACCACCACGTGATCTACGCAGGCGAGCGCGGCGAGCACGGCTATCCGGTCCTCGACCGGGTTGACCGGGCGGCCGGTGCCCTTGAGCCGGCGTACGCTGTCATCGGAGTTCACCGCGACCACCAGCAGGTCCCCGAGGCCGCGGGCCTGCTCAAGGTAGCGGACGTGGCCCCGGTGCAGCACATCGAAACAACCGTTGGTGAAGACGACGCTGCGGTGCTCCTGCCGGTGCCGTCGTACGAGTTCGGCGAGACCGGCGCGGTCGACCACGATGGTCGCACCGGGCTTCTCGCTCTCCGGGCTGCTCAGTGTGCTGAGCAGGTCGTCGCGGAGACAGACACAGGTGCCGGTGTCCGAGACGGTGAGCGTCGCGGCCAGTTGGGCCAGTTGGGCGGCGGTCGGTAGCGGCGCTTCGGCTGCCAGGGCCAGCGTCATGGCGGCCAGGTACGCGTCGCCAGCGCCGACCGCATAGCTGGCCGGCACCGGTGTGGCGTGGCTGCGCCGGTGCTGCCCGTCGGCTCCGCCCACCACCGCCCCGTCGGCGTCCAGGGTGACCGCCACGACGTCGGCTCCGGTGCGTTCGCGTAGTTCGGCGAGGCGGGACTGGGCCAGGACCGCCCGGTCAGCGATTGCCCCGGAGACCGTGAGCCCGACCCCGGTCGCCGCGGTGTTGTTCCCGGTCGCCACGGTGCGACCGGTCGTGGTGATGCCGCCGGCCGTCACGAGGTGACTTCCGGTTGCCTCGAGGCGGCTTCCGACCGCCCCGGGGCCGGCTACGACGGTTGTCAGATCGTCGTCGGGTACGGCGCTGCCGATGGTGTGGGCCGCATGGTTGAGCAGGCGGGTGGCCTCGGCGAAGCTCGGAGTGACCACCGTCGGGGCAAGATCCCGCCAGTAGGCCAGATCGTGCGCGTCCAGCGCCACCGTGGCGAAGCGGTGCCGGTTCGCCACCAGCCAGAACCGTACCGGGTCGGGCAGCGCGCCGAGTCCGTAGTCGCAGATCACCAGGGTCGGCGGATGCCCGCCGGTCTCGTCGCGTAGCTCCTCGGTGGCCCGGGCGAGGGCGAGGAGCATCCGCTGTATCCCGTCGGCGGGCAGGGTTTCGTCGGCGTCCCCCTCGTCCTCGCGGACCAGGATCTGGTCACCGGCGAGGATCCGTCGTTTCACCGGCGTGGGCCGGCCCTGCTGGGTGACCGTGCGATCCCATACTCCGGCCCGGTCCAGACAGTCGTGTAGTTCGTCGCCCGCGACATCGGCGCCGACCGGAGCGACCAGCGCGGCCCGCCCACCGAGCGCGGTCAGGTTGACCGCCGTGTTCGCGGCTCCGCCAGCTGCGGTGAGCCGGCGGCGCAGCGTCAACACCGGGGCCGGCGCCTCCCGGCAGAGCCGCTCGGTCTCGGCGAACCGCCATTCGTCGAGCATCGCGTCACCGATCACCAGTACGCCGCGCCCGAGCCAGCTCTCCACCACGCTGGCGAGCCGCCGCTGTTCCGCTGCTCCTGTCGCCATGTCGCTGCGGGTCCCCGGTGCCGGCCGGGTCAAACCTGCTGGCGGGCCGGCGAAGGGCCGGGCTGAGCTGTCGCCCGGCAACGGTGGCCGATGCGTTTGTTCGGGTCCGTGCCGGGAACGCGCTCGTCGATCAAGGACTTACGCGTCGATCAAGGACTTAAGGTGGCGATTCGATCCACGATCCGCGACAACAAGTCCTTGATCGACGGGGCCAGACGGGGCCAGACGGGGCCAGACGGGGCCAGACGGGGCCAGACGGGGACGGACGGGGACGGACGGGGACAGGGGTGGGGGTACGGCGAACGCGGCCGGCCGCCACCCCGATCAGGACGCTGTCGCATGATCGGGGTCACAGCGGAAGTACCGGACGACGAAGCGGCGGCGATGAGAGAGTGCAATTGACCGGTCCGGGTCTCAGGACCGAGCAGCAGGCAGCGCCATTCCGTGCAGGTTTTTGGGTCCGGCTTGCGCTGTGTCGTTTTGGGGGGGAACGCAGAAGTATGACGACCACTGCCGATTACGCTCGGCCGACCTTGAGTCACCGGCAGATCCTGCTGCTGATGAGCGGCCTGATGACCGGCATGTTGCTGGCCGCGTTGGATCAGACGATCGTCGGCACCGCGCTGCCCACGATCGTCGGTCAGCTGGGCGGAATCAGTCACTACTCGTGGGTGGTGACCGCGTACCTGCTCGCATCGACCGCCTCCACCCCGCTCTACGGCAAAATCTCCGACCTGTACGGGCGTCGGCCGGTTTTTCTCTTCGCCATCGGCATGTTCCTGCTCGGCTCGTTGCTGGCCGGGCTCTCGCAGAACATGACCCAGCTGATCGTCACCCGGGGCATTCAGGGTCTGGGCGCCGGTGGGCTGATGACACTGGCCTTCACCATCATCTCGGACGTGGTGACGCCCCGCGAGCGGGGCCGCTACCAGGGGCTGTTCGGCGCGGTGTTCGGCGTCTCCTCGGTGGCCGGTCCGCTGGTCGGTGGCTACTTCGCCGAGCACAACTGGCGGTGGATCTTCTACATCAACGTGCCGTTGGGCATCGCGGCCATCGTGATCTGCTACCACGTGATGCGGTTGATCCCGTTTCGACGTCGGGACCATGCGATCGACTGGTTGGGCGCGACGCTGTTGGTGGCCGGGGTGAGCGCCCTGCTGCTCGCGCTGAGCTGGGGCGGGAACGAATACCCGTGGGGCTCGGCGACGATCATCGGACTCTTCGTCACCGGTGCGGTGCTCGGGGTGCTCTTCCTGCTCCAGGAGGCTCGGGTCGCCGAGCCGATTCTGCCGCTCAAGCTGTTCCGTCGACCGACTTTCGCGCTCGCCAACACCGCCGGCTTCGTACTCGGTCTGGTGATGTTCGGATCGATCATCTTCATCCCGCTCTATCTGCAAATCGTCAAGGGCGCCTCGCCGACCGATAGCGGCCTGTTGATGCTGCCGATGATGGCCGGGGTGATTGTCACGTCGGTTATCTCCGGGCGCGCCATCAGCCGAATCGGTCGATATAAATGGTTCCCGGTAGCCGGTGCGGTGGTGCTGATGGCCGGCATGTTCCTCTTCACCCAATTAGAGGTGAACTCTCCGCTCTGGGTGGCATTTTGTTACATGGTGGTGATCGGCGTCGGACTTGGGCTCTCCATGCAGTCACTGATCCTCGCCGCGCAGAACGCGGTTGAGGTGCGTGACCTGGGCGCCGGTACGTCAACGGTCACCTTCTTCCGCTCGCTGGGCGGCTCGTTCGGGGTGGCGATCCTCGGCGCGGTGCTCTCCGCCCGGCTGAACAGCGGGCTCGCCGAGCGGCTGCCCGCCGCGATCGCCCAACTCCCACCCGAGCAGCGCGCCCAGGTGCTGAAAGCGGCGCCCAGCTCTCGATCAACGAGCCGGCGAAGATTCTGGCCCTGCCGGACCCGCTCCGCATCGCGGTCCAGGAGTCGTTCGTCCAGTTCGCTGCACATGGTCTTCCTGGTCACCGCGCTGATCGCGGTTCTGGCCGTGGCGGTGACCCTGGCCATGCCCGACCACGAGTTGCGGGGCGGCCCGCCGCCCGGCTCTGGCGAGGCACTGGCCAAGGATTCCAAGGTTGACGCGGCCACCGAGATGGAAGCCAACACCCAGACGATGCTCTGATCAACAGATAGGCGTGCATCAGTTGCCCGGTGGCCGGTGATTCGGGGCGGCTCGGGATAGTCAATATGTGACCGGCGGCACTAGTTTGATGCCCATGCGTAGCACGATGATGGATGTCCCGCTTCAGATCTCACGCATTCTTGAGCATGGCAGTACGGTGCACGCCAGTGCCGAGGTGGTCACCTGGACCGGCGCTGGCGGGCGCCGGATGACGTACGCCGAGGTGGGCGCTACCGCAGCCCAGCTCGCCCATGCGCTGCGGAACGACCTCGGGGTGACCGGGGACCAGCGGGTCGGCACCTTCATGTGGAACAACGCGGAACACCTGGTGGCCTACTTCGCGGTGCCCAGCATGGGCGCGGTGCTGCACACGCTGAACATCCGCCTCACCCCGGACCAGTTGGCCTACATCGCCAACCACGCTGAGGCCCGGGTGATCCTGGTCGACGGGACGCTGGTCCCACTGCTGGCCCGCGCGCTGCCCGGGATGTCGACGGTGGAGCATGTGGTGCTGATTGGTGACGGAGATCCGGCACCGCTGATCGAGGCCAGCGGTGGGCGGGTCGCCGTACACCGCTGGGCCGATCTGTTGCGGGACAAGCCGCAGCGCGTACGACTGGCCGGAGTTGGACGAGCGGGACGCCGCCGCGCTCTGCTACACCTCCGGGACCACCGGCCACCCCAAGGGCGTGGCCTACTCGCACCGCTCCATCTATCTGCACTCGCTCCAGGTCTGCATGCCGGAGGGCTTCAGCCTCGGCCCGAAGGACCGGGAGCTGGCCATCGTGCCCATGTTCCACGCCATGTCCTGGGGCCTGCCCGTACGCGGCGTTCCTCTCCGGCGCGTCGCTGATCTGCCGGACCGGTTCCTGCAGGCCGAGCCGATCGCCGCGATGATCGCCGCCGAGCGACCCACCCTGGCCGGCGCGGTGCCGACCATCTGGACCGACCTGCTCGCCCACCTGGACGGCCACGACCTCGACACCTCCTCGCTGACCGAGGTGATCGTCGGCGGCTCGGCCTGCCCGCCGGCGCTGATGCACGCGTTCCCCGACCGGCACGGGATCGAGGTCATCCACGCCTGGGGGATGACCGAGATGTCGCCGCTCGGCTCGGTGTCCCGTGCCGCCGGCCGGCGCCACCGGCGAGCGACGCCTGGCGCTACCGCTACACCCAGGGCCGGGTCCCGGCCGGGCGTGGCCGCGCGGATCGTCGATCCGCTGGGTGAGCCGCTGCCCGCCGACGGGACGTGCCGTGGGCGAGCTGGAGGTCCGCGGGCCGTGGGTCACCGCCCGGTACGTCGGGGACGAGGCCCCGGACCCGGAACAGTTCCGGGACGGCTGGCTGCGGACCGGGGACGTCGGCACGCTCTCGCCGGACGGGTACATCACGCTCACCGACCGGGCCAAGGACGTGATCAAGTCGGGTGGGGAGTGGATTTCCTCGGTGGAGCTGGAGAACGCGCTGATGGCGCACCCGGCGGTGCTGGAGGCCTGCGTGGTGGGCGTTCCGGACGAGCGGTGGGACGAGCGTCCGCTGGCCACGGTGGTGGGCCGGGAGGGCGTCTCGGTCACCGCGGAGGAGCTGCGGGACTTCCTCGCCGGGTCGGTGGCGCGCTGGCAGTTCCCGGAACGCTGGGCGTTCATCGACGCGGTGCCGAAAACGTGCGTCGGCAAGTTCGACAAGAAAGCGGGTCCGGTCGAGTTCTATGCCGAGGGGAGCCTGGATGTCCGCGAGCTAACCCGTTCCAAGCCGGTCCCGTAGTCAGCCCAGAAACCCCCCCCCCCCCCCCCCCCCCCCCCCCCCCCCCCCCCCCCCCCCCCCCCCCCCCCCCCCCCCCCCCCCCCCCCCCCCCCCCCCCCCCCCCCCCCCCCCCCCCCCCCCCCCCCCCCCCCCCCCCCCCCCCCCCCCCCCCCCCCCCCCCCCCCCCCCCCCCCCCCCCCCCCCCCCCCCCCCCCCCCCCCCCCCCCCCCCCCCCCCCCCCCCCCCCCCCCCCCCCCCCCTCCGGTCCAGCCACCGTTCCTCCCCGGCTGGGATTTCGCCGGTGAAGTGGTCGCGGTCGGCGCGGGCGTGACCGACTACCAGCCCGGTGACCGGGTCGCCGGCATGATCCCGTGGCACCTGACCCGGGGCACCCCGGGTGCCTACGCCGAGTTCGTCGCCGCCGACCGGGACTGGCTGGCTCCCGTACCGGAGGGGGTGGACCTGGCGACGGCGGCCACCGTGCCACTCAACGGCCTCACCGCGCACCGGGCGGTGGAGCTGATGGCCCTGCCGGCGAACTCCACCGTGCTGGTCACCGGGGCCAGCGGCGGAGTGGGTGGCTTCGCGGCGCAGCTCCTCGTCCGGGCCGGGCACCGGGTGATCGCGGTGGCCAGTCACGGTGACCAGGACTGGGTACGCGGGCTCGGTGTCGCCGAGGTGCTGTCCCGCTCGACCGACCTGGCCAGTCAGGGCCCGGTGCCCGCGGTGCTGGACGCGGTTCCGGTGGCCGAACCGGCCGCCGCCGCCGTCGCGGACGGCGGCACGCTGTTGACCACCCGGCCTACTCCGCCGGTCGATCCGGCGCGGTCGGTACGGCAGGACTTTGTGCTGGTCCGGCTCGACCCGCCAGCGCTGCGTGACCTGCTGACCGACCTGGCCAAGGGCGACCTGCGGACCCGGGTCGCGACGACCCTGCCGCTGGCCGGGGCGGCCGACGCGCACCGGCTGGTCGAAGCGGGTGGGCTGCGCGGAAAGGTGGTATTGGTGCCCTGAGGCCGGGGCGGGTCAGTCCTCGCCGCAGATCAGCAGGACCTTGCCGACCGCCGCGTGCCGCACGGCCCGGTGGGCCGCCGCCGCTTCGGCCAGCGGGTAGTAGTGCAGTGGCAGCCCGGCCGCCGCGCCGGTCCGGAGCCCACCTTCTGCAGCCGCGTCCGCGACGTCCGCCACGGCCTGCGACTTCGCCGCCTGCGGCATGGTGTAGACGAGGACGAACTGCCAGCGGGCGTTTGACGGTCATCAGCGACCGGACGGGGAGGCTGAGTTGACCGTCGCTGTCGTCGGCGTACCCGGCCACGACGCCGGCCGGGCCGATGATCTGGCTGTCGACCGCCGCGTTGGTCGCCGGGGCGACCTCGACGACGATGTCCACGCCGTGCGGGATGATTTTTCGTACCTCGGCGACTACATCCTGTTCGCGGTAGTTGACCACGTACGAGGCGCCGGCCGCCGCCGCGAGCTGAGCCTTTTCCGTGCTGCTGACCGTGGCGATGACGCTGGCCTCGGCCCAGCGGGCCAGTTGGAT
Organism: uncultured Actinomycetota bacterium; assembly: GCA_963750055.1. Taxonomy (GTDB): domain Bacteria; phylum Actinomycetota; class Actinomycetes; order Mycobacteriales; family Micromonosporaceae; genus CAVVPI01. The sequence continues at coordinate 129,906 of CAVVPI010000025.1, read as the reverse complement.
GGCGGCGTTGCCGACCGCGCCCGCGCCGCCCTGGACCAGTACGGTGCGCCCGGCCAGCGCGCCGAGGTCGAGCCGTTTCGGCAGTCCCTCGCCGACGGTCAGGCAGCGGTGCGCGGTCAGGAACGGGATACCGAGAGCGGCACCCACGTCGAACGGGGCCGGGCCGAGCCGGACGACCTGCCGGGACGGCACGGTGGTGTACTCGGCGGCGGTACCCCACGGCCGCTGCCAGGCGGCCTCCCAGATCCACACCCGTTCGCCGATCAGTTGCGCGTCGACCCCGGTGCCGACCTGCTCGATCACGCCAGCGCCGTCCTGGCCGGGCACCTGCCAGCCGTACGGCGGTGCGGCGCCGGAACCGTCGCCCTGGCGGGCCTTCCAGTCGGTCGGATTCACACCGGAGACGGCCATCCGGACCAGTACCTCGCCCGGCTCCGGCTCGGGGATCGGCCGGTCGACCACCTCCAGCACCGACTCATCGCCGGTGCGGGTGTAGACGATCGCTTTCATTACGCCTCCTCGCCGGCCGTGGCCGGATGCACCATCCATCTTTGGCTAGGAGCACGCTGATTGTCCGGCGTTTCATGATCCTGAAAGGTCGGCCGGTGATAACCGGCCAAACTCTCCCTGATCATTGAGGTGATCGTGGTCATCCGGGCCGAGGCGGGGCGAGGATGAGCGTATGCGAGCGGTGATGGTCAGGCGGCACGGTGGACCGGAGGTGCTGGACTTCGTCGAGGTCCGACCCGCAGGCCGGCGGTGGTCAGCTTCTTGTCGAGATCGCGGCGGCCGGCGTCAACTTCGTGGACAGCTACGTACGGCAGGGCCGCCCGCCGTACGTGAGTGAGCTGCCGTACCTGCCCGGGGTGGAGGGCGCCGGTACGGTGGCGGAGGTTGGGCCCGGTGTCGACGGGTTCGCCGTCGGCGACCGGGTCGCCTGGACCGGGGTGCCGGGCAGCTACGCCGAGCGGGTGGTGGTGCCGGCCGATCAGGTCGTACCCGTGCCGGTGGAGCTGGATCTGACGGTCGCCGCCGCACTCATGTTGCAGGGCTGCACCGCGCACTACCTGGTCAGTAGCTGCTACCCGGTGGCCGTGGACGACCCGATCGTCGTGCACGCGGCGGCTGGTGGTGTCGGCTTGCTGCTCACTCAGATGATCAAAATGCGGGGTGGCATTGTCGTCGCCACCACGTCAACCCCGGACAAGGCCGAGCTCGCCCGCGAAGCCGGCGCCGGCCACCTCGCCGGCTACGACAACTTTGTCACCATCGTCCGCGAGGTCAGCGGTGGTGCCGGCGCCGCCGCCGTTTACGACGGGGTCGGCCGGAGCACCTTCGACGACAGCCTCGTCGCGCTGCGCCCACGCGGCACGCTCATCCTGTACGGCGCGGCCAGTGGGCCGGTGCCGCTCTTCGACCTGGACCGGCTCGCCTCCGGTGGTTCGCTCTTTCTCACCCGGCCGACGCTGAGCAACTACCTCGCCGAGCGCGACGAGCTGCTCCGCCGGGCCGGTGACCTGTTCGGCCTGGTCATCTCGAACCGGCTCACCGTCCGGATCGGCGGCACCTACCCGCTGGCCGACGCCGCCCGCGCCCACGAGGACCTGATGTCCCGGCGGACCACCGGGAAGCTGCTCCTGTTGCCGCGCTGACCCCTACCGGTGCCAGGCGCCGGTCACCGCATCCTCGGTGAGCTGCTCGATGCCCGGGAGGATTCCGACAGCGAGCTGTTGGGCGTCCGGGTCGACGGGGTACGCCGCGTGCGGTACGGCCAGCACCCGCATTCCGGCCGCGGCGGCCGACCGTACGCCATTGGAGGAGTCCTCGACCGCGACGCAGCGCGCGGAGGCGACCCGAGCCGGTCGGCGACGACGAGGTAGACGTCGGGCGCGGGTTTGCCCCGCTGCACCAGTTCGGTGGAGAGGGTCACCCGGAACGCGTCGGTCAGCCCGGTGGCGGCCAGCGCCGCCTCGATCAGCCGGGTCGGTGACGAGCTGGCCAGTCCCAGTGGCCAGCGCTCCGCGAGCCGGCGGACCGCGCGATCGGCTCCGGTGATCAGCGGTACGTGTACCCGGTACTCCTCGGCCATCTCCTCGACCACCTCGGCGGCGACCTGCTCGGGAGTACGGGCGACGCCGAGTTCGACGCTGAGGTAACGGGACCATTCGCCGGTACTCATGCCCATCAGGCGACGTTGGCTGTCCGGCTGCCAGCGGCCGCCGTGTGTGTCGACGTAGCGCCGCCGGACCCGTTCCCACACCGGCTCGGAGTCCACGATCACGCCGTCCAGGTCAAAAATCACCGCATCCGTCACGGCCCAATCCTGCCCGATGGGCGGTGGCGGTCGGGGGGTGGCACGGCGCGGCGATCTGAGGGCAGCGCTGACGGCGGGTGGATTGGATAACTGACGGGTCTTGCCTGATTGGGACGCTCAAGCGAGAATTGCCGATATTTGCATATGGCATTGGAGGTGGGAATGCGGCGATCATCCGGGCGGCCCGATGCACCAAGGTCCCTGGTCGACGGTGCCGGCCGGGGCATGCCCGGGGGGACCGTCGGATTGCGTGGATGGGGTAATCGCCGAAATGGGCCGGCGATTTGCGCAACTCGGCCGACGCTGTGACCACAATGCCACCTTCGCGTTGGCCTATCTGCGTACCACCCAGGGGTTCAAGTGGGCCCGGATCAGGACGGTTATTTCGCGGACAGCCGCTGGGTCTCGCGCGAGAGCATGGTCTTCGCCGATTACTACTTCGACGCGTACGACGACTGGCTCGCCGGTCATCGTACGGCGGTGCCGGCTGCCTGGCTGATCGCCTTCGAGGCGGCGCGGAGGAGCCGGATCAGCGGTGCCGGAGACCTGATGCTCGGCATGAACGCGCACATCAACCGGGACCTGCCGTACGTGCTCGATCCGTCGGGCTGACCACCGAGGACGGAGTGAGCCGCAAACCCGACCACGACAAGGTCAACGAGGTGTTGGCCCGGGTGGTGGATCCGTTGCTGGCCGAACTGATCGCCCGCTTCGACCCGGTCGGGTTCAACGTGGGCATCGCGCCCAGCACGGTGCTGCAGGTGATCATTGCGTGGCGCGCCCAGGCCTGGCGTAACGCCGAGCGGCTCGTTGCCGCCCGTACCCCGATGGCCCGGGCCCTGGTGGTGTTCAACATCGAGTCGACGGCGGCGGCGAAGGCGACCGCCCTGGCCGCGCTCACCAGCTATCTGCCGCCGTTCACCGGAACCTCGTCCACGCGACGAGCACTGCGCGGCGCACCACGCCGATCCGGGCACCGGTGGCCTACCCGTTCGGATCGCCGTCGGCCTATCTCGACCGGCGGTCGTAGGTTCTCGACCGGCTGGCGAAGCGTCAACCGGCTGGTCATCGGCCCGAGGGTGTGGCCGTCGGTCAGGCGGATTTGCGGGCGGTCTTCTTCGTCCCGGTCGACTTACCGCCCGCCTTCCGGGCTTGGCCGTCCCGGGCGCCGTCGGCTTTGGCGCCACTGCCCGCACGGCCGTCGGCGGTGGAACCGGCCGCCTTCTTCGGCCGGGCCGACCCGGGCTGCTTCGCGCCGGTCTCCCCGGCCGGGGCCCGCTTGCGGGTGGGAGCTTCCTGCGCTTCCTTCGCCTTTTTCGATGATGCCGCGGTGGCCGTCGCTTTTTTGGCCGACTTCGCCGAGGTGATCGGGGTTGGCTGGGCGGCTCCGCCCGCCACGGGCTCGCCCCGGGCCGCCCGGGCCCGCTCGACCGATGCCCGGAGCGCGGCCATCAGGTCGACCGCCGCAGCCGGCGCCTCCTCCACCTCCTCCGGCTCACCACCTCACGGCCCTCGACCTTGGCGTCGATGACCTCCTGGAGCGCGGCCCGGTAGTCGTCGGTGAAGGCGTCCGGCTCGAACTCGCCGGTCATCGAGTCGATCAGCGAGCTGGCCATCGCCAGCTCCGGCGGGCGACTTCATGTCCTCGTCGAGGAAGGCGAACTCGGGCTTCGTATCTCGTCGGGCCAGAGCATGGTGTTGAGCAGTAGCACGCTTTCGCGGACCCGCAGCGTGGCGAGTTGCTCGCGTTGGCGCAGCGCCACCTTGACGATCGCCACCCGCTCCGAGTCCGTCAGCGCGTCGCGCAGCAGCACGTACGGCTTCGTCGCCGTGCCCTCCGGCTCCAGGAAGTACGCCTTGTTGTAGAGGATCGGGTCGACCTGTTCGGCGGGTACGAACTCCAGCACGTCGATCGCGTGCGAGGTGCTCAGCGGCAGGTCGGCGAAGTCCGCGTCGGTCAGGATCACCATCTCGCCGCCGCCGATGTCGTAGCCCTTGGCGATGTCGTCGTAGTTGACCTCCTCGCCGCAGACCGAGCAGGTGCGCTTGTAGCGGATCCGCCCGCCGTCGGTCCGGTGCACCTGATGGAAGCGGATGTCCTTCTCCTCGGTCGCCGAGTAGAGCTTGACCCCGATGGAGACCAGGCCGAACGAGACGGCGCCCTTCCAGATCGCCCGCATCGCCCGCCCGCTACCGATTCCTTTCCGCTACCTGGCGGAAGTATCCCATTGGATTGAAATCCGATCGAACGCGGGGCAGCGCTTCGGCGATGCTACTACAGTCAGGAGTGTGCCCGGCGCACCGTTCAAGCCGATGCTCGCGATGACCGGGCAGCTGCCCGGCCGGCGCCGGCTGGCGTACGAGTTCAAGTGGGACGGGGTCCGCGCGCTCGCCGAGACTCGAGCGGCGACCGGCCTTCTACGCCCGGTCCGGGGCCGAGATCACCGCCGCCTACCCGAGCTGGCTCCGCCTGGCCGAGCAGGTGACGACGCGCTGCTCGACGGCGAGGTGGTGCTCTTGACCGAGGACGGGCCGCCGTCGTTCACCGCGTTTGCCGAGCGGATGCACGTACGGGAACCGGGGAGGCGGCTCGACTGGCGGCGAGCCGCCCCGGTGACGTACATGATCTTCGACCTGCTCCGGTTTCGTGGGTCGGACCTGTCCGGCAGGTCCTACCAGCGGCGCCGGGCGGCCCTGGACGACCTGGAGCTGGGTGGCCCCCGCTGGACGGTGCCGCCGGCCTTTCCCGATGGGCCCGCGACCTACCAGGCGGCCGAGGAGATGGCCTGGAGGGCGTGATGGCCAAGCGGCTCGACTCAAGCTATCGGCCGGGTGTGCGGTCACCCGACTGGGTGAAATTCAGTTGGAGGTGACCGCTGACTTCGTGGTGGGGGGCTGGCGACCCGGGGCCCGCAAGATCGGCGGGCTGCTGATCGGCGTGCCGGGCCCGGACGGTCGGCTGATCTACCGAGGTCGGGTGGGTGGCGGGATCGGGGCCGCCACCGAACGGGAGCTCCTCGCCACGCTGGAGTCGCTGCGGGCAACCGTCACCCTTCCTCGACGAGTTGCCGCGCGACGACCCCCGCGATGCGATCTGGGTCGTCCCAGTTCGTGGTCGAGGTCAAATACAGCCAGCGCACCCCGGACGGCCGGCTTCGGTTCCCGAGGCTGCTCCGGCTACGCCCGGACAGGACGCGCGGGATGTCGACGATGCCGGCTGACCGGCCCAGGGTTGGGTCGAGGAGGGGAGCTGGAGCTCTCCAACCTGGACAAGGTGCTGTTTCCGGCGGCCGGGTTCACCAAGGGCGAAGTGATCGACTACTACACCCGGATCGCCCCGGTGCTGCTGCCGCACCTGCGGGACCGGCCGCTGACCCGGATCCGCTTCCCGAACGGAGTCGATGGCATCCTTCTTTCTTCGAGAAGAACGTCCCGGCCGCTACCCCCGACTGGGTACGGCTGGAGCCGTTGCCGGCGCCCGGGTCGACCAAGGGCCGGGAAACCATGGACTACGTGGTCGCCGACGACCTGCCGACCCTGGTCTGGCTGGCCAACCTGGCTGCGCTGGAGTTGCACACGCCGCAATGGAATTCGGTCGGACCCGGACTGCTCGTTATCGATCTCGATCCGGGGCCGCCAGCCGGGCTGTTCGAATGCTGCCAGGCCGCGATGCTGATCCGGATCGGCTCGCCGACGACGGGGTCGCGAGCTATCCCAAGACGGCCGGCAAGAAGGGTATGCAGTTGCTGTTGTCCGGTCGCGGCCCCCCAGTCGGCCGAGGAGGTCTCGGCGTACGCCCGACGGGTCGCCGAGGAGCTGGCCCGCGGGCGACTCCGGAGCTGATCATCGCGCAGATGGCGAGCGTCTCCGCCCCGGCAAGATCTTCATCGACTGGAGCCAGAACAGCGCGGCCAAGACCACGGTGGCGCCGTACTCGCTGCGGGCCCAGCCGGTGCCGCCGTGTCCGCGCCGTTGACCTGGGCGGAAGTGGAGGCGGCGCCCGACGGTACGCTGGCCGTGCGCCCGTTCACCGCCGTCGAGGTGCTGGACCGGATCGACGAGTACGGCGATCTCCTCGCTGATCTGCTGCATGCTGGCCCGGACCTGCCCGACTGACCTCTGCATGAGCGGAACCCCGCTCGGCGACGTAGCGGACGGGAGTCGTTGGCTGCTCGCCGTCGTCCGCCGGACCAGAGAGTTATCCACAGCTTATCCACAGGGGTGTGAGCTGTTGCGCGGCGCAGTCGCCCGGCAACGATGTCGATGGCGCGTTACCGGTCCCGATCGGTCAGCGCGGCACGGACCTGCCCCCCGTCCGTCGTGGAAGCTCGCCCGGCCCCGGCATTGCCCGCTCGGGTGAGGTTGGCCCGGTGTCGGCGAGGTCGTGTTGCGGGTGTACCGGCCGGGCAATGATCGATCAGGGCCTTTGGGAAGCCGGATTACCCCAGCTGAGCAGGCACTTTCGTATTTATGATCAAGAAACCTCCTCCCTCTGCCGAGGGATGGATCCGAAGTGCAATCAGCGGGCGAATCTCAGTCGGTTGAGGGCGCTTGCCTCATTTGGCCTATTCACGGTACGTTGAGCGTACATCGCGATGTGAGCACAATATCCGGCGTTCCTCTACGCCTAAGGTGGTTCTGTTGCGTTCTCTCATGCGGCGATCAGAAAATTGGCCTACCGTGCAACGTGTCCGACAGGCGGCTGTGTTGATGCTCTTGGCCGCCAGCGCGATCGCGGTATCCGCCACGGCTCCGGCAAGTGCGGCCGGAACGTCCAAAACTCACTACGGCTGCTACACGCAGTGGTGGAACACGGCTTGGGCGCAGAAGTGCCCCACCGGCAATACGGTGGTGGGCACTTTTGAGTCATCGGTGGCTTGCTCGGCCCAGGGTACCCGTTATCTGTCCAAGTACCGTCTGCCAGGCAGCACCACTCAATACGATGGCGCCGACTGTACGTTCTCGGCTAGTAACGGCGACCTGCGCTATCTCGGCTACGCGTAAACAGTGGGAGGGGCAGGAGAGTGCTGCCTGGTGCGCACTCTCCTGCCCTGCGCCTCGGAAATGGAAATCTGATACATGAGTGTGATAGTCGACAAGCTGGCTCAAGGGTATGGAAGAACGGTTGTCATCGACCGTCTCAGTGTGACACTGCAGTCTGGCATCACCGCGTTGCTAGGTCCCAATGGTGCAGGTAAGACGACCCTGCTGCGCACCTTGGCGACCATTATGCCGCCACGGTTCGGCACTATCTGTATCGATGGTGTCGAGATAGACAGTGAACGGAACGTTCGTAGGGTGCGGGACAACGTCGGCTACCTACCCCAGGATTTCGGCGTTGACCCACAGATGACCGTCGCAGACTTCGTGGAATATGCAGCCTGGCTGCGGGGAGTCCCGGCCCGCGAGCGGCGGCAGTCGGTCACCGAGGCGGTGGATATGGTCGACCTCACGGATCAAAGACGGATGAAGACTGAGGAAGCTCTCCGGTGGTATGCGACGGCGGGCCGGGATCGCCTGGGCCATCGTCGGTCGCCCCCGGTTAGTGCTTCTCGATGAGCCCACTGTTGGGTTGGATCCACGCCAGCGGCTGCACTTCCGGAAGATCATCACTGGACTTGACAACACCATTGTGGTGCTCCAGCACCCATCTCATCGATGATGTTGAGGCCATCTGCGATCGGGTGGTGGTGCTCCATGGTGGCGTGGCCAAGTTCGATGGGACGACAAGTGAGATGGAAGCCCTGAGTCGTGACGACCTCCCCGGACATTCCCGGCTCGAACGGGCGTACATGCACCTGCTGCCAGTCCAGGAGCAGCAACTGTGAGAGCGTTCTGGTTGCAGCTGCGCAACTCCCCGATTAGATGGGCGGTCCCGGCGCTAGTTGCCCTGGACCTAGCGGCGCTGTTTCTGCGGAATCGCTACTGGATCGGCGTGTGGCCGGAGGCCGGTGCCGCAGCGCAGGTGCCGACGTATCTTCTTGGTCCGGTCGTCGCGGGTACTGCCGCATGGTCGGCCGCTGCGCCGGTGAGGTACGGACTCGCGGAACAGCTTACTGCCGCTCGAGTTCACCGCGCGATAGCGGAGGCGCATCGACTGGGTGCCACCGTTGTCCTCCGGATAACCCCGTATCTGGTCGGCCAGGCAGTCGCTTTCGCCTTGACCGCCCGGACTTTCCCGCCAGGTTTAGTCTTGGCTGGCTACTTCGCCCACGGAGCGTTCGTCACCCTGTTGACCGTGGCCTTGGGGATGGGCATCGAAAAGTTCTTCAGGTCGGTCTTCGCGGCGCTGACGGCGACACTTTCCTGTTTGCTCTTCATCACGGCGGTGGACCGGTGGTTGGATTTCAGCGTGATGTCGGGCCGGCCTGGAGTTGATGGTCGACCTTCCGGCGGCCCTCGTGCGGCTCGGGTTGGTTGTGGCACTACTGGCAGCATTGCTCTGGATACCCGTTTCCGGCAACATCCCCGGGCGCGCTGCGCTGGCCCCAGCCCTGGTTTTCCTCGCGCTCATCGTGACGATGGCCGCCACCACGGTGACGATGTATCGGACACCACCAGGGGAGAACGTGACATGCGCCAACGGCCGCACCTCACTCTGCGTCTGGCCCGAACATGAGAAATACCTACCGATGCTAGGAGCTGTCAATGCTCGTGTCGACACGCTGCCGGCGGCCCTCCGTTTGCCGCCTCGCATAGTTGAATTCGGCATTGATCGAAACTGGCATATGGAGAATGGGCCGCATGGACCAATCATGCATGAAGATCGAATTGGTGAGCCGTCGTTCTCTATTCTGGAAGGCAGCATCTGGTCCTCTGCGGGAAGCATATCCACCGGCATCATGAGCGCGACGTTCGAGTTCACGAACATGAAATGTAGATGGGCCTCCCGAACAGACGCTGACAACGCTCGACTTCTGGCTCTCGGCGCCTGGCTGGAGAGCTACCTTGTCGGTGGTGGGAACCCGGACTATCACACCAACGCTCCGCAAGAAATGCAGGACGCCTGGACCATTGGCCGAGGCATGGCCCGCAAGGCTTCTCGTGCAGAGCAGTTCAGCTGGGTCGACGGGAGGTGCACGACATCTATGGCCGTTACTGCCAGCGCTGAAACCGCCGTGTCGAGCACCTCGGCACCGGGCCGGGCCTTCCTGGCGGCCCGGAGGGCCACGTCTGTGCTGTCGGCCACCGTCATCACCGGTGCGCTCACCGCCTGGCTGGGCCTGTACCAGGCCTCGCTGCCGGCAGCGTTCCAGACCGGTCGATCCACCATCCCGATCTGGCGACTGCTGGCGCTGGGCGCTGCGGTCGTACCGGTCGTGGCCCTGCACAGCCGACTCGCCGACCTGGAACTGGTGGCGACCCGGCGTTTTCGGCACTACCAGCGGATCTACCTGGGCGGTATGAGCCTCGGCTGCGCGGCGATCCACCTCGGGATCTCTGCGATCCACGTTACCTCCGCTGGCTTGGGGATCATCGCCCGGTCCTGGCTCGCCTGGTGTGGACTGGCGCTGATCGCAGGGGTGTTCATAGGTTGGCGGCTGGCTCGGGTGCTACCGGTGACCACGGCAAGCATTCTCTGTTATTGGGGTTACCAAGGGGGCGAGCACTACACGTGGTGGGAGTTCAGCGCCCGTCCGTACGACGACGTGCCGAGTCTCGTACTCAGCGTGGCACTGCTCGCCGTTCGAACCCGTCGCGTACTGGGCGACCCCGTGGCGTCGGCGGCGGTGGGCATTCTGGCGGCGCTCCAGGTAAGGCGGGTGGCCAGCGGGGATCGCATCGCAGCTGCTTCGCCGGCAAGGGGCGCACCGCGTACGCAACAGGATCGGCCACGGCCGCTTCCGGGGGCGCCGCGCCGCGCGGCCCCCGGATCAAAACGGCAGTGGCGGCCCGAGCACATCGTCGGCGTCCACAATGGTGTACGCGTAGCCCTGCTCGGCGAGGAAGCGTTGCCGGTGTGCGGCGTAGTCGGTGTCGATGGTGTCCCGGGAGACCACGGTGTAGAAGTGCGCCTGCCGGCGGTCGGCCTTCGGGCGCAGCACCCGGCCCAGTCGCTGGGCCTCCTCCTGCCGGGAGCCGAAGGTGCCGGAGACCTGGATCGCCACCGCCGCCTCCGGCAGGTCGATGGAGAAGTTCCCCACCTTCGAGACCACCAGGGTACGGATCTCGCCGGTGCCGGAACGCGTCAAAGAGCCGCTCCCGTTCCTTGTTCGTGGTTGACCCCTGCACGATCGGCGCGTCCAGATATTCGCCGAGTTGGTGCAGCTGGTCGATGTAGGCGCCGATCACCAGCACCTGGCTCTCCCGCGTGCCGGTCGACGAGCGCCTTCACCACCGGCATCTTGGTCCGGGCGGTCGCCGCCATCCGGTACCGCTCCTCCGGCTCGGCCATCGCGTACGCCATCCGCTCCGCGTCGGTCAGCGTCACCCGTACCTCGGTGCAGTCGGCCGGCGCGATCCAGCCCTGCGACTCGATGTCCTTCCACGGCGCGTCGTACCGTTTCGGGCCGATCAGCGAGAACACGTCGCCCTCCCGGCCGTCCTCGCGGACCAGGGTGGCGGTCAGGCCGAGCCGGCGGCGGGCCTGCAGGTCGGCGGTGAACCGGAACACCGGCGCGGGCAGCAGGTGCACCTCGTCGTAGATGACCAGGCCCCAGTCCCGGGCGTTGAACAGGTCCAGGTGGGTGAAGACGCCGCCGCGCCGCGCGGTCAGCACCTGGTACGTGGCGATGGTGACCGGCCGGATCTCCTTGCGCTCGCCGGAATACTCGCCGACCTCCTCCTCGGTCAGTGAGGTGCGGGCGATCAGCTCCCGCTTCCACTGCCGCCCGGCGACCGTGTTGGTGACCAGGATCAGGGTGGTCGCCTTCGCCTCGGCCATCGCGGCGGCGCCGACCAGGGTCTTGCCCGCACCGCAGGGGAGCACCACCACGCCAGACCCGCCGGCCCAGAAGTGCTGCACCGCCTCCTGCTGGTACGACCGCAGCGTCCACGCCGCCCGCCCGTCCTTGCCCGCCTCGGCCAGCTCGATCAGGTGCGCCTCGCCGTCGACGTAACCAGCGAGGTCCTCGGCGGGCCAGCCCAGTTTGAGCAGCGCCCTGCTTGAGTCGGCCCCGCTCCGACGGGTGGACGATCATCGTGTCGTCGTCGATTTTCGGGCCGAGCATGCCGGCCAACTTCTTGCTCTTGGCCACCTCGATCAGCACCATCCGGTCCAGCGCCTTCAACACCAGGCCGTGGGTCGGGTGGTTGACCAGTTGCAGCCGGCCGTACCGGTCCATCGTCTCGGCGACGTCGACCAGTAGCGCGTTCGGCACCGGATAGCGGGAGAAGCGCAGCAGCGCGTCGACCACCGCCTCGGCGTCATGCCCGGCGGCCCGGGCGTTCCAGAGCCCGAGCGGGGTCAACCGGTAGGTGTGCACATGCTCCGGCGAGCGTTCCAGTTCGGCGAAGGGGGCGATCGCCATCCGGCAGGCGAGGGCGTCGGGGTGGTCGACCTCCAGCAGCAGTGTCTTGTCCGACTGCACGATCAGTGGGCCACCACTCACGCCTGTTTCCCCTCGTCCGACCGCCGTGCGCGGCACGCACGGACCCTTCAGTGTCGCACGTTGTTCAGCCGGCCCGCAGGCTAACGACTGTGGAACGGGGGCAAGGCGTCGATCGATGCCGACCTCGTGGACCTTGCCAACCGTGACAACCATGCCGGGACCTGTCATACCGGCATTCCGGGTGCGAGTGTTGAGGTGGGCAACCACTCGGGTGGGGAGGGACGATGACGATCGATCGAGAGGTAAGGTCCGAAAAAGTCGCACAGAGGGTGAAATCAGCTACCGGTGCACTGATTGAACCGCCCGCCGCGGCCGTACCGGGCCCGTCCGCGTCGGAACCGGTCAGCCGGATCACCGTGCTGGCCTATTTCGCCCTCGGGCTGCTCCTGGTGATCTGGTTCCTGGTCGATTGGCTGGTGCTCGGGAAGGGGTTCGTCGACTCGTTCAGTGAGTCGCTCGGCACCGGGTTCGCGCTGTTGCTCCTCGTCGCCGTCGTCAGCACGGTCCGCGGCAGCCGGCGCGGTTGAGTCGGGGCGGTCATTCGTTCAGTACGGCGGCGGTGATCCGGTGCAGCGCGAAGGTGTGCAGCATCTCGGTACGCTCGTCCTCGGCCCGCAGATAACCGGATCCGAGCGACACCGGTCGGAGCAGCCGGGAGGCGGTGGCACCGTGCGCGTCCACGTACCCGACCCAGACCAGGGCCTTGTCCCGGATCGCCTGTTGCAGCACGGCGAGCGCCTGGGCGTGCGACTGGGCCAGCGCCAGCCCGGGCCCGGCGCGCCCGTTCCCATCGCGGACGGTGCTCGGCGTACGCCGAGCCGCCCGGGCCGCCGCGTCGCCCCGACGGATCTGTTCCACCAGGCCGAGCAGTCGAGGCGTGGAGAGTTTCGGCGTGGCGAGCGGATCGACCACCCGGCCGCTGACCGGGGTCCGGGCCGGTGCCCGACGGGCCTTCGGGCGGGTCAGCACCGCCACCCCGCTGGCATCCTCGGAGACCGGTGCGTATCCGGCCTCGCGCAGCGCGTCGAGCAGCCAGCCCGCCAGCTGTGGGGTGGCCAGCACGGTCGGCGCCAACCGGCGCAACGAGAGCCCGCCGAGCCGCCGGTCGGCCAGCACTTCGGTCAGTAACGACTCGTCCTCGCTGCGCAGGTACGCCCCGGCCGAACCGACCCGGAGCCCGCCGTGTTTGCGGGCCACATCGTCGATCAGGTAGGTCAGCCCCTGCGGTACAGGTGTCCGGGAGCGGCGCCGGAACAACGCGTGCAGGTCGTCGGCGAGGTATCCGGCATCAAGCGCCCGACGTACGCTCTCCCCGGTCACCCGGTAGACGCTGGCCCCACCGGCCGACTCGGGCTCGGCCAACAGCTCAAGTTCAGCGGCGAGCGCCGGCTCGGGTGGGCCTGGCACCACCACGGTCAGGTCGGCCTGCACCAGGAAATGGTCGACCGGGGCGGGTAGGAGCCCGTCCAGCGCGCGCGCCGCGGTGGAGCCATCGGCTGGCTCGGCGGCCGCGCGCAGGCCCAGTGGGTCATCAGGGTCCGGGTTCGCGCGGGCTTCCCCGGCGATCGCATCCGACAGCAGCAGCCGGCCGTACGAGGTGAGCGCGCCGAGCCCGGTGACCCCCAGCAGGGCTGCCTCGGTCAGTGCCTCGCGGTGCAGCCGGCTCCCGCCCCCGACTGCGCCGGGGCGCATGCCAGGCCAGCAGGTCGAGCAGCTCATCGGGGCCGGGTGCGGCTCCGGGATCGAGGCGGTCGAGCATGCCGAGCACCGCCCACCGGGCAGCCGGCGCCCCGGCCCGCTCCGCTTCGGCGGAGAGCACGGCGATCGGCCGGTCCCGCTCGTCGCGCTGGCCGATCAGCCCAACCTGGCGGGTCATCGCCAGCCAGGCGCGGGCCAGTTGCTCCCAGCGCTGGGCCAGCGAACCGGTCCGCCACGCCTCGTACCCGGCGGTGGGCAGCACCTGCCGGTCGGCGCCGCCGCGGGCGGTGGTGGTACCCGGCAGGTCGAGCTCGCCGGTCAGACCGGCGGCGTAGGCCACCTCCAGCAGCAGCGCGGCGGTGCTCTCGTCCAGTCCGGTGGCCCGGGTCAACCGACGCAGATCACGTACGCCGAGCCCGCCGGAGCGGAGCACCGAGGCCGGTTCGGCGGCGAGCTGTTCCAGCAGGGCTTCGGTGTTTCGTACCGTTTCCATCGCCTGCCCGGCCCCGGCGGAGTCGGCGGCTTTCGGTTCGCGTGGCGCTGCGGTGAGCTCCGGTGGGCGGGACCGCAGCGGGCCCAGCGGCCCGACATCCCGGCGGAGCAGCAGCCCGATCTCCCGGGGCAGCTCCACGGCGGCCCCGCTACCCGCGCCGGTGTCGGCGTCCGCGATCGGCACCAGCAGCGCCTTCGCCACCAGCCAGGGCACCGGCGAGCCGGCCTCCGCGTTCGTCGGGACATCCTGATCCGCGCCCGGTGCGCCGAGCACCCCCGGCGGTAGCGTGCCGACCGGCGGTCCGGCGGCCAGCCGGTCGAGGATCGCCCGGGCGGCCGGTGGGGCGGCGAGCACTGCTCGGCGCAACCCGGCCGGATCCGCGACCAGGGCGCCGCTGCGTGGGTCCAGCTCCGCCGCTGGCCGGCCCAGCCCCGCCGGGTACGGCGAGCACACCTCGTCCAGACCCGGGGCCACCTCCAGCGCCGAGGGCGGCCCGTAGATCAGGAAGAGTGCTCGTAGCTGGTCGACGGCGGTCCGGACCGTCGTCGGCTCGGCCCCCTTCGGGACCGCGCTGGCCACCGCCAGGATCGCGTCGACGGAGGTCCGGGCGTGTTCCGGATCACGGGTGAGCCGGGCCGCGTCGAGGATCCGCAGGGCGAACTCGTCGAGCCCCTCCAGGGCGCGGGCGACCGAGACCCGGGACTGGGCCCGGACAGCCAGTGCGGACAAACTGGTCGGTACCGGCACGACGAGGTCCGGACGCAGCCGTAGTAGCGCGGCCAGCGCGTCATCGGACAGCGACCGCAGATGGTCGGCGAGTGTGGTGGTCATGGTCGTTCCACGCTAGCCGGCCAATGGGTGATGCCGCCCGTCGGTCATCCGGCTAGTGCCGGTGAGCTGCGGTCGGCCGGGGCCGAACCGGTGCTCCCGGGTCGGGGCGGATTCCCAGCGGCGCTCGCCCGACGCGGGCGGCTAGCCTGGTGAGAACAGCAATCTCAGGGGAGTCGAGGTCAACAAGTGCCGACGGGTCGAGTGAAGTGGTACGACGCGGCCAAGGGCTACGGGTTTGTCACCAGTGACGAGGGTGGCGACGTGTTCCTGCGCAAGGACGCGCTGCCCGCTGGCGTCACCGACCTCAAGGGCGGCCAGCGGGTCGAGTTCGGGGTGGTGGACGGCCGCAAGGGCGCCCAGGCGCTCGGCGTGAAGCTGCTGGACGCGCCGCCGTCCATGGCGGAGTTGCGCCGCCGACCGGCTGAGGAGCTGCACGGACTGATCGAAGACATGATCAAGGTGTTGGAGGCGAAGGTGCAGCCGGACCTGCAGCGCGGTCGCTACCCCGACAAGAAGACCGCGCTGACCGTGGCTCAGTTGGTCCACGCGGTCGCCCGCGAGCTGGAGGTCTGAGGGGTCAGTCCGGCGTCCGCGGCCCGGCGTAGCAGGGTGTCGACCGCGGCCCGGCCCTCCTCGCCCAGGTCAGCGGTGAACTCGTTGACGTAGAGCGCGATGTGCCGGTCGACCACGGCGGGCTCCATCTCCTGCGCGTGCGCCAGCACGTAATCCCGGGTGCCCGCCGGGTCGGCCCACGCCTGTCGGACCGAGGCCCGGATCCATTCGGCGGCGGCGGCCGGGTCGACCGTGTCCTTGCGGGCCAGGATGGCGCCGAGCGGGATCGGTAGCCCGGTGTCGGTCTCCCACCACTGCCCGAGGTCGACCAGGGCGGTCAGCCCGTGCCGGGGGTAGGTGAAGCGCGCCTCGTGGATCACCAGGCCGGCGTCGTAGCGCCCGGCCGCCACTCCCGGCATGATCTCGTGGAACGGCACGACCTCGATCCGCGCCGGTGGCCGGTCCGCCGACCAGAGCCGGAAGAGCAGGTACGCGGTGGTCCGGTCGCCCGGTACGGCCACCGTCGCGCCGGTCAGGTCAGCGCGGTCGCCGTTGGCGCGGTTGGTCCCGGCCCGGTCGCCGCGGGTGAGTACCAGCGGGCCGCAGCCCCGTCCCAGCGCCCCGCCACAGGGCAGCAGGTGGTACCTGTCGAGTAGCCAGGGCAGCGCCGCGTAACTCACCTTCACCAGGTCGAACGCCCCACGCTCGGCGGCGGTGTTGGTGACGTCCACGTCCGCGTAGGTCACCTCGACCGGCGGGGCGCCCGGCACCAGCCCGTGGGCCAGGGCGTGGAAGACGAAGGTGTCGTTGGGGCAGGGCGAGTACGCCAGAGAGAGCGGCACGCTCCCCACCGTAGCCACCGCCACCGCCGGCCACCCCTGTGGGCTCGATACCGATGCGCCGCGCTCGGCCCACAACACGTGTCGCCACAGCTGTTGATCGGTGCCTACGGCTGCTGGCACCAACGTCGCAGTTCGTACCATCACCGGGCTGACCCGGATGGCAGGAGACCATCACGGCACCAGTGCGCTGGCTTTTGACACGGGCACTACGCCTGTGTCGGTCACCCGTCGGCGTACGATGCCCTTCGGTGAGTCTCGTGGCGCCGTACCAGGCGGATGGCCCGGAGAGAAAGGCTTCGTCGGTGGTACTGCTGATCCGACGGGTCTGATTCACCTCGGTGCTCGCGAGTACGATCCCGCCATCGGGCGATTTATTTCCGCGGATCCTATTGTCGATCATGGGGATCCTCAGCAGATCAACGGCTATGCATACGCCAATAACAATCCGGTGTCCTGGAGTGATCCTGGTGGGCTCGCGGTTGATAAGAGCACTGGGGGTGGAGGGCAAATGCCCCTGCCGGTTTCGGTGGGCGCCGGTCCCATCCGCGGCGCTCCCGCTGGCGGGAGAGCAACTAGCAATGGCAGAAGCACTCAAGTCAAGAACTCCGTTACGCCCAGAGCTTTAACGGACGCACAGCGAATCCGACAAGAGCAAGCCTACATGCGGGCCAACCCTGCAAAGACGGCGACCAAAACGCCACCCAAGCCACTGCCGGTACCGAAGCCGGCTCCGAAGCCGGTGTCCAAGCCGGCACCTAAGCCGGTGTCCAAGCCGGCACCTAAGCCGGTGTCCAAGCCGGCACCGAAGCCGGCACCGAAACAGAACCCAGACAATTCGATATCCAGGCCCAGCGTGGACCTGGATAGCATGTTCTGTAGCTTTAGCGCCGATACTCATGTTTTGATGGCAGACAACTCGTCAAAGCCAATCAGCGAGATTGAGGTTGGGGACGAAGTCTTCGCCACCGACCCGGAGTCCGGCGTGATCGGCAAGCGCAAAGTCACCCAGCTATGGATTCACCAGGACGAGCTCGTCGAACTTGAGGTCGACGGAGAAAGCATCCAGACCACCGAGGACCACCCCTTCTGGAACGCCACCGACCAGCAATGGCAACCGGCAGAAGCCTTGGACCCGGGCGACCTCCTCCTGACCGCAACCGGCTCGCACGTCACAGTCACCGGCCTGGTCCCCGGCTCCGAGAAGCGTGGAACCGCCTACAACCTGACCGTCGACGACATCCACACGTACTATGTGCTAGCCGGCAACACGCCCGTGCTCGTACACAACACGAATCCGGGCGGGTGTGGTGTTTCGGCGACCATTAGTTGGCAGAAGCAGAGCCGCCATATTGCGGGCGATCCATTGCATAATGGAGGGGGGTATCTTAGGACTCATGGGGAAGCTCAGCAGGTTCTAGACGCGTACCATTCCGGCGGTGTCGCTGTTCTCGGCAGGACTGCTAACGGCAATATAGTCGTCCGATACGACGGTGTGATCGGATTCAATAACAATCCTCGCTCGGGCTATATCGACCAGCCAACTAATGTCTTCATGATTAAGGGAACTATGAGCCCCAGTGTTGTGCCTATCAACCCGAACTGGTCGGCTCCCTAAGGGGGTGCGAGGCGATGGTATCTCGACTGGAACGCGAGAACGAGTTGGTGCTTGACGCGCTGCAGGCATCCCTTGGGCTGATCTCCACCAGCATGCGAGCCGTTTCGGTTCAGCTCGGTTCGGACAAAATTATCTTGCACTTCGCCGTGCATGAGCAGAATTCCGACGTTGATGAGGATATAGATGACATGCTTTTTGAGCTCGACGCTTTGCGCGGTGGCGCGACCAGGATAGAGGCATCTGTCCACGTGGGTGCCCCGAACGGTGCCTGGCCGGGTAGGGTCGGTCGCCTGCTGTACTTGGCTAAAGAGATGGGAGTGCCCACATGATTGTTCGAGCTAGTGTCTCGACTCGATCGAGACCCAGACGTTCGGGAGGCGTTTGCCCGCATGTTTTAGCTAGCGACAGGTGGGATATCGATGGTGTCGAAGGAGTAGCGTTTCCCCATAGTGTCCATGCTGTAAATAGGATGGCGATGGATGACTCGGTTGCGACGACCTAAAGGCCAAGGCCGTGAAGTTAAGGCGTTGGGCCTGATGTCAAGGGTTGTCTGAACATGCTGGAGGGTGCCGGACCAGGCGGCGGCGGTGTCTCTGTTCATGAAGGCGTCGACGATCTTGCTGCTGATGCGGTCGCGTTCGAGTAGGTAGAGGGCGAGGCGCCGGTTCAGGGCCGGCTTGTCGCTGATGATCGGCGTCAGCCGGGCCTTGACGGTCCGTCGAAGCAAGCGACGTGAGCTCAGCCGAGTGCGGCGGCGGCTCTGGTCAGGGCCGCGAAGGCGTCCCCCAGTCGCCAGGCCGCCCGGTCCCGGGGGCCGACCGGGTTGGAGATGGTCCGTAACTCGGCGAAGGGCAGCCCGGCCTGACCGGCGGCGACGGCCACGCCGTACCCCTCCATCGCCTCGGCCACCGCGTCCGGGTGCCGGGCGAGCAGCGCGCGGGTGGTTTCCGCGCTCCCGGTGACGGTGCTGATGGTGAGCACGGCGCCGGTGACGGCCTCGGGCAGCGCGGCGCGCAACCTGGCGAGCAGTTCCGGGTCGGCGGCGGCGGAGGTCGCGCCGAAGCCGAGTTCGTCGAGGGTAATGAAGCCGTCCGGGGATTCGGCGCCGAGGTCCGCGGCGACGCTGCGGGTGGCCAGCACGACCGCGCCGACCGGCGCGTGTCCGGGGAAGCCGCCGCCGATGCCGGCACTGATCACCGCCCGGTACGGGCGCCCCGCCGCCTCGGCCAGCGCGATCAGTCGGGCGGTGCCCGCAGCCGCCGCCGCTGGCCCCACCCCGACCGGTTCGACGGTCACGGTGTCGGCGCTGAGGCCGGTGCGGACCGCGTCCGCCTCGGCCGCGACCGCCGTGACGACCAGGAGTTCGCCGCTCACCTGTCTGCTTCCGATCGTGCCTACCTGTTCCGGGCAGGGTACCGCTGCCGAGGACCGACAGTCGGGCGGCGTGCTCTGCTGCCGAGAGCTAACGATCGTGGGCTGCGCCGGAGTCGGAACCGGCGCTGGGAATGGCCGAGGACGGCCGATAGATGTGGTAGCCGGGCGGGGCGAGCGGCCCGTCATCGGAGAAA
Source organism: uncultured Actinomycetota bacterium (assembly GCA_963750055.1). Lineage (GTDB taxonomy): Bacteria > Actinomycetota > Actinomycetes > Mycobacteriales > Micromonosporaceae > CAVVPI01. Next base: position 110,442 of record CAVVPI010000025.1, on the reverse strand, counting down.
CCGTTCGCCGCCGGGGTGGGGGCCGGCTGCCGGCCCTCGGCCGGTTGCGCCGAGGCCGGTTCGATGGCGGTTTTCCCGACTGTCGGCTGCTCGGCCGCTGACGCCCCGGTGTCAAGCTGCTCGGTGTCGGGTTGCTCAGGATCGGGCTGCTCGGGGTCGGTGCTGGCCCGTCCGCGCAGCGTTTCGCCACGCAGCTTGCCGGCCATGATGACCGCGCGGACCGCGCCAAGGGCGCTGATGGCGGCCAGCGCGCCGATGCCCACCCGGCCGTCGAGTGGAATCAGGCCCAGGGCCCCACCGGCGACGAAGGCCAGCATGAGCGCCGTCTCGGAGTGGGCGAACGAACTCGCGCGGAGCCGTTCGCGGATCCGCTCCTGGATCGAGGCGTCGACGGCCAGCTTGGCGATCCCGCTGACGAGGGCGGTTACCAGGCAGAGCAGGGCTACCAGTAGCAGCGAGAAACGGAAGGTGGCCAGCCCGGCGACGGTGGCGACGATGACCAGTCCGATGGCCTGCAGGGCGGCTGGATGTCGGATGCGCAACCGGGTGCCCACTGCGGTGGCCAGGAAGCTCCCGATGGCCAGCGCCCCGCCGACCACCCCCAGCGCGGCCTGCCCGGTCAGTTCCCGGCCGAGCAGCCCGGTGGTCAGGTCGCCGGCCTTGATCGCGAAGGCGAGGAAGAGCAGCAGAAAGCCGTAGAGGCCACGCAGGATGCCGCTGCCGATCAGGGTGGCGATCACCAGCTTGCCGGCGGGCTCGCCGCGGCCCAGGATCCGATCGTTGCGGCCGCGTTGGAACAGGACCGCGCGCAGCGGTCGGGGCATGGTCTGCGGCGGTTCGGAATCGGCACGCGGCGGCAGCCGCAGGGCGAGCACCATGCCGACCAGGAAGATCACCGAGGCGACCCGTAATGGCCACTGTGGACCGAGCCAGACCGCGGCCAGTCCGAGGGGGGCCATCGCGGCGCCGGCCAGCGTGCCGTAGAGGCTGGCCCGGGCGCCCGCCTGGGAAAGCCCGATACCCTCGGGCAGCAGCCGGGGGACCGCCGCGGACCGGGCCACCCCGTACGCCCGGGACAGGGCCAGCACCCCGAACGCGGCGGGATAGAGCCCGAAGCCGTGCAGATGGTCGGAGATCAGCCAGGCCAGAAACGCGCGGCCGAGCATGGTGACCGCCAGGGCGTACCGCCGACCGTGCTGGAAGTGGTCGAGTAGCGGCCCGACCACCGGAGCGAGCAGCGCGAACGGGACCATGGTGACCAGCAGATAGAGCGCGACCTTGCTGCGGGCCTCGCCCAACGGCGCGCTGAAGAAGATCGTCCCGGCCAGGCCGATCGTGATCAGGGTGTCGCCCGCGCAGGAGGCCGCGTGCAGATCGAACAGGCGGATCATGCCGGTCTCGCCGCCGGCTCCCTTCGCCCGGAGCCGGCCGACTCCCCGGCCAGCCCACCGTCCGCCGTTCAACGTGCCCCTGACCAGCAGACGGACGCCACGGTAGGCCCGGCCGACGGTACGCCCTAGGAACGACCCTCCGGGGCGATTGAACAGCGGCATGTGCACCATCCTCGCCTATCCGGCCGGGCCTTGTGGGTCCGGCGCAACATCGACATGGGGTGTGCCTGCCGCTGGGCCGGCCGGATGGGGAAGAATGGCCAGGTGACCAGGACCGCCGCCGCTCGCGCAGCCCGCCTCGACCAGGTTTGTGCCGATGCCGTCGAGGTGGCGCGGGCAGCCATCACCGAGTCTGAGCCCGCCGATATCGGCGAGCATCTGCGGGCTATCGCGGAAGGTGACCGGCTGGTTACCCACTTTTTCGAGTGCCGGCTCGCCGGGTATCGCGGCTGGCGGTGGGCGGTCACCGTCACCCGGATTCCGCGCAGCCGACGGGTGACGGCCTGCGAGACGGTCCTGTTACCCGGGCCGGACGCGCTGCAGTCGCCGAGTTGGCTGCCCTGGCAGGAGCGGCTCAAGCCCGGTGACCTCGGCGTCGGTGACCTGCTGCCGACCCCGCCCGGTGATGAGCGGCTCGCCCCCGGCTACCTGCTCTCGGATGATCCCGCTGTCGAGGAGACGGCCTGGGAGCTCGGTCTCGGTCGGGCCCGGGTGATGTCCCGGGAAGGTCGGATGGACACCGCCCAGCGGTGGTACGACGGCGACCACGGGCCGGGCGCGCCGATCTCCGTTGCCGCGCCCCGGGCCGCCCGTTGCGGCACCTGTGGCTTCTATCTGCCGCTGGCCGGCGCGCTCCGTCAGGCGTTCGGGGTCTGCGGCAACTACATCGCCCCGGATGACGGCCGGGCGGTCAGCGCCGACCACGGCTGCGGGGCGCACTCCGAGACGCTGCTCGATGCCGTCGTGACCCCGGTCGACGAACTACCGACGATCTATGACGACAGCGAGGTCGAGTCGATGTCGGTCAGCCGGGCGCCCGGTTCGGTGGAGACCAGCGAGCCCGCCGAGCCGTACGGGCACAGCTGACGGCTCCGCGCCGACGGTTCGGCCGTCTCGCCAGGCCGTGTTGGGCGTCGGCTCAGCTCGCGGATCGGGCGTGGGTTACCCGGCGGTACGCCGTCGCCGATTGGCGTCGTGCCGGATCATCACGGCCAGGCCGGGGAAACCCACCAGAAACCCGGCCAGACAGATCCAGAGCCAATTCTCGTGCCCATGTGCGACCAGCCAGTCGCGGAAGAAGATCTGCAACACCAGGCCGACCACCGCCCAGACCACGATCCCGGCGACGGCGATCGGCACCATCGGCGGATCGAGGGGCTTGACGGGGATTCGGCTGCTGCGTGGGCACGGGCACAGCGTACGCCAGGAATTAATTCGGTCCCGGATGGCGCTGGGAACCGACGTCACCTTTCTTCGTACCCCGCTGATCTGGGACGATGCCCGGGCTAAGGCATGATCACCCCCGTGAGGATTATCGATGGACAGCGTTTTATCTGACCCGGCCCCGGTCGCCGAGCCGACTACCCCGTCGGCGACCCGGTCCGCCCCGTCCGGCAAGCGGCCCGAACCGCGTAACGGATTCGACCGGTTTTTCGAGATCACCGCTCGTGGCTCGACGCTGAACCGGGAGGTACGTGGCGGTCTGGCCACCTTCTTCACGATGGCGTACATCGTGGTGCTGAACCCGCTGATCCTCGGCAACGCGGTCGATGGTGACGGCAAGCAGTTGGCCATCCCCGCGCTCGCCGCGGCTACCGCCCTGGTGGCCGGGGTGATGACCATTCTGATGGGCGTGGTCGGCCGGTTCCCGATCGCGCTCGCCGCCGGCCTCGGGGTCAACGCCGTGGTGGCGTACGAGATCGCCCCGCAGATGACCTGGGCCGACGCGATGGGCCTGGTGGTGATCGAGGGGCTGCTCATCGGCCTGCTGGTGCTGACCGGCCTGCGTACCGCGGTGTTCCGGGCGGTGCCGGCCCAGCTCAAGACGGCGATCGGGGTGGGCATCGGGCTCTTCCTGACGATCATCGGCCTGGTCAACGCCGGTTTCGTGCAACGCGTGCCGGATGCGGCGAACACCACGGTGCCGGTCGGCCTCGGCATCGACGGCAAGTTGATCACCTGGCCGGCCCTGGTCTTCGTGCTCGGCCTGCTGCTCACCCTGGTGCTGGTGGTTCGCCGGGTGAAGGGCGCCATCCTGATCGGCATCCTGGGCTCGACCGTGCTGGCGGTCATCGTCGAGGCGGTCGCCAAGGTGGGGCCCTCGTTTGTCAACGGCCAGCCCAACCCGAAGGGTTGGTCGCTGAATGTGCCGGCGCTGCCGAAGTCGGTGCTGGCCAGCCCCGACCTTTCCCTGCTCGGCCACTTCAACGTGCTCAACTCCTGGTCGCGGGCCGGCTGGCTGGTCGTGTTGATGTTCATCTTCACGCTGCTGATCACCGACTTCTTCGACACCATCGGCACCGTGGTGGCGGTTGGCGAGGAGGGCAAGCTGCTGGATGAGCAGAAGATGCCGCCCCGGACCCAGCAGATCCTGCTGGTGGACTCGATCGCGGCGGCGGCCGGCGGCATGGCGAGCACGTCGAGCAACACGGCGTACCTCGAAAGTGCCGCCGGAGTGGCCGAGGGCGCCCGGACCGGTGTGGCCAACCTGGTGACCGGCGCGCTCTTCCTGCTGGCCATGTTCTTCGCGCCGCTGGTTGTGGTGGTGCCGTTCGAGGCGGCCGTCCACCGCGTTGGTGATCGTCGGGTTCCTGATGATGACCGGGGTCCGGGGGATCGACTGGAGCGACTACGAGATCGCGATCCCGGCGTTCCTCACCATCGTGCTCATGCCGTTCACCTATTCGATCTCCAACGGTATCGGTGCCGGAATCATCTCGTTCGTCCTGCTCAAGGTCGTTCGGGGCAAGGCCCGCGAACTGCACCCGCTGCTCTACGGGGTGGCGCTGCTCTTCATCGGGTATTTCCTGCGCGGGCCGATCGAGGCGCTGATCTTCTAGGTTCCGCTTTCAGGCGTCGGATGAGAGCGGCCCCGGCTGGAGTCCCGGCCGGGGCCACTCTCGCCCAGGTGACGGCAGCGGTGTCCGGTTCGGGGCCGCTGCCGCGTCAGGTTCGGGGCCGCTGCCGCGTCGGCGAGCGCTGCTGGCGCCGTACGATGTCCCGGACCGGCGCCGACCAGCGGTGATCGCGGTCATAACCTGTGTCGTTAGCCAGGCTTATTAGTTATGCTAACGACCGTGACGGAGCGGACGGTGATGGCGGAACGCAAGCCAGCCGCGCAGTTGGCGACGATGCTGCGCGACGCGATCACCCGGCTCAACCGGCGAATCCGGCAGACCCGCCCGGTTGGCGAACTCACGGTGACCCAGCTCTCCGCCCTGACCAGTCTCGAACTGGCGGGCGCGCTGACCCCCCGTGAGCTGGCCGACGTCGAGCGGGTCCAGCCGCCCACGATGACCAGGATTGTCGCGAAGCTGGAGGAGCGCGGCCTCGTGCAGCGCACCCCGCACCCGACCGACCGGCGCCAGGTCATCCTCTCGATGACGGAGTCCGGACGCGAGGTGTTCGCCCAGTACGAGCGGGTACGCACCGAGTGGCTGGCCAACCGACTCGCCGAACTACCCCTGGAAGAACGCGACACGCTGCTGCGCGCCGCGGAGATCCTGCATAAGGTGGCGCGCGCCTGACCCCGCGCGTGGCCTCGGGTCCGCTTCGTCCACTAGGGCTTGCTGGTTGGCAGAGAACAGCCAGCAGGCCGAGGCGATGCGTACGACCCGAGGAGGCGCACCCCGAGTGCGGGCAAAACTGAGCACCACCTTCCAGTCCCTACAGGTTCGCAACTACCGGCTGTTCGCGACCGGTCAGCTCATCAAGCTGATCGGCGTATGGATGATGTTCGTCGCCCAGGACTGGCTCGTTCTCGAGATGACGGATGATTCGGCGACCGCGCTCGGGATCGTCGTCGCACTCCAGTTCACCCCGGTGCTCCTGCTCACCCTCCTCTCCGGCCGACTCGCCGACCGGTACGACAAGCGCCTGCTGCTCTTCGTCGCCAACGCCGTCTGGAGCGCACTGGCACTCGGCATGAGCCTGCTCGTGGTCACCGGCGTGGTGCGGCTCTGGCACGTCTTCGTCTTCGCCGCCCTGCTCGGGGTGGCCAACGCGGTCGAAACCCCGGTGCGGCAGGCGTTCGTCTCCGAACTCGTCGGCACCCCGCTGCTGCCCAACGCACTGTCGCTCTCGGCCGCGGCCTTCAACTCCGCGCGGATCATCGGCCCCGCGCTGGCCGGCATCGCGATCGCCGCCTTCGATGTCGGCCCGGTCTTCCTGATCAGTGCCCTCGCGTCGGTGGCGCCACTGGTCTGCGTGCTCCGGATGCGCTCCGCCGAGCTGCACCGCGAGCACCTGCCGCCGGTCGCCGAGCGTGACTCGGCCCGGGTGGTTGACGGACTCCGGTACGTGCTGCGCCGTCCGGACCTGCTGCTGCCGATGGCGCTGATGTCGGTGATCGGCATGACGCTCTTCAACTTCCAGCTCACCCTCGCCGCGTTGGCCAAGACGGTGTTCAACACCGGGGCGGCCTCGTTCGGTCTCTTCACCACCGCGCTGGCCGTCGGCTCGCTGGCCGGGGCCCTGGCCGGGAGCAGCCGGCGCAGCCGCCCCTCGGTCTATCTGGTGCTCGGTGCCGCGGTCGCCACCGGGGCGTTCGGCACCCTGGTCGGGCTCGCCTCGACGTACTGGCTGGTCGTCGCCCTGCTGGTGCCCACCGGTTTCTTCACGGTCTTCTTCGCCCAGGCGGGCAACCAGCGGGTGCAGCTCGGGGTCGACGCGGCCTTCCGGGGCCGGGTGATGGCCCTCTGGGTGCTGGTCTTCCTCGGCACCAATCCGGTCGGCGCACCGATCATCGGCTGGGTGGCGGAGCACTACGGCGCCGGGGCGAGCATCTGGATCGGTGGGCTGATCTCGCTCGCCACCGCCACCTTGGCCCTGGTCTGGCAACTGCACCGGACCGGTGCCCGGCTACGACTGCGGATCCTGCCCATGCCCCGCTTCTACGTGGTCCCGGCCCCAGAGGTGTGAGAAAGAACCGAGTGCCGGGCCGCCGACCAGACCGGGCTGGGGCTCGGCCGAGCACCCGGGTGACCCGCATCAACTAAAGTCGAATCCGGTGGCGGGCCGGGTGGGCACGGCCTAGCGTCAATTGATGTGGCCATCGGGCAGGCGCTGACGCTGGCACGGGCACTCCCCGCGGTGCGGTGCGGGCGTACGACGATCGCCTGCGCCAGGCGAGGGGGGTGCGGTCTTGCGGCTCTTCGCCGCCGTGTATCCGTCGGCTGAAGCGCTGGACGACGTTGCCGGGCAGGTGGCCCGGCTACGGATCGGTCAGGCGGCAGCCGACGGCATCGATGTCCGACTGGTTGCCCGATCAACCCTGCACGTGACCATCGTTTTCATCGGTGACGTCGACTGACGACCGGCTGCCCGAGGTGACAGCCGCCCTCGATTGGGCTGTGCGGGAGTGGCGCACCGTGGCGGGCGCCCCGGCTGGAATCGTCAGGCCAGGTCGAGGGCCTGACGATCCGGGCCCGGCGCCGCCACGGATTCGGCTGGGTGGCGGCGGCCAGTTCGGCCAGGGCCGCTGCACTGTCCTGTGGGTGGGCGTGCGGGGCGAGGTGGACGCACTGGTGGCGCTGGCTGCCGCGGCCCGGTCCGGGCTGGAACGGTCCGGGTTGCCGTACGACCCACGACCGTTCTGCCCGCACCTTACCGTGGCGCTGCCCAGGGAGTTGGTGGACCAGGCGACCGTCGAGGCCGACCGCGCCACCCTGGACGACTACCTCGGGCCGTACTGGCCGGTGACCGAACTGGTGTTGATGTGTAGTCAGCCCGGTCCCCGGTCCAGCTACCACCGGCTCGCGGCCTGGCCGCTCTGACCTGGCCGGATCACCCGACGGCACACGCCGCGCCCGGCTGGTCCGAGCCGGTTTGCGTCCGGCCGATCAGCTACCAGGCCCACGCCTCCGGACCCGGACCGCCCTGGCCGACCGGCGGGAACAGTTCGTCCAGCCGGGCCAGGGTCTCCTCGGTGAGCTGCACCGCCAGCGCGCCCATGGACGAGTCAAGCTGCTCCACGGTCCGGGGTCCGATGATCGGCGCGGTCACGCCGGGTCGGGAGAGCAGCCAAGCCAGCGCCACATCGGCGGGATCGTGGCCGAGGTGAGCACAGAGCTTCTCGTACGCCTCGATGGTGCTCCGGTGCTCGGCCAGTGCCTCGGCGGCCCGGCCGCTCTTCGCCCGCGCCGCGCCGCCCTCGGCCAGTTTCCGGATCGCTCCGCTGAGCAGCCCGCCGTGCAACGGGGACCACGGGATGATCCCGAGGCCGTAGTGCTGGGCGGCGGGCACCACCTCCAGCTCGACGTGCCGGGTCAGCAGGTTGTAGATGCACTGCTCGGAAACCAGACCCAGGAAGTTTCGTCGGGTCGCCGACTCCTGTGCGCTGCTCAGGTGCCAACCGGCGAAGTTGGACGAGCCGACGTAGAGCACCTTGCCCTGGTTGACCAGCGTCTCCATGGCCTGCCAGATTTCCTCCCAGGGTGTGGTGCGGGAGATGTGGTGCATCTGGTACAGGTCGATCCAGTCGGTTTGCAGCCGCCGCAACGAGTCCTCGCAGGCCCGGATGATGTGCCGGGCGGAGAGGCCCTGTTCGTTCGGCCAGTCGCCCATCCGGCCGTAGACCTTGGTGGCCGAGGACCACCTTTTCCCGCCGGCCGCCGCCCTGGGCGAACCAGCGGCCGATGATCTGCTCGGTGATCCCCTCACCGGTCTGCCATCCGTAGACGTTGGCGGTGTCGATAGAAGTTGATCCCGTGCTCCAGCGCCCGATCCATGATCGCGAAGCTGTCCGGCTCGCTGGTCTGTGGCCCGAAGTTCATCGTGCCCAGGCAGAGCCGACTGACGGTCAGACCGGTTCGTCCGAGGTTGGTGTAGTCCATCTGTCCACCCTGTCACGTGTCGATGCCGTCCGTCGATCAAGGAATATCCCGTCGATCAAGGAGTTGTTGCGGTGAATCCGAGATCAAACCACCGCAACAAGTCCTTGATCGACGGGGATGGCGAGGGGTGAAGGCCGGAATGGGGGGCTAGGGCTGAGGGCAGGGTCAGGAGGACTCGCGGGCGGCTGGGCCGCTGCCGAACAGCACGTCATCCCAGCTCGGCAGCCGCTTGCGGGGCTTACCGGGGGCATCCGTGGGGTCGCTGGCAGCCGAAGCCGGCGGTCCGACGCGGCCGGAGCACCGCCAGCGAGGGCACCGCCGGCACCTCCTTGGGCAGGTCCGCGTCGTCGTCAAAGGCGGAACCCTGGCCGCCACCGAGCAGCGCGGCGGCGCCACCCGCGACCGGCCGCTGCCGCAGCGTCTCCTGTCCGGCCAGTGCGGCCGGTTCCAGACCCCGACCCGCAGACGAGCCCAGTGGCCGGTCAAGCGAAGCGAGCAGCGCGTCGCGACCGGCCCGGATCGGATCCCGTCCGGGCCGAGCTATGGTCGCCGACCGCCGTCGGTAGGCCGTGCCCGCCCCGGCGCGGCTCCCCGCGCGACGGGCCGGGCAGGCTGTGCCCACCCCGCTCCGGTGCCGGTTCCTGGCCGATGAGCGGGGTCGGCCGCTCGGCGCAGAGGTACTGCGCCATGTCATCGTGCGGCGACACCATCTGGCGTGCCTTGTCGAGATCCCAGACCGCCTGCGCGGTGGCCTTGCCGGACGGCCAGGTGGCGACGATCCGCCAGGTGCCGTCGTCCCGCCGGTAGGCATCCCAGGAGATCTTCTCGGTGTCGATGCCATGCTGGGCCAGTCGGCCGTCGACGATCTCGGCGAGCGGTACGGCCTTGTCCGAGTTCTTCAGCCGGGTCCGCCGGGCGTGCTGGGCGAGCATCGCCCGCTCCTGCAGGACCGGGCCCGCGTACCGCAGCACCCGGTCAACCGGCACGCCCGCGATCCGAGCGACGTCCTCAGCCGACTCGCCGGCCCGGATCCGAGCCTGGATGTCCCGGGGGGAGAGGGAGGGCGCCGGATCAGTGGCCGTTGAGGCGACGGCCAGCGCCGGGCTGCCCGGCTCGGCGTGCAGCGCCGTGGAAACCCGATCGTCGATGGGGAGGGCGAGTAGCCGGCCCACCTCGTCGGTGAGCACCAGGGCATGGCCGTCCTCGGAGAGGGCGACGAAGCGTACCGGCCGCATCGTATTGCCTCCGTCCCGACTCGCTGGCCTGCGCCACGGGTCAGCCACCCGGGCGTCCCCAGACACGGTACGCCGGTCAGTCACCGGGTGGGGGGAGGCCACGCCCGCATGTCGTACGGTGAGCTGCGCGAATTGTTCACACTGCGCCGCCGGGGACCGGTATCGGACGGCGTAGCGCGGTGTCGGCCGGACGAGCCGCGGTGCCGGATCTAGCGGTTCGGCCCGGAGTCGTGAGCCGCGGTGCCGGCCCGGAGCTGGTACGGCGGGCGCCCGGCGCCCCGAACGCCCGCCGGTTGTTCAGAGTCGCTCGATCACGTAGTCGACGCAGGCGGTCAGGGCCTCCACATCGGCCGGCTCCACCGCTGGGAAGAGCGCGATCCGGAGCTGGTTACGGCCCAACTTGCGGTAGGGCTCGGTGTCCACGATCCCGTTGGCCCGCAACGCCTTCGCGATCGCCGTGGCGTCCACGCTCTCCGCGAAGTCGATGGTGGCCACCACGTTCGACCGCAGCGCCGGGTCGGTCACGAACGGCGACGCCACGGCGGACCGCTCGGCCCAGCCGTACACGATCCCGGCGCTCTCCGCCGTGCGCTTGGCCGCCCAACTCAACCCGCCCTGGGCGTTCATCCAGTCGGTCTGCTCGGCGGCCAGGAAGATGGTGGCGAGCGCCGGAGTGTTGTAGGTCTGCTCCAACCGGGAGTTGTCGATCGCGGTGACCAGGTCGAGGAAGGCCGGGATGTAACGCCCCGAGCCCTTGATCTCGGTGGCCCGGGCCAGCGCGGCCGGCGACATCAGCGCGATCCAGAGCCCACCATCGGAGCCGAAGCACTTCTGCGGGGCGAAATAGTAGACGTCACTCTCGCGTACGTCGACGTCCAGGCCGCCGGCCCCGGAGGTGGCGTCAACCAGCAGCAGGGCGTCGTCGGCGGCACCGGCCACCCGCTTGATCGGTACGGCCACCCCGGTCGAGGTCTCGTTCTGCGGGGTCGCGTACACGTCGATGCCGGCCTCGGCGACCAGCGTCGGGGCCGAGCCCGGCGCGGACTTACGAATGCTCGGCTCGCCGAGGAACGGTGCGTCGGAGACCGATTTGGCGAACTTGGCCCCGAACTCGCCGAAGGTGGCGAACTGGGCCCGGTCGCGGATCAGTCCGAAGGTGGCGACCTCCCAGAAGGCGGTGGTGCCACCGTTGCTGATGATCACCTCGTAGCCCTCGGGCAGGTTGAAGAACTCGGCGATGCCCCGGCGCAACCGGGCGACCTGATCCTTGACGGTCTTCTGCCGGTGGGAGGTGCCGAGGTACGTCGTGGCCACCTCGGCGAGCGCGGAGACAGCCGCCGGGCGTACCTTGGACGGCCCGCAGCCGAACCGGCCGTCGGCGGGCCGGATCTCGTCGGGAATCCGAATGGTCGATACGTCAGCCACGATTATCGAAGGTCCTTCCGGGTGGGCCGGTAAGCCCGAGAGCTGGCGGAACGTGGTCCCGGAGCGGCTGGTGTGCCCGGGGCACGTGAACCTGTTCCGGGTGGGTTTCCGGCGACGCTGCCGAGCACCCATCCTCGCACCTGTTGCGGTTCTGCCGCTCCGCTCTCCTGCCGTCGAGGCTGAGTCGTGCCCCACAATCCAGCTGTCACCCGCAGGTGCGGAACGGCCCCTTCCTAATCCGCGGACGATAGGAAGGGGCCGCGCCTTACCTCTCAGGCGTCGTGCGGGACCGCATTCCAGCCCTCGACGTCAGCGGGCTTGCGGGGCCCCGGGCCGACGTACCGGGCAGCCGGGCGGACCAGCCGCTTGAGCTTCTTCTGCTCCAGGATGTGCGCGCTCCAGCCGCCCATCCGGGCGCAGGTGAACATCGAGGTGAACATGGAAGCGGGAACCTCGGCGAAGTCGAGCACCACCGCGGACCAGAACTCCACGTTGGTGGCGAGCACCCGATCCGGCTTGCGGGCGTGCAACTCCTCCAGCGCGGCCTTCTCCAGCGCTTCGGCGATCTCGAACCGGGGGGCGCCCAACTCCTTGGCGGTGCGCCGGAGCACCCGGGCCCGGGGGTCCTCGGCCCGGTAGATCCGGTGCCCGAAGCCCATCAGCCGCTCACCGCGGTCGAGTACGCCCTTGACGTACCCCTCGGCGTCACCGCAGCGCTCGACCGCCTCGATCATGTGCAGCACCCGGGAGGGGGCGCCGCCGTGCAGCGGGCCGGAGAGGGCGCCGATCCCCGACGAGATGCAGGCGGCGGCGTCCGCGCCGGTGGAGGCGACGATCCGGGCGGTGAAGGTGGAGGCGTTCAGGCCGTGCTCGGCGGCGGAGATGAAGTACGAGTCGACCGCCTTGACGTGCCGGGGGTCGGGCTCGCCGCGCCAGCGCTTCATGAACCGCTCGACGATGGTCTGCGCCTTGTCGATCTCCTTCTGCGGTACGGCGGGCAGACCGAGACCGCGGGCGGACTGCGCGACGAAGGAGAGTGCGGTGACCGACACCCGGGCCAGATCCTCGCGGGCCCGCTCGTCGGAGATGTCCAGGAGCTGGTCCAGGCCCCAGTACGGGGCGAGCATCGCCACGGCGGACTGCACATCGACCCGGATGTCGCCGGAGTGCACCGGCACCGGGAACGGCTCGGCCGGCGGCAGGCCGGGACCGAACCGGCCGTCCACCAGCAGGGCCCAGACGTTACCGAAGGAAACCTGCCCGATCAGGTCCTCGATGTCGACTCCGCGATAGCGGAGCGAGCCGCCTTCCTTGTCGGGTTCGGCGATCTCGGTTTCGAAGGCGATCACGCCTTCCAACCCCGGCTTGAAGTCGGACATCTCGCGCTCCTGATCTGAATCGTCCCGCACCTGGCTCGTCCGGTGTGTCCGGCCGGAGCTCCTTAGGCGACCCACAGGGTGGTGTTCGTGCCATCTTGCCTGCTGGTGAACACGTTTGCGACCCATGCGACATGTGGTACGGGCGACAGCGGACCGCCCGGCGGGGGGCGATTCAGCTCGTCGATACCGATATCCGTGCTGGCCAGTGCCGATACCCGCAGTGCCGAACCGGTATACGAGGATGTGGACGTGATGGGAGACACAGTGCGACCGGCTGCCATGCGCAGGGAGTACGACAGCGAGCGGGGCCTTTCCAGAGCCGATCTCGCGGCCGACTGGCATACCCAGTTCGATCGCTGGTTCACCGACGCGGTGGCGGCCAGGCTGACCGAACCGAACGCCATGGTGGTGGCCACCGCCGACCCGGCCGGTCGGCCCAGCACCAGGACCGTACTGCTCAAGGAGTACGACGAACGCGGCCTGGTGTTCTTCACCAACTACGAGTCCCGCAAGGGCCGCGAAGCGCTGACCAACCCGTACGCCAGCCTGTTGCTGCCCTGGTTCGACCTGCGGCGGCAGGTGGTGGTCTGCGGCACCGTCGTACCGGTGGACCGGACGGAGACTGAGGCGTACTTCGCCAGCCGCCCGCGCGGCTCGCAACTCGGCGCCTGGGCCAGCCGGCAGTCCCAGCCGCTGCCCGACCGGGCCACCCTGGACGCCGGCTACCAGGCCACCGTGGAGCGCTTCCCGGAGGGGGTACCGGTGCCGGCCCCGCCGCACTGGGGCGGGTTACGGGTGATCCCGGACACGGTGGAGTTCTGGCAGGGTAGGGCCAGCCGGCTGCACGACCGGCTGCGCTACCGCCGCACCGGGACCGGTGCCTGGATCATTGAACGGCTGGCGCCTTGACGAGTGTCAAGCGGAACCCCTCCCTCGACCGGCGGCGAAAAGCGGGGGCACCTCCTTCAGGGTGGGCGATCGACGTTCGGCCGCTGCGGGTGCCGGACTACCGTCGGCTCTGGCTGGGCAACGCCGTGTCGATGTACGGCTACCAATTTACTGCGGTCGCCGTACCGGTGGAGATGTACGTCCTGACCCGGGACTCGTTCTGGGTCGGGCTGATCGGGCTGGCCGCACTCGTACCGCTGCTGCTGTTCGGGCTCTGGGGTGGCGCGATCGCGGACGCGATGGACCGACGCCGGCTGCTGCTGGCCGGCTCCGCCCTGATGTGGGCGGCCACCCTCGGTCTGCTGCTCCAGGCTCTGCTGCGAGCGGGCAGCCCGGTGCTGCTGCTGACACTGGTCGCGGTGCAGTCCACCGCCTACGCGATCAGCTCGCCGACCCGGCAGGCGATCATCGCCCGGCTGGTGCCGGCCGATCTGGTGCCGGCCGCGGTCACGCTCAACTACACCACGCTGCAGATCGGTGGGGTGCTCGGTCCGCTCACCGTCGGGGTGATCTTCGCGAGTTGGCCGGCCGGACTGGCCCTGCCGGTGGCCTACGCGGTGGACGCGGTGCTGCTCTCCGTCTCGATCTGGGCCGCCTTCCGCCTGCCCGCGATGCAGCCCGAGTCAGCGGTCACCGGCCCCGCCGGTTCGTCGACCGACACCACCGGGTCCCGGCTGGCCCGCTCCGGCGCGTTCGGCCTGCGTGGTGTCGTGGCCGGGCTCCGCTATCTGGCCACCACTCCGGTGCTGCTGCTCTCGTTCGCCATCGACATCATCGCCATGGTGCTGGCCATGCCCCGCACGCTATTTCCCGAGGTGGCCGAGGGGCGCTTCGGCGGCGGAGCGGCGATCGGCTGGCTGTTCAGCGCGATCTCGATCGGTTCGGTACTCGGTGGGCTCACCTCGGGCTGGATCGGTCGGATCCGTCGGCAGGGGCTGGCCCTGGTGCTCGCGGTGGTCGGCTGGGGGTTGGCGGTCGCCGCCGCCGGTCTGGCCCGTCAGCTCTGGCTGATGGTTCTGCTGCTCGCCGTGGCCGGTGCCGCTGATCTGGTGAGTGCGGTCTTTCGGCAGGCGATGCTGCAGGTCTACGCGCCGGACCGGATGCGCGGACGGTTGCAGGGTGTGAACATCGTGGTGGTCGCCGGTGGGCCCCGACTGGGCGATCTGCGGGCCGGCGCGATGGCCGCGGCCTTCGGGGTCAGCTTCGCCTGGGTGGGTGGTGGGGTGGCCTCGGCCGTACTGGCCCTGCTGCTCGCGCTCGCCTTCCCCGCGCTGATCCGCTACCGCCAGGCCGCCGCGAACGCCGAGCAGTCGAGTGGATCCTCCGAGTAGCCGATATCGTGCCGGCATGGATATCGCCAAACCGGATCCCGGTCCGCCGTCCGGGGCGCAGTGGAGGATCGGGGCCGACGGTCAGGAGGCCGTCGTGGTCGAGGTCGGTGGGGGCCTGCGGGCCTACCGGGCCGGCGGGGTGGACTACGTCGACGGGTACGCCGAGGAGGAACTCTGCGTCGGCAGCGCCGGACAGGTGCTGGCGCCCTGGCCCAACCGGATCCGCGACGGCCGGTACACCTTCGCCGGCCAGGCGTACCAGCTTGCGCTGACCGAGCCGGTCGGACACACCGCCATTCACGGACTGGTCAATTGGACGCCGTGGCGACTGGTCGACCGGACTCCGGAGACGGTCACCGTGCAGTGTGATCTGCCGGCCCAACCGGGCTACCCCTGGCCGCTGCGGTTGATCACGCGGTGGCGGATCGGGGCGGACGGGTTGCGCGCCGATCACGAGGTGACCAACCTGGGCCGGACGGCCTGCCCGTTCGGGCTCTCGGTGCATCCGTATCTACGGCTGCCCGGGGTGGCTGTGGATGACTTGCTGCTGCGGGTGCCGGGCCGTAGCCGGATGCTGCTCGATACTCGGCTGCTGCCGATCGGCGTGACGCAGGTGGCCGGTGGCGCGTACGACTTCACCGAGCCGCGCCGGATCGGTTCGGCAGTGTTGGATGTGGCCTTTGGTGAGGTGCAGCCGGAGCCGGGCGGGATGTCCAGCGTCTCGCTGCGTAGCGCGGACTCCTCGGCCGGGGTGAGCATCTGGGCGGATTCGGCCTTCGGCTGGTGGCAGGTGTTCACCGGGGACACGCTGGATGGCGAACGATATCGGCGTTCGGTCGCGGTGGAGCCGATGACCTGTCCGCCGGACGCGTTCCGCTCCGGCCGGGACCTGATCGTGCTGGCCCCCGGACAGCCCTGGCGCGCAGCGTGGGGCATCCGCCCCACCCCCTGACCCACCCGCACCCCGCCCGCACCCCGCCCGCACCCCGCCCGCACCCCGCCCGTCGATCAAGGACTTGTTGCGGTGGTTGGATCTCCGTACCCCGACAACAAGTCCTTGATCGACGCGTAATCACTTGATCGGCGGACCGGAGGTGGCCAGACATGGAGTTTTCCGCGGTGGTACGGCGTAGGCGAATGGTGCGCAACTACGACCCGGATCGACCGGTCCCGCCCGAGGTGGTCGACCGGCTACTTGAGCACGCCGTTCGGGCCCCGTCGGCTGGTTTCAGTCAGGGCTGGGCGTTTCTGGTGCTTGAGGCGGCTGCGGACCGGGACCGCTTCTGGGCGGTCACCAGCCCGACCGACCTGGCGACCGACCCGGCGGAGGAACCGGCAGGGGAAGCCACGGAGGAACGCGCGGAGGAACTCAACCCGGGGCGGAAGGCGCGTCCGCGGCGGCAGAGCCGCTGGTTGGCGGGGATGACGCGGGCGCCGTTGATCGTGGTGCCGCTCGCCAACCGGGACGCCTATCTGGACCGGTACGCCGAGCCGGACAAGGGCTGGACCGACCGTGATGAGGCTCGCTGGTTGGTGCCGTACTGGTACGTGGATACCGGTTTCGCGGCACTGTTGATGTTACTCACCGCAGTCGACGAGGGGCTCGGTGCGGCATTCTTCGGAATCCCGCCGGAACGGGTTGCGCCGTTCCGGGACGCGTTCGGGGTGCCCGCCGGGTATGCCCCGATCGGTGCGCTCACCGTCGGCTACCGGGCACCCGATCACCGGTCCGCGTCGCTGCGGCGCGGACGCAGGCCACTGGCGGAGGTGGTGCACCGGGGCCGGTGGAGTTGAGGCCACGATCTCAGCCGGACCGGTCGGTCGCTGCGCATCAATGATAGCAACAAACGAACATCCCGGAACGAATCGTATTATCTCCCTGCGGATCCACCTGGTGCGGGGTCCATCAACGTTCGGTCGCGGGTGGGAAAATGTCGTACCGGTGGTGTTGGGTCCGCTTCGTGCCTCGCCGTAGGGATCCCGCTGGAGAGTCGCTCGCCCCTCAGGCGAGGATCCACAACACCCACCGGACACCCGGTGAACGTGAGTGGACACCGCACTAGGCTGGCATGCGTTATTGATCCGCGCTGGGTGGTGGCCGGCGCCGCAGGCGCCGAGCAATGTCCGCGGCCATGGGGAGGGAGCGTGCCGTCGTGATCTTCAAAGCGGTTCGGGATGGGCGTCCCTACCCCGAGCACGGGCTTACTTTGAAGCAGTGGTCGGAGATCCCACCACGCCCGCTTCGACTCGACCAACTGATCACAACCAAGCGGGAACTCGCGCTCGACAAGCTGTTGGCCGAGGATTCGACCTTCTACGGGGACCTGTTCCCGCATGTCGTGCAGTGGGGCAGTGGTCTGTATCTGGAGGATGGCCTGCACCGCGCGTTACGTGCCGCGCTGCAGCAGCGTAACCAGATCCACGCGCGGGTGCTGGTGCTGCCGGGCGGTTAGCCGCCGGGTGGATCAGCCAGCGCGTTAACTCGATGCGGACCGTCGGTGGGGGTTGACGGGCGGAGCGCCGGGCCCGGCACGCCCGGCAGATTCTGGTATGAGCGAATCGCTGCGCGTGCATGTGTCGTACCCGAGCCGTACCGTGCTATCTAGATGGCCACCCCGATGAGGACGGTGAGGGCCGATGTCGCAGAACGGTGATGTCAACCAGCCCACCCGGGAGTTCCCTGAGTACGCAGCGGGGCGGGCTGCTGCCCAACCGGCTCGGCCGGCGGCGGGGAGCGCAGACGACGAGCCGGCGGGATCCGGGCCCGCAGATCGGAGCGCGCCGGACGGGCCGCAGCCGGAGATACCCGAACCGGCCGGCGGCCGGCGCGGCCCTGGTACGGGCCTGTTCTGGCTGGTCGGGCTGATCGGGATGGTGGTCGTGGCGGCGCTTCTGGTGCAGAGCGTCGACCTTTTGCCGAGCTGGCGTAACCCGTTCACCAAGGAGGTGACCGACCGTAGCCAGCCGCCGCTGCTCAAGTCGATCCAGGACCTCAGCCGTTACGTCGCCGCGGAGGGCAACTTCGAGGTGGTCATCGATCTGCAGAAGGACCGCAGGTACATCCCGGATTTCCTGCTCGGCGAGCGAATCCTCTTCGTCGGTGCGGGCACCGTCGAGTCCTATGTCGATTTTGCCAAGATTTCTCAAGGGGCGGTGGTCGAGTCCGTCGACCGGAAATCGGTGGAGATCACGCTGCCTGCCCCGCAGCTCGGCGAGGTTAATCTCGACCTGAAGCGGAGCTACGTCTTCGCCGAGAAACGCGGGTTGATCAATCATGTCGGCGAAGTCTTCGGCGGCGACCCGAACCGGCAGCGGGAGGTCTATCTGAAGGCCGAGGAGCGGATCGCGGCGTCGGCCCGAGACAGCGGGCTCGGTGAGCGCGCCCAGCAGAATACCCGGAAGATGCTTGACGGACTGCTGCACTCGCTCGGCTACGAAACGGTGACGATCAACTATGTCGCCGCTTGATCTGCGCCCGGTCGGGTAGGACCGGTCAGAATGAGCTGGCCGGGTAGCGGCTCTCGTTCGGTATGACGATCCACAGAGCCAGGTAGATGATCACCTGAGTGCCGGGCAGGAGCAGTGAGAGTAGGAAGAGGATCCGGACCAGGTTGGCGGAGATACCGAAGCGGCGGGCCAGGCCGGCGCAGACCCCCGCGAGCATCCGGCCGTCGTGGGGGCGTACCAGTTTGCGATTCACCAGTCGTCCTTTCCAGCTTTCGACGATCGCCGCTTATCGGGCGGACCGTACTGCTCAACGGTAGGGGCGGATGCCCGCCTTCGCGTCAGTCGGTAGGCGGATCCGAGTGTCCGGGACCCGTAGGTACTTGCCCGGGCACTCACCAGGGGAGCCATCTCGCGGGGAGCCACGATCCGGAAAAATCGCTTGGCTTGTCCGCTTTCCGGTATCTTGTACCGGCTGTTAGCCTATGGCCGGCAGCGGCCCGCGTTTGGTGAGCGCTGGCGGTCCGACCCATTGGCGGAGCTGGAGGCGGCGGTGACGTCTGGCGTCGCGGCGGTGTGGTCGCACCGGAACACGCTGCGGCTGCTCGTCCGGCGGGACCTCGCGGTGAAGTACCAGCAGTCGACCTTGGGCTACCTCTGGTCACTGATCGAGCCGCTCGGGATGGGCGCGATCTATTTCTTCGTCTTTGGCGTGCTCTACCGGTCGGCCACCGACCGGCATCTCGGTGATGCGGCGAATTCCTACCCGCTCTTTCTGATCACCGGGATTTTCGCCTGGATGTGGACCAACTCGGCGATCAGCGAGGCCACCAACGCGCTCACCGGACAGGCTCGGCTGATCACCACGATGAACATGCCGCGTGAGGTGTTTCCGATCGGGCGGGTGGCCGGCCGGTTCGCCGAGTACCTCTCCGGCCTGCCGATCCTGATCGGTCTCGCCGCCATCTACGTGAGCCTCGGCAAGATTCACCTAGGGGTTACCCTGCTGGCGCTGCCCCTCGCGGTACTGGTGCAGGGCGCCCTGTTGACCGGTGTGGCGCTCTTCCTCGCCTCGGTCAACGTGCTGATGCGCGACGTCGAGCGCTTCATCCGGTTGGCCACCCGGGTGCTCTTCTACGCGACGCCGATCATCTACCCGCTCAGCCTGGTGCGGGGTTCCGCGCTACCCGGCTGGGTCAAGATCCTTTACGAGGTCAACCCGCTGGTCGGGATCTTTCAGCTCCACCACGCGGTCTGGTACCCGGACGAGTTCCCCGACGCCCTGCTGCTCTGCCTCACCGTCGCCGGTAGCCTGCTGGCGCTGGTCGGCGGCGGCTGGGTGTTCCGTCGCCTCGAACCCGCCGTACTCAAGGAGCTCTAGTTGGGCAGAGCAATCATCGAGGCTGATGATCTCGGCATCCGGTTCGTCCGCAACCGCCGTCGTAATCTTCGGCTGCGGGATATGTTCATCCACCGGGGCGGGCGTCAGCCCAACGCCGGGGTGTTCTGGCCGCTACGTAACGTGTCGTTCGCGGTGCGCTCAGGTGACACGGTCGGGGTGGTCGGCCGTAACGGGACCGGCAAGAGCACCCTGTTGCGGCTGATCGCCGGAGTGTTGATCCCCGACGAGGGAAGTATCCGGGTCCGCGGCGCGGTGGCCCCGCTGCTGGAACTCTCCGCCGGCTTCTCCAGCGACCTCACCGGTCGGGAGAACGTACACCTCGTTGGCGCTCTGCACGGACTCAGCCAGCGTTTCCTCAAGGCCCGGTTCGACGAGATCATCGACTTTGCCGGGGAGCAGATCGCCAACGCCATCGACACCCCGGTCCGGCACTACTCGTCCGGCATGAAGGTGCGGCTGGGTTTCTCGGTGATCGCCCAACTGCCGCACCCCATCCTGCTGATGGACGAGGTGACCGCGGTCGGTGACGCGGATTTCCGAAAGAGGTGTTACGCCACCATTGAGCGGCTGCTCGCCGAAGGCCGCACCCTGATACTGGTGTCGCACAATGAGAACGATCTCACCCGGTTCTGTGCCCGTGGACTTTATTTTGACGCTGGTCGACTGCGGGTGGACGGCACCGTCCGCCAGGCCCTCGACGCATATCACGATGTGGTGCGCCCCTGATGCTCGCGATTCTGCTCACCCCTTCCACCGCCCCGCTCACCCTGGCCGATGGTGAGCCACTCGCTGCCCGGCTGCGTGAGCAGTTGCGCGCGGCCGGCGCCCGGGACGTGGTTATCGCCACCGACCTGGCCGAGGTGGCCACCCTGGCCGGTACCGCCCGCGAACCGGTGCTGCTCTGCGCCGCCGATCTGATCGCGCACAACGCCGTGCTGCGCCACCTCGCCACCCACCCGGTCGCTGGCACGGTCGGGCTGGTCCTTGCCGACCCCGGCCCTGCCGGCGGCCAGGCCGCCGTCGTCGAGGACCGGGGTCAGGTGGTCGCTGTCGCGCCCGCCGCCGACCTCGCCGTCGAGTCGACCGGTACCTTCGGCGGTGCGCTGCGAGTCGCCCTCGCGGACGTACCCGCCCTGGTCGCCGCCGCCGGCACGGCGGATCGCAGCGCCACCGCGCTCTCCGGGCCGGACCGACTGCTGGCCGCGCTGGTCGCGGCCGGTGGCCCGGTCTTCGTCCATCGGGTACGACTGCTGGTCGCCCACCGGGTCGCCGACCAGGATAGCGTCGCCGCCGCCGAGGCGGACGTCGCGGCGGTCGACCCGGACCGGGCCGAACTGCGGCTCTCGGTCAAGGAGCGGGATGACTTCTTCACCACGTACTTTGTCAGCACCTGGTCGCCCTGGCTGACCCGGCTCGCGGCCCGGGTCGGCCTCGGTCCGACCGGGGTGACCGGCCTCTCGGTGCTGCTCGCCGTCGCCGCCGCGGTGCTCTTCGCCGTCGGTGGCCGACCGGCGCTGGTGATCGGCGCGGTCCTGCTCTACCTGGGCTTCGTGCTGGACTGCGTGGACGGCCAGTTGGCGCGCTACACCCGGCGGTTCAGCCCGTGGGGCGGTTGGTTGGACACCATGGCCGACCGGGCCAAGGAGTATCTGGTCTACGCCGGGCTGGCGGTCGGCGTCGAGCGGACCGGGCTGGGTAACGGCTGGGCGCTGGCCATCGCGGCGATCACCCTGCAGACCGTCCGGCACATGACCGACACCTGGTACGGGGCACTGCACGATGAGGCGGCCCGGCGTCCCCAACCGGCCGGCCCGGCCGGTGCCGGTGGACTCGGCGCCCGGCTCAGCCGGGCTTCCAACCGGGTACAGGCGGATACCGGTTCGCTCTCCTACTGGCTCAAGCGCACCGTGGTCTTCCCGATCGGCGAGCGCTGGGCCCTGATCGCGCTGACTGTGGCCCTGTTCAACCCACTGGTCAGCCTGGTCGCGGTGCTGGTCTGGGGCGCGCTGGCGGCGGCGTACACCCTGGCCCTGCGCACCCTGCGGTCCCGGTCGATGCGGGTGCCGGTGCTGACCGGGGTGGACACCGGGCTGCACCGTGACGACGGTGCGGTGGCCGGCTGGCTCGGCGCGCTCGGCCGGCGGTGGTCCGGTCGACCCGGACCCCTGGCCTGCGCGGTGCTCGCCATGGCGGCCAGCGCGGCACTGCTCGGTGCGGGCCTGGCAACAGGCCCCGGGATGCGTTGGTGGGTGGTCGCCGGCTTGCCGGTCGTGCTGCTGGCCGGGCTCCCGGCGGCGGTCCCGCATGCCGGCGCGGTGGACTGGTTGGTCCCGGCGGCGCTGCGGGCCGCCGAATATCTCTTCGTAATCGCGGTCGGAGTGACTGTCGATGCACCAGGATCGGTGATATTCGCGTTACTCTTCGTGTTGGCGTTGCGGCACTACGACCTCACCGCGCGGCTGGAGAAACGGGAGCAGGCACCTCTGCTCCGCTCCTTCGGCCTCGGCTGGGACGGCCGGCTGGTCTTCTTGACGGCCGCTGTCGCGATCGGTGCCGGTGTCGCGGGGATGGCGGTGCTCACCGGCTACCTCGCGGTGATCTTCACCGGAAGCGCGGTCATCGGGTGGGGGCGGGTCGCGGTCCAGGTCCGGCGGAAGCCGGACCTCGACCGAGCCGCCGCGCTGACCGTCGTCGGGTCGGCCCAGCGGCGGAAGGAGTAACGCCGGGAGAGGCGACGCGAGGCGATGACGCCGCGACCGGACACCGGTAGGTGATCCGGGCGGCGCCGGGAGGGCGGGACTGATGACGCTGATCAGCTTTGTCGTACCGGCCTACCGGGTGCAGGGCTACCTGCGGGAGTGCCTCGACTCGATCCTCGGCCAGCAGTTCGCCGACCTCGAGGTGCTGGCGGTTGACGACTGCTCGCCGGACAGCAGTGGCGAGATCATCGACGAGTACGCGGCCCGGGACCACCGGGTCAAGGCGGTCCACCTGCCCGAGAACGTGGGCCTCGGCGCGGCGCGCAACCACGGGCTCGACCTGGCCACCGGCGCGTACGTCTGGTTCGTGGACAGTGACGACTGGCTGGCCGACGACTGCCTGAGCGCGGTGGCCGGGCGGCTGCGCGAGACCGAGCCGGACGTGCTGATCGTTGATCACACCCGGGTGCGCTGGGATGGCGATCTCATCGTCAGCGCGATGGGCGAGGTGTTTCCCACCCCGCCCGGCCCGGTCGTGTTCGACGTCCGCGAGCGACCTGAGGTGATCAGGGTGCTGCACACCGCGTGGAACCGGCTGGTCCGCCGACAGTTCCTGGTGGACCTCGGGCTGCGCTTCGGTCCCGGGTGGTACGAGGACGTGTCGTTCAGCTACCCGGTGCTGCTGGCCGCCGAACGGATCAGCGTATTGGACCTGGTTTGCGTGCACTACCGGCAGCGGCGGGCCGGTGCGATCACCCGTACCGCCAGCGACCGCCACTTCGAGGTCTTCCCGCACTGGCACCAGGTCTTCCAGTTGTTGAACCGGTGGGACGCCAGAGTCGACCGGCTCCGACCGCTGGTCTTCGAGCGGATGATCTGGCACTACCTGGCCGTACTCGGCAATGGCCGGCGGATTCCGCCGGAGCACCGCCGGGCGTTCTTCGCCCGGATCGTCGCCGACTACCGGCGTTGGCTGCCGCCCGGTGGCTATCCGGTGCCGACCGGTACGGCCGGGGTCAAGCACCGGCTGGTGGCCGCCGGCCGCTGGCGTACCTTCGCCGCCCTGCGCGCCGTACACCGCTCCAGCGGCGGCCTCGGCAGCGGCGCGGGCCTGGCCAGGCGGGTGCTGCTGTCGCCGGTCCGGCGTCTGGTCCGGGCCGGCCGACGTGGCCTGACCACCCCGCTGCTCGGCTACTACCAGGCCCAGTTGCGGCTGCCGGTCGACGACTCGCTGGCGCTGTACGCGGCGTACTGGTATCGCGGCTACGCCTGCAACCCGGCGGCGATCTATGAGAAGGCCCGCGAACTGGCACCCGGCGTCCGAGGCGTCTGGGTGGTCCGTCGGGACCGGGTGGCCAGCCTGCCAGCCGGGGTGGCCTACGTGGTGGCCGGCACGCCTGGTTACTACCGGGCCCTGGCCCGGGCGAAGTGGCTGTTCAACAACGTCAACTACCCCGATTTCGTGGTGAAGCGGCGCGGCACGGTGCACATCCAGACCCACCACGGCACCCCGGTGAAGGTGATGGGGCTGGACCAGCAGCGCTATCCGATCGGCGCGGTCGGCATGGACTTCCGCAAACTGCTGCGCCGGATCGACCGTTGGGACTTCAGCATCAGCTCGAACACGTTCTCCACCCAGATGTGGGAGCGCGCCTACCCGGCGGACTATCTGACCCTGGAGAGCGGATATCCGCGTAACGACCGGCTGGTCACCGCGTCGGAGGCCGAGGTGGCGGCCGTCCGGCAGCGGCTCGGGATCGGCCCGGGGCAGCGGGTGGTGCTCTACGCTCCGACGCACCGTGAACATCTGCCCGGTTACCGACCGCCGTTCGACGCCGATGCCCTGCTCGACGTGCTGGGGCCGACCGGTCGGCTGCTGCTGCGCGGCCACTACTTCGAGGACCGTCAGGTGCGGGCCGCCGTCGACGCCCGGGACCGGGTGGTCGACGTCAGCGCGCACCCGTCGGTGGAGGAGCTGTACCTGGCCGCCGACATACTGATCACCGATTATTCGTCGACGATGTTCGACTATGCGGCGCTGGACCGGCCGATCGTCATCTACGCGCCGGACTGGGCCGCCTACCGACTGGCCCGGGGGGTTTATTTCGACGTCACCGCCGAGCCGCCGGGCGCGGTGGCGACGACCTTCCCGGACCTGCTCAACCTGTTTCGTACCGGTGCCGTGGCGGACCGGGCCGCGGCACAGGCCCGGACCCGGTTCCGGCACCGCTTCTGCGCGCTGGACGATGGGCGGGCGGCGGAGCGGGTGGTACGGCGGGTACTGCTCGGCGAGCCCGGTTGACTCCGTCGGCGGCACCGGCGCCGGTCATCCGAGTCCGGTTGGCCCGCTGCTTCCGTCCGGTCGGTCGGCGCTGACCGACCGGATCGGTAATGGTTACGTTACCCGGTGAAGATGGAACGTTTACCCGATGGGCGCGACTCGGGATGCTGGCCACAGTCATCCGGAAAACGGCCACAATGCTGCGGGGAGGTGACGGTGACCACCGTCGCGCTCAAGGACGTCACCAAGGTCTTTCCAGATGGAACGGTGGCGGTCGACAAGGTGAGCCTCGACGTCAACGACGGCGAGTTCATGGTGCTGCTCGGCCCCTCCGGCTGTGGCAAGTCGACCGTGCTGCGGATGATCGCCGGCCTGGAGGACCCGACCAGTGGCGCGGTCATGCTCGACGGCGAGTTGGCCAATGACCTACCACCGCGCGAGCGGCGGATCGCCATGGTTTTTCAGGACTTCGCGCTGTATCCCCACATGACCGTGGGCGACAACATCGCCTTCCCGTTGCGGCTCGCCGGAGTGGAGGAGGGGCAACGGGAGGAACGGGTGGCCGATGTGGCGAGTGCGCTGGGTATCGGCGACGTACTCGCCCGTCGACCGGGTCAACTCTCCGGCGGCCAGCGGCAGCGGGTGGCGATGGGCCGGGCGATCATCCGACGGCCGGGACTGTTTCTGATGGACGAACCGCTCTCCAACCTGGACAGCGGGCTCCGGGCCGAGTTGCGGGCGGAGATCTCCGGACTGGTCCGGGAGCTGGGGGTCAGCACGGTCTACGTCACCCACGACCAGGCCGAGGCGTTGACCATGGCCGATCGGGTGGCCATCATGCGCAAGGGCGTACTGCAGGACGTCGGCACGCCCACCCAGGTGTACGGGCGGCCAGCCACCCTCTACGTCGCGGCCTTCCTCGGCAGCCCGCGGATGAATCTGCTGGAGGCCACGGTCTACGTCCACCTGGACCGGTACGTCGCGCTCAATTTCGGCGAGCAGTCGCTCTACCTGCCCTGGAACGACATTCGGGCGCGTGCCGTGTCGCACTACCACGGCGAGCGGATCGTGGTGGGCCTGCGGGCCGAGGCGCTGACCCCGGTCGCCCCGGACGCCTCCGGCCATGTGTTGCGGGGAAGAATCCGCTATCTGGAACACCACGGGCATGAATCGTTGGCCTACCTCGACATCGGCGCGACCGCGATCGTCGTTGACGAAATGGGCGGGTTGGTCGACGAGCGGGATTCCGGCACCGGACGAAAGAACCGGTTCGGCGAGGTGATTCAGCGGCTGACCGGTCGGACGGCCGATCCGGCGCGGACCGAGGGTGGATCCGGCGGGTCGCGACCCAGCGTGCTGAGCGATCCGGGCCGGCACCACCGCCGGCCAGCTGAGCTGGCGGTACGGCTCGCACCGTACCCCGCCGTCTCGGCCGGGCACTCGATGGCCATTTCGGTACGGATGGACGCCTTGCATTTCTTCGACGAGCGCGGCGATCGGATCGATGTGGGGTGGCGCTGACATTTCGGTACCGCTAAGTTCAAGCGGTCATTCAGCGTGTCCGCGTCCGATAAGGAGCACACCTCATGTCGGCTGAAGGCCCCCGGCAGCTCGTGATCGAGCGCATCCTGCGTGATCGAGGGAGTATCTGGCAGCAGATTGTCGAGGATCGTGATCTCAACACGCTCACCGGACAGATGCTGGCGAGTTCGGCGGTCGCGTTGGCCGGCTACGGCGCTGTGCTCGGCGCCTTCCACAGCTTTCTGATGGCGTTGACCTCCGCGGTCAAACTGCCCCTGCTGTTTCTGATCACCCTGGCCATCTGCCTGCCGACGCTCTACCTGTTCAACCTGGTTTTCGGGGCGCGACTCTCCATGCGACAGTCCGTCGCGCTGGTGATGGTCGCCATCACGGTCACCTCGATGCTGGCGGTGGCGTTCGCGCCGATCAGCCTGTTCTTCCTGATCACCGCGCCGGACTATGGCTTCTTCAAGCTGCTCAATGTGGCGATCCTGACCCTCTCCGCGTTGGTCGGTCTGCGGTTCCTGACCGGCGGCATGCACGTACTCAACGCGCAGGGCCTGCTCGCACCCCCGGCCGCGGTCCCAGCTCCGGCGCCGGCTGCGGTCCCAGCTCCGGTGCCGGCCGCGGTGCCGGCCGCGGTCCCAGCTCCGGCGCCGGCTGCGGTGCCGGCCACGGACGCGCCGGCAATCGCGGTACCGGCGCAAAGCTTGACGGCGATCGCCGGACCGGTCGTGACCACGGCGGTGGCGCCCGCCCCGATCCATCCGCCCGCCCCGATCCATCCACTCAGCCCGATCCATCCGCTCGCCCCGGCCCATCCGCTCGCGCACCGTCCGGCAATGGTCAACCAGCGGCCCCTGGCGCCGGCTGGTCAACGGCCGGCCAGCATGACCCTGCTCTACATCTGGATCCTGCTGTTCGGCTTTGTCGGCACACAGCTTGCCTGGACGCTGCGCCCGTTCTTCGGGGATCCCGGGCAGAGTTTTGCGCTGTTCCGCAGCATTGACGGCAACTTCTACGCGGAAATCTTTCGCACGCTGGCCGGCCTCTTCTAGGTCGGCAGCCAGGCATCGATTGCCGGGCCGCGCCAGAGCGGGGGCGGAGGTCCGGCCGCCTTCGCCGGCCGGGGGTCCAGTTCCTCCCCGAGACTCGGCAAAGGGGTTTGCTGATCGTCGCCCTTGGTTAGATTGGAAAGGTGCTGGGTCTACCCGCTCACGTGACCGCCTGCCTCTTCGACCTGGACGGGGTGCTGACCCAGACCGCCCGGGTGCACAACGCCGCCTGGACGGAGGTTTTCGACGCCTTCCTCCGACGCCGGGCGGAGGCCACCGGCGAGCCGTTGCGACCCTTCGACCCGGGGTCCGACTACAACCGGTATGTCGACGGCCGCCCCCGGTCCGACGGGGTCCGCGTGTTCCTGGCCTCGCGCGGGATCACCCTTCCCGAGGGAGCGCCGGACGATCCGCCCAGCGCCGACACGGTAAACGGCCTCGGTAGCCGCAAGAACGCCATCCTGCTGCGCCGGATCCAGACCGACGGCGTCACCACGTACCCCGGATCGGTGGCCTATCTGCAGGCGGCCAAGCGGGCCGGACTGCGCCGTGCGGTGGTGTCGGCGAGCGCCAACTGTCGGGACATAGTCACCGCGGCCGGCCTCGAGCCGCTGCTGGAGGTACGGGTGGACGGCGCCGTCGCCCGGGAGCGGGGCCTGCGCGGCAAACCGTACCCGGACACCTTCCTGGCCGCGGCCGAGCAGTTCCGGGTGGCCCCCGGCCGGGCCGCGGTCTTCGAGGACGCGCTCGCCGGGGTCGAGGCCGGCCGGTCCGGCGGGTTCGGGTTCGTGGTCGGCGTGGACCGGGTCGGTCAGGCGGACGCGCTGCGCGGGCACGGCGCCGACACGGTGGTCCGGGACCTGGCCGAGTTGCTCCCAGCCGGCGAGAACCACCACCCGGACGATCGCGGGGGCCGGTCGTGACCCGGGACGGCCAGCACACCGGAGGTCGCCGATGATCCGGGAACGCTCCTACCCGGTCGAGCCGTGGCATGTCCGGGAAACCCGGCTCGACCTCGACGTGCTGGCCCAGTCGGAGTCGGTCTTCGCGCTCTCCAACGGCCATATCGGCTTGCGCGGCAACCTCGACGAGGGGGATCCGCACGGCCTGCCGGGCAGTTACCTCAACTCCTTCTACGAGCTGCGTCCGCTGCCGTACGCCGAGGCCGGCTACGGGTATCCCGAGTCCGGGCAGACCATCGTCAACGTGACCAACGGCAAACTGATCCGGTTGCACGTTGATGATGAGCCGTTCGATGTCCGCTACGGGGATCTCCTCGCCCACGAACGGATCCTCGACCTGCAAGCCGGCACGCTGTCCCGGTCGGTCGAGTGGCGGTCACCGGCCAACAAACTGGTCCGGGTCCGCAGCACCCGGCTGGTCTCGTTCACCCAGCGGGCGGTCGCGGCAATGTGTTACGAGGTGGAGCCGGTCAACGAACAGTTGCGGTTGATTGTGCAATCCGAACTCGTCGCCAACGAGCAGTTGCCGGCGCAGAGCAAGGATCCCCGGGTCGCCGCGGTGCTGGAGTCACCACTGCAGGCCGAGGAGCATCTGGCCCAGGAGCACGGCGGTCTGCTGATCCACCGCACCAAGGCGAGCGGGCTGCGGATGGCCGCCGCGATGGGGCACCGGGTGGACGGCCCGGAGCACACCCGGGTCGGCACCGAGGCGTTCGAGGACTGGGTCCGGACCACCATCACCTGCGTACTCGAACCGGGCCAGCGGCTGCGGGTGGTCAAGCTGTTGGCCTACGGATGGTCGAGCCGCCGGTCCCGGCCGGCGCTGCGCGATCAGGTCGGCGGGGCGCTGGCCGGCGCCGGATTCACCGGTTGGGAGGGGCTCCTGGCCGAGCAGCGCGCATACCTCGACGCCTTCTGGGACGGGTCGGATGTGCGGGTGGAGGGCGACCCGGAGGTGCAGCAGGCCGTCCGGTTCGGCATGTTCCACGTACTGCAGGCCGGTGCCCGCGCCGAATCGCGGCCGATCGCGGCCAAGGGGCTGACCGGGCCGGGCTACGACGGCCATATCTTCTGGGACACCGAAACCTTCGTGCTGCCGGTGTTGACGTACACGCTGCCGTCGGCGGTGGCCTCCGCGTTGCGTTGGCGGCACTCCACGATGGAGCTGGCCCGGGACCGGGCGAAGATGCTCGACCTGCACGGGGTGGCGTTTCCCTGGCGCACCATCCGAGGTCAGGAGTGCTCGGCCTACTGGCCGGCGGGCACCGCCGCGTTCCACATCGGCGCCGATATCGCCGACGCGGTACGACGGTATGTGCAGGCCACCGCGGATGAGCGTTTCGAGTGCGAGGTGGGGCTGGAACTGCTGGTGGAGACCGCCCGGTTGTGGCGTTCCCTGGGGCATCACGACCGGCACGGCCAGTTCCACCTGGACGGGGTGACCGGTCCGGACGAGTACACGGCGCTGAAGAACGACAACATTTACACCAACCTGATGGCCCAGCGGAACCTGCTGGCCGCCGCTGACTCGGCGACCCGGCATGGTGAGCAGGCCTGGCGGTTGGGCGTTGACGGGGAGGAAACCGCAAGCTGGCGGGACGCCGCGACCGCGATGCACATCCCGTACGACGCGGAGTTGGGCGTGCACCCGCAGGTGGAGGGCTTCACCCGGTTACGCGAGTGGGACTTCGGCGACACCTCCCCGGAGCAGTATCCGCTGCTGCTGCACTATCCGTACTTCGATCTGTACCGCAAACAGGTGGTCAAGCAGGCCGACCTGGTGCTGGCGATGCACTGGCGTGGCGACGCGTTCACCGCGGAGGAGAAGGCCCGTAACTTCGCGTACTACGAGCGGCGTACGGTCCGCGACTCGTCGCTGTCGGCGTGCACCCAGGCGGTGCTCGCCGCCGAGGTGGGCCATCTCGAACTGGCGCACGACTATCTGGGCGAGGCGGCGCTGATGGACCTGCATGACCTCAACCAGAACACCCGGGACGGGGTGCACGTCGCGTCGTTGGCCGGCGCCTGGATCGCGTTGGTCGCCGGGTTCGGCGGGTTCCGGGATCACGGGCCGGTTCCCTCATTCGCGCCCCGGCTGCCCAGCCGGATCGATCGGCTGGAATTCTCGCTGCTCTGGCGGGGGCTGCGGTTGCGGGTCGATGTGCGACCGGACGAGACCACGTACTCGTTGCGTGCCGGTGAGGGGGAGAACGCCCGGCTGGAGTTGCTGCACCACGGTGAGCTGGTGTCGGTCACCTGCGCTGAGGCGGTGACCCGGCCGGTGCCACCGGCGCATCCGATCGGGCCGGCGCCGCAGCAGCCGGTCGGTCGGGCGCCCGCACGCCGGGTTTCGGAAAGCGAGCCGACGGCGATGTAGGCCCGCCGCCCGGGCGGCGGGCCGCCCGGGCCGCATCCGCCACGAGCCGCGACAGATGTACGTGGTGGGTGTGCTCGCTGGACGGGTCGCCGCCCGCGTTGGTGTACGACTGCCAACCGGTGGCCGGGAACCAGATCTGCCGGTACCGGATGACATACAGGATGCCGGGCCGAGGGCGACGAGCCAGCCGAGCCCGCCGGGCCGAGGGCGACGAACCAGCCGAGCCCGCCGGGCCGAGGGCGACGAGCGACGCCAGGGCCAGCGAGAAGCGCTGGCGTGGTGCTGCCAGCATGTGCCTTCCTCCGGTCGGCCGCTCAATTGGGTACGACGATCAGCCTCGGTCAAATCCGAATCCGATACGTCGAGAAGGGGCCAGCTCGTCTGAGCTGGCCCCTTCTCGGATTATCTGGTTATCAGTGGGAGTAGCCGCGGGTGGCGATCCAGTTCGCCATGTCGGCGGTGTTCACCCAGTAGCTGCTCTGGTTCGGGTTGGCCGGGTCGGCGACCTTCACGGCCTCACCGTTGTCCCGGTAGCCAACCAGGCTGATGTAGTGGCCGCCCTCGTACGAGTGGCTGACGCCATCGGTGTCGGTGCTGGTGCCGGCGATGTTCGCCACCACGGCCCGGTTGTTGTCAACGGCGCTCTTCACGTTGCTCTTGAGCTGGTCGACGTCACCACTCTTGGCCGACCGGCCGGAGATCGCCGTGGTCTTGTAACCGCCGCCGGTGTCCTTGTTCAGGACCCGGGTGGTGTCCTCAGCGGAGTCGGTGCCGTTCTCGGTGGTGCCGAGCTGCTTGGCCGCCTCGTCCTGGGTGAGGTGCTTACCCTGGGCGCTGAGCGCGATCCGGGTCGCGGCGGGACCACAGTAGTAGTACGTGGACTGCGCCTCGTAGCGGATGCCGAGTTCCTTCGCGCTCTTCGGCGCGTCGGGCTTGGCGTCCTGCACGGCGGGGGCCGGCTTCGCCGGGGGTTCGGCGTGCGCGACCGTGGCGGTCAGCGGGCCGGCGACAGCGCCACCGGCAACGGCGAGACCGGCGACGGTCAGCGCGGCCTTACGCAGGATCGGAGTCTGGGTGATGGCCGGGAGCCATCGGCTGAACAGAGTCATGATGATGGTTCCTTCCAGTCGGGGGATGTCACGGCGCACACGCACCACAAGGGCACGCGGTCAGCCGCGAAAGAAAAAGGGGGAAGAAGGCTTTTTGAAGAACGCCCGGCGCGAGGAGGATGCTGCTCAGGCGTACCGGAGATGTAACCATCCGGGGCCGTCCCGCATTCCCACGGGGATCCAGCCACTCAAGGACGGCCGCCCGGTAGCTAAGAGGTGGACCGGGGTCGGTGCTGCTCCGGTCGTACGCAGGGTATAACCGATCCGGCCCACCCGGCATTCCCGCCGGCCCACCCACCCGCAATTCCGTCGGTCGATCATGAGGTTATCGGCTATGAGAGCGCTCTCACGGACGATAACCTCATGATCAACGCGGAAGGGGGAGGAAGGAGGCGGTGAGGGGGGAGGGCGCGGCGGGTGGGAGGAAGAGGTGACCACGCCAGGCGCCGTGCGCGGTACGGGATGCCACGATCAACCAAGCCGCGACCAGCAGCCCGTACAACAACACGGCGAGCGCGCCCATCGCGTCAGATCCGGTACGTCCGGCCAGGCCGGTGACGCCGGTGACCATCGTGCCGACCGGGAAGGTGAAACTCCACCAGGTCAGCGCGAACGGCAAACCGGCCCGTGCCGTACGCGCAGTGATGGTGGCGGCGAGGACCAACCAGAGCAGGGCGAAACCAACCGTGGGTACGCCGTAGAGCACGGCGAAGACCTGCGCCCCGGTCGCGTACGGGGTCGGCAGGGTACCCTCGGCGGCCCGGCCGAGCAGGTGCGCGGCCGTGATCGACTGGCCGAGTGGGCCGAGCACGATCCACAACGTCGGCACCAGTCGCGCGGGCCCGATCCGGTGTGCGACGAGCCGTCCCCACAACTGGGTGATGATGATGACGGCGGCGAAGAGGCTGATCCCGAACATGGCGTAACAAGCCAGCACCAGGTTGAGCCGGGCCTGCCCCGGCGGCAGATACGGCACGAGCAGCGCGCCGTTGGCCGCCGACACCATCGGGGGTACGACCGGCATCAGCCACCCGCCGAACGCGGCGTCCGGACCCACCCGGTGCCGGGTCATCATCAGGTACGGGATCGCTACCGCCGTGAGCAGGCCCAGCGCGGTGCCCAGCGCCCAGAGGACCGCGTCAACGGTGACGGCGGCGGGTACGCCGATCCAGTCGCGGCCGAGCAGCAGGGCGCCACCGCCGACGGTCAGCAGGGCCATCGGCGGCGCCCCCCAGAACTGCGCCATGACCGGGTCGGTGAGGTGCCGGTACGCGGTGGACCGGTGCCGACTCAGATGCACCGTCCAGGCGGCGATCAGGATGCCCAGCAGCACGGTCGCGGTAGCCCACACCAGGGTCGCCGCGGTCCGCAGCCCCGGCAGGTGCAGCGGCAGGGTGGCGGCGGCGTTGGCCACGATGCCGGTACCCATCACTGCCGCGAACCAGTTCGGCCCGAGGTGCGCGAACATGTCCCGCCGGTGTGCCAACGCCGACAGCGGTCCGTGCCGCCCGGCGGTGGCCGGCTGAGGTGACGCGGTGGTGGGTCGGTCGATCAGTGCGGGCATCTTCCCACTCTCGGCCGCTCCGGTCGGGTCCGGTAGCCGTCGATCACCTCTGAGGTCATAACCTGGCGTTATGCCTCTCGCGCCGCAGGTGACCGACCTGGCCAGCTTTGATCTGCTGCTGTCGATCGCCAGGCTCGGCAGTGTCGGGCGCGCCGCCACCGCCCACCGGATGTCACAGCCGGCGGCCAGTGCCCGACTGCGCCACCTGGAGCGCCGTCTCGGGCTCACCCTGCTGCACCGCACCCCACGCGGGTCCACCCTCACCGAGACCGGGGCGTTGGTCGCCGATTGGGCCCGTGCCGCCGTTGACGCCGCTGATGCCCTGGCCGCCGGGATCGCCGCCCTGCGCTCCTCGCAGGAGAGTCGACTCGCCGTCGCCGCCAGCCAGACCGTGGCCGAATATCTGCTCCCCGCCTGGCTGGTCGCCCTGCGCGCCGGCCACCCCGAGCTCAGCGCCACCCTGCGGGCCGCCAACTCCGCCGAGGTCGCGGATCAGGTGCTCGCCGGCGACATCGACCTGGGCTTCGTCGAGGGCCCGGATCTGCCCGCCGGCCTGCACGCCGAAACCGTCGCCGCCGACCGGCTCACCGTTGTCGTCGCCCCCGACCATCCGTGGGCGGGTCGCCGTCGCGGCATCGCCGCCGCCGAACTCGCCAGCACCCCGCTGGTCTCCCGGGAGGCCGGCTCGGGCACCCGTCGGGCGCTGGAGGCCGCCCTGCGCGAGCAGGGCGTCGACACGTTCGCCGTACCCCTGCTGGAGCTGTCGTCGACCACGGCCATCAAGCATGCCGTCGCCGCCGGAAGTGGCCCGGCCGTACTCAGCTCGCTGGCCGTCACCGCCGAGCTGGCCGTCGGCAGCCTCACCGCCGTGCCCACCACCGGCCTGACCGTGCACCGACAGCTACGCGCGGTCTGGGTGGCCGGACATCAGCTCGCCGGACCGGCCCGAGACCTGTACGCCATCGCCCGCCGTCACCGGTAACCCAGCCCCCCTTCAAGATCCACGCAAATTCACGGAAAGAGTCCCCTCCCGTACTGTGCGAGGGCACTCTTTCCGTGAATTTGCGGGAGGGTTAGCGGGAGGGTTAGCGGGTGTCGCCGGTGGAGGGGATGCCGGTACGGTCGTGCGGCGCCACCGCGCGTGGGTCGTCAGCCGTACGGGCCTCGGCTGCCTCGTCGGCCCAGTCACGCTGCTCACCTTTCTTTTCCCGGCTGGACTCGGTATCGGCCGCGTTCGGTTCGGATTCGGCGGGTTTCTGGCCTGTCATCACTTTCCTCACGATCGTCGGCGGACGGCTCTTCTCGGGTTACCGCGTCTCGGTGGCGCTACGGTCCTGGCCTTTCCCTCCGGCGCCACCGGCAAACCCGGCCAGCCTCGCGCGGGTGAACGCGACCGCGACCGCGACTTGATGACTGATGACTGACCGGGCGGTGAGCGGGTATCGCGGTAGTGACTGGCGAAAACGGGCAGTCGATAACCATCGGGCAGCCAGCGGAGGCCGTGGGATGAAGAAGATGAAGGCTGAGACAAGATGAAGGCTCAGACAACCGGAACGATGATCCCGACCGGCGATGTGCGGTTATCCGCCGATCTGGTCAACCCCGTGGGGGCCAACGGGATCGTGCTCTTCGCCCACGGCAGCGGGAGTTCCCGGCACAGCCCGCGTAACCGGGCCGTTGCCGAGGTGCTCAACCGGCACGCGCTGGCCACCGTACTGGTTGATCTGCTCACCCCCGACGAGGAGCGACTGGACAACCGGACCGGTGAGTTGCGCTTCGACATCGGACTGCTGGCCGACCGACTGGTCGGCATCATCGATTGGCTGCGTACCGGCGAGGCGGTCGGTCCGTTACCGATCGGACTCTTCGGGGCCAGCACCGGCGCGGCCGGCGCCCTGGTCGCCGCAGCGGCCCGGCCGGCGGAGATCCCGGCGGTCGTCTCCCGTGGCGGTCGTCCGGATCTGGCCGGCGATGACCTACCCCGGGTACGGGCGGCCACGTTATTGCTGGTCGGTGGGGCCGACGAGCAGGTGCTGGAGTTGAACGAGCAGGCGCTTGCCCGGCTGGGCGGGCCGGCGGAGCTTCGGGTCGTTCCGGAGGCAACCCACCTGTTCGAGGAGCCCGGCGCACTGGAACAGGTCGCCGATGAGGCCGCAAACTGGTTCGCCACCCAACTGTCCGCCCGTAGGCCGGCATAGTGCGGATCGGCATCATCGGCGCCGGCCGGGTCGGTGGCACGCTCGCCGGCAAATTCACCAAGGCCGGTCACGAGGTCGCGCTCGCCAACTCGCGTGATCCGGAAACGCTGCGCGCGCTGGCCGACTCACTCGGTGGTCATGCGCACCCGGCCACCGCTGTACAGGCGGCCCGGTTTGGTGAGGTGGTGGTGATCGCCGTGCCGTTCGCCAGCTATCCGGCGCTGCCCGTCGAGGAACTGGCCGGTAAGACCGTGATCGACGCGAGTAACTACTATCCGGAGCGGGACGGCCCGCACCCCGAGCTCGACCAGGGTCGGACCACCTCCAGCGAAATGATCGCGCACCGGCTGCGCGGGGCGTACGTGGTGAAGGCTTTCAACACCATGCGGTGGGATCATCTGCGTGACCACGGCCGGCAGTCCTCGGCCGCACTGCGGTACGGCATCCCGGTTTCCGGCGACGACAATGCGGCCAAGCGGCGGGTGCTGGACCTGGTTGAGCAGATCGGTTTTGAACCGGTCGATGCCGGGAGCCTGGCCGATGGCGGACGGAAACAGCAGCCGGGAACCGCGCTTCATGGCACCGATCTGACCGGCGAGCAACTGCATGCCTGGCTGGGCGCGCCATGACCGAGAGCGGCCCCAGCGGTCTCGACAGGTTGGTTCAGAGCGCACGCAGCCCGGTGAGGACCGCCTCGAGTAGCTCTTCACCGGGCAACGCGGCCAGGTCCAGAGGTTGATGGGTGTTGATCAGATTGGCATCCAGTAGATCGCCGAGGAGTACCCGTACCGTGCCGACCGGCAGGTCGAGCCCGGCGGCGAGCTCCGCCACGGAGAGTGGTTGTCGACAGCGCCGGATGATCTCGACCTGTTCCGGTGAGAGCGTCGGCGAGAGCGCCGCCGGGCTGTCGTCCGGTGATCGGCTCACCACCAGCGAAATCAGGTCGAACTTCTCCGCTGGTCGGACGGGTCCGACCGCGGGTCATCGCGTACGGACGGACCACCGGGCCGGCTTCGTCGTCGTACCAGGTGTCCTCGGTGAGGTGTGGCATCAGGCCAGGCTCTCTTCCCGTTCTGCCGGAATGGGGGCGCTGGGCAGGTACTGGTCCGCCCGGCCAGCGGCGAGCGCCACCTCGTAGGCCATCGCGTCGACGTCGGTGGTGCCGGCGAATCGTACGGCGAGGATCGCGCCGCCTCGGATCGCGGTGATGAACAGGAACGCCCGCTGCATTTGCACGATCACCTGTCGGACTTCGCCGGTTTCGGTGTGCTCGGGCAGCGGCCATGGCCAGCGACGCCAGCCCGGCGACCAGGCTGGCGAGCTGTTCGGCCTGCTCGTCGTCGATGCCCCCGGTGACGGCGAGGAGTAGCCCGTCCGGGGAGAGTGCGACGGCGTGCTCGGCCGCCGTGACCCGATCCACAAACTCGTCCAGTAACTGGGTCAAATTGTTGATCGTGGCTACCGGGTCCGACACCTGTTCCCCTCTCACGCCAGTTGTTGCTGGCCCCTTTCGTACCAGACAATCATCCGTCATTGTTACCCAGAATCTGGACGGAGCGGATTTTCCGCACGCATCAGCGATAGCGTTATGGTGTTGTCCGGGTCACAGAGGGTAGTCGAGCGGGTCGGCGGGCTCGGCTGACCTGGTGCGCGTCGTGACCTGCGGGTGCCGGGCCTGCGACGGCCGGCCCGGCCATCCGATGCGGCGATGGACCTCGGATGCGTGCCGGCCGGCGGTGCTTCGATGATAGGAGACGGGCGGTTCCGATCATCGATGTATTCTACACGCCCCGCGTATACCGCCTACGTATACATATTGATATATTGTTTCTGGTCCGGCCGTTTCCGTAGGGCCGACGACCGGCGCCTACCGCATCTCGATAGTGATCGGCCCGGTAAGATCTCGGCAGACCAGGCCAAGATCGCCGGTCGATCTCGGCCTCATCCACCGGCTGATCTGTCGGAGGGTTGGCATCGTTCACAACGGTGTGGGCAACCGCCGAGCAGACAACACCCTCGACGTCGCGGGTCGGTTCAACGTGTGCGCTGGAGGATTCTGTGACAGTAATGGACAAACTTGAGGCGATTTTCGTCCGAGTGGTCGCGCGCAACCCCGGCGAGGAAGAGTTCCATCAGGCGGTACGGGAGGTGCTGGAGAGCGTCGGACCGGCGCTGGCTGAAGCATCCCGAGTACGCCGAGGCGAAGATCATCGAGCGGATCTGCGAACCGGAGCGCCAGGTCATTTTCCGGGTGCCGTGGGAGGACGACAGCGGTGAGGTCCAGATCAACCGCGGTTTCCGGGTGGAGTTCAACAGCGCACTGGGCCCGTACAAGGGCGGGTCTGCGCTTCCACCCGTCGGTCTACCTGGGCATCGTCAAGTTCCTCGGATTCGAGCAGATCTTCAAGAACGCGCTGACCGGAATGCCGATCGGTGGCGGCAAGGGCGGTTCCGACTTCGACCCGAAGGGCCGGTCCGACGCGAGGTCATGCGCTTCTGCCAGAGCTTCATGACCGAGCTCTACCGGCACATCGGCGAGTACACCGATGTGCCAGCCGGCGACATCGGTGTCGGCGGCCGTGAGATTGGCTACCTTTTCGGGCAGTACAAGCGAATCACCAACCGGTATGAGTCGGGCGTGCTGACCGGTAAGGGACTTCAGTACGGCGGGGCCCAGGTCCGCCCGGAGGCTACCGGGTACGGCAGCGTCTTCTTTGCCGACGAGATGCTGCGCGCGGCCGGTGACACATCGAGGGCAAGCGGGTGGTGGTCTCCGGATCCGGCAACGTGGCCATTTACGCCATCGGAGAAGGTTCAGCAACTCGGCGGTGTGGTCGTCGCCTGTTCGGATTCCTCCGGATACCTCTTGGACGAGCAGGGACTCGATCTGGCTTTGCTCAAGCAGATCAAGGAGGTCGAGCGCGGCCGGATCAGTGATTACGTGCGGGCCCGACCGAAGGCGATCTTCGTACCGGGGCGCAACGTCTGGGAGGTGCCCTGCGAGCTGGCGCTGCCCTGTGCGACGCAGAACGAGATCGGCGCCACCGATGCCGTGACGTTGGTGACCAACGGCTGCCGGACCGTCGTGGAGGGCGCGAACATGCCCACCACCCCGGAGGCGATCAAGATCTTCAAGCAGGCCGGGGTGCGCTTCGCGCCGGGCAAGGCGGCCAACGCCGGTGGCGTCGCGACCAGCGCTCTGGAGATGCAGCAGAACGCCAGCCGTGACTCGTGGACCTTCGCCTACTCAGAGGAGCGGCTGCGGGAGATCATGCAGGACATCCACGCCCGCTGCTATGCCAGCGCCGAGGAATTCGGGATGCCGGGCAACTACGTGGCCGGGGCGAACATCGCCGGCTTCCGTCGGGTCGCCGAGGCGATGCTCGCCCACGGCCTGATCTGAGGCGGCCGGACTAAACCTGCCGCGCGGTCAGACTGTCTGCTTCTGCTGGCACGGCACGCAGTACCGGGCGTGCGGCAGGATCTCCAGGCGTTCCCGGGGGATCCTGCCGTCGCACCGCTCGCAGACGCCGTACCGGCCGTCAGCGATCCGGCGCAGCGCTTCGGTGACCTGGGTGAGGCTCTGCCGGGTGGAGGCGATCATCGCTGTCTGGGTATGCGCCTCGGTCGCCTCCCAGCCCGGGTCGTCGCCGCCACCCGCGGCGGTGAGCTGGGTGAGCCGGGCGGTCTGCGCCTCGAACTCGTCGGTGAGGAGTACCCGCAACTGGTTGATCCAGTCGGTGGCGGTGCTGTCCTGGCTGTTGACGTCCATTAGCTGTTCCCCCACGAGGCAAGCGGATGGATTAGGAAAACTGGCGGAAAAACAAAAAAGACGAAGCTTGAAGCTTCGCCCGAGTGGCCGTGTCTATGAGGTGATCACGACCAGTGGTGGGCTACGGCCAGCGGGAGAGGGGCTCGGCAGGCCGTAGTAGGTGGGTGCGGCGGAGGCCCGGGGCCCAGCCACCAGCGCCGGTGTCATCACGATGACACCGGTACGCCACGACCACCGGTTCGGACCCATGGGGACACCATAGGCCGGCTAGCCGACAGAAACCAATGTCTTACGTCGTAGGCACCGCAGTTACCGCGAAATGCCCCGAATCACCCATATTCGGCCATGGCTATCCGGGCAGTCCGACGAGAGCGGCCATTGCTCGCACCTGATAGTTGAACCAGGCTTCGCGTTCGTCGATCGTGTTCTTGAGTCGGCCGAAGAGTTCGAAGCTGATCGCGCCGAATAGTTCGGTCCAGGCCATCAGCGCTCGCGCCGCGACCTGCTCGCTCACGCCAACCGCAACCTGCGCGATGACCTGCCGCACCTCCAGACCGAGGGCGGTGGGTAGGGGTGATTCGGTGGAGTCGGCGGGAAGCGCGCCGATGGCGTGCGCGTCGACGAGGATGCCGCCGAGCACCAGCACCGGGCGACTGGCCGGGCCGACAGTGTCCTCGGGCGCGACATATCCCGGCACCGGGCTGCCGTAGAGCAGGGCGTACTCGGCCGGCCGGGCGAGCGCCCAGGTGCGTAGCGCGTTGGCTACCGCACACCAGCGGCCGACGAGATCGGCGCGCTCGGCTGATCGCCGACGTCCGCCGCCTCGGCGGCCTCCCCCATCGAGTTGTACCCGTCGAGGATCAGCGCGGTGAGCAGCTCGTCCCGGCTGGAGAAGTAGCGGTAGAGGGCCGAGGAGACCATTCCCATTTCCCGGGCCACCGCGCGCAGGGAGAGGTTGGCGCCGTCGGCGGCCAGGTGCCGGCGGGCGACTGCCTTGATCTCGTCGATCATCTCGGCGCGTACCCGGGCCCGGATCGACCCAGCGGTGTGGCGTGCCATGTTCCAGATTGTCGCACGTGTCCGAGAGCACTGCTCTTGACGATCGCCGGAATCTGAGGAACCATGGAACTGGTTAGAGAGCGCCGCTCTCGTTTAGAGATCAGGAGACACAATGTCAGTCGTTGCATGTGATCGTGGGCGCGGGTCCGGTCGGTACTGCCACCGCGAAACTGCTGGTCAGCCGCGGCGAACGGGTCCGCGTCGTCACCCGTCGGGGCACCGGCCCCGAGCATCCGGCGATCGAGCGGGTGGCCGCCGACGCCGCCGACGCCGCCCGGCTCAGTGCGCTGGCCAGCGGCGCCGTCGCGCTCTACAACTGCGCCAACCCGCTCTACCACCGCTGGCTAACCGACTGGCCGCCGCTGGCGGCCGCGCT
This sequence comes from uncultured Actinomycetota bacterium, assembly GCA_963750055.1. GTDB lineage: Bacteria > Actinomycetota > Actinomycetes > Mycobacteriales > Micromonosporaceae > CAVVPI01. The sequence continues at coordinate 69,862 of CAVVPI010000025.1, read as the reverse complement.
GCTCACCGCCGCCGAACGCAGCGGGGCGGTGCTCGCCACGGTCAGCAACCTCTACGGCTACGGCCCGGTGCCGGGGCCGATCACCCCGGTAACCCCGCTCGCCGCGACCCACCCCAAGCTACGGCTGCGGGCGGAGATGTGGCGGGAAGCGCGGGCCGCACACCAGGCCGGCCGGATCCGGGCCACCGAGGTCCGGGGCAGCGACTACCTCGAGGCCAATGGGATCTTCGCCTTCGGGCTGGCCAAGCCGCTGGTCGCCGGCAAGCGGGCGTATGTGCCATGCCCGCTCGACGTGCCACACAGTTGGACCGCCATCAGCGACGTGGCGAGACACCCTGGTCACGGCGGCGACCGACGAGCGCGCGCTGGGGGCGGGCCTGGCTGGTGCCGACCAACACCCCGCTGACCGTACGGGAGTTGGCCACCCGATTCACCCGGATCGTCGGCGCCCCGGCGCCGAAGCTGACCGCGCTGCCGTACGCCATGCTCTGGAGCGCGGGCCTGTTCTCCCCGATGCTGCGCGAACTGCGGACCACCAACTACCAGTTCGCCCGGCCCTTCGTGCTGGACTCCACGGAGACCGAGCGCACCTTCGGCCTCACCCCGACCGACCTGGACACGGTGTTGCGCTCCGTCCCGCACCCGGCGTGAGTACCCCCATCGGCCAGGATGAGTCCATGCCCAACGAACCGATCGAGCTGGCCACCGCCCTGGCGTCCTTCGAAACCCTGTGGAGCCCCCGCATCGTGACCCGGGTCAACGACTACGACGTGCGGATCGCCAAGGTCGCCGGCGAGCACGTCTGGCACCGCCATGACAACACCGATGAGTTCTTCCTCGTACTCGCCGGTGAACTCAGCATCGCGCTGCGGGACGAGCCGACCGGCTCCGGACCGTCAACGGAACGCGTTGTCGTGCTGCCGCAAGGGTCCGTGTTCGTCGTTCCCCGCGGCACCGAACACAAGCCGTTCTCCGCCGCCGGTGCGTCAATCCTGATGTTCGAGCCCACCGGGACCTCGTCCGTCGGGGACCGGCACGACCCCGTCCCGGAGCACGTCGATGCCACCACCGGGCACCTGCTGCGGTAACTCCGCAGCCCTGCTTGGCGCACTTCGATTCGACGATGATCGGGACCACCTCCCGGCCGTTGCGGTTTTGCCGCAGGATGATCCCGATCATCGCGGGTGGGTTACTACTCCAGGCCGCGCTTGCCCGGCGTCCAGAACGGCTTGGTCAGCACCGACCGGCGGGGCCAGCCGCGCTCGCGTACGAGATGGTCGCGGACGGCCTGGATGGTGCGGGCCTCGCCCGCCAGGTAGGCCACGCCCGGCGACTCCGGCAGCGACAACCCGGCCACGGCCCGGACCAGCTCGGTCGAGCCGGCGGCGGAACGTTGACCCCGGTGCAACCACCGCACCGTACCGGGCAGTGGCAGTTGATCCTCGGGAGCGGCGACCTCGACGACCCCATAGACCTCGGCGGACGCGGGAAGCGCGCGCAACATCGGTCCGAACGCCACCGACGCGGTCTCCTCGCCGACGAAGAGATGGTACGGCGCCGGCCGGGTCACGAAATCCCCCTTGGGTTTGCTGAGCAGGACGTCCTGCCCCGGGGTGAGGGCGGTGGCCCAGGCGGCACCCGGGCCGCTCTCCCCATGCTCGTGGACGTACAGCTCCACGCGATCGTCCCGGTGATCCCATACCGAATAGGTCCGCAGCACCGGCACGAGTGCGCCGGGCGGGGCGACGTCGACCCGTACCTGCTGGCCCGGCGTCCACGGCGCGTCCCGCAAGCCGGGCGACCGAAGTACGACCTGACGGAAGCGGCCCGTCACCTCGACGGATTCGACGCTGGCGCGCAGGAAGAAGACTTCGAGAATCCGGTTCCTCATGCTCCGGCCGCCGTGACGTCGGTCAGCCGGTGACTGCCCTGGTGGAACCGCAGGTCTGCTCTCATGCCGACGACCGTAGAACGATCTTGAAGTTTCGGCCAGGCAGGGGCGGCCCGAGGAGACAGCTCAGCACAGTCCGGCGGCGTACCTTACCCGTATGACAACGCCGCAGCCACCGCCGTTCGACGCCCATACGGCGCCGAACCCCTATCAGGTGGTGCCGATGGTTCCGAAGCAACTGCCGCTGGTGGTGCGGGAGAGCCGGTTGAAGCGTGCACTTGTACTTGGTGCGGCACCGCTGGTCATGATGGTTGTCGCGGCCTGTCCGGTCGCCTTGGTCTTTCAGGGAGGAACGAGCGACGCCGGGGGATTGGCCATGTTCTTGACAATCGCGTCCGTGGTTGTTGCCGGGGTCTCGGCGGTTCGCTGGTGGATGACCACGGCCAGTGGCCCGGTACTCGGTGCGAGTCCGGATGGGGTCTGGGTTCGGCTGGATCGGACGCGTGGTGCGGCGATATTCCTGCCCTGGTCGGAAATCGCCTGGGTCAGGAGCGAAAATTTGGCTCTAACCAGAGTGCTGCGAATTGAGCCTCGCCGTACTCAGCAGGTTGCCGGCATCCTGCACGTACCGATTGCCGAGAGCGACAGGTCCGAACACGAGGTGGTCGCGACTCTCAAGCGCTACGGACGCCAGACAGCCTTCGCCTGATCGCCGGACGCGAGTCGACCGATGTCACAGCACGAGCCTCGGTCAATGCCTGGCCCGCATCCTGAAGACCTGATGCTCGGCGCTGTCGTGCTCGGCGGGGGATACCTCGGCCCGGTGCCGACATGACTCAGGCGAAGAGGCGGCACAACCGTTGCGGCTGGACCCAAGTCTGGGGGGTTCGAAACTGGCGCTGAGACGTACATCCAACCGCTCCAACACTGGCAAGGTCGGCACGGTCCCACCCGCTTCGAACCGAGCGACGGCTGACTGGGTCATACCTGATGCCCGTGCGAGCTGCGATTGGCTCCAGCCCCGGGCGCTCGCGGAGTTCGCGCCACCGCACGGCCAAGCTCGAACTCCAGTCGTGCCGCCTCGTACGCCTCGGCAGCTCCGGGCTCGGCCATACGCCGATCCCGCAGGGCCCGTCCTCGATGCGCTTCGTGATCGGATCTGCAAGCTGTACGTACAGCGGAGTAGGCGACAACGGTTCGCCGTACTGGAAAGATCCGCGCCGGGCTGACCTGCCCGGCGCCGCCATCAAGATTTTGCTAGCCGCCGACGATCGTCACCCTATGGGCGCCGTAGCCCTCAACGCTGCCGTTGGTTCTCGTCACCAGGACGACCGGCTCGCCCTCATGGAGGCGATACTTGCGGCGTTCCTCGGGGTCGGGCATCCGGGCATGCGCTCGATCGTCCTTACCTAGCGTTACAGTGGTGCGCTCTTGCTCGCCCATCACGAAGGTTCCGCGACTCTGCACGACCACGATCAAGCCCTCACTCCGTAACTGCTGAAGTGCGCGGCGGACCGTGAGCCGACTGAGGCGGTACTCCTGCGTCAGGCTCAACTCAGAGGGAACTCGCTGACCGGGGGCAAGCTCGCCCGAACGGATAGCCCGGCGCAACCGGTCCGCGAGCTGCTTCCAAGTGGCGACATCGGGGTCGAAGTCGCTGTCACTAGTCACAAGCGCACGTTAGGTGTACCCATACTGTCGTAGGGTTGTGTTGACGTCAATACAGCACTTAGAGTGATGGAGTCCCTTGTTGAGTCGTAGGGGCACGGATAGCGCCCTGGCCACGTGACTGGACTCCGTGGCCGGGGCTGCCATCTCCGATCGGCCAGCACTCAGACACCGGAGCACCACGACCACCTGAGGCAACGACGAGCAGGGAGCGTTCATGGTCAACAACGGTTCGCCGTACTGGAAAGATCCACGCCGGGCTGACCCGCCGGCACCCAATGCGGAGCTGCTCGCCGCACTGGAGCAGATCGACGTCTCCGAGCCGATGCGGGCCGCCATCAGCCACGCCCTTGGCGAGCCGGCCGGTGGTGATGATCCGGCCGGCGGTGCTGATCCCACCGAGGGCCTGGTCAGCCGCTACCTCGGCGAGCGGGACCGCCGGCCGGACGCTGGTCGGTCCAGCCCGGTCAACGACCCGCGCCACCAGTACACCCTGCACCTGACCTTCCCAGCCGCCGATCTCCACGCGGCCCGAGCGAAAGCAATCTCGTACGCCGAAGGGCTTGCCGCCCTGCGGCCCGAGGTCGGCACCAGCACCCCGCTGCTCTCCCGCGCCGAGACCTGGAACCACCTCGTGCCGCTCTTCTGCGGTGCCACCTGCCCGCCGCGCGGCATCTGCATCGCCGCCCCTGGGCACGCCGGTCCGCATCACTCGGCCGCACTCCGCGCCCACCACTGGGGACACCGGAACCAGCGACACCCCGACCCGCCGGCCGTACCAGCGGATGAGCCGTCCGGCGGTACGGGCCAGGTCGGATGACCAGCCCGGCGTACGGCCCACGGTCGTACCCCCGGGTTGCCGGCTGCCGGCACTGCGGCCTGGCGGTGCTCCGCGACAACGACGGCGCGTGGATCCACGCCAGCCTCTCCTACGTCTGCCGGGACCGTTGGGGTGGCATCCGGGAAACCACCGCCGAACCCACCCCGTCCGACCCCAACCCGATCCACCAGCACCCCAACCAACCACCACGGAGCAGCCAGCGATGACCACCACCTACCGGGTCGCCAGCGCGGTGTGGGCCCAAATCGACGGGCTCGCCGAAATGATCGCCGACTCGTGCAGCGACCTTTCCCTACTCAACTGGCTGGTCCCCGACCCCTGCCGGCGAGGCGGCACCCTTGCCAGGTACGCCTGGATCTGGGTCGAATACGCCCTTATCCACGGCGAGGTCAACGTTCTCACCGACCGGTCAGCCGTCGCGGTCTGGATCCACCGCAACCGACCGCTCCCCACCCCGGCCAGCTACGACCAGCGGCGCACCATCGCCTGCGGGGTTAACGCCGAACGTTTTGAGGCATTCGACAACCTCATCGAGGCCAACCACCCCACCGAGGCGCACCAGCAGCTTGCCTTTCTCGCCGTCGTACCCGAAAAGCGCGGCGTCGGCCGCGCCAGCGACCTGCTCGACTGGCCGCGCACCCAACTCGACGCCACCGCAACCCCCGCCTTCACCTACGCCCTGACCTCGGCCGATCGCAAGCTCTACGCCCGGCACGGATACACCGAACGAAACAGCCTCTACCTGCCGGACGGCAGCACCGCGACCGGCATGTGGCGCCCGGCCCAGAGCTGATGGTTCTCGGGACCGGGGTTTGTCAGCGGACCGCGCTTGACGTACCTCAGACGTTGTCCTCGTCATACTTGACATGTGACCTTTAGGTCACATAACTTGGAGTAATGACGGGCGACGATCGGGTGTTCAAGGCGCTCGCCGACCCGACCCGTCGTTTCCTGCTCGACCTGCTCTTCACGCGGGACGGTCGCACCCTGACCGAGCTCGAATCTGAGCTGGAGATGACGCGTTTCGGCGTCATGAAGCACCTCAAGGTGCTCGAGGAGGCTGGCCTCGTCGTCGTGCGCCGCTCAGGCCGGGAGAAGTTGCACTTACTCAACCCGGTGCCGATTCGGTTGATCCATGACCGGTGGATCGACAAATACACGGAGCGCCACGTGACGGCGCTCGTTGAGCTTAAAAAGCAACTCGAAGAAGAGGGGCAAGCATGACCACGAACACCGACGCCTTGACCGACCTGACGACCCAGGTCTACCGGGTCTACATCAAGGCCGCACCGCAGAAGATCTGGGACGCGATCACCCAGCCCGAGTGGACCGTCCGGTACGGGTACGCCGCCCCCGTCAACTACGACCTGCGTCCCGGCGGTGCGTACCAATCCACGTCGACCGACGACATGCGTAAGTACGCGGCGGAGCAGGGCTTCCCGATGCCCGACGTGATCGTGGACGGCGAGGTCATCGAGAGCAATCCGCCCCGCAAGCTCGTGCAGACCTGGCGGATGTTGATGGACCCCACCACCGCGGTTGAGCCCTTCACCCGGCTGACGTACGAGATTGTCGAACTGCCGGGCGAGTCGGGCGTCTGCCGGCTCACCGTCACCCACGACCTGACCGGCGCGCCGGTCACCGCGGCGCAGACCGTCGGTTCGGACGGGGAGCACGAGGGCGGCGGTGGCTGGCCGTGGATCCTCAGCGACCTCAAGTCCCTGCTGGAGACCGGTTCGGCCTTTACCGCCGCCTGATAACCGCCCCCTCTTGGCCTCGTTGATCATGAGGTTATCGGTGTGGGGAGCGCTCTCTCGGGAGATAACCTCATGATCAACAAGGCGGGCGCTCGGGCAACACCCACGCTACTTTGCGCACTGGGCCTGGGTTCGCAATTTCCTGATGATGGCCAGGTGGTAAGAGCGGAGTGACGGGAGACTGTCATGCTCCGTGCCAGCACGAGGACGATGACGGTCGACGCGAGTAGCCCACCAGGATCCGTAGGGCGCTCCCCGCTGTCACTGGCCTAGATGTTGGAGCCGTCGGGCGGGACCTCGGCGGGCGGTCGCGGCGAGCCCCCCTCACCGGCGGCGTTCGGGCAGGACAGACCGAGGGTGTAGGCCGTCATCGATAGTGATCCGTAGGCGTAGCCGTCTACGAGGATCTCGGTCTCGGGGGCGTCGTTGTCCGCGGCGAGGCCGGCGAGGTACAACGCGGGGATGAAATGGTCAGGTGTCGGCACCGCGTGCCGAAAGTCGCGGTGGCCGACGAGCGTCGCGAACTCGGTGGGGTTGGTCAGCATCAGGGTCTTGGCGTCCTCGTCGAAGCGCTGGGCCCAGTCGTAGCCGTCGTCGGTCAGCTTCCAGTCCATCCCCCGGAGGTTGTGCACGACGTTGCCGCTGGCCACGATGAGCACCCCGCTCCGACGCAGTGGTGCGAGTCTGGCGCCGAGATCCACGTGGTAGTCCAGAGGCTTATCCGCGTTGATACTGAGCTGCACCACGGGAATCGAGGCGTCGGGGAAGGCGTGCGTCAGGACCGACCAGGTGCCGTGGTCGATTCCCCAGCTATCCACGTCGGCACCGACCCAGGTCGGGTGGACGGCGTCGCTGACCTCTGCGGCCAACTCGGGCAGTCCGGGGGCGGGGTACTGTACCTCGAACAGCGCCGGCGGAAAGCCATAGAAGTCGTGGATGGTGCGCGGCCTCGGCATGGCCGTGACGGCGGTGGCATTGATGTACCAGTGTGCGCTGATGACCAGGATCGCACGGGGACGAGGCACCGCGGCGCCGAATGCCTTCCACGCGGTGGTGTAGCGGTTGACCTCAAGGGCGTTCATGGGACTGCCGTGACCGATGAAGGCGGCGGGCATGAGCGTGTCCCGGCCTTGGAGGTCGTCTGCGTACACGTCGTCGCACCTCTCCAGAGTCGCCGTGCCGGAGGGGCTCGACGTGACTTGCTCGCCAGGCCAAAAGAGTACCTGGACGCCGGGATGGTGGCGTTGGACCGATCGTCACTCGGGCGGGTCGACCGTCGGTGGTCCGGCATGCCGGCGAGGGACGGCCTTACACCGGAAATCGGCCCTAGGCCCAGATGTACTCCTCGGCAATTCCGCCATCGCGCCACTTGGCGACAGTGACCATGCGGCCTCCGCCTTCGAACTCGCCGACGACGCAGGTCCAGTCTCCGGATCCGAACGCGATCGGGTGGGACGTGATCTGGGGCGGGGTGCCTCCCGCTGACTCGACGTACGCCTTCATGGCGTCGATGTGCTGCTCGATCCCGCGAGTCGGGGCTTGGCCCTTCCAGTCCACCGACACGTCGTCGGTGTGGTGGTGGGCGAACACGCCGTTCCAGTCGGCATTGTTCCAGCCGACGAAATCAAGATTATCCATGCCCTTGAGGTTGGTTTTGACCTGGTCTTCTTCTTGCATGAGTCACTCCCTGTCCAAGAATGGATCTTCGGCAACCCGCGGCCGTGACAGCGCCCGCACCTTCTCGAAACAGCATCGGACCCGGCAACACCCGCGGTGGGCGCTCTCCGACGAAGGTATGCGCTGAACCCAGGTCATCTTCACCCAAGGCGGGACGAATGCGTGTCCGACCGTGCGGTTGTTGGCCGCCGCCAGAAAGATCCAGCACGTGCCGCTCTTGACAAGACGCACATCAACCCCAGCTGGCACCGGGACGACAAGCCGACGCTACACCCTCGGTGGCCGCCCTCAGCGCCGTCAGCGAAGATGCGGCTTCCACGGTCCGGCGTCCGCGGCGGAGGCCGTGCTCGACGCTGACCGGGATCGGGCGACTGGACGGGTTGGGAAGCGACCCCATCGCCGTACGCGCGATGGGGCCGAAGGTCGAGGAGCTGTGTCCCGTTGGCGGAGTCGAGGTTGGCCGTCGGCCGGTCGGCGAGGCGCACGGGCTATTGGGCGGGCGAGGTTGGCTGGGCCGCGCCCCTGATAGGGGAACTGCTCGTACAAGGTGCGCGCCAGGATGGCGAAGGCGGAGTTCAGGTCGGGCTGGTGGAGTTCTTCGGCTAAGAGATTGTTGTGCATGTGGCACGCCGTCACCACGTCTCGCTCCTGCGGCACTGTCGACCGGTGAGCGTTGCCGTGCATGAGCGCCGCTTTCGCCACCGCCGCGAGTGCCCACGGCAGCGTCGCGATGAACGCTTTGGAGCCCCGGCCGTCCGTGAGGTGCAGCGGCACCTTCAGAGCCCGCCGCGCGACGGCGATAAGCAGGGCCTCCTGGTTGAAGCGGCGCACGAATGAGCTGAACTCCGTGTAGGAGTACTTCCGGCCATCCTCGCTGGTCACCGGGAAAGGGTCCAACTATGGCGTAACCGGGTTCTTAGGGGCGGATCCGTTGGACGGAAGGAGGATTCGCGAAGGCTCCGCTGGCGCGACTTATCTTCAGCAGTGATGCAACGCTCGGTGCCGTATCGGGGAGCTTGGCCCTCAATGGAGGGTGAAGCTGCTAGGTCGGAATGTCGGGCATCGTCTGCGGGATGCCGATGGGTATCAAGACGGCATGACGAGCCACGGTCTCTACCTCGGTCCAACGGCGTCGCGCTGGGCACCCGCACCGTGGAGCGACATGCGGCAGGCGTCAGGTCCCAGCGCAGATCCCCGTCAGCTCGACACGCAGCTCGCGGATCCGCACGGTGCTGGCAGCGGCAGAGCCGGCGTGGCTCTGCCGCTGCCAGCGATCGATTAGACGAGACCGAACGCAGCCTCCACGACCAGCATCCGGTCCATCACACTACGTTTTTGCAGTTCTGTGATGTGCCCCCGGCGGGATACACCCCAAAACTGCTCCTCATCAGGTCGGCTAGCGATAGCGGTTGACCTGCCTATTAGTACTTTGTCACATTTTGGTGAAGGGTCGTATCTGGTGGGGGGCGGCACCTCGTTGGTGCCATTGTGTATAGCTTCGAGGTGGCCCGCTGCGGGGTGAGCTGGTCGAGTTCGCTGAGGATGTGTTCGGGTCGTTGACCCGGGTCGGGTGGCGGGATCGGGCGGTGTCGTATGTGCGGGGCCTGATGTTGGATGGGCGGCGTAAGTCGATCCAGCCGATGGCCGGTCGTCTCGAGGGTGTGCATGATCAGGCGTTGAACCACTTCGTGACGAACAGTCCGTGGGACGTCACGCCGGTGCGTCGCCGGTTGGCGTCTCGGATGGACGAGGTGATCGGGCCGGTGGCGTGGGCGGTGGACGATACCGGTTGGCTCAAGTGTGGGTCCGCGTCGCCGGGGGTGGCCCGGCAGTACACGGGCACCGCCGGGAAGGTCACGAACTGTCAGATCGGGGTGAGTGTCAACCTGGTCACCGACACCGCGTCGTGCCCGGCGAACTGGCGGCTGTTCCTGCCCGCCTCCTGGGACCCCGCCTCGCCCGATGCCGGCCCGGACGTGGCCGGGCGGCGGGACCGTGCCGGGATCCCGGACAAGATCGGGCACCGGGAGAAGTGGCGCCTGGCGTTGGACATGATCGACGAAATGGCCGACTGGGGTCTGCGGGCGCCGCTGGTGGTGGCGGACGCCGGATACGGTGACGCGGCCGAGTTCCGCCACGGCCTGGCCGAGCGTGATGTGTCCTATGTGGTGCAGGTATCGATGCGCGCAGGCGTATACCCACAGGAGACGGTACGCACCACGCCGCCCTACCAGGGGGTCGGGAAGTATCCCGAAGCGCGCTACCGCGAACCCGCCATCTCGGTGAAGGACCTGATTCTGGCCGGTGGCCCCGCCCAGGCCCGGTCGGTCACCTGGCGCGACGGCTCCCGCCACCGAGCCGGTAGACCGGTGAAGATGCGGTCCCGCTTCGTGTTCACCCGGGTCCGCCCCGCCGGTCGGACACTGCTCACCGCGCACCGTGGCCGCGACCTGCCCGAAGCGTGGCTGATCGCCGAATGGCCACCCGGACAGGACGAACCCATCAAATACTGGCTGTCCAACCTGCCCGCCACCACACCGAAACGCACCCTCATCCGGTGGGCGAAACTCCGATGGCGCATCGAACACGACTACCGCGAACTGAAAACCGGCCTCGGCCTGGACCACTACGAAGGCCGCACCTGGCAAGGCTGGCACCACCACGTCACCCTCGTGTCCGCCGCCCACGCCTTCTGCACCCTGCAACGCCTACACCACCCAAAAGCAGCAGCGCCGGCCTGAGCCTCTACGGGGTCCTCCGCGAACTGCAACACCTACTCGTCCGCCTGGCCGGCGCCTGCCCCACCTGCAGAACCCGTTTCCCCACCCGGAAACCCAGAGACAACATCCGATCATGACAAAGCACTACTAGGAAGTTGGCGGCAAAGCCGCTTCGTTCAGCGTGAGCAAAGACAGTGCCTCGATCAATGTGCTGCCATGTAGGGTTCGTCAGCGCTTCATCCAGGTCGGCGACGTTTAGCGTGGGATGGATTCGACGGTGCTGACCGAGAACGTCGACGACAAGTTGTTGTGACTCCTCGGCGTCGTTCAGTCGATACACCCGGTAGTTGTGGGTACCCCACTGTCGACGAAGGTTTGCGATGCGGTCGTTATCCGGACCGCCGGCGAGAAGAACGTGGAAGAAGAACAGAGGCTTTACGAAGTCGTCTACGTCCTGCGCCAAGACCTTCATGGCGTTGTTTGCCAAGCCTGACGACGCTCGGCTCTCTATCTCGAAGATCATAATTGGTACTCCGCGATCGCCTGCGGTATACCATGCAAGATCGACTGCTGCGCCGCTCCTGCCGACCGTCCGCTCTGGCTCGACCTCGTATCCCAAGGCTTGACCAACAACGGTAAGTCCGTCTATCACGCGACGTCCGGCGGCCAGGCTATGCAGCGGCATAGGGTTCCTCCCGTACTCGTTGCGCCCCAGAACGTGCTGCTATCCAAGAGTGTCACCCGGCGGTTGAACACCAGCCTGAACGAGACGCCAGCGTGCAGCTTCGCGATGCTGCTCGCTAAAGAGCGGGTCCCAGCGTTAGCCATGCCGATCCAGACCCTCGGGATGTATGGAGGCGAGAGGGTGCGACACGCGGCGACGGCGGCCTCGCAGGCAAGGTGGAACTCGGCTTCAAGCGCCGCGAATGGCCGAGCGTATCCATCGGAACTGACTGACAAGTTCTGCTCTCCATCGCGTAAACCCGGCGCGGCTAAGGTGATGAGCCTCCGGCAGGACGTAGGGCTGTGCAATCCGCCCACCGGTCAAAGCGGCGAGGATGTGGAAACGCCTGGTTCATGGCTGGCCGGCGCGAGGAGCATCGCAAGGGCAATCTCATCAGCAGCAGCGTTTCTCAGGAGTCGGCCGCGGCTGTCGGCGTTTAGAGTGCTCGGTTTGACAACTACTAGTCGCAAGCCGTTTCGCGGGATCAGGTCGTCACGACGTGCGTCATAGAGCGCACGTTGCTCGCCGCGATGCACGCCGCTGACGGTGATAACGTCTGGTTTGTCGAAGTGTGCTACCGGCTGGTCATGCTGGATCTCGCGGTACTCCACGACGAGGCCGTGGCCGGGCCAGTATGCATCTACTGGCAATCTCGCCCGGCGGCCGTCGGCGTTGGGGTCGCCAAGCAGCCACTCGAATCGATGCTGGCGCAGACCCGCCTCACCCAGGACCCGGTCGCACAGATCCAGCACATACGCCTCGTCACTAGCGTCTCGGCCCACGCGGACATCATGCCAGCCGGCCAGCGGCACGCAAGCGGAGCGCGAGCCGCAGTGTAGGGGTGCAGCAGACCCCACCTCGTAGACCAGGACGTGCTTGTCGCCGGCGAGGAGTTGATCGAATGCCTCCACTGGCGTCCCGTCCTCGTCGTAGGCGACCCGGACCACTCGGACGACGCAGATGCCAGGATCGAGCTTGAGGGTCTTGCTCTTCTGCGGGGTCGGCATGCGAAAGCTCAGCTCGTCGATGTAGTACGAGATGGGCTTGCCGTGCACTCGCTCCAGCACTGCGAGCACACCCTCTTCGACAGGCTGCGGCTGAGCGATCGCCGTGTCCTTCACCAGCTCGTGTCGGTAGTAGCTGTCTCCGAGCTGGTAGGGCTCTTCGTCGACGAGCATGATGCGTCGCCGCACGAGCACAGGAGCGCCTTCAGGCACTGCCAGCCATCGGGCTACCTCCGCTGTTGCAGACGTGGGTCCGACGTCAATGATGTCTTGACGTCCGATCCGGCCCTGCCTGGCCACCTCCGCGTTGAACGTCGCAGCGTGGTTCTCGGCCCGGCGAGCGCGCCTGTCCTGGTCCATGGCGAGGACCTTGAGCGGCCGGGCCTTCCGTACGTAGGTTCCCTGGCCCTGACCCGACCCGATAAGTCCTTGGGACTTGAGGGCTGAAAGCGCAAGACGCACTGTCGTGCGAGAGGCGTTGAATCGGTCGGCCAACTCCCGCTCTGCGGGCAGCCGCTCTCCGGGCGAGAACTCGCCCCGCTGGATGGCGTCGCGCAGCGCGTTCGCCAAGGCGACGTGAATCGGCTCGCTAGCTGGTGTGTCAGGCATCGTGACGGCTGCCCTCGCGCGTCTGGGACGAGGCGCGGCGTCTGGCGCTGGCTCCGCGTCAGGTTGACTCCCCGCTCGCCGGACGGCCGTACGACCTGCGGCACGCTGCCGTCTCGTTGTGGCTCAACGCTGGTGTACCAGCAACCGAGGTTGCCGAGCGGGCCGGGTACTCCGTCGACGTCCTGCTCAAGGTCTACGCCAAGTGCATCGATGGACAGGAAGCCACCGTCAACGGCCGGATCGACGAGGCGTTGACCGGCGTGGCCTGGCCCGGATGATGGTCGCCATTCCGGATCTTGCCCCGGACCCCCCGCCTGATCTGGGCAGACGCCCACAAGATCATTCCGCGCATATTCCGCGACCTACGACAAACGGGGACTTTCAGTGGCCTACGGCTGCACATGTTGACCAAGCGAGCGCCGTGCGTATTGCCAGTTCAGGCAGCGTTTTCGCTGATCTTCGAGGTGCCCCCGGCAGGATTCGAACCTGCGACACACGGTTTAGGAAACCGTTGCTCTATCCCCTGAGCTACGGGGGCGCGATGATCCAGACTAGCTAGCGACGGCTGTCAGCGTACCGCAGGGAGCCCCGGGGGCGGTCAACGCCGGCACCCCGCCAGCGGAGCGCATACCGACCGCACGTGACCAGCGCTCGCCGGCCGGCCGCGACCACCGATCATGGTCATACGGCGTTGCTCACCGGCGACGGAGCACACATCGGCGGGCACGCCGTGACCGTCTGGGAGCGGCTCGATTCCGCGCACGATGCGCCGGTCACTCTCACCGCCGGTACCCGGCAGCGGTGTGCCGACCGTGGTGACCTCGCCGAACCAGAGCAACTATCGACGCTTGTCGCCGGGCAGCGGCGGTGGCACCTGTTCGACGTCCCGGGCGTCGTCGAGCGCCAGCAGCAGCCGGCGACCGGCGGCCGGGTGCCGGTCAGGGTGAGGTGAGTTGGTGCGGGAGCTGGGTCTGGTCGACCGGGGTGGCGGCGTAGCCGGCGGCTTGCAGGGCGAACAGTTCGGCGTATCGGCCGCCGGCGGTGATGAGTTCGTCGTGACTGCCGGATTCGACCAGGGTGCCGTGGTGCAGGACGAAGATCCGGTCGGCGTGCCGGACGTTCGCGAGCCGGTGGGTGATCAGGATCGTGGTCGCTCGGCCGTGCCGGTCCCGGATGGCCTGAAAGAGGGCGTCTTCGGCCCGTGGGTCCAGGGCGGAGGACGGCTCATCCATGATCAGGAGTTCGGCGTCGCGCAGGAATCCGCGGGCGGCGGTGATGCGTTGCCATTGCCCGCCCGAGAGGTCCTGGCCCTTGGCGAAGGTGCGGTCGAGCAGGGTCTCGTACCCGTGCGGTAGGTCGCGGATCATGTCGTGCGCGACCGCGCGGGTGGCGGCGGCCTCGATCCGATGCTGCTGTGGTTCGGTATCGGCCTCGCCGAGGGCGATGTTGGTCGCGGCGGTGAACGGCCACTTGTGGTACTCCTGGGTGACCACGGCGATGCGGGACCGTAGCTGTTCGAGGCCCCACTCGGCGAACGCTTGTCCGTTCCACTCGATCACCCCCTGGCTGGGGGCGCGCAGGGTGGCGATCATCGCGGCCAGGGTTGTCTTACCCGAGCCGTTTTCACCTACGAACGCCACGGTCTGTCCAGCCTGGATGGTCAACGTGACGTTGTCGACCGCGGCCGTGTCCCGGTCGGGATAGCGCAGGCTGACCCCGCGTATGGCGAGTTCCCGCAGGGCGGCGGGGGTGGCCCCCGGCGGGGTGCGGTCACTGCCGGCACTGGGCAGGTAGTCGGCGGCGCGGGTCATGAAGCCGGTGTAGTCGCTGAAGTGCTGACCTTCGGTGTAAACCCGGTCGACCTGGTAGGTGACCGCAGTCAGGGCGCGCTGTGCGGCCTGCACCGCGATCACGCAGGTGGCTGCCGCCGCCAACGGAATCTGCCCGTGGACGAGCAGGACCCCGAGCAGGACGTAGACGACTCCGGTGGCCAGCCCGCCGATCGTCGCCCCGACGCTGGTGGTCGTGGTGACCTTGCGGGCCAGGGCGATCTGGATGTCGGTCTCCACGCCCATGACCCGGTCGTACTGGTCGAGCAGGAACCGGCGCAGCCCGTACGAGCGCAGTTCCGGGGCGGAGGCACGTTCGGCCATCAGCCGGTGCAGGATCCACAACCGGCGGCGGCGCACCGACCCGGCCGTGTAGGTCTGATAGCGCAGATGCCCGGCGCGCAGCGACGCCCAGGCGTTGGGCAGCGTCGCGACCAGCAGCGCGAGGAGTAGTAGCGGGTGGATCACGATGACCGCGACCGCTACCGCGAGCAGACTGGCCAGGCCGGCCAGCAGGTTCATCGATGCCTGCACCAGCGAGATCGCCGAGTCGGTGCCGCGGGAGGCGCGTTCCATGTCGTCGGCGAAGGCGTCGGCGTCGAAGGCGTCGAGCCGCACCGCCGTGGTGACCTCGAACAGGCCGCGCTCGACTTCACGATCCACTCGCGGGGTGAGGCCGTTCTGCGCGTACCCCGTCGCGATTCCCATGCCGGCCCGAACGGCGGTCACGACTGCCAGTGCCGCGAGCGCGGGCAGGGCGGCGATCACCTTGTCCGAGGTCGGGCCACCGGCGAAGAGTTCCACGAGCACCCGTTGGGTGGCGAGCAGGCCGAACGCGGCCATCGCGCCGGCGCCGATTGTCGTGACGGCGACGACGCAGGTGCGGAGCCGATCGGCCCGCCAGCTGATCCGCGACGGCTTGGGCGACCAGCCGGGGCAACTCGGCGAAGACGGCGAACAGGCCCGCCTCCGCCCGCGCCCGCAAACCGGTCTCCCACCACATGGTCCGCAGCTCCGGCAAGACCGACTCGACCGGCGTCGCGTCGACGGATCCGGGTACGGCGCCATCGCCATCGCCGTCGCGGCGATCGGATTCGATCGCAGTTTCTGTCATCCGTTTCTCCCAGCGATGTTGCTGTCCGCCATCCCGATCGCCATCTCATCACCCATCCGTGTCGACTCAACTACTTATAGTCGCGGAAGGGGTCGGGCGCCAGATGCGGTCGGTTCTGCGTCAATCTGACGCGGTGGTTCGAGGATCGGCGAGTCTCGACCGACCTCTCAGGCCGGCCGCATCCAGCCGGTTGATCACCCTGTCGGCCGGGTAGGGGATCACAGCAATATTTTTCCGAGGTGACGTCGAGAACGCCGCGTCGGCTTCTACCTGAGGGTGAAAGCACCGAAGATGGTGTGCAGAGATGAGGAGCCAGCCGTGAAATACATGTTGCTGATGCAGTTCAGCGCCGAGGGTGCCGATTTCCCGTCAATCGACGGCTGGACGCCCCAGGAGATCCAGGCGCATATCGGCTTCATGATCGACATGAACGACAAGCTCACCGCCGCCGGCGAGCTGGTCGACGCGCAGGGCCTGGCCGGACCGGCGCAAGCGAGGATCGTCCGCGCCGGCGAAGGCGGAGCCCCGGTGGTGACCGAGGGCCCGTTCCCGGAGACCAAGGAGTTCCTCGCCGGCTACTGGATCGTCGACTGTGACGGTCCCGAGCGGGCGGTTGAGATCGCCGCGCACATCTCGACCGCGCCCGGCCCCGGCGGCCGCCCGCTCAACATGCCGATCGAGGTGCATCCGATCATGTCCGGGCCACCGCAGGAGATGTGACGGCTGAACGTCCTTGACCGACGCGCCGAGGACCTGCTGCGCGAATGCGCGCCGCAGGCCCTCGGCGTGCTCACCCGACGCTTCGGCGACTTCACCACCGCCGAGGACGCGGTGCAGGAGGCGCTGCTCGCCGCGGCCACGCAGTGGCCGGCCGACGGGGTGCCGGACAACCCGCGAGGCTGGCTGATCCAGGTCGCGCACCGCCGGATGATCGAGCAGATACGCGGCGAGCAGGCCCGGCGCCAACGGGAGGACCTGGCCGCCCGACGCGAACCGGGCCACCGGCAGACGGCACCAGCGGCAGACCTCGAGCCAACCGTGGATCGCGACGACACCCTGCTTCTGCTCTTTCTGTGCTGCCATCCCGCGCTGACGCCACCCTCGGCGATCGCCCTCACCCTGCGGGCGGTGGGCGGTCTGAGCACGGCCGAGATCGCCCGCGCCTTCCTGAACGGCTGTCTATTGCACACATGGGGTTTCCAGCGGGGACGGCCGAGCGCCCGGCGGGGCCAGTGGCCTTCACTGCACGGTGAGTACCACCGTCGGTCAGTCACCCTGCGTGATTGTGCCCTGGGATTGCGATGAACCGAGTGACAGCTGCACGCGCGGATCGCGGCAGATGAGGATGTTTCGTTGGGTTCGAGGACCGGCGGCCTCGGTAGTGGAAGCGCGCGAACGCCAGGCTTCCGATCAGTTCCGCGGGCCTGTTCCTGCGCGGTCGGTGGCGCGGTGGTGGTAGGAAGCACGCATGGCAGTTCGCGCGTCCTACGAGTCGATCTTTCGCGGAGGGAAGGACTGCGCCGCCGCTCTTGTCGCGGCGCAGCGTGTCCGTAACGTCGACGAGCTTGATCGTGGTGGTGCGAGCCTGCTGGGTACCGCCGGATACTACGGCCACGCCCCGCAAACGAGGTCCCGCGCATATCGAGACGACGGCCTCGGAGCGCGGACACTGCGCCCAGCGGCGGCCGACGTGACGTCCGCGCCGGCCATCAGCTATCCCGCCGCGGACCGTGCGGCGGCATCAAGGCGAGCGCTCGCCCGCCTTGCCGCCCAGGGCGGCGAGGCCCGCCGCTGCTACCGAGAACGCCCACTGCCGCTCCCCTCGAACTCGAGCGCGGCATCGGCAATCGCACCCCCGGCGCACGGCCGGCGAACGCCCCAAGCGCTGCGGCGACCGCAGCTGCCTCGATGTCGGTTCCCATCATCCCTCCTCGTCGGAGGTCGATGCGTCGTCAGGACGGTCAGCTGTTCGAGCGCGCACCAGCCGTACGCCGGTCGCAAGCAGCCACACGAGCCAGGCGGCGTAGCCGGGTATCCCCACGAAGAGGAGCCGTGAGCCGTCCGCGATCGCGAGGTTGGCCGCCCCGGCGGCGAGCAGCAGGCCTCCCCCGGCCACTGCGAGCAGACGCTGCCACGGCGGCGTCAGCTGGCTCGCATGCGCCGCCAGCGCAGCGCCGATGAATGTGGTGCCGAGCGCCGGCAGCGCCAACGCGAAGGCTGCTGCATGCAATTGCCAGGCGAGCTCGAACTCCGGGCTCGGCTCGGCGAGCTCGCCGGCGGACAGCACGACACCGTTCCACAGGACGGCGTAGAGCGCAAAGACTGCCGAGAGGGTCGCGCCTGCGGCCACCGCGAGGCGCGACCAGTCTGCGCCCGCACGCCCGCGGCGCTCGACGAGCCCGTGGAGACCGGTCAGGAACCCGAGCAGCAGCGGCAGGTTCAGCGCCTCCAGGCCGACCGCGATCGCGACCGCGACCCGGTGCTCCGCGTGGAAGGCGAGCACCTCCTTGATCGGGTCCCCGTAGTCTGGCGCTCCGGCCCAGACCACCACCGCGTTCTGGATCGCCACCGACGCTGCCAACGCGATCGCCGTCGCGCCCACGACCCGCTCTCGGAGCGCTCGGGTCGGGGTAGGCCCCGTCGTTGCCGCTGCCGCGCTCACGGGCACGTGCAGGGATTCCAGCGCGGTGGCGGGGTTATGTGGTGATTTCATCTCTCACTCCTTCGTTGCGGTCGGATGATCGGTGCAACACCACGTCATTCGTTGGCGCAGGAATGGTCGGAATTGGTTTCGGAGTCTTTTTTTGGCTGTTCGTTCCGGTGATGTGGAACAGATTGCTGGAGCGGCCGGATACGCCGCTACGAGCCAAGGTCGATGGTGGTGGGCCGGAGGTCTACACCGCGGGATCGACTTTGGTCGGATGCCGTGGGGCCCGACCCGGCCGTACCCTTTGATCATGATGGTCCCGGCGGACCCGCAGGATCGGAGTCCGCTACCGGCGGGCGTGACCAGCGATGCTGACCACGATCCGGTACGCCCGGCCGGGCGCACGATCCGCGGCCGGGTGGTCGACGCCGCGTGTTTCCTGCTGGCCGTCGGCCTCACGGTGCTCGCCCTGGGCGACGGCCTCGCGCAACACATCGCACCAGTCCCGCTCACTGTCGACCTCGTCCTCGGCGGCCTGTGCAGTCTGGGGGTGTGGCTGCGCCGACGCTGGCCGGTCGGCTTGGCCGTGGTCGTGGGTCTGGTCAGCGTCTATTCGACGTCGGCGGCGGGCGCGGCGTTCGTCGCGCTGTTCACCGTCGCGGTGCACCGGCGCTTCGCGGTGGTCGCCCCGATCGTGGCCGGGTACGCGCTCGTACCGTTCGTGAGGCTGCTGGTTCGGCCCGACGTCCCAGTCGGGTCCCCGTCGGAGATCGTGCTGGGCGTCGTCTTCGCGGCCGCGGTGCTCGCCTGGGGCATGTTTGTACGGGCCCGGCGCCAGTCGCTGCGGGAGCGGGCTGGGCGGGTCGAGGCCGAACAGGAACTGCGCGTCGCCGAAGCCCGCCAGGGCGAACGCAACCGGATCGCCCGGGAGATGCACGACGTGCTCGCCCACCGCCTGTCCCTGCTGAGCCTGCACGCCGGGGCGCTGGAGCTACGCCCCGACGCCGCGCCCGAGGAGGTCGCCCGTGCCGCCGGGGTGGTCCGCGACAGCGCCTACCAGGCGCTGGAGGACCTTCGGGAGGTGATCGGCGTCCTCCGCACCGGTGTCGACCGGTCCGACGAGACGCCGGAACGGCCGCAGCCCACCCTGGCCGACCTCCCTGACCTCGTCGACCAATCGCGGCGCGCCGGGATGCGGGTACGGCTCGACTGGCAGACCGACGCGCTTTCCGCCGTACCGGCTGGTGTGGGGCGCAGCGCGTACCGGATCGTGCAGGAAGGGCTGACCAACGCCCGCAAGCACGCCCCCGACGGCGAGGTGGCCGTCACCGTCCGGGCAGCCCCAGGCGACGGCGTAACCGTCGAGATCCGCAACCCGTACCCGGCCGAGACCAGCCCTGCCGGCATCCCCGGCGCCGGCATCGGCCTCATCGGGCTCACCGAACGGGCCGCCCTCGCCGGCGGACGCCTCGAACACGGCCCCACCCCCGCCGGTGACTTCCGGCTCAGGGCCTGGCTACCGTGGCCTACCCTCTGATCGCGGTCGGAACCGGCCTCCGGCCCAGGTGAGCACGGACAAGGAGCCCAACGTGAACGCACCGGTGCGGGTCCTCATCGTCGACGACGACCCGCTCGTGCGGGCCGGCCTCACCATGGTCATCGGCGGCTCGCCGGACATCGCCGTGGTGGGCGAGGCCGGCGACGGAAGCGAAGTAGCCGCCGCCGTCGACGCATACGCCCCGGACGTGGTGCTGATGGACATCCGCATGCCCACCCTCGACGGCCTCGCCGCCACCGAACGACTCCGCGCCCGACCCGACCCACCCGAGGTCATCGTCCTGACCACCTTCGACGCTGACGAGTACGTCCTGCGCGCCCTGCGCGCCGGGGCCAGCGGCTTCCTGCTCAAACACACGCCACCCGCCGAGATCCTGCGCGCCATCGCGCGGGTTGCAGCCGGCGAACCTATCCTGTCGCCGACCGTCACCCGACGGCTCATCGCCCACCTCAGCGACACCGGCGCCGCCGCCCGGCAACAGCACGCCACCACCGCGCTGCATCAGCTCAGCGAACGCGAACGCGAGGTCGCCATCGCCGTCGGGCGGGGCAAGTCCAACGCCGAGATCGCGGGCGAGCTGTTCATGAGCGTGGCCACCGTGAAAGCCCACATTTCCCGCATATTCACCAAACTCGATCTCAACAACCGTACCCAGGTCGCCCTGCTCGCCCACGACGCCGGCCTCACCGGCTGACACCGGAAGCCTTCTGGCCCCTGCCCGCACCCGGCGTGGGCGGGCGAGCCGACCCGCTGGCTGCACGACGAGGCACCCACCACTGCCGACACCGACTGGCCACAGATCCTCGCCCTGTATCAGGCGCTGGAACGGCACAACGCCAGCCCGGTGGTCTCCCTCAACCGCGCCGTCGCGTACGCGATGGTGCATGGACCCACCGCCGGGCTTGCCGCGCTCGCTGCCCTCGACGGCGACTCCCGTCTTACCGACCACCACCGGCTGCACGCCGCCCGCGCTCACCTGCACGAGATGGCCGGTGATCGGCCAGCCGCCATCGCGTCCTACCGGGCAGCCGCCGCCCACACGACGAGCCTTCCCGAACAGCGTTACCTCACTTTGCGCGCCGCCCGGCTCGCCGCGACGCAGACCAACCCGGTAGCCGATCCGGTGGCCGACCCTGACGCAGCAGACATCGGACCGTAAACCGGCAAATCATCGCGCCCTGGTGGTCAGGGCGCGCACCGATAAGGTGATCGCGTATCGGCTGGCGCGATGGTCAGGTCAGCTGGACCTATGAAATCCCGCACCGCAGGTCAGCTCAGAAAGCGCGTTGGTACGGCCCCGGCCAGTCCGGCTCGGCGCCGAGTCGGCTGGCGGCCCGGCGTGGCCAGTACGGGTCGCGGAGCAGTTCCCGGCCGAGTAGCACCAGGTCGGCCTGGCCGGTGGCGACGATCTCCTCCGCCTGCTCGGGCGCGGTGATCAGACCCACCGCGCCGGTCGGTACGCCGGCCTCCCGGCGTACCCGGGCGGCGAGCGGCACCTGGTATCCCGGCCCGACCGGGATCTCGGCCCGGACCGCCGCGCCCCCGGACGAGCAGTCGATCAGGTCGACGCCAGCGGCGGTCAGCTCCTTGGCCAGCGCGACGCTGTCGGCGACCGACCAGCCGCCGTCGACCCAGTCGGTGGCCGAGATCCGCGCCAGCACCGGGAAGTCGTCGCCGACTGTGGCCCGGACCGCGTGCGCGACCTCCAGCGCCAAGCGCATCCGGCCGGCCCGGTCGCCGCCGTAGCCGTCCTGCCGGTGGTTGATCAGCGGGGAGAGGAATTCGTGCAGCAGATAACCGTGCGCCGCGTGGATTTCGACGGCGGCGAAGCCGGCGTCGACCGCCCGGCCGGCGGCGGCGGCGAACGCCTCGACGACGCTGGCGATACCCGCCTCGTCGAGGGCGGTCGGGACGCGGAAGTCCGGCCGGAACGGTTCGGTGCCGGGACCGACCGGCGGCCAGCCGCCGTCGGCGTCCGGCACCCCGCCGGAGCGGGGTGCCCACGGCCGGTAGGTGGAGGCCTTGAAGCCGGCGTGTGCGAGCTGCACGGCTGGTACGGCGCCCTGCCCGGCGATGAAGGCGGTGATCGGTCGCCACGCGTCAACGTGCGCGCCGGACCAGATCCCGGTGTCCTGCGGGCTGATCCGCCCTTCCGGTATGACCGCCGTCGCCTCGGTCAGCAGCAGACCCACCCCGCCGACCGCCCGTGCGCCCGAGGTGCACCCGGTGCCAGTCGGTGGGCAGCCCGTCGGGCCCGGCGCTGTACTGGCACATCGGGGCCAGCGCGACCCGGTTGGGCAGGGTGACCGCGCGTAGCTGGAGCGGCCGGAACAGTGCGGTCAACGGGAGCTCCTCAGCAGGGGTCAGGGGGGTGGGGAGCAACTCGCCCGCCGGCAGCGGTTCGGTCAGGTCGCGCCGGCCGGCCGAGTCGTACGCGGCGCGGTCGAGCACGCCTTCCCGGGCCGCGACGACGGTCGGCACCAGTGCCTGCCCGGCGACGTTGGTGGCGGTCCGGATCATATCCGGGATCGGGTCGATCGCCAGGAGCAGTCCGACGCCGGCCAGCGGCAGGCCCAGTGCTAACCCAGACGCGTGGGTCCGGGGTCGCGGAGGTGGCACCCGACGTGCCAACATGGCCGTTCATCGCTCGTCACCCGGGGGACGCTTGGACGAAACAGTCACGTCGGGTGCCCTGCCGTTACGACCGATGACCGTCGGCGAACTGCTCGACGCCGCGACCACCCTGCTTCGTACCCGGGCGCCGCTCCTGATCGGCCTGGGCTTTCTGCTCGCCCTCTTCGAACAGGCCGTGCTCTTCCCGCTGCGCCACCTCGCCGACGTGGTGGACCTGGTCTTTCCCGGGGAGGACCGCTGGGGCTGGTACGCCATCCTGCTGATCGTCGGTTTCGGCACCGAGATGTTCAGCATCGCGGTGCTGGGCGCGTACACCTCCTCGGCCGCGCCCCGGGCGCTGCTCGGCGCGGCGGCCCCGCGCCGACCGGTGCCGTTGGGCGGCGCGGCGGTGGTCGCGGTGACCGTCGGGCTGCTCGGTACGGCGGCGGCCGCGTCGGTGCTCGTCGGACCGCTGGCCTACCTGCTGCTCGGGCTGGCCATGCCGGCGCTCGTCATCGACCGGCTCAAACCCGGCCCAGCGCTGCTGCGTTCGCTGGCACTCTCCACCCGGCGCGGACTGCGGGCCGGCTGGATCCGACTGCTCGGGTACACCTCGTGGCTCTTCATCCGGCTGGCCACCGGCATCGCCGGCTGGGTGGCCCTGGGCCTGGTCATCGACACCGGCACCGCCGAACGGGACCATCTGGTGGTCGGACTCGCCTGGCTGATGGTCAACACCATCGCCTACCCGGCCCTGGCCTGCCTGGACACCGTGCTGCATCTGGACCTGCGGATGCGTACCGAAGGGCTCGATCTGACCCTGCGCCGGGCGTTGAGCCGGCGGGTCTCCTGCGATGAGGCGCTGGCGGTGCCCCGGTGACCCGTTGGTGGAACGAGTGGGTTGCCGTGCTCGCCGACCACGTGCCCGGCGGCGTACCGATGCTGGTGCTCCTGTCGTTGCTGGCAACCCTGTTGATCGCCGCGCTCTGGTACTGGTGGCCGGGCTGGCTGCCCACCCGCTGGTGGCGTCGGGGCGGGTGGGACCGGGATCGGACCACCCGGCGGCGGCGCTCCCGACGGCACCGGTTCCGGCTACGCGGGCTGCGGTTCCGCTGGCGTTGGCGTTGGCGGCGGCGGCAACGACCGGCCGCGCCGACCCACCAGCCGGACCTGGCTGAAGAGCAGCTACCCGATCTACCGGCCACCGTGCTGGAACTCAACGCCGATCAGCTCGCCGCCGCCGGGCGTTTCAAGGAAGCGGTACGGGAACGGCTGCGCGCGATGGTCCGCGACCTCATCGAGCGGCAGATCCTCGCGTCGGTGCCGGGCTGGACGGTGACCGAGCTGGCCCTGGCCGCCGGTCGGACCCGGCCGGCGGTCGCGGCGCCGCTGCGGGCCGCGTCCGGGCTCTTCTCCGAAATCTGGTACGGCTTCCGCCCGGCCACCGCCGCCGACGACCAGGCCATGCGCGGCTGGGCGGATCAGGTACGCGCCACCGTCGACGCCGATCAGGTACGCGCCACCGTCGACGCCGAGCCCACCAGCGTCCGTCCCGTCAGGATGACCAAGTGACCGCCCCGCAGGTGGCGCGGCGGCGCCGTTGGCACCGTGCGGCGATCCCGTTCGGTCTGCTGGCGCTGCTCTACCTGGTGACCGGGGTGGCGCACGCGGTGCAGGAGCCCGACCTCAAGGATCCCGGGACCCTGTCGCCCGCCGGGACCGGACCGGACGGCTCCAGCCGGCTCGCCGGACTGCTCGCCGAGCGCGGTGTCACCGTACGCCGGGTCACCAGCTCCGCGCGAGGCCCGGGAGATGCTGGCCGGTGCGCGCGGGACGATCACAGTTTTCGTGCCAACGCCCAACCTGGTCGATCCGCACTTCCTGCTTGAGGTGGCCGGATCGGACAATCGGCACCGGGTGGTGCTGGTCCGTCCGGGAATCCGTGCGGCGCTGATCACCGGTTTCCTGCCCGGCGGGTCAAGATGGGCAAGCCGGACGGTCGCCCCGGAGTGCGTCGCCGACCCCGCCGTGCGGGCCGGACCGGCGGGCGTGCACCACTCGCGGTACATCGGCGATAATGAGAGTTTCAACTGCTACCAGGGCGGGCTGGTGGGAGTGCCCTCGGGCCAGGGAGAGCTGATCGCGGTCGGCGCGACCGACCCGTTCCGCAACAGCCGCCTCGACGAGGCGGGCAACCGGGCCCTCGCCACCGGCCTGCTGAGCGGCACCGGTCAGCTGATCTGGGTCGACGTGCACCGCGCGGAACGGTCCAAGGTCCAGACGCCCCCGCCGCCCCGCTACCGGCAACCTGACCGGTCCGCTGGTGACAGCAATCCGATGTGGGCGGCGTTCCCACCGGTGCTCTGGGCCGGACTGCTTCTGCTCTTCGCGCTGGGTCTGCTGCTCGCCGTGGTCCGGGGCCGTCGGCTCGGGCCGCCGGTCGCCGAGCCCCTGCCGGTGCTGGTCCCGGCTACCGAGATCATCACCGGTCGGGGGCGGCTCTACCAGCGCGGCGCCGCCCGCGAGACGGTGCTGGACGCATTGCGTACCGCCGCCCTGCGGCGCCTGGCCCGGGTCGTCGACCCGACCCGGCCGACCGGCGCCGATGCCGGGTTCATCGCCCAGGTCGCCGTCCGGGCCGGCCTCGCCCCGGACGAGGTCCAGGCGATTCTGTACCCGCCCGCGCCGGCCACCGACGAGGAGCTCGGTCACGCGGTCGCCCGGCTGGACGCTCTGGTCGACACCGTGCTGCGAACCACGCCCCGACCCGCCGATCGGCAAGGAACCGCTGGCTTCGCCGGAGCCGAGAACCCTGGAGGAATGCCGTGACAGAAACCGCCATGCCGGCCGGCGCCGGTAGCCAGCACTCGCCCGGCCCGTCGGTCACGTCGGGTGCCGGCCCGTCGGCCACGTCGGGTGCCGGCCCGTCGGCCATTCCGGACGCCGGCGAGGCGACCGCCCGGCAGGCCCTCGTCCAGTTGCGTGCCGAGGTCGGCAAGGCCGTGGTGGGGCAGGACGGCACCGTCACCGGGCTGCTCATCGCCCTGCTCTGTCAGGGCCACGTGCTGCTCGAAGGGCGTCCCCGGGGTGGCCAAGACCCTGCTGGTCCGGACGCTGGCGGCGGCCCTGTCGCTGGAGTCGAAGCGGCTGCAGTTCACCCCCGACCTGATGCCCGGCGACGTGACCGGTTCGTCGATCTTCAACGCCCGCACCACCGACTTCGAGTTCCGCGAGGGGCCGGTCTTCACCAACCTGCTGCTCGCCGACGAGATCAACCGGACGCCGCCGAAAACCCAGGCCGCGCTCCTGGAGGCGATGGAGGAACGTCAGGTCTCCGTCGAGGGCAGGCCGCGACCGCTGCCCGAGCCGTTCCTGGTCGCGGCCACCCAGAACCCGGTCGAGTACGAGGGCACCTATCCGCTGCCCGAGGCGCAACTGGACCGGTTCCTGTTCAAGTTGACCGTGCCGCTGCCGACCCGGGACGAGGAGTTCGGGGTGCTCCGCGCGCATCACCACGGCTTCGAACCGCGGGACCTGGCCGCCGCCGGGGTACGACCGGTCGCCAGCCCGGCCGACCTGGCCGCTGCCCGGCAGGCGGTACGCCGGGTGCAGGTCGCCGACGTGGTGTTGGCGTACATTGTGGACTTGTGTCGGGCCACCCGGGCCACCCCGTCGGTGGAGTTGGGCGCCTCGCCGCGCGGTGCGACCGCACTGCTCAACGCGGCGAAGGCGGCGGCCTGGCTGGCTGGGCGCGGCTACGCCACCCCGGACGACGTCAAGGGCGTGGCCCGGCCGGCGTTGCGGCACCGGATCCGGGTCCGGCACGACGCGGAGTTGGAAGGCGTCACCGCCGACGCGGTCCTGGAAGCCCTGCTCCGTACGGTGCCGGCGCCCCGATGACCGTCGACCTATGCTGACCTGGCGGGTGCCGGCGCTGGTCGCGGTGCTCGGCGGGGCCGCGCTGGCGTTGGGCGCGGCGCTGTTCAGCCCGGCCGGGATGTGGCTCTCGCTGGCCGCGGCGGCGCTGCTCGTCCTGCTGCTGACCGGCTTCGACTGGCTGCTCGCCGCGCCCGCCGGGGAGGTGCGGCTGGCCCGCTCGGGTGCCCGGCAGGTACGCCTCGGGGACACCGCCGAGGTGACGTTGACCGTCACCAACACCTCGCTGCGTACCCTGCGGGGGTTGGTGCGGGACGCCTGGGTGCCGTCCGCCGGGGCGGATGAGCCGTACGCCCATCTGGTGGAGCTGGAACCGGACGAGTCGGCGGAGCTGATCACCCGGCTCACCCCCACCCGGCGCGGCGACCGCCCGGCCGTGCGGGTCACCATCCGGTCGTACGGGCCGTTCGGGCTGGCGTTCCGGCAAACCTCGCACCGCCGCGCGGCGGCGCTCACCCCACCGTGGACATTGACCGCGCTGCCGCCGTTTCACGCGCGGAAGTTCCTGCCGGAGAAACTGTCCCGGCTGCGGGTCATCGACGGCCACCTGGTCACCCGGGGTCGGGGGCAGGGCACCGAGTTCGACTCGTTGCGCGAGTACGTGGTCGGTGACGATGTCCGCTCCATCGACTGGCGGGGCACCGCGCGCAGCGGGCACGCGGTGGTGCGGACCTGGCGACCGGAACGTGACCGGCGGATCCTCTGTGTGCTCGACACCGGGCGGACCAGCGCCGGTCGGGTGGCCACCGCGCCGACGGTGGCGGTGCCCAACCCACCCGGTGAGCCGCGCCTGGATGCGGCGATCGACGCGGCGCTGCTGCTCGCGGTGCTCGCCTCGCACGCCGACGACCGGGTGGACCTGCTCGCCGTGGATCATCAGGTCCGGATGACGGTGGCCGGTACGCATAAGCGGACCGCGCTGTCCCGGCTGACCCGGGCGATGGCCGCGCTCCAGCCGGCCCTGGTGGAGACCGACTTCGGCCGGGTCGCCGCCGAGGTGCTGGGGATGGCACGCAAACGGGCCCTGGTGGTTGTCTTCACCACCCTGGATCCGGGGGCGCTCGGTGAGGGGTTGCTGCCGGTACTGCCGCAGCTCGTCGCGAAACACACCGTGCTGGTGGCCGCCGTCAGCGACCCGTCGGTGCCGGTCCTCGCGGCTGGGCGGGGTGACCCGGCGCGGCTCTACACGGCTGCGGCGGCCGAACGGACCCTGGCCGAGCTGGACCGGGTCCGGCGGATGCTCTCCCGGCACGGCGTGCAGGTGGTGGAGGCGCCGGTGGAGACGTTCGCCTCGGCCGTGGCGGACCGCTATCTGGATCTGAAAGCCGCCGGTCGGCTCTGACCCGGCTCCGGCCTCGGGCCGGCCCGGGTGCTGGTCGCACGCTGGTCTCAGACCGTCGGGGCGAACGCCTCCCGGTCCGCGGCGTCGACGTCAGCGGTCTGCCCGGCCCGGTGTGCGGCCCGGCCGAGCACCACCGCGTACGCCAGGAACGCCAGCCAGGCCAGCGTGCCGAGCGTCAGTTTCACCGCCGGTGGCAGCGACGACGGCGTCACGAACGCCTCGATGACGCCGCTGACCAGCAGCACCGGCACCAGCCCCAGCGCAACCACCAGCCCGGACCGGCCGGTGGACGCGACCGCCTGGCCCCGGCTACGCAGCGGCCCGGGGGCGATCCAGGACCAGCCGATCCGCAGCCCCACCCCGGCGGCTACGAAGACACAGGTCAGCTCCAGCAGACCGTGTACGAGCAGCAGACTGAGGAACAGGTCGGTCCGGTCGTGGCCGACCATCACCCCGCCGACGAGGCCGAGGTTGAGCGCG
The DNA here is from genome assembly GCA_963750055.1 of uncultured Actinomycetota bacterium. Taxonomy (GTDB): domain Bacteria; phylum Actinomycetota; class Actinomycetes; order Mycobacteriales; family Micromonosporaceae; genus CAVVPI01. The sequence goes on along the minus strand of CAVVPI010000025.1, from coordinate 41,452 downwards.
TTGACCCACAACATGTAGAGCACCGGCAGCACGATCACCCCGGAGGCGAGACAGACCGCGGCGACCCAGGCGTTGTTGGTCCACACCGCGAAGCCGAAGTTCTGCGGTGGCGCGCTGCGGTAGTAGGCCTCGAAGTCGTGTGCCACCAGTGCGTTGATCTCACCCTCGGACATGAAATGCCGCGCCACCGTCGGATCGCCGGCCACGATCAGGATCAGCAGCACGCTGAGCGCCACGAAGGCCAGCCCGGCGCCGGCCCACCACCGTCCGGCCCGGTAGACCTCCAGCGGGAACGAGACGGTGAAGAACCGTCCCACGCTCGTCCAGCGGAAACCGGTCGACGGGGTGACCGCCGCCCGGGCGTGCAGGACGAGCCGGGTGAGCATGGTGGTCAGTTCGGGGTCGGGCGAGCGGCTCTGCACGATCGACAGGTGGGTCGCGGTCCGGCGGTAGAGCATCACCAGCTCGTCGACCTCAGCCGCGGTGAGCTTGCGGCGGCGACGGCTGAGCAGCGTACGGAGCCGCTGCCACTGCGGCCCGTGCTCTGCGGCGAACGCGTCCACGTCCACGACGGCTCCTGGGATCAGCGGCGACTCGCCAACGATGGTCGATTTCGAACCCGGGGGCGGGTCCCGCAGAGCGTACCCGTCGGCCAGACTGTCGCGGTGACCCTCAACACCGCCCCGCCAGCACTGACCGACGCCCCCCTCGTCGATCCGACCGGCGGGGATCCGACCGGCGGGGATCCGACCGGCGCGGGTGCGGCCGGGGGTAGCGTCCGGTTCGTCACCGGGGACGCGGTCAGCCTCGACCTGCCGGTGGCGCAGCTCGGGTCCCGGATGCTGGCCCGGGTGATCGACCTGCTTGTCCAGGTGGTGCTCTTCTTCGGGCTTTCCATGGTCCTGCCGGTTCTGCTCGGCCTGTTGGATGTGGCCGGCGTGGTGGAGTTCGACGGGACCCTCTACGGGGCGCTCACCATCGTCCTGGTCGTGCTGGTGATTGTCGGGTACCCGGTCGCCATGGAGGCTCTGGCCGGTGGCCGTACCGTCGGCAAGCTCGCCGTCGGGCTGCGCGTGGTGCGCGACGACGGTGGACCGGTCCGTTTCCGGCAGGCCGCGACCCGTGGCCTGGTCAGCGCGGCCATCGAGTGGCCCGGAATGGTCGCCCCGCCACTGACCTGGCTCGCCAGCATCTGGACCATGGCGGTCAGCCCGCAGGCTAAACGGCTCGGCGATTACGCCGCCGGCACGCTGGTCATCCACGACCGCACCACCGTCCGGCGGGTACGGTTCCCGATGCTGCCGCCCGCGTTGGCCGGCTGGGCGGCGACCCTCGATCTGGCCGGGCTCGACGATGATCTCGCGCTGGCCGTTCGGCATTTCCTCAGCCGCGCGGCCGAACTGCGTAAACCCGCTCGGATCCGCTTGGCCCATCAGTTGGCGGCGGAGGTCGCGGCGGTCACCCGGCCGGCGCCGCCGGCTGGCCTGCCTCCGGAGGTGTATCTGGCGGCGGTGCAGGCGGAACGGCACCATCGGGCGGTACGTCGTTTGGTCGCGGTGCGCGGCCGGACGGTGGCGCTCTGGCCGGAACTCGTCCATCCGCCGCGTCCGGCGGTGCCGGCTGCCCCGCCGGCACCGCGAAGCCCGACAGACGTCGAGAGTTCAGCGTAGTGCCGGATCCGCCGTGACCGGCGCGTCCCAGTCGATCACGTAGCGCTGCTCGGGGCCGAGCGTCTTCTCCGGGTTCATGGCGATTTTCATTAGCAGCGGCATCAGCAGCGGCATCAGCACTCGGGCCACTGCTCCCGGAGCCTTGGCCTGGTTGATCCGAGCCGCACGGGCAGTGACCTTCTCCACCCGGCTGCGCCGCAGGCGCTCGAAGGCGGCGTACGCCGACGGGACGTCAGGTAGGTCGCGTAGGCAGCGGGCCAGCTGTACGGCGCTTTCGATCGCCAGCGACGCGCCCTGGCCCGAACTGTTGGAGGGCGCATGCGCCGAATCGCCGATCAGCACCAGGCGGCCGCGATGCCAGTGCCCGATGCGCGGCATGATCAGCAACGATCCCACCGCTTGCAGTTCGTCGACGCTGCTGGTCAGCATCAGGTCGCGACCGGGATCGTCGTCGGCGTAGGCGGCGCGCAGCGTTCGCATCCAGTCGGATGTGGGCACCGTGCGGGCCTCGGCGAGGCTCATCGGCCGCTCCTGTGGCAGGTTGGCGCCCCACCGCGTGCCGCCACCGGGCTCCGGCCAGTAAAGGTAGTAGCCGCGCTTGCCGAAGGCAAAGGTCATCGTGCCGGGCTCGGCGTCCACCTCATGCCGCGCGACCGCCTCGAAGCCGAGAAGTCCGGTGAACTGCGGGCCGGGCGCCTTCGGGTCGATGAGGCTGCGTACGGTCGATCGGATGCCGTCGGCGCCGATGAGGATGTCGGCGCTGGCGGTGCTGCCGTCGGCGAACCTTGCGGTGATGCCCGTCGTGGTCTCCTTCGCATCGACGAGACGTTTGCCGTACTCGATAGGCACGCTGCTGGCGACGGCCCGGTCATGCAGTGCACGGTGGAGCTCGCCGCGGCGCACCAGTTGCAGCGGTGGTGCGTCGGCCAGGCCGGGCAGGTCGATGTGTTTGCCGCCGATGGCCATGGCCATTCGCGTGATCGGCGTGGCGATTGCGGTCACGGCCTCGTCCGCGCCGACGACGCGCAGGGCCGCTACGCCGTTCGGCGCGAGCGCGAGGCTGCCGCCGATGCCATCGGCGGTGCTCGGGTACGCCTCATAGATGGTGGCCGCGATGCCCGCCTTGGCCAACGCCAGGGCCGCCACTGAACCGGCGATGCCGCCGCCTATGACGATCGCTGTCTTTACCTCAGTCATGGTCTTCTCCGTGGGTGATCGGTTCTCGTGCGTCCGAACCGACCTGGGAGGGACCCGGCTATCCTCGTGGTTGCCGCCTCGGGCCGAGCGCCTTCCCAGGTGTGGTTTCGAGGTAAGGGCCCTGGCGTGGTGTTGGCGCACCGCGCCAGGGCCGTCTTTTACTCCGTGGAGCTGGTCCTTTCCGCGAGCTCAGTCAGCTCCGCCGGCATTTCGCCGGTTTCATGAACGGTTCGCCACATGTCCAGCCCCGGGTAGGTGCCGGAGGTGAACTCGGCGAGCAGGGAGCGGACCCAGGCCGCCTCCGCCTCCTGGATGGCCAGGTCGTATTCCGACTCGACCAGGAACAGCCGTGGGAGGTGCCGTGTGTGTTGCGCGAGTGCGTCGCGTGCGGCTGTGAGGTTGTCTTCCAGCAGGTCCAGCCGCTGCCGTAGGAGACCTGTGACTTCGTCGGGGTGGAGGACGGCGAGTACCGACAGGCCGGCGCGGAAGCGCGGATGCTCGCGTACGGGGGTTGAGACCAGCTCGCGCGTCCAATCGACCAGCTCCGCGCGGCCGGAGTCGGTGATGCGATATACGGTGCGCTCGGGCCGACGGCCTTCGCGAACGCTCTCCACAGCGGCGATCATGTCGTGTTTGTCCAGGTTGCGGACCACTGTGTAGAGAGAACCCCACTTGATATCCATGTCTTGGTCTTTGCCCCAGGAGCGCAGTGCCGTGGCGATCTCGTAGGGATGCATGGGTCGCTGGACGAGGGCGGAGAGCACAGCGAGCGCTAGCAGGTTGCTGACCTTGCGCTGCTTCGCCATGCCACTCACCCTGCTCGCACTCGTTGGCGACTACTCGCAAACGAATATATGTGCACGAGTGGCGATGGGCAAGACGGTGTCGCGCTCGGACTGCGAACCATTCACGTCGCGCTCTGCGATCAGAGCACCGCCGTCGGCCGGCTCCGGGCTGGTCGGGCTTCGGCGCCGCGACATACCCACCTGACGCGCGACCGGGATTGCGCCGGGGGTCCCCCTGCTTGCCATGCCGAATTAGGTTAGGCTAACCTCTCTTACGGCAGGGAGGGAACGACTACATGCTTCATATCAGACGAGTGCTCATCGGCGCTGTGGCCGCCAGCACTGTGCTCGCCGCCGCCACGGCCTGTGGCTCCGGCGCTGACTCGGCAACTCCGGGCGAAAAACCCACCTTGACCCTTTATAACGCTCAGCACGATGACCTCGCCAAGGCGATGGTGGCGAACTTCACTGAGCAGACCGGGATCAAGGTCAACATCCGGTCCGGCAAGGACTTCGAGCTCGCCAATCAGCTCGTCCAAGAGGGTGACCGGTCGCCTGCCGACGTCTTCATCACCGAGAACTCCCCGGCGATGGGCCTCGTCTCGAGCAAGGGCGGCTTCGCCAAGGTCGACCAGGCCACGCTTGACCAGGTGCCCAGCGCCTACCGGCCCTCCGACGGGTCGTGGGTCGGCTTCGCGGCGCGGGCCACGGTCATGGTCTACAACCCGGCGAAGCTGCCCACCGGAGAGCTGCCGAAGTCGATCATGGATCTCTCCGACCCGACCTGGCAGGGCAAGTTCGGTATCGCCGCCGCGGGCGCGGACTTCCAGGCGATCGTCAGCGCGGTCCTGGCCACCCAGGGCACCGACGCCGGCACCGCCTGGCTGAAGGGCCTCAAGACCAACGCCAAGGTGTACCCGGGCAACGGCGCGATCCTCAAGGCGGTCAACGCCGGTGAGATCCCCGCCGGGATCATCTACCACTACTACTGGCACAAGGACCGGGCCGAGGCCGGTGCCAACAGCAAGAACGTCGAACAGCACTACTTCGGCAACCAGGACCCGGGCGCCTTCGTCTCGGTCTCCGGCGCGGGCGTGATCAAGAGCAGCAAGCACCAGGCCGAGGCGCAGCAGCTCGTGCAGTACCTGACCGGCAAGCGTGGTCAGCAGGTGCTGGCCGACAGCACCGCCCTGGAATACCCGATCGGCAGCGGAGTGGCCGCCAACCCCAAACTCAAGCCGCTGGTCGAACTCGACGCCCCGGAAATCGACCCGGCGAAGCTCAACGGACCGCAGGTGGTCGAGCTGATGCAGCAGGAGAACCTGTTGTGATGATCACAGCACCGCCGACGGCCGCAAACCGGCCGGTGGCATGACCGCGACAACCGTTGCGGTACGCCGGTGGGGAGCGCGCGTGCGCGCGTACCCCACCGGCGTCGCCGTGCTCGCGCTCCTCGTCGCGTTGCTGGCGCTCGTACCGCTCTTCTTCGTGGTCGGGTACGGCTACAGCGTCGGTTTCGACGAGGCGCGCCGGCTGCTCATCCGTCCGCGCGTGGGCGAGCTGCTGAGCAACACGGCATCCCTGATCGTCGCGACCACCCTGCTCTGCGCCGCCATCGGGACCGGGGCGGCCTGGCTGATCGAGCGGACCACCCTGCCGGGCCGGCGAATCTGGCACGTCCTGCTGGCCACCCCGCTCGCGATCCCCGCCTTCGTCAACAGCTTCGGCTGGGTGTCGCTGACCGCCCGGGTCGAGGGATACGGCGGAGCGGTACTGGTCACCACCCTGTCGTACTTCCCGCTCGTCTACCTGCCGGTCGCCGCGACGCTTCGCGGCCTCGACCCCGCGTTGGAGGAGAGCGGACGGGCGCTCGGACACGGCCCGTGGCGGAGCTTCACCCGGGTGGTGGTGCCGCAACTGCGCCCGGCGATGCTCGGCGGCATGCTCCTCGTCGGGCTGCACCTGCTGGCCGAGTTCGGGGCCGTGCAGATGCTGCGGTTCCCGACCTTCACCACCGCCATCTACGAGCAGTACCAGGCCACCTTCGGCGGACCGGCGGCCACCATGCTCGCCGGTGTACTCGTCCTGCTCTGCCTGCTCCTGCTCCTCGGTGAGCTGCGGCTACGTGGCCGTACCCGCTACGCCCGACTCGGTGCCGGCGCGGCGCGACCGGCGGTCCGGGTTTCCCCCGGCCGGTACACGCCAGCCGCGCTGGGCGCCCTGGGCCTGCTGGTGGCGCTCGCCCTGGGCGTACCGCTGGGCAGCCTCGGCTACTGGCTCGCCATCGGCAACTCGACCGCGTTCCCGCTCGGTGAGCTCACCATGGCGGCGGTCAGCTCCATCGGGTTCGGCGCCGCGGGCGCCGCGGTGACCACCCTGCTCGCCCTACCGGTGGCCTGGCTCGCCGTCCGCAACCGGGGCCGCTTCAGCACCCTGGTCGAGCGCAGCACCTACTTCGGGCACGCGCTGCCCGGCATTGTGGTCGCCCTGTCGCTGGTGGCCATCTCCATCCGGTACGCCCAGCCGATCTACCAGACCTCCATCCTGCTACTCGTGGCGTACGCGGTGCTGTTCCTGCCGCTGGCGGTGGTGAACGTGCGGGCGGCGCTGATGCAGGCACCGCTGGTGCTCGACGAGGCGGCCCGGGCACTGGGCAGTGGGCGCTTCACCGTGCTGCGCCGCGTCACCCTGCCGCTGGTCGCGCCCGGCCTCGGGGCGGGCGCCGCGCTGGTCTTCCTGGCCGTGATCAACGAACTGACCGCCACCCTGCTCCTCGCGCCGATCGGCACGACCACCCTCGCGACGCAATTCTGGAGCCACAGCGACAGCGTGGCCTACGGCGCCGCAGCCCCGTACGCCGCGCTGATGGTCGCGATTTCGGTGCCGGCCTCCTACCTGCTCACCCGCTCCTCACAGAAGGTGACCTCATCATGACCGACCTGACCGTACGTGGTGTGACCAAGGCGTATGGCGCTGTCGGCGTGCTCGAGGGCGTCGATCTGCACGTCGCCGCCGGCACGCTGACCGCCGTGCTCGGGCCCTCCGGTTGCGGCAAGACCACCATGCTGCGCCTCATCGCCGGCTTCGACCGCCCCGACTCCGGCACGATCGAACTCGGCGGCACCACGGTGGCCGGCGATGGGCGCTGGGTCGCACCGGAACGCCGTGGCGTCGGGTACGTCGCCCAGGAGGGGGCCCTCTTCCCCCACCTCGACGTGGCCGCCAACATCACCTTCGGGCTGCCCCGCCGTGAGCGCCGGGTCGAGCACCGGGTCGCCGAACTGCTCGAACTCGTCGGACTGCACCCCGGGCTCGCCCGGCGTCACCCGCACGAGCTCTCCGGCGGACAGCAGCAGCGGGTCGCGCTCGCCCGCGCGCTCGCACCCCGACCGGCGATCGTGCTGCTGGACGAACCGTTCTCCTCGCTCGACGCCGCGCTGCGGGACGAGACCCGACGTGCCGTCGCCACCGCGTTGGCCGCCGCCGGCAGCACCGCTGTGCTGGTCACCCACGACCAGGCCGAGGCGCTCTCGCTCGCCAGTCAGGTCGCGGTGCTGCGCGACGGCCGGCTGGCCCAGGCCGGCAGCCCGAGCGAGCTGTACCAGCGACCGGTGGACCCGGCCGTTGCGGTCTTCGTCGGTGAGGCCATCGTGCTGTCGTCGACGGTCTGCGGCGGACGGGCCCGCTGCGCCCTCGGCGAGCTCGACATCAGTTCCGGCTGTGCGGACGGGGCGGCCACCGTCGTCGTCCGACCGGAACAGTTGCGGCTCTGCGACGCTGCCGCCGCTGACGGGATCGCCGCGACGGTGACCGGGGTGCGGTTCTACGGCCACGACGGGGCGGTCACCCTGCGACTCTCCACCGGCAGCGAGGTCACCGCCCGGCTCGTCGGCACCGGCCTGCCGGCGATCGGTCAGGCGGTGACCGTCAAGGTGCAGGGTGCCGTGCCGGCGTACCCGCTGGTCGGGGCCGCCGAGGCCGTCCCCACAGCGGTCTGACCTTCGCTGGTCAGCTCTCCAGTTCCAGCCAGGCTTCCAGCAGCAGCCGGTCGATCGAATCCGGATTACCCAGCCGGCCGCGCTCGCTGCGTCGCTGCCGCAGCTCGTCCCGGGTGAACCACCGGGCTTCGAGCAGCTCCTCGCCGTCCACCACGGCGACCTCGCTGGTCGCCCCGGCGAAGAAACCCATCATCAGCCCAGCGGGGAACGGCCACGGCTGCGAGGCGAAGTACCGCACCGAGTCGACGACGACGCCCGCTTCCTCCACCGTCTCCCGCCGGACCGCGTCCTCAAGACTCTCGCCCACCTCGACGAAGCCGGCCAGCAGGGCGAAGGCGTCCTCGGCCGCGCCGGCATGCCGGGCCAGCAGACACCGGTCGGGCGCTCCGGGCGCCTCGACCACCATGATCACGGCCGGGTTGATCCGCGGAAAGAGGGGCTGCCGGCACCCGGCGCACTCGCGGGCCGCGCCCCCATCGATCGGGCGGGTGCCCGCACCACAGGCGCCGCAGAAAAGCTGGTTCCGGTGCCAGTGGCAGAGCCCCCGGGCGTACGCCAGAATCGCGGCTTCGGTCTGGTCCAACACTCCGCTGACCAGGCTCCGGACATCGGCGGTGCGCTCGGCATTGGCGAGGCTTAGGGCTTCGGCCTCGGCCAGCCCGCTCAGATCGACCGCGAACGTCGGAATGTTGTTGCTCAGGCCGAGGAGGACCGGCTCGCTGACCCCGGACGGCAACTGGCCGACCGCGGTCGCGTCCAGGCGAACAACCGCGCCTTCCGACACCAGACAGCGGTCCCGCCACAGCGGGATGAGCTCCGCGCTGGCGCTGCTGGCCTGGTCAGCCAGCCAGACGGAGTCCCGCCGGAGGTGGCAGGCCCGGTCGAGCGAGCCTCCCGCGTACGGCGTGACGATGCTCGCGCCGCTAAACACCAACGGTCCTCGTCAGCATGGCCGCCCGCCCTGCGGGTGCAGGATGGTGGGCATTCGGTGGTCGAGCACAGCTCGATGCTACGCCCCGGCGGTCGGAGACCTGAGCCGGCGGGATCGGCAATGGTGGTCGGCGATAGCGCGCGGGGCTGTCGCGAGGCGGGGTGGTCACCAGGTAACCTGTAGCGGCCGGGCCGTTAGCTCAATTGGTAGAGCAAAGGACTTTTAATCCTTGGGTTCTGGGTTCGAGCCCCAGGCGGCCCACCACCTTCCCGGGCTGAACTACGGCTGCGCGGGCCGCTGGCTGGTACGACTCGCGTACCAGCCCGGCTGCGGCAGTTGTGGCCAAGCGGTTTCGAGTGAGCAGCACGCCTAGATCCACTGGGTCGAAGGGCAGGCTTCGCCCCCGAAGGGCAGGCTTCGCCCCCGAAGGGCTGCGAGGCCGTACGGCTTCGGCACCGGAGAGGTACGTCAGGGTGTTCGTTGACGGCTGGACCAGGTCATAGCCGAAGCTCCGCCGCATAGTAAGGCGTCACGTGGCAGCCGCGGCGCTGCTTGGTTTCCAGCGAGCCGTAACCGTAGGAGAGCGTCCGGACGCCGAACGCGGGCGCCATGGCGATCGGCTGGTAGAAAATCGTGGAAAAGTAGCCATAGTTGGCATCTGAGTCAGAGTAATCCGAGCCGGTCAGCATGGCCGTCCACTCGCTACCATCCTGAATGTAGAGGCTGAAGCTCAGGATCCGGTCGCCCCTTGTCACCGTGAAGACGGTGATGTCGGTCGGCGCCACATAATCCCGAATTTGATCGAAGATCGCCTTCTCCGCCCTGGGATCCGCGCGCCCGTCGTACTTGGCGATGAGCCGGCACCGCAGGTCCAACAGCTCAGGCTCGTCGTCGGCAAGCGGTCGCGACGCGCGAATCAGACCCCGATCCTCGATGGCGCGCAACTCGCGCCGCACCTCGATCCTTCGTTTGCTGGGCAGGGTGGCCAGATAGCCATCGAAATCCTGCCAGGTGACGTGCATGTCGCAGCGCTCGCCCATGCGCAGCGTGCCAAAGCCAGCCTCCTGGAGGACCGGTAGGAGTTGCGCGGCGGGTGGTGTCAGGAACAGCAGGACAATTGAGCGCACGTCGGCGGTCGCGGCCCACTCGGTCAGTCTCGCTACGAACTCGTGTAGCCCTTTGGCGTCTGAGGCGAGCGGGCCCACCGGGAAGGTCGCATAGTTCGGATACATCAGTACCAGGCAGGGATGCACCTGATCGGGGGCCAGCTCACCCGGCCAGGGGTGCTGCCCGTCGGCGCACAACCCGAGGTATGCGGTCCGACCGGTAAGGATGTGGTACGGGTCCCGCCGGGCGACCGGACCGGGGGCCGACAACACCGTGCCCCCCATCCCGACCAGGCATTGCCCCTCGGTGTCGCGTAACGCGAACGTGTGGTACTCGCCCGGATACCAGGACTGTCCGAACCGGACCCATCGGGCACGTCCGGCGGCCGGGCCGTCGCCGGCAACAGCATCCCAGTCGTCGGGCAGGCCTGGCGTGACGCTGAACTCGAACCCGAAGTCAGGCATCGACCACGTACGCGTTCAGATCGAGCCCGGTCAACCCGTGGCGGAGCTTGAATTCCCCGTTACGGCGCCCCGCCTCCAGCCGCGGCACGCCGAGTTGGTAACCCAGTCGCATGAACGTCCCCCACACCAGGTAGTACGGACTGAACGGCAGCCGGCGCTCGCGATCGTAGCCCAGCGCCCAAGCGTGCATCCGGGTCTCATCGAAGAACACGATCGCGTACGCGAGCAGATCATCGCCGAGCAGGACCTCGATGATTTTCGCGGTGGGTGTCTCGGCGAGGAAGGCCGCGAGCTTCGCCGCGTCGTAGTAGCCGGGTGAGCCCACCCGGACCATTGTCACCTCAAGGAGGTTGAGCTTGCGGACGTCCTCATCCCGAAGTACGTCACGGACCACGACCTCCGCACCGGCCTCGGCCGCCCGCCGCCAGTGTCGCCGGTACTCTCGCCGGTTCGCGGAACTGAGCGCGGCGAGCACGCCTTCTTCGCTGCCGTAGTGGGCGAGGTCCAGCCAGTACCGCGTGTCGAGATGGATGCCCTTGACGCCGGCGCCCTCCAACGCCTGGGCGGTGGGCGAGTCGACGGCGACGTTGATGAAGCCGACCCGGGGTAGCCCGGCCTCCCGGGCGACCGCGCGCATCGCGTCAAGCATCTCGGCCGCCAGGGCGGGTGTCGGGTCGACGGCGATGAGTCGGGCGTCCGAGCAGTGCCAGACGCTGCTGAGCAGCGCGTACTCTCCTGCCGCCATGCCGAAGGCGCCCAGCGGGTCGCCCTGGACGAAACAGGGCGCGTAGGCGACCACGCGACCAGCATGGTCCAGCAGCTCGATGTAATAACGGCCGTGTATCGGCTGAATCGGGTAGCGTTCGTACGCTCTCAGGAACTCGCGGCTGTAGTTGAAGTTTCCGCCAGCCGCGGTGACCAACGCCTGAGTATCGGGACTCAGCTCGTCAACTGTCCGAACGATGCGCCTAGTACGTTCCGAAGTACTCACGGTGCTCCCATTCGGTGACCTGGTGCTCATCGACTGGCTTGGCGTCCGTCAACCACTGCTCGTACCGGGTCAGTTCGGACCTTTTCAGCAGGTACAGGCATTCGGTAAATGCGTCGCCGAGTAGCGACCGGCAGAGCTTACTATCCCGAAAGCTCTGGAGGGCCGCACCAAGGCTGCTCGGTAGCTGGGACGCGCTGGCGGAGTGCGGGTCAGTGGCGGGCGCGCCCGGGTCGAGTTTGCGGTCTATCCCGTCCAGCCCGGCGGCGAGCTGGCTGGCCAGGTAGAGGTACGGGTTCGCGCAGGGCTCGCCAACACGGTTTTCCACGTGCGTGGCCGGATCACCGTAGCCGCCGAGCACCCGGAGAAAGGCGCCACGGTTCTCCACTGTCCAGGCGATCCGGTCCGGTGCGAGGACGAACTGCTCCTGGATCCGATGAAATCCGTTGACGGTCGGAACGGCGAGCATCATGACGTCGGCGGCGTTGTCGAGCAGCCCGCCGAGGTAGGCGAAGCCGGTATCGGAGAGCACCGCGTCAGCGGAGTCGGCGACGAAGAGGTTGGTGCCGGTCGACCGCTGGGCGAGTGACTGGTGCAGGTGCCATCCGCTGGGGTCGAAGCCGGCGATCCGGGGCAGCGCCATGAAGGAGGCGTGGTAGCCGGCCCGGGCCAGGACCTGCTTGGTCACGGTGCGGAACAGCAGCATCGTGTCGGCTGCCGCCATCCCGTCCTGGGGATTGAAGGTGAACTCCATCTGGCCGGGGCCGGACTCGTGCTCGATGGTCCGCAGCGGCAGGTCGAGCGTGAGCAGCACGTCGACCAGCGGGCTCAGCATCGGCATCAGTCGGTCAATCAGGCTGTCGGAGTTGAACTGGTAGCCGCTGTTGACCGGTTCGACCGCTGCTGGGATTCCCGGTGCGCCGAATCCACCGAGCGCGCCGGGCCGCCCGTTGTCGGTGTACCGGGTGAGGTACCACTCCACTTCGAGGCCGACCACGTACTCCAGATCGCGGGTCGCCGCCCGTTCGCAGGCCCGCCGCAGCGCGGCCCGGCTGGAGAGCGGATGCGGTGCTCCGGTCCGCAGGTATTCGTCTCCGATCACCCATCCGGTGCGGTGGTCGGTGTACGGCAGCACGCGGAAGGTTGTCGGGTCGGGTACGACAAGGAAGTCCCCCGCACCGGTGAGCTCGTCGAGGCCGATCCCGCCGCCGGATGCGAAGATGTCGATCGCGACGGCATGCCCGGTGTCGAACACGAATGGGCCGGGGCTGAAGTCCATTCCGTTACGCAGCACGGACCGGAACGTCGCCGTGGTGAGCGTCTTCGAGCGGAGCACGCCGTGCGGGTCGCCGAAGACCAACCGGACAAAGTCGAGTGAGTCGAGCTGACGCTCCACAGCGGAGGCCGCAGAGTGGCGTTCATCGTTCCAGAGCTCGTGGCGGACAACGAAGTCCGCACTGTTTCTGGCGGTGCCTGACCTGCGGATGTCGGGGTTGCTCACGGGCTGGCTCACCTATTCTTCTGAGGGTGGAAGCGCCGCCAGGGCCGAAGCCGTTCAAATTCGCTGGCGACCTGTATCACAAGGCTGTCCTCGTTGCGGCGGCCGACGAGCTGAAGGCCGACCGGGTAGCCAGCCGGAGTGAACCCGGCCGGAAGCGAGATCGCGGGCTGCCCGGTGAGATTGAACGGGTACGCCGCCCGACACCAGGCCAGCCAGCCGAGATTGTCGTCACCGGACGCGGGGTCCGGCCGCCAGGCATCGATGTCGAACGGCTCACACCAGGCGGTTGGCATCGCCAGCAGGTCGAAGTCCGCCATGAGGCGATCGAGGCGCTGGCGGAGGAGCAGTCTTTCGGTCTGCGCATTCATGAGGTCCACGGCGGTCAACGTCCGGCCGTGCCGTACGACGTGCAGTCGGGCCGGGTCGGCGGACTCCTCGTCCTCGCTCGATTGTGCGGCGGCCTCCGCCGCCGCCAGGATCGTCACCAGGTGGGGATACGGGTCGGCAAAGGGCAGCTCGATCTCCTCGAGGCGGTAGCCCGCCTCGGTCAGTGCTTCAGCCGCGTTCCGGGCGATCGGCTCTGGGTCCGCCCCGCTCTGGGCCGCCGGTGGCCAGCGCAGCCAGCCGATCCGCAACACCTGGTCCGTTGGTGGGCCAGCCGGTGCCGGGGAGCCGGAGAGCGGATCCTCGGGGTGTGGCCCGGCCATGACCTCGGTGAGCAGTGCGGCGGTGGAGACGTCGCGGGCCAGTGGACCGAGATGAGAAAGCCCCTCGGGGGATAGCGGCGCGTAGGGCACCCGGCCGAAGGTCGGCTTGAATCCGACCACACCGCAGAATGCGGCCGGGATGCGGATGGAGCCCGCGCCGTCTGTGCCGGTCGCCGCGATGCCGATACCTGCGGCTATCGCGGCGGCGGCGCCGCCACTGGATCCGCCAGGCGATCGGCTCAGGTCCCAGGGGTTGGCGGTGGGTGGGCCCAACTGGTTGACGGTGCCGGCGCTCCACCCCCCTTCCGAGGTGTTGGTCTTCCCGAAGACGACCGCACCGGCTGCGCGGAGTCGGGCCACCGCTGGCGCGTCCCGCTCCGGTGTCCAGCCCGCGTACCGCCGGGAGCCGCGGGTGGTTGGAATGCCGGCGGTTGGCGTCAGATCCTTGACCGAAACTGGCATACCGAGAAGTGGTCGACCATCCCACGCCGCCGGGCCGAGATCGCCGATCAGCCGCTCGGCCTCGGCCGCCTGAGCGAGCGCCTGATCGGCGACGACGGCGCGGAAGGCATGTAACTGTGGCTCCTGCTGGGCCAACAGCTCCAACGTCATCCGCATGATCTCGGTTGGACTCACTTGGCGAGTGGCGTACATCCGACGCAGCTCATCGGCGGTGGCATAACGTAGCGTGTCATCCATGGAACTGCTGGTACCAATTCCGGTCAAAGTCGGTTACGACGGGTTCGTGCACCGACATGGCCTGGTACAGCTCCGCCAGCAGTCGGCCGGTCGCGGTCGCGGCACGCAGCTCGGCAACCGTGAAGGGCGGGGGGCAGGTCCGCATCAGCCGCAGGTCGTACAGGCCGGGTAGCTGGCGACCGTCGTAGGAGATGCCGAAGGGCACCCGTATCGCGTGCCGTACACCGAAAGCGACATGACCGGTGTGGTGCTGATCCGACCAGTCCGTGACATCCGGCAGGGTCGGCGCGAAGAACCAGTCGTCGCGACCGGGTTGCCGGTCGGAGATCCCGAGGGTGTGTGGCAGGTAGTGCCAGGTGTTGTACCGCATCCGCGCGCTGTACGCCGACAGGGTACGCACCAGCCCGTCTTGTTTCGCGGCAAAGCGCCGGGTGAATTCGTCCCGGGGGGCGACGCAGCAGTAGAAGTCACCGGTGCCCAGCGTCAACGGATCCTGCTGCGGTGCCGGGTCGGCCCGTAACGGCGCGAAGCTGCGGGGGCCGCGGCTCATCGACACGTCGGCCTCGAACGCCTCAGCGGCGCAACGGAGGAACCCGTGCAGGAAGCCCTCGAATGCGGAGGTGAAGCCTGGCGGGGCGGCGGCGCGGGCGAGCTGGGCCATCAGCTCCGCGTACTCCGACGCGGATCCGCTCAGCACCTGATCGCTCGGCAGCGCCCGGTCCAGCCGCCCCATCAGGTAACCGACCACCTGGTGCGGCACGTCAGCCAGCGTGTTTGGCGCGGGCATCAGCCGTTCACGCTTATGCAGAGTCAGTCCGTTGATTTCCCGGAACGGCAGTTGTCCATTAGCAACAGCCACGTCGCGCATCTGTGCGCAACGCAGGGCGAGGTTCTCCAGACCGGCTAGGGGGAGTTCGTCGGATTCCTCGCTGTCGGTCGCACCGTATTCGGCAAGACGCTCGACCAGGAACGCGCGCAACGCGGCCGGGGTGAGTTGGCTACCGTTGAATTCCTCCGCGCGTACGGGTGGCCCGGAAAGCAGCAGGGCGTACAGGCATGCGACGAAGCATGCGTCGACGGGATCCCATTCGGCCACTGCGGTGGCCTTGAGTCTGGTGAGCAGACATCTTTTATCGTCCGGCGACAGTGACTTGCCGGGCAGATTGCCGAATTTGCCGAGATTGCTGTATACGTGATCGTCCACGTACAGCAGTACCGGCGCCATATGCATCAATGAGAAGGCAATCCGATCGAGGCGCCGTGCCACGGCTGAGGCGGATTCGTTCTGTAGTCCCCGGTGCACGTTCCTGATTTCCTGGCGTAGGGCGTCGTGTTCCCTTCGCCACCTGGCGGTTACCGCCTCTGGCCGGTCGCCGTCCCACCCGACGGTGGCAAGCACGTGCGCGCCGGGCGGAGGATCGGACTCTTTGGCCAGAACGATCGCGACTCGTCCGGTGCGGGTGAGCAGGATCAGATCCCCGACGTCCGTTTCCTGGGTGGCCGGCAGATGGCCGGCAAGCTCGAGAAACGTGCGGTCAGCATCGGTGAGGGCCTGCAATCCCGCTGATTCAGGCACCCGACCATCCAGTGTTGCTGCAATCCGAACCGCGTCAGCGACCACCGTAGCTAGTTGGGCCTTGTCGGCTACATTTTGAATTAGCTGCGCGAAGCCCTCCGTTTTCAGCATCGCCTAGTCGTATCCCTTCAACAATGCGAGTCGATCTGACAATGCGGAGTTCGTGGATGTATCCGATTGGCTTGCTGCACGCTACCCAACGTTGGCGATTGGCAAAACAGGATGATCGTCTTCCATATCAGAGCGTAAGGGACATCTTGCAACTGTCGGCTTTCCGACAGAACTTCGGCCAACGGGGAGGTGGTCACCGAAGCGAAGCGTCTTTTATGGACAAATTCGCAGTAACTGCCCTGGAGGCTTGTCTGCTCACCGAAAAATGACCGCTACGATGCGCCCAAACATTAGTTCGGCGAGGGCGGCATTATGGTGAGCCAGGCACTGGCATGGCTGGATCTGGCGCGGCCAGTAACAATGGCTGAACTGGCGATCCTGTACTCGGCCCTGGGAAGGCACCCAGCCGCAGCCGACGCCGGGGTGGTACCAGCGGTGGTCTTCTGCGGTCTGTCCGGGGACGCCCCACCAGCGCCCGTGCAACGGCTCCGCCAGTTCGGGGTCACCGTTTGGTCCGCGGTGTCCGGCGAGGCCGCCCGAACCGCTGACCACCAGGCGCCATCGCCAGCCGTACCGCTCAATCTGAGCAGCGCGGAGCTGACCGCGTTGGGTGCCCCGACGATTGCCGGTGAAGCCCGCGGCGGCCGGATCGCCTACCTGCTCGGAGGCACGCTGCACGGGTGGTGCGTGCCGGATACGGCACAGGCTGAAGAGGGTCAATACGTGGCCATGGTCGCCGATCTGGTGGAGCGGCAACGGCTCGCGGAGTGGGCGGAAACCGCCTGCGTAGCCACCTCGTGCGCCTGCGACTACTCGACGGCATCAGAAACCCATGCGGTGTTCAGCCGAATGCACAAGCCAGGATCCGATTCGCGGGGCGTGGTGCAGTTCCGGCTCGGTGCTGGTGAGCCGCAAGGCGAGGTGGTCGCAAAGATCGGCGCCTGGGATGTGATCGTCGCGGAGGTGCGATTCACGACTCGGGTCAACGCGTTGCTGGCTGAGGAAAACCGGCAGGCAATCTTTCCCGCGGTCCATGGTGTACGGATCGATGGGAACCAGGCGATCAGCCTCATGGAGGCGGGCGAGCCGATGCCGATCGCGCCACTCTTCGTCGACCCCGAACGCACCACCCTCGGCGACGACGCCCTCAACATGCTCGAGCCGCACCTCGACCAGCTTGCGGCGTGGTACCGGATTACCGCCCAGCGACAGCGACCGACGGTGGCCGACTACCTGTACCGAGAGCGCTACCAGGTGTTGCGAGGTAACCCGGACTTCGTCTCCACCTTCGGAACCTTCTTTCCGAATCTCGACCTGGCGGACCTGCTCGACCTCCCGGTTGGCCTGCCGGAAGGCCTGACCGTGCCCGGATACACCGCAGCCGTACGCTGGCTCGACGAGGTGGTCCCCGCGCTGCTGCCCGACCATGGCAGCGCTGTACATGGGGACATTTACGCCGCCAACATGTTGCTGCGTCACGACGGTGCGCCACTGTTCATCGACCCCAGAACCGTCTGGGAGGGCCGCGACCGCCCGGATATCGGATACGGCGACCCGGTTTACGACCTCGCCACCCTCCTGCACGGGGTGTGGCCGATGGCGGCAATTCTGCGCGCGGCGGAGACCGGCACGACACCGGAGCTTTTCGCGCTGCCGGTGTCAGGTCCGGTCGCCGAGACCCGGACGGCACTCGACCTGGCGGCGCTGACGTTGCCGATGCGCTGCC
This sequence comes from uncultured Actinomycetota bacterium, assembly GCA_963750055.1. Lineage (GTDB taxonomy): Bacteria > Actinomycetota > Actinomycetes > Mycobacteriales > Micromonosporaceae > CAVVPI01. Next base: position 23,992 of record CAVVPI010000025.1, on the reverse strand, counting down.
CGTCAGCGGTGGGGAAGCTCGAAGAGCGCATGCTGGCCATGCTCCCGGTGGCCGAGGAGAGCCGGGTGGTACGGACCCGGTTGTACATCGGCGCGGCCACCTCCCTCGCCGGCTGGCTCAAGTACGCCAAGTCTCTGCGTACTCCCGAGGCCTGGCTCGCGACCTATGCATTCGTGCTCTGGTATCTCGCCCGGGCCCGAGATGTGTGGAACAACGAACCGCACAGTGGAGAAGGTGGAAAGTGAACAAGCTCGACTACGACGACCTGGCCACCGATTACGCCCGGCACCGCCGTACCTACCCTGGGCTGATCGAACATGTCGTCTCCCGGGCCGGGATCACCAACGAGTCGGCGGTGTTGGAGGTCGGCTGCGGGACTGCCAACCATCTCACGGCGATCCATCAGGTTACCGGCGCGCGCTGCGTCGGCGTGGACCCATCCAAAGAGATGCTGCTGGTGGCCGCAGACCAGCCGGCCGAACTCGAGCTACATTCCGGCCGCGCGGAGGAACTCGACTTTCCCGCCCACACGTTCGACCTGATCCTGTCCGTCGACATGATCCATTACGTCCGGGAGCCGCAGCGGTACTTCGACTCGGCCTTCGCGGCGCTCAAACCCGGCGGCCACCTGCTCACCGTGACCGACTCGGAGTGGCTCATCCGTAACCGGATGCCAATGGCGCACTACTTTCCATCCACCATCGAGGCGGAGGAGAGTCGCTTCCACCCCATCCCGGCACTGGCCGGGCACCTTGCGCTGGCCGGCTTCGGGGACCTTTACGAACGGGTCATCGAAAGCACCTACCTCCTCGACCGGGCGGACAAGTTCGAAGACAGGTCCTTCTCCGCCCTGCACCTGATTCCCGTAGCCGAATTCGAAGCGGGGCTCGCCGCGCTCAAGGCCGACCTTGCGAACGGTCCGCTCCCGGCAAACCTTCGCAGCTGCGCGCTCTGGGGGCGGCGGCCGGCATGATTTCCCGCTACCGGCTGCCAGAGATGGCGGCGCTATGGACAGACGAGGCGAAATATTCCTCCTGGGTTCGGGTCGAGGTGCTCGCCTGCGAGGCGCAGGCCAAACTCGGCACGATTCCGGCAGCCGCGCTCACCGCTATCCGCCTGGGCCGCGTACCGTCCCCGGAGCGGGTAGTCGAGCACGAAAGCACCCGCGACCACGAAATCCTCGCCTTTCTCGCCGCGTACACCGAGACCATCCCAGACGGTGCGGGCCGCTGGGTCCACCACGGCATGACCAGCTACGACCTGGTTGACACCGCCCTCGGATACACACTTGCCCGCTCGTGCGATCTGGTGATGGCGGCGACCGCCCGGCTGCGGCTGGCGCTCGCCCGCCGGGCGCGGGAGCACTGGAACACCGTCTGCGTGGCGCGTACGCACGGGATTCATGCCGAGCCCACCACCTTCGGGCAGAAGATGGCGTTGTCGGCCTTCGCGCTCCAGCGCGCGCTGGAGCGAATCCGCTCGGCCAAGCAGGTGGTGGCGGTCGGCACCATCTCCGGTCCGGTCGGCACGTACTCCAACATCGACCCGTTTGTGGAGGAGTACGTCTGTCAGCAACTCGGGCTCGGCATCGAGCCGATACCGAGTCAGGTCGTCGCGCGTGACCGGCACGCCGACCTGCTCGGGGCCCTCGCGACGCTCAGCGCCGTGGTTGAACAGCTCGGGCTGGAGCTGCGGCTGCTGCAACGCACCGAGGTCCGCGAGATCGAAGAGCCGCGTACCAGCGGGTACCAGGGCTCAAGTGCCATGCCCCACAAACGCAATCCGACATCCAGCGAACGGATCTGCGGTATCGCCCGACTCATTCGGGCGTACGCGGGCGCCGCCCAGGAGAACGTCGCGCTCTGGCACGAGCGCGACCTCGCCCACTCGTCGGTGGAACGCGTCATCCTGCCCGATGCCTTCACCGCGCTGCACTACCAGGTGACCAAGGCGGCGGAGATCGTCGAAGGAATGACCGTCTTCCCGGAACGGATGCGGGCCAACCTGGAGTCGACCAACGGGTTGATCTACAGCGCGGCGGTGCTCCTCGATCTGGTTGCGCAGTCCGATGACCGGGACCAGGCGTACCGCCTGGTGCAGGCGGCGACCGCCGAAACCCTGCTTACTGGTCGACACCTCGCTGACACTCTCCGTGATCACGGTGTTGAGGTGACCGAGAAGCAGTTCCAGCCCGAGCGATTCCTCGGCACCCAGCACATCCTGTTCGAACGAATGGAAAAGATGCTCGATGTGGAAGATTGAGACGGTCAGTGCCGCCACCCTCGATGTGGACGAGGTGGCGGCGCTGTACCACGCCTCGGGACTCGGTGAACGGCGCCCGATGGCGGACCGGGAACGCTTCGCCGATATGGTGCGCAACGCGAACCTGCTCGTGGTCGCCCGAATCGAGGATCGCCTGGTGGGCATCGCCCGCTGCCTGACCGATGGCGCCTATGTCACCTATCTCTCGGACATCGCGGTCGACCGCGAGTTCCAGCGGCAGGGCATCGGGCAGGACCTGATCCGAGCCGTCGGCGAGGCCGCACCCCGCGCGAAAATCGTGCTGCTGTCGGCGCCCGCCGCGGCCGAGTACTACCCGCACGTCGGCTTCACCCAGCATTCCTCGGCCTGGGTGCTGGCGGCGACGACATGACAGCGGCCCGGATCGGCATCACGACCTACCAGGAAGACGCGTCGTGGCGCGGCTGGAGCCGCCGGGCCTGCCTAGTCCCTGTCGACTTCGTCGAGCCGGTGGCGCGTGCCGGCGGTCTGCCGATCCTGTTGCCACCGTACGGTGACGCCCTGGCAGCGGCGGAGGTCGCAGCCTGGATCGACGGCCTGTTGTTGGTCGGCGGCCCCGATATCGGCGATGAGACGCGACGCGACGCCTGGGAGTCCGCATTGCTGAACGAGGCGCTCGGTGCTGACCTACCAGTGCTTGGCGTGTGCCGGGGCATGCAGCTGATGAACGTCGTTCGAGGTGGGGACCTGATCGAAGATCTCCGCCGGGACAACGAGTTGCTGGTTCACCAGCCGGCTGGCAACACCTTCGCAGCCAACGACATCAAGCTGGAGGCCGGCCAGCTCCCGGGCAAGGTGATTGGCGACCGTGTGCAGAGTGCCTGCTACCACCACCAGGCGGTAGCCACCCTCGGCGCCAGCGTCGTCCCTACCGGTTGGAGCGCCGATGGCACGGTCGAGGCTCTTGAGTTGATCGACCGGCACTTCGCCGTCGGCGTCCAATGGCATCCGGAGGTCGGCCCGGACAGCCAGCTGTTCGACGCGCTGGTGCACGCCGCGTTGGGATACCGCGCGCGACGAGGTGATGGCAGGGCGCAATGCTGAAAGCCATTCTTCCGCGCTCCAGGCATGGGCGTGTGCTGGCGGCCGGCGCGTTTCTCGACTCTGCGGCAATGGGACTCTACCTGGCAGTAGCGGTCCTGTACTTCACGGACTACGTCGGTATCGCAGTCGTCGCGGTCGGTGGCGTTATCAGCATCGCGAATTTCTGCGGGCTGCTCAGCCCCATGCCGATGGCCCGACTCACCCGCCGTGTCGGGGTGCTCCCGGTGTACCTCGCGTTGCTGCTGGTTCGCGCGGCCGGCTTCATCGGATACGCGTTCGTCGACGGGTATCTCAGCTATCTCGTGGTGACCTGCCTGATGACCGCGGCGGGTCGCGCCGCGACGCCGTTGCTGCAGGTCATCGTGGCACAGCTGGAGGGCGGCGAGAACCGCACCAGGACCATGGCCTCGCTGCGGGTGGTCAACAACATTGGCCTGACTTTCGGGTTCCTGCTCGCGGGCAGCGCACAGCTGCTGAGTTCACGCCTCGCGTTCATCACGCTGTTTGTGTTGAACGGCGTCGCGTTCACCGTGGTGGCCGCACTCACGCTGGTCGCCGTACGGGGGCAGAAAGCCTCCGCCTCGACGGAATCCGTACCGGCGGCTGCGGAAGGCCGTTCCCGCAGTGTGTACCGGGATGGTCGCTACCTCACGTTCGCGCTGGCCAACGCGATGTTACTGCTGCATGACTCCATGTTGTTCATCCTTCTCCCGCTCTGGGTCGTACACCGGTGTGGACTGTCACCCTCGGTGAGCACCGCGCTGATGATGGCCAACACCGTGCTCACGGTGGTGTTGCAGGTCTATGTGTCAAAGTACGCAAAGGGGGTGCGGTCCTCGTTGCGGCTGCTCGGCCTCGCGACGGCGGCACTTGGTGCCGGCTGTCTCGCGCTCGGGGTGGCCGGGGCCGGCACGACCTGGGTGGTCATCACCTACCTCGGGCTGGCCGTCACCCTCCTGACCGTCGGGGAGAATCTGCATGCCGTGGCCGGGTGGGAATTGTCCTTCCTGCTCTCCAACCCCGAATGGCGGATGCAGTACCTGAGCCTGTACAGCCTCGGCGTGACCGCTCAGATGATCGTCGGTCCGGTGCTGATGACCTCTCTGGTCATCAACTGGGGTGGGGGCGGCATGCTGCTCATGGTTATTCTCTTCGTTGCCGCGATGCTCCTCACAACGGTTGCGGTTCGGTCCCACCCGCGTGCGGTGCTCGGCGTAAACCTGCAGGGTCAAGAGGTACTTTCGTGAACCGACACGTCATGGTCTTCGGCAGCGGCGGCGACCTACCCGGCCGTATCCGCGCGGTCGCCGACAACATCGAAACCACACTGGTCTGCCGACTGGAACACCTGCATCGACTTGTTGAGCCCACCGGCAACGCGCGGGTGATCGTGCTCGACAGCGACGCGTCCATCGAGGAATGTCTGCGGTTGTGCCTCGCGGTGCACGAGGTTCACCCGGTTACCCACATCGCCACGATGGGTGAGCACGATCAGGACCGGGCGGCCGCAGTCGGTGCCGAGCTGGGCATCTACACCCACAGCCCGGAAACTGTGCGGCTCACCAACGACAAAGCGGCCATGCGGTACCGGTTGCGCGGAGCAGGCATCGACGACACCCCGGCCGGGCTGGTGGCCGACCTCGACGAGCTGCGCGCATTCGCTGACCGGCACGGGTATCCGCTGGTGGTCAAACCGGTGGTCGGGATGGCCAGCTTCGGGGTCGCGGTCATCCGCGGCGAAGCGGACCTCGCCGCCGGGTACGCCCGCGCGGTCGCTGACCACCCCGGGGTACGGTCCCGCGGCGTCCTGGTCGAACGCTTCCTGGAGGGCCCCGAGTACAGCGTTGAGGCGTTCTCCGAAGACTCGGCACATGTGGTCGTCGCGGTCACGGCGAAGTACAAGGACCCGAGCACCGCCGTCGAACTCGGCCACGTGGTGCCCGCGCCGCTCGACGACGACGCCCGTGCGGCCATCGACACGCTGGTGACCAGGGTGTTGACCGCGTTGGGCGTCGAGTTCGGCGCCACCCACACCGAGATCATCTTGACGGGAAGCGGCCCCAAAATCATCGAGACCCATGTCCGCATGGGTGGCGATGACATCACCGACCTCGTGGCCGGAGCGACCGGCGTCGACCTGATCGACTGCCAGGTGCGGCAGGTCGTCGGAGAAAAGCTGCTCGACGGGGTACGCGACCTGCTCGCCAAGCCGCGCGAGGCGAGGGCCGAGGCCATCTGGTTCGCGGCGCCGCCTCCGGTCGGAGAGCTCGTGGAAGTGACCGGCGCCGAGCAGGCACCGGAGCCGGTGAGCATCACGGTGACGGCGAAGGCGGGGACAGAGTTCTCGGGTCTGGAAAGCTCGTACTCGCGACCGGCCTACGCCCGGGCCAACGCGCCGAGCGTGGAGGAGGCGGTACGACTCGCTCAGACGGCCATCTCCGGGCTGGTGTTTGTCACCCGGGTGCGGGCCTCCGTATCAGAGTTGGCTTCCTCCGGGTAGCCTCAGCCCGCCGACGGCACGGGCGCCGCCTTCACCGTGGGCTCCACGGTGAAGGCCGCGCCCGGCACCTGGACCCCGGCGGCCACCTCGTACGAGTACCAGTGGCTGGCGAACGGCACCGCGATCCGTGGCGCGACCGGCGCGTCCCTGCCGATCTTCGCGTCGATGCTGGGCAAGCGCCTCACGGTCAGGGTGACCGCGAAGCGCGCCGGTTACCCGTCCGGCGTCGCATCGGGAAGGGTCATCTTGGCGCCTGGGTGACGATCCTTATTCGTCCATCGGCGTCGACCTCGACGCCGAGCGACCAGAGATAGTCTTCGGCGGTGACCTCCTCACGGGCGATGAGGTAGGTCTCGCCGTCATCGAGGACCTGGACCAGTTCGACCGGATGCGGCTGACCGGCGCCCCCGGCGAGGCGGAACAGCTCGGTCTGCAGAGTCGGGTAGAAAGATTGCGCCCGTTCCAGGACGCACAGTTCGGTGTTGTGGGCCGGGTCGGCGGCGAGGATGGGCAGGTCCAGGTCGGTTCCGGAACCGCCAGCGTATTGGCAGCGGATGGCGATGTCGTGGTGCAGGACGTTGAGGAGTAAGACGTCCCGGACCTGGCCGTGCAGTAGGCCGGCATGGAGTACGCCACCGCGGATTACCGCGTAGTCGGCGTACTCGGTGTTGATCACGGCGTTGAGTCCCAGGTCCGCGAGGGTTTCCCCGATGGTGAAGATCTTGCTGCCCAGTCCGGCGAGCATGATCATCTCGATCGGCTCGGAATAAGCACGAAGGACGGTGTCGAGGACGCGGCGGATCTGTCGGTTCAGGTCGGCGGTGATCCGCCGGAATGTGGGCCGGTCGATGGACACGCTGTAGTCGGTCAACTCACCCGCGCTGCCGGGCAGATCGGTCAGGAGCAGCGTGGCGTGCTCGGCCCGGGTCAGCTCCCGCTTGGCCCGTTCCGCCTCCCGCCGGACGAGGGCCTCGATCTCCGCCGTGAATGCACCCCGGAAGCCCTGCTCGACCAGTGATTCCCGGGCGTACGCGGCCAGCGCCGCGTCGAAGTCGAGCCCGCCGACGGCGTTCGACCCAGCCAAGCTATTGACCACCACAGCTCCCCCGTCCAGGTCCACGAGAGCCGCGTCGAAGGTGCCGCCGCCGAGGTCGACCACGAGGGCGGACCCCTCCCACGATGCGCCCCCGGGGCCACAACCCAGGACCATGCCGGCCAGGCTGGGTTCGCCGAGGAAGCGTATGACGTGGACACCGGCCAACTCGAAGGCCCGCTGCAACGCGGCCAGTTGGGGCCTGCTGAAGTTCGCCGGGTACGACGCTACGCACTCCCGTACCGGCAGGCCGGTCGCCTCCTGGGCGTTCTGGCAGAGCGACGCGATGACGAGGCTCGCGGCGAGCTCCGGGGTGATGACCCGTCCGTCGATTTCGTAGCTGGCGGTGGTGCCGAGTGCCCGCTTGCTGTGCCGGATCGTCGAACCGGGCCGTAGCGATTCGACCTCGACGGCGGCGCTGCCGACGAGGAAGTCGAAGCCGGGCAGGAAGTGCACCACCGACGGTACGAGCGGTCGGCCGTCCTGCCCAGGGATGACTACTGGTTCGCCGTTGCCGTCGAGGCAGCCGATGAGCGAGGCCGAGGTGCCGTAGTCGATGGCGAAGACGCCCCGCGTGGGCGGGGCGGCGAGCCGGGGTACGACGCGGCGGCGTACCTCGCGGCCGAGGCCGGCGAGGCCCTGCCACCGGTTCTCGGGTTCGGCGGCGATCCGCAGGTGCTGCACGCTGAGCGGCTCGACCCGGGAGAAGGGGATCTGGCGCGGTTTGCCGTGTGTCAGGGCCAGTTCCGCGACCCGCCGGGTTAGATAGGTGTCGAGTTCGTGGATGGTACGGCAGTGGCCGACCCCGCCGAGCGCATCACAGAGGGCGGCGGAGAAGATCCCCGATTGCAGAGCCTCGGCCTCGTAGGAGACCCGGCCCGGCTGGCAGGAGCAGAGCGACACCACACCGGGCGGGCAGAGCGCCTCGACGTTGACGCGCCTGCCGGGGTCGGCGGTGATCGACTTACCGCCGTCAACGGCGTTGCGGCAGGCGTCGAGCATCAGGACGGTGTGCGGCGCGTTGGCCCGGCCCAGGTGGGAGACGAGGGTGCTGAAGGGGAGCGCGGTCTCGGCGATCGCCCCGGCGAGGCAGTCGATCGGCAGCAGATACTGCTCATCCGATCGGGACTGGAAGCCGTGGCCGCTGAAGAAGAAGAACAGAATGCCCGCGTTGTCGAGGTCGGCGGCGAGCCGCAGCACCTGGCGCAGGATGTTGGAGCGGGTGGGGCGCAGGTGTGGGGCGGCCGCGTCGTCGTGGAGCAGCACCAGGTTCTGTTCCGGTACGCCACACGTTGCGCGCAGGGCGGCGGCAACGTTGGTGGCGTCACGGGCGGCGTACCGCAGCGGGGCGATGTCGTCGTCCTCGTAGCGTGAACAGCCGACGACGATCGCGGCGTTCACGCGAGGGGTCATGCCGATCGGCGTCGGAAAACGAGTTTCAGGCCGCCCTTCACCTCCGAGGAGACCGAACCAACCAGGCGGACCTCGCCGGCCGCCGACACGTCGAGCGACACCTCGAACGACTCAAGCTCGTACGCCCCGGTGGTGCGGATCGTGGCGTCGACGACCTGGCTGAGCTGGTCGCAGAGGGCCGAGAGGTTCCCGGCGAGTACGCCGGGGTCGAGCGCGGCGACGCGGGCCGACGCCGTCTTCACCGCCGAGAAGAGGCCTTTCTCCCCGTCAACCGACAGATCGTCGACCGTGATCAGCTGAAGCTCGTGCGAGGGTTGCACCGGCACACTCCTGGCGAAAAACGAAGGGGCGGGAGGCCCGCATGGTATATCCACCTAACCACGCCCGGCCGGGTCGGTGAGGACCCGCCACCGGTCCGCACCCGGCTGGTGATCCGGCCTCGGGCCAGCGCGGAGCTCGGTAGTCGGCGACCCGTTGAAAGCCGATGGCGGTCAGCTTCATCGGCAGGGGCATGGCACCTCCAGGCGGGTGCTTCCCATGATCCTGAAGGGTTCGGCCTGTCCAGGCCGGCCGGACTCTTCAGGATCATGACTGGGTTGCGCGGGATCAGGGGATTGGGCGGGCGCTGCCGGTTAGCCGTACGCGGTCGGCCCGTGCGAGGTGATGTGCTGAAACACCTGTCCGCCCCCAGATGGTTGTGGCGCGGGAGATCCGCGATGGTTGACACCTGCGCCCTCGGGACGGTCCACGATCCGGCCGGATTCACCCGATTCGGTGTTCTGGTCGTCTGGCGTGACGTAGCCAGCGGCGTTCTCGCCGGTTACGTAGATCCAGGCGACGGCTTCGAAGTCTTTCTCTGGAAGACTGGCCGCTACCCGCAGGAAGTGATCTGGTCGCAGATCCCGGTAGCGCCGGACGAAGTCCTGATAGATGCGGTCCGAGACGATCAGTGCGACCTCCGCGCCGGGGAAGCGCCGCAGAGCGCTTTTGAGCTGGGGTGAGTCGACCAGCCGGCAGACGGTCACAACGGCCTCGCCAGGGTAGCCGTTCGCGCCGTCGAGATGGACCGGGCCCTCGTGTACGCCGATGCGCAACCGGACCCGTGTTCCGGGCGCCAGGCCACGGTTCTGCTCGCGCAGCAGCCGATCGACGGTGGGTGTCAGCTGGAGGACGACTGCTCTCTCGCTCGTCCCGGGCGGGAGGATCGCGAGTTCGCCGTCACCGCCCCGCTGCATCAGCCAGTTGACCCGGTCGAAGCCCAACTCGTCGCAGGCCTCTTTCATGATCTTTTGAAACGCCAATTGGGCCCGGTACTGCAGGACGTTGTCCCGCCCGCCGTAGCTCTCCATGTCCACGGCCACGATCACGCGGCGGTCGGGATCTGCGAAGTCACCCATGCACTCACACCCTTCCAATGCGGCAAGTCGGCCGTTCAGGGTCATCTCTACCGGCTTGGTGTACTGAAAATCCCATACAAGTACGGGGTGTCGCATTGATGGCGGTGGCGCGACAACATGTATTTCGATGCCTGGTCGGCAATCGGTGGACCGTTCACTGAAGACATGGGAGACACTCAGCAACCACGCAACCTCTCCATCCTCGATCCGTGGCGGGACCTTCAGGTGGGGCTGGTCACGGCAGCATCGCTGCAGGCATCCATCCGCCACGCGGATGCCAAGGCCGTTGCGTTCCTGACGATCGAGGGTGCGATTGCCGTCGCCTCGATCGATCGAACCGCGTCGCTCATGGCCACGCGCAACCCTGTCGTCCTGTTCCTCGCTGGGGTGCTGTTGATCCTCCTGGGCACGGGTTTGGTAACCGCAACCTGGCAACTGGTCCTGGCAATGCGGCCCCAATTGGGCGGCGCGAGGGGAGACAACCGTTTCGGGTTCCCGAACCTCGCGCGATCTGGCCGATGGCCATCAGGGACCACTGTCCGACGGCAGCGAGACGAAGCGTGGGAATTCGTCTGGGCACTTGCCCGCATCGCGATGGCCAAGCACCGGCGGGTACGCCGGAGCACGCCCTGGCTTGTCATGTCGATGGCATCGTCTGCTGGTCTGCTGATTGTCGCGACGCTGGCCGCGCCCGTGGTGTCCTGACCGATCTACAGCATGCTGTAGCAGGACTGAAGTAATCGGTCTAGGTTGGTCTTGCGCCAGATTGGAGGCTATGCGTGAAAGAACCACGTTGGCTGCCCGGTACCCTGCTTGGTCGGCTCGGCGAAGCGGCGCAGGACCAACTGCTGGCGATTGGCGTCCGACGTTCCGTTGCGGCATCTCAAGTCGTACTGCGCGAAGGGGCGCTCGAGTCGCATGTGGTCTTGCTCGACACTGCCCTCGCCAAGGTCACGGTCGCCATGGCAGATGGGCGCCAAGCTCTCCTGGCCATTCGTATGCCGGGCGACATCGTTGGCGAAATATCCGCGCTGAACAGCACGCCGAGGACCGCCACCGTTACTGCCTGCCGGCCGGCTGTCATACGAGTTATCCATCGCAACGAATTTCGTTCCTTCCTGCGCGGCAATCCTGAAGTCGCGCTGGAAGTCGCGGGCCTCGTCGCTGACCGCCTGCGCTGGGCCAACCGGCGACGGGTCGACTTCGCGTCCTATCCGGTCAAAGTCCGCCTGGCGCGTGTCCTATGGGAGATCGCCACTGCCTATGGCAGCCGAAGCCCGCTGGGCCTCGTCATCAACGTCCGCCTCACTCAGGCGGAGCTCGCCACCCTCTGTGGTGCCGCTGAGATCAGCCTGCAGAAGGCACTTCGGGCATTGCGATCAGCCGGCATCATCGACACCGGCTATCGCGAAATCGTTGTCCGAGACCCTGAAGGTCTGCGTGCGGTCGCGGAGCTGGATTCGCTTGCTGCTCGGTAGGGCCATCCGCGATCGTGGTGACGAGGCGTTCATCGGCACCAGGTTCGGCATCCGCCGCGATTCCTCGGTGACGAACGCTCCGTCATGGCTTTCCGGTGAGGTGGATGTTCTGCGTGCCATGCTGCGTCGCGTTGAGCACGCCGTGCCCGGACACCTTGTTGACCATCTTTGAATGGCCCGGGGTTGATCCACGCGTTTCGCCGTCGGGCCTGGTCGCCTCCGGCGCGACCGCGTGCTCCGGCAGGTGGAGCCAGGCATCGGCGGTGTACTCCTTCTCGGTGAGCCTGACCTTGCGAAAGGAGTCCGGATCGATGCCGGGATAGCCGTGCCGAACTGTCTCGTCGTAGAAGTGCTGGGAGACGAGGAGCGAGGCGGTCACGGTATCCGGGGCCGCCGCCAGGGCGGTTCGGGCCGGAGCCGCGTCGAGCATCCGGGCAAGGACTTCGAGTGACTGGCCGGTGACCTCGCCGGCCGGGCCGAGGCAGACGTCGCCGGCGTGCAACGCGATGCGGACGCGGACCTGTGTCTTCGGCCCGGCCATGCGGTTATGGGCACGAAGGCGGACCGCGATCTCAGGTACCAGGGGGTGGATGAGCTTCGCCTTCGGTGTGCCGGTCGGCGCGGCCACTCGAAAGCCGTCACCGAGGTCATCGCGTAGGCATGCCTCCCAGTCGATTCCACTCTGCTCGAACGACTCGCGGAGTGATCTCGAAAGCACGTCGCGGATCTGGTGGAAGGCGACATTGCCGCGTCCCGACGAGCGCTCGATGTCGACTGCCAGCAAGGCCCGGTATTCCAGTTGCTGTGCCATTCGCTCCTCCTGTTGTACCTCTTGACGCCACGCCTTTACCGACCCGCGTCCCAGGCATCATCGCGCCCGACCCCCACTGTGACCTTGCTGAGCGGTGGACACCTCGTCGCAGTACGGGATTCGGCGGTCCGGGTCCGGTCCTCAGTGAGCACCGTACTGGCAGGCACAGCGTCCGGGTTGCGTTCGAGGCGCACAGTGGAGGCTGACGTATCCCGATGGGTGCGGCGTAGTCTTCCGGTGTGGCCAGGGGGTGAGGGATAGATGAGTGACAGAGACCCGAGCCGAGGCGAGAGGGGCCGGTGGCCGTACCAGGAATGGGCCTGGCCACCGTCGAGCCTGTTTGGCGGTCTCGCCCCGGCCGGGCGGGACCAGATGCTCGCGCTCGGTGCCCGCGTGTGGTACGAGGCCGACCGGGTGCTCATCCGGGAATCGGAGCAGACGAGCTATGTGCTGATCCTGCTGGACGGGGTGGTCAAGGTGACCGGGCGCACCTACGACGGCCGGGACGCCCTGTTGACCGTACGAATGGGTGGCGATCTGGTCGGCGAGCTCGCCGCGGTGGACGGACAGCCCCGATCGGCGACGGTCACCACCTGCGGGCCGGTAGCCGCCCGGGTCGTCACGCGCGGCGACTTCCTTGACTGCCTGCGGCGGAATCCCGGGATCGCGCACGCGTTCGAAGCCTCCATTGTGACCAAGCTTCGTACCGCGAACACACATCGTATCGACTTCATTGGTTGCGATGCCGCCACCCGGGTCGCCCGGGTGCTTCACCAGGTCGCAATGCTTTATGGCGAGCGCTCCGGTGGCGGAGCGGTGATCCGCTGGCCGATCACCCAACCGGAGCTGGCTGCCCTGTGCGGCGCGGCGGAGCCCACGGTGCACAAGGCGCTGCGCGGACTTCGCGAGACAGGCGTGATCAGCACGGGCTACCGGACCATCAGAATCGAGAACCTTGCCCACCTGAGCAGGATCGCCTTCGTCAACGACGACGCGGCGGGTGTGGTAGCCCCACCCACCCGTGCGGGTTGCGTCTGGTGACGGAATCCCGCGCGGAAACCGTCCTTTGACGGTATCGCCATCCCGGGCCATCACTAGCGTGGCGGTCAGCGGGACGACGGGCGGATGCGGGCGGGGAGCGGTACCCCCGCTCTGGGCGGAATTCCCGGACATCGGCGAGCTCAGCCTGGGAGGGCGGGGTAGTCGCGCTCCGCGCGGTCGAAAGGCGGTATCGGTATGGAACAGGCGGAACACCGGACAGGCGGCGAGTACCAGATCGATATTGGCGGCAACGCGGCAGCGCCGGTGATCCTGGGCAACCACAACGTGGTGGTGGACGCGCAGCACGGGTCGACGGTGACCCTGCTGATGGAACGGGACCTACCCCAGCCGGCGCGCCGGGGCCGGGTCGAACTGCTGCCGCGGCGACCACCCGTGCCGCTGGGCCGGGAAGCCGAGCTGGTGGCCCTGGCCGACGCCGTACGGGCCGGCGGGCCGGTGCAGTTGTGGGGGCCGCCCGGCGTTGGCAAGAGCATGCTCCTGCGGTACGCGTCCTGGTGTCTTGAGCCGGGACCGGACGGCGTGCTGTTCCTCGCCGCGGCCCACCGGGAACCCGTGGACCTGGCCCAGGAGGTGTTCGAAGCCTGCTACGAAGCCACGGGATACGCCCCGTCGGGCGTCGCGCTACGGCAGCTGATGACCGGCGTACGGGTGACGGTGTATGTCGACGACGCCAGGTTCACCGCGGAACAGATGCGGGAACTCATGGACGCGGCTCCGGACGCGACGTTCATCTTCGCCAGCCGGGAACGGGTGCTGCTGGGCGACGGCACGGCGCTGGAAGTCACGGGGCTCGACCGCGCCGCCGGTCTGAAGCTGCTCACCCGGGAACTCAGCTACCCCACCCCGGGGAGCGAACGCGCCGCCGCCGAGCTGTGGAAGGCGGCGGCCGGCCGGCCACTGTTGCTCCTGCGCGCCGTGCCTCTCATCCAGCCGGACAGCTCGGGGCGACCGGTACTGCCCCGGCCCGGCGCCGTGGCGGACCTGCTGCCGTACCTGCTCGACCAGCTCGACGCCGACGCGATGAGCGTCCTGCGGCTGCTGGCGACCCTGGCCGATGCCGAGCTGGACCCGGCACACATCAGTGCCCTGGTCGGCGTACCGGACTCGCCCGCGCTCTGCGGTCGCCTGGTGGACCTCGGCCTGGCCGCCGACACGGAGCGCGGATATCGCTGCGTGGCGGATGTCGTACCGGCGCTGTGGCAGCGCGACCCGACGCCGTTTCCGGCCGACCGGTTGTGCGAGTACTTCGTTCGGTGGGCCACGCTGGATTCAACGACATCCGCCCAGGTTGCCGAGCACGCCCGAGCCTTGGAGGTGTCGGCGGCGCTGGCCGAGCGCGCCGGACGCCCCGACCTCGCGGTCCAGGTCGCCCGGGCCGCCTCGCCCGCATTGGCCCGTTCGCTGCGGTCCGGCGTCTGGGGCCGGCTGCTCGGCCAAGGCCGGAACGCCGCCCGGCAGGCGGGCGACGGCCGCTCGCTGGCCTACTTCACGCACGAGAACGGCATCCGAAACCTGGTGACCGGGCGGCGTGTCGTATCGGCGGTTCTGCTGGCTGAGGCAGTGGTGCTGTGGCGCCAAGCGGGTGACCACCTCGGCGCTGACGCCGCCACGGACGCCCAGCGGTACGCGCCGTCGCCGCCGGAAGCAGCGGACCCGGCCCCCCCGATGGACGCAGTGGCCGACGACGGCACCGTCGGGCAGGCTAGCGGCTGGCCGTCGGGGGACGGCCCGACGGGACAGAACTGGAGCGCTCGGGACGGTGACCGCACGTTCGAGCCGGGCGTGAGCGATCACGCCGCGACTCAGTTGGGAGAGGCCGCATACCACCCGTCCGGCCCGGCCCCGGCCTCGCCCCACCCGACGGTGCCACCTGGCGCGGAAACAGTGCCCAGCGTCGCCAGCGGTACAACGGGCGGTGGTGCTGCTACGGGCGGTGGTGCTGCTACGGGCGGTGGCGCTGCTACGGGCGGTGGTGCTGCTACGGGCGCTGCTGCCACGGGCGCTGCTGCCACGGTGGGCAGCGGCTCCGCGCTCACCACGCTGCTCACGGTGATAGCTGTCGTCTTCGCTGTCGCCATCGTCGTCGGATCGTCAACCGTTATCAAGGGAATTTCTGACGTCCTCAGAGCAGTGTCTGACAGCCAGTCAACGACATCCAACGGCAAGTCGACGACATCTGATGGAAGTAGTCGGTCCCGGAACAATGGTCTTGCCGGGGTGTGGCGGGACGCAAACGGAGATACCTTTGAAATTAGAGAGAAAGAGCCCGGGGCTTATGTCATCAGGCTTGCTGACGGATGTGGCTCGGGAATTGACTCCATTACATTAACCGGTCGCGGCCTCAACTACCGTGGAGAGCCGCCGTTCTACGATTTGGAGGATTGTCAACGCATCGGGTATGCCGAGTGGACGATCGTCCTCGCTGCCGATGGGCAAACTGCCCGGTCGACCATCGAGCTGCCCGCGGAGTTGCGCAAATATTCATGTAACAAATGCGGGACGTCCGTGCTGACCCGTGAATCGTGACAGTGGCCGGCCTCCGCGTATCTGGGCCGATAGGAATCCGTTCTTCCTTGGAGGTTTCGACATGGCATCCACATCTGGCGACCGGTTCGCGATCCGGATCGACGGTGATGCCGCCGGCCCGGTCGTGGCCGGCCACGGGAATCACATCGAGGCCCATCAGGCCCAGCCCGAAGCCCAGGGCACCAGCGTCTCGCCCGGTGGCCGCCAGAATCCTCGATCGACCCAGACCAACACCGCAAACGATCACGGCACCGCTTTCACCGTCATGAACGGCGAAATGCACATCCACCACGACGGCGGCTCTAGATGATTGATGCCTTGAAGATCGGCGCCTGTGTCGATGCCGGGTGACGTGGTGAGGGTGTCCAAGATCGGCGTTGCTGGCCCGCATCTCGGTAGCCGCAGCGTTTGGGCAGGCCCCGTCGATCATTGCGGCGGGTGACCGGCGAACCGGTGCTCTGCGATAGCGCGGAAGAAAACCCGTTGCCCGTGACGGGTTTTCTTCCGCGCTATCTCGTTTGGCGGCGGCGGTGACGCGGAGTTACCGGAATCAGCGGTTCGGGCGTTGCGGCAGCCCGTGCTGGGCACGATGCCGTTGATGAGCACGGTGCTGGCGCTCCACGGCCGTGGCGGGCGGGAGAACCAACGCGTTCGCGGTGACATCCGGCAACACCGTGATGCCCAAAACGCAACAGGCCCCCACGCCAGCCGGACTCTCCATGATCATGGTTGGGTTGTGCGGCGTTAGTGGATTGGTCGGCCGCCGCCGGTCCCGCTTTCTCTGCCGTCATCGGGTTGATGATCGTCTCCTGACCCTGGTGTGGAGGCTGTCGATTGGGGATTATGGATCTTGTCGCGGGCAGGGGTGCCGCCCGAGTGCCGATAGGAGACCCTGTGAACAAGCGTGCGCCATGGATCCTCAGCGCTCTCGCCGTACCGCTGGTGTTGCTGGCTGGTCACGGTGTTGCCCGACTGGGCGAGGCACCGCCTCCACCACCAGAGCAGGCGGCCGCCAAGGCCGGCGAGGTCGCCGAGTATCCGTCAATGACCGCGCTACGCAAGGTCGAGGAGGAAGGCGTCGCGTACGAGCTCAGCTGGAAGATCACTAGCTCGCCGCTGATCGTCATCGCCCCACACGGCGGCGGGATCGAGTTGCGCACCAGCGAGATCGCGGAGGCGATCGCGGGCGTCGACCACACGCAGTGCCAATTCAAGGGCAAACTGCCCGCTGGTCAGAACCAGCGGCTGCACGTCACGAGCACGAACTGGGACACCGCGGAGTGCCTGATTTTGATCCGCCAGCGTACCCATGCGCTGTCGGTCCACGGCACCTCCAAGGCCGGAAAGATCGCCTACATCGGTGGACGGGACACCGCCACCGGCGTCGAGCTGGCCGCCGCCCTGCGGGCTGCTGGCTTCAGCGTCGTCCAGCCCGCGCCCTCCGACATTGCCGGCACGTCGGTGGACAACTTTGTCAACCAGGATGCCGACGGTGCCGGCGTCCAGCTCGAACTGACATCCGATCTGCGCATGGAGCTGTTCCCGACGAAGGATGGACCCCCTTCGGCGCGGGGGCAGGCCTTCGTCAACGCTGTACGGGGCGTCTACGCCTGACCGAGAAAGCCGTTGTTACGGGCCATGGTTGAGACGTAGCGGTCAAGGCGCCGTCAGGGCGGGAGTCTCGGTGTCTCGAAGGAGGGACGCTGGTAGCAGCTCCCGATGCTCCTGCCGTACGTACTCCACGTAGGCCCGGACGAGGGGGCGGTCGGCCTCTTTCTCCGAGGCTAGGTAGAGCCCGACTTCTCGATCCTCGCCGATGATCCTGCGTCGAACGACATCGTCGTAATCGGTGACGACGAGGATGAAATCCCAGGCTGCCTTCTCGCTGGTGAACGCCGGGTTCGAAAGGATGGCGTTCGCGTAGTCCTCGACCTGGTCGATTTCCTTACGGCCGGCGACGATGCCCGGCGCTTTGGACTCGACCACGAGGTGGCGGATGCGGTCATGCTCCTTGTGCCGTGCAGCGAGATGCAGGTCGGTCCGGCCGCTCTTGCCGTCCCAGCGCTTGACCGGGGCGATGCCTTTGTCGGGCAATCCTTCGAGCTTGAGGTGGTTGCGGAGCAGCTCGGTCAGGCCTCGTTCGCTGCTCATCAGGTGGTAGCCCTCCCCGAAGACCCAGAGCTCGCGCTCCAGGATCCTGTGGAGGTGGTCGCGCTCGCCGATGTCGCCGGAGTCGTTCGGGTCGAAGAGCAGATGTTCGAGGCCGGCCAGGAACTTGTGGCGGCTCGCGACGAGATTGGCCGAGCGGATGATCGCGGAGAGGGTTGTCTCGCTGAGCAGCCGAGCCAGGGTGTCGCGGTCGGCGGCGCTGAGGGAGACGACCTCATGCAGGATTGTCGTCAGCTTGTCCGGGTCATGCCGGATCGCGTCCCAGAGCAGGGCAAGGGTGAGCCGTGCGTTCTTGCTGCTCTTCTAGATGTGCTGGACAAGCGTGCCGGAGACCACGTCGCCTCGGCCTCGTCCAGGTCCTCGACGGCGAAGTCGAGGTGGAACTGCTGGGGAACAGTTTGGTCCGGCCAGCGCGGAGCCCGGTAGTCGGCGACCCGTTAAAAGCCGATGACGAGTCCGTCCGCACGGTGGAGAGCGGCAAAGTCAGCGTCTGATGCCGGGTGGGGTTCGAGGCCGGTGGCCTGCTGATAGAACGCAGCCAGCGCCAGCGGGTCAGGGAAGTCGAGTGTTATCGCGGTCAGCTTCATCGGCAGGGGCATGGCACCTCCGGGCCGGCGCTTCCCATGATCCTGAAGAGTTCGGCCTGCCCACGCCGGCCGAACTCTTCAGGATCATGGCTGAGTTGCGCGGCGTTAGTGGATCGGTCGGGCGCTGCCGGTTACCCGTACGCGGTCGTCGGCGCAGTTGTCGGTCGGTCGCCGCGGCCACTGGGAGCGTCGGGCGGAAAGACGCCACCGTGGTCGGGGGCTGTGGCCGCCGTCGCCGAGCACCAGGCGGAAGTCGCACCCGTATGCCTTTCGTGTGCGGCGACGAGTCTTTGCATGCATAATGAATGCATGGTTGCTCTCCAGATCCGCGATGTGCCGGAAGAAGTGCGGGACGCCTTGGCGGCCCAGGCCAAGGCGCGCGGGCAGTCGCTTCAGGCGTACCTGCTGGAGTTGGTGGAGACGCAGGCTCGACGTCTGCGCAACACGGCGGTCCTCGATCGCTTCGCGGGCCGATCGGACGGCGCCCGTTCCCTGCCGGGGGAGAGTGCCGCCGAGTTGACCGATCAGCGGGAGCAGCGTGGGCCATGGGGGAGTGCCGCGTGATAGTTGTGGATGCGTCGGTCCTGGCCGATGCCCTGGTCGACGACGGGCAGGTAGGCGACGTGGCGCGGGCGGAGCTGACCGGAGATCCGCACTGGGTCGCGCCGGGCCATCTTCTGGTCGAGGTGATGTCGGTGATCCGGGGCAAGGTCCTCGGCGGGAAGCTTGGCCTCGCCCGGGCTCAGGAGGCGATCGACACCCTGCCTTCGTTGGTCATCGACGAGGTTGGCGTCCCGATGCTGCTCGACCGGATGTGGCAGTTGCGTGGCAACGTCACGGCGTACGACGCGGCGTATGTCGCGGCGGCGGAGTTGATGGCCTGTCCGCTCGTGACCGGTGATGGTCGGCTCGCCAAGGCCAGCGGGGTCCGCTGCGAGATCCGGCTGCTCGCCGCTGCCTGACGACGGCTCTGATGCCCGTCGGCCGCAGGCTGCCGACGGTTGGGAAGACCTGGCCCGCCAGGCACCGACCAACCTGCGTCGGGCGTACGACGTCATTCGCGCCAATCCTCGGGCCGTGACCGCACCCGAGCGACACCATCGCCTTAAGGGCTCCCTCGCCAGCGGCGTGTGGAAGGGCCAGAGCCATGAGCGTTGGCAGTACGAGGTCACCGGCGGCGGCCGGATCTGGTACCTCGTCGACGACGAGCGTCGTACGGTTTGGATCACTTATGCGGGCGCTGGACACCCGCGAGAAACCGATTGATTTGTGCCGTTCGACTTCCGTTCCGGCACATCATCAAGCCTGGACGGGCTCGTAGAGCGTATCGAAGCCGTTGAGGTATCGGGCGCGCTTCGTCACTGCAGTCGATCGACGCGTAGGGCGGCCTGGGCCACGTCAAGAATGAGGCGACCGAGGTCATCGGCGTGCCCGAAGGTGCTCAGCTCGCCGGGCGCCGCGTCCAGGCCGTTGAGGCCGACGCTACGCATGGTCTCCGCGAAGGCCTCCGCCGCCCGGCCCTGCGTGATGTTGACTCCGGCGATGGTCAACAGGGTCGCGGCTGCGGCTCGATCAGACACCCGGTATCCGCTGCCCATCGGTTCCACGAGTACGCGGACCGTCTCGCCGTCGCCGTAGCTGAGCGGCAAATCGATGAGCAGCCCATCGCCGTACGGGTGGGTTACGGCCTGGTCGTTTAGGGTGCGCAGCACCGCGCCTAACGCGGTCTCAGTTTTCACGAAAGCTACCCTCCTCGATGGCTCGATCCACCGTAGCGGGTGCGTTGTCGGCGGCGACTTCACCACGCAGGTCTCACCCCAGTGATCGCAGCACCTCTGCGGGCGGTCGACCGGTTACTGCGGCCAGGGCGGTGAGATTTAGTGCGAGAGCCAACCCGTCCTCGTGAACAGCCGCGTCGGTGATGTTGTAGACGTCGGCATCCTCATCCGCGAGATATGCCGCTATGCCATCGATCGCGGCTTGGCGCGATTCGGCACGGCTGCGTCGTTCGTTGGGTGTCACGAGCCGGACGCGGGGCTGCTCGGCGGGCATGCCCGGGTCGGTCTGACCGAGGAGGGACGCCGCCGCGCGGAGGAGATGACCTCCCGGTGAGAGTCGCCAGCGTCAGCGGACTTTCTCGGTTTGTCACTGGTTGGCAAGGGCTTGTGCTTCGAGCAGGAAATCGTTCAGCTGCTGCTCCGAGAGGCCCTCATCGGTGATGAGCTTGAAGAGCAACTGTCCTTCGATTTCTGCGATTGCGCCGATGTCCAGTCCGTCGATGATGTCCTCGACTCCCGGCGCTTCAAGGTCGAGGGTGGCGTAGATCAGCGCCTCAGCCTCGTTGGCGGGCAGGTCCCTACCCTCGGCCAGGACAGCGCGGGCATCGGCGACGAATCGGATAATGGCCTGGACGTCGCGGCTCGTTGCGAAGCGTCTGCGTACAGCAAGGTCGAAAGCGGCGCCGATTATCGCGACGGGCGTGCCCTTGCCCTGTCGCTCGAAGTCCGCCACGAGTGCGTCATAGCTGGCCCAGTCCTGACGGAGAAGCGCTTTAAGGAATCTGGTGTTGTCATCCATGCTTGTCGCCGTCCCTGTTCGGTCGATCCTGCGCTGTCTTGAGCTTTCGTCGAAGTGATGCTGCCAGCTCGGCGCCTTTGAGACCCATGATGGCCAGGGTCAAGGATGCCAGCAGAGCATCTCCCGCTGTGGCCCCTTGTTGGCTCGCCGCCTGGATGACCGGCTCAGCCGAGCGCCGGGCGACCACACCGCCGGCACCTGCGGCGTCCTGGATAGCATCGGCAATCTTTTTCGCATGCTGCAGTCCGTCGTCCGCGTTCTCCACGGCTGTCGTACGGCCGAGCAGCTTCCGAGACAAGGGGCCGCGTCCGGTGCTGGTCTTGGCGATCTGTGTCCCGCTCGGCGTCGCATCCGGCGCTGAGCGATCCGGGAGCGTACCTGGGGCGATGTGGTTGACGTATCTGGTCAGCGCGATTGCCGCCATGGCGAGGAGTCTGGCAGTCCTGCCGGCCTTGTCGACGGCGAGTTGTGCCTGGTGCTTGGCACCGTTGGCTCGGGGATGCGCAGTGCCCTGCGCGGCCTCGTTGTAGCGCGCGTGCGCCCGCTCCGCGACTTCTCGGGCTTGGTCGGCGGTGACGGCTGCCTGGTCCAGTTCGGTTATCGCCGCGCAGAGTTGCCGCACGACCTGGCCGATGGTTGCTGTCATCCAAGCACCCGGAGATACTCATCCGCTTCGTCGGCGCTGTCACGCAGACGCCGCAGCACGAGACGGGCCTGACGTTCCGCATCAACGAGCAGACTCATACCTTCTTCTACAGCCTCGTGCCGGCTGTCATGGCATGTTGCGCCCGTGACCGAGCGCGCATGATCGGCCAATTCCTGTACGGATCGGATGAGCGCCGCCGCTTCATCGGTGGCTTCCTTGCCCGCCAGCAGAGTGGCCTTCACGTCTTCGAGCGACACGGTGGCGCCCGCTGCTCAGCCGAGGATGCTGCTGTACTCGCGGGCGGCCTGCCCACTGCCCTGGATGAGGGTGGCGATTTCGGTTAGCCGTTGTTTGGCCTGCTCGGCGCGGGCAATCGACTCCGCGATCTTCGCGTGGCCGGTTCCGGCGGCGACTGCGCGAAGCCGGCTGAGCATCTGCTCGGTGCTGGCGATCACGGCCTGGATCTGGTTCACGGTGGTGTTGCCCTGGTCAGCTGCCTGGGCGAGCGCGGCTTTGACTTCCTCAATGCTGGCCATGCTGTCCGTCCTCGTCGCGGTCGGGTCGCCGAGTGTTCGGGACCGGATGTGCGGGGCGAAGTAACTGGAACAGATTCACGTTTGCGTGACTGGCTGCACACTATCGAAGACATTCAACTATGTGTGATCCCTGGCGAGACAGCGGCAACGAATTTCGGTTGGCGCTGGCATCGGTCGCCGTGACCCTACGACGATTCGACGATGACTCTCGACGCCTCTTGTCCTGGTATGCGAACCATGATGGCTGATATTGAACTAGTAATGTCTGCCCCCTAAGTCCCGCTCTGATCGGGTTCGCTGTCTAGGTTCAGACAGGGGCGGCACTCCACATACGATGGAAGGCCGATTGACGGCCGAGATGGGCTGACCCGGTTGGCCCGATTGGCCCACTCGCGGGAGTGCCGTCGACTGCGGGGTACCGGTAGTGTCGCCGAAACATCGAGGGTGAGCCAGGTCACCGGGCCGACGCCATCCGCAGTCGCTGCACTGTGGATGCCATGTGTCCGAGTCCCGGACTGAGGGGTATGTTGTATCGATTCTTCACCATCTAGCCATAGTTTGATGGAACATCCAGCTTGTCGACTTAGGAGCAGAGTTGCCCTTCGGGCTGACACTCGGGCATCGGCATGCCTGCCTACTCGCGGCAGCGGTGAGGTTTGGCAGAGTCCTGGCCACACGTTCGGCTAGCGGGCCAGTGCGCCTCAATAACCCCGTAAGGCTTCCTCGCAAAATGGGACGCCTTCCCGGGGCGGCCGCCCGAGATCCAAGCCAGGAAATCCGTGGCCGCAGCATGCGTCGGGTTCAAGGTCGGCCAGCGTCAGCAGTCGCGACATCGCGCACCCCGAGCAGGCTCCCTTTGGCAAGACGTATCGCTTCACGAGAGGTCAGGGTTGAGATGACAGGGGCCGGCACCGACGCCTTGTCCAGCGACATAAGCAACCCCATCATCAACTCGCCCTACGAGGCGCCGCAGCAGCACTTCGAGCTGGGCGAGAACGGGCCTACCCGGCCGGCTTCTGCCTGGCCGCCGGCCGAGTGAGTCCTTCATCCCGGTGCCGGTCACCGCAAAGGTCGGCAACGCAGTCCAGCAGGCATTTGACCTCGATATCGCCGGCGATCGGCGGGAAGCCAACACCCTGATCAACGACATCCGCCTGGTCGTGGAGCGCTGGCGCGCCAGCAACTGGAACGGCGTGACACCTTACTCCCGGAAGCTGCTGGCCCATTGGTCCGCCGCACCACTGCGCGCGCCGACGACCCGGTGCTGCTTCTGCCAGCGCGAGAGCCGTCGAAGACGGCTATCTTCCTCGCTGAGGTTGCCGGTCGGCATGGCACCGTTCACCGCCGGCGCCGCCTGGCAACCGGAGAACCACCGCACAACGACGGCTTGCCACGTGTCGGCCTCAAGATGGCGACGGGGTCCGGCAAGACGGTCGTCATGGGCATGATTATCGCGTGGGTGACATCGAACAAAGCGATGACGAACGGACGATGCTTTCGGTGACGGTTCCTCGTCGTCACCCCGGAATCACCATCCGCGACCGGCTTGGTGTACTCCATCCCGAACGCGATGAGACCACTCACCGCGAGCGGAACCTTGTCCCGACGGATCTCTGGGACGCCTCCTCCGAGGCCCAGGTCGAGATGATGAACTACCCACGGCTTCCTGCCACGCGACGCGAAGGAAATCCAGGGCGCGTCCGAGCACCACTCCCAAGCTGCTCGAGGTGGGAAGCCGGATGACCGATGCCTTCAGGGAAACGCCGGACATGGTGGCCCACCGTGTGCTCAGCGCCTTCGGCGCCACCAGCAAGACCGACCAGTCGAGAAGGCGACAAAACCGAAAAAAAAA
>CAVVPI010000024.1:0-131460 GCA_963750055.1 uncultured Actinomycetota bacterium | reverse complement strand
CCCAGCCGGCCTGGCCGACGGATCAGGCCGGTGGTCCACGGGCCGGCCGGCCCTCGGTCGGGGCCCCCGGTCAGCGTGCGGTCATCGGGTCACCCGGAAAACCCGGTAACCCTTTTGACTGGCATGCCGCCCGACCCGCCAACCAGCGTCGACCAGCCAGCGCTGTAACGAGTCACCGCCAAGGTGTCGGGCCACGACCAGCCACGCCACACCGTCCGGCGCCAGCCGGGGAAGCCATTGGAGCAGCATGGCGTGCAACTCCGCCTTGCCGATCCGAATCGGCGGGTTGGACCAGAGTTCGGCGAACATCAGGTCGTCCGGAACCTCCTCCGGGCCGACGACCCGAACCCGCTCCGCGACACCGGTCCGTTTGGCGTTCTCCGCGGTGAGCTCCCGGGCCCGGATGTTGACATCGACCGCCCAGACGGTGGCCGTCGGCGCTGTCGCGGCGAGCACGCAGGTGATCGGGCCGTATCCGCAGCCCAGGTCCAGCAACGGACCGGAGTTGCCCGCCGTGGGCAGGTCAGCCTTGCGTAGCAGTACGGCCGTGCCGGGGTCGAGCCGCGCCGAGGAAAAAACCCCTCCCGCCGAGACGAGCGCGTAGTCACGACCCGCGATGGAGAATTCGACGTCTCGCCGGTGCGGGGCGGCAGCGGGCTGCGTACTGAAGTAATGATCGCCGGTCACACCTCGCATTGTCGCCTACCGGGTTTTTCCCGTCGCGGCACAGGTCGGTCCGTCAGCCAGCGAAGCTGATCCTTTAGCACCGTCGCGTGCTCATCGAACGTGCGACACGTGAACCGGCGCGAAAACGTTAACTTCCGTTACCCTGTGCAACATGGTTTACGGGCGCGAATCGGTACCTGGCGGTTGGCCACCATCGGACGACCGCCCACCGGGTGGGCCCGACGAGCCGGGCCTGCCGAGTGGTGGCCGACGCCGGGCCAGCCCCGACCTAGGGTCGGACCAGCCGTCGGCATCCACATCCGGGCCCCTCCCCGAAAATCCCGCATTCCGCTCGGGGCGAGCCAACCATCCCGCTGAGGGCAGCGACCGGTCCCGCGCCGCTTGGCAGGGACGCCAGCCCGGACCCCCAGCCCTTATCCGCCCCGCCTTATCCACCCGCATCGGGAACGTCCGGGCCGGCACTGCCCCGCCCCGGACCACCCGACGCCGCGCCGCCGGTCGGCAGAGCCCAGCAAGCCGCGGACCGCCCACCACCACCGGCGTCCAGCGGGTACCAGACGGCCCCTCGTCCCCGACCCGCTCCGCGTCCCCGGGCCGTCGTCGCGGTCCCACCAGCCCAGCTCGTTCCGGCCCAACCGTTACCGGCAGCACACCCGTCCGGTTCCGAACCGGACGAGCACACCTATCGACCAGGATCGTCCATCGCTATCCGGACCGATCCCACCGGAACACCGAACGCGGCCAAGCGGACCTGGCAACTGATCATCGGCGGACTCGGCGTCCTGATCCTGCTGACGGTCTGCGGCATCACGTCCTACTTCTTGCTCACCGACGATCAGAACGGGTTGGCCCGCCAGGTCGGCGACGCCGCCGAACCCACCACGCTTCCTCGGGACATCAGTTCCCGGGACGTCGACCCCGAGCCGCTGACCATCGCTGAAGTGTTCCCCGGCAAGGAAATCGTCATCAACGTCGACGAGTCGGCGTACCGGGTGCTCAAGACGCAGGCCAGTAAGAACTGTGCAACAGCCGCCTCGGACGAGCTCCACGCCCTGCTCACCGAAGTGGGATGCAGTCAGGTGGTCCGTGGCACCTTACGGTCCCCGAGCGGCATCTACCTGATGACCGCCGGCATCTTCAACCTTGCCGACGCCGCCGGCGCCGAGTCGGCGCACGACAGGACCAAGTCGATCATCGACAACCGCAAGGGCGGTTTCCAGGGCCTGATCGCCGGCAGCGGGACCGATGCCATCGTGCTCCCTTCAGCCCAGGTCGGCTGGCATGTCCGCGGCCACTACCTGGTCTACTGCGTTATCGCCAAAGCCGATGGCACCCCGATCGGGGAGAACGACCCGTTCGCCCGACAGTCCCTCTCCGATGTGATCGAGTCGTATTTGCGCGGCAGGATCCTGGAGAGCCGGGCAACGACGCCGATCGGCCCGTCCACTCCGGTCGCGCTGTCTTGGCATACCGGACAACCGGCGAGACAGCCGTCCGGTACGCCCACCTGACAGTCAGGAAGCCGCGACGGTACGCAACCGACGGGTCGGGTCGGCGCGGCTGGCGTACTCCGCCGGGTCGTCGGGATATCCGACCACGACCAGGGTCAGTCCGTGCGCCGGCGCCACCGTAACCTCGCTCGACCGCTCCCGGCGGGCGAGCAGACCCGCCGGCCAATCCGCCGGACGCCGCCCGTCACCGACGACCAGCATCGCGCCGACCAGGCTACGCACCATGGCCTGGCAGAACGCGTCGGCCTGCACCGTGGCGACCAGTACCCCGTCCGGGTCGCGTCGCCAGTCCAGCCGGGTGCATTTCCCGGATGGTGGTGGCGTTGCTCCTTGCGGCGGCAGTACGCGGCGAAGTCGTGCTCGCCGACGCAGTCCGGCCGCCGCCTCGTTCATCGCCGCCAGGTCCAGCGGCCGCGGCCAGGCCAGGGTGTCGTGCCGGCGCAGCGGCTCGGCGCCGCCGGCGCGTCGGTGACCCGGTACTCGTAGCGGCGGAAGGTAGCCGAGAACCGGGCGTCGAAGTCGGCCGGCACCTCGGTCATCGCGCGCACCCGGACGTCCGTCGGCAGCAGCCCGGCCAGCCGACGCAGCAGCGGCGCCCCATCGGCGACGCGCCACACCTCGGCCAGGCAGGTCGCAGGTGGCAGACCTGCCCGGTGGCATGCACCCCGGCGTCGGTACGCCCAGCGACGGTCAGCCCGGTGACCGTGCCGGCGCCGAAGAACCGGTCAAGCGTCTGCGGCCAGCACCCCGGCCACCGTCCGGCGGTCCGGCTGCGCAGCCCAACCGGAGAAGTCCGTGCCGTCGTACGCGACGTCCAGCCGCAGCCGGGTCACGCCATCCACCACTTCCTCCCGTGACATGCGTCGAGCCCGACACCCCGCAAGGGGATGCCGGGCCCGACGAGCTGCCTGCGCTCAGGCCTTGTCGTACTCGGTGGCCTCGTCGCTGTCCTCACGGGCGGCGTGCGGTGTCGCCGGACGCGGACCGGCCCTCCGCGTCCTGGCACCGGCGGTCGCCTCGGGCGCCTCCTCGGCCGGGGCGAGGGCCTCGACCTTGTCCTGCTGGGCGGCCTTCGCGGGCGGCGGGCTTCCGGTTCGCCTTCGGCGCCGGCCACCGGCAAGCTCCTCGACCAGCTCGATGATCGCCATCGGAGCGTTGTCGCCCTTACGCGGACCGGTCTTCACGATCCGGGTGTAGCCACCGGGGCGGTTGGCGTACCGCGGCGCGATCTGGTCGAACAGGGCGTAGACCACGTCCTTGTCCCGGACGACGCCCAGCACCCGACGACGGGAGGCAGGTCGCCGCGCTTGGCCTTGGTGATGAGCTGCTCGGCCAGCGGGCGCAGCCGCTTGGCCTTCGTCTCGGTGGTCTTGATCTTGCCGTGCTGGAACAGCGCCGTGGCCAGGTTGGCCAGCATCAGCCGCTCGTGCGCCGGGCTGCCGCCGAGGCGGGGACCCTTGGTGGGCGTGGGCATGTTCTGGT
Source organism: uncultured Actinomycetota bacterium (assembly GCA_963750055.1). GTDB lineage: Bacteria > Actinomycetota > Actinomycetes > Mycobacteriales > Micromonosporaceae > CAVVPI01. The sequence goes on along the minus strand of CAVVPI010000024.1, from coordinate 127,780 downwards.
GCTCCTCAGTTGTGGCGGCAGCGCGGACTAGAGCTGCTCGGTCTCGCGGTAGTCGTCGGTGTCGTAGTCGGCCTCGCCGAAGGCGTCCACGACGTGCGCCGGGTCGAAGTTCGGGAGCCGAGTCCTTAGCCCCAGGCCCATGCCGGCGAGCTTCATCTTGACCTCGTCGATCGACTTCTGACCGAAGTTGCGGATGTCGAGAAGGTCGGCCTCGGTACGCCCGATCGAGCTCACCAACGGTGTTGATGCCCTCGCGCTTGAGGCAGTTGTAGGAGCGGACGGTCAGGTCCAGTTCCTCGATCGGCAGGGCCAGGTCGGCGGCCAGCTGGGCGTCCTGCGGCGACGGGCCGATGTCGATGCCCTCGGCGGTCTCGTCCAGCTCGCGGGCCAGGCCGAACAGCTCCACCAGGGTCGAGCCGGCCGAGGCCAGCGCGGTACGCGGGCCGATCGACGCCTTGGTCTCGACGTCGATGATCAGCCGGTCGAAGTCGGTGCGCTGCTCGACCCGGGTCGCCTCGACCCGGTACGTCACCTTGAGCACCGGCGAGTAGATCGAGTCGACCGGGATCCGGCCGATCTCGGCACCCGCCTGCTTGTTCTGCGCCGCCGTGACGTAGCCGCGGCCCCGCTCGACGGTCAGCTCCATGTCGAGCCGGCCCTTGCCGTTGAGGGTGGCCAGCTTCAGGTCCGGGTTGTGCACCGAGACGCCGGCCGGGGGCTGGATGTCACCGGCGGTGACGTCGCCCGGGCCCTGCTTGCGCAGGTACATGCTGACCGGCTCGTCGTGCTCGGAGCTGACGCAGAGCTCCTTGACGTTCATGACGAGCTCGACCACGTCCTCCTTGACACCGGGGATCGTGGTGAACTCGTGCAGGACACCGTCGATCTTGATCGAGGTGACCGCCGCGCCCGGAATGGAGCGAGAGCAGGGTACGCCGCAGCGAGTTGCCGAGGGTGTAGCCGAAGCCCGGCTCCAGCGGCTCGATGGTGAACCGGGACCGGGTCTCGCTGATCGACTCCTCGGAGAGAGACGGCCGCTGGCTGATGAGCATGCGTTCTCTCTTCTGTTCCGGGGCGCCCGCTATTTGACGCCCACCGACACAACTGTTCCGGTGGCCCGCGCCGCGAGGCAACGGCGCCACCGCAACGACGGCCGCTACTTCGAGTAGAGCTCGACGATCAGCTGCTCCTGGACCTGGGTGTCGATCACCTGGCCGGGCCGGGAGCGAGTGGACCAGGACCTTCGAGCTGGCTGGGGATGACCTCCAGCCACGCCGGCACGGTCCGCGAGCCGGCCTCGGCCTGCGCGACGACGAACGGCGTCAGCTCCTTGGACTTGCCCCGGACCTCGACGATGTCGTGCTCCTTGACCCGGTACGACGGGATGTCGACCTTCTTGCCGTTGACCGTGAAGTGGCCGTGCTTGACCAGCTGACGGGCCTGGTCCCGGGACTTGGCCAGCCGGCCCGGTAGACCACGTTGTCCAGCCGCGACTCGAGGATCTGCAGCAGGACCTCACCGGTCTTGGCCGGCTTGGCCACGGCCTCCTCGTAGTAGCCGCGGAACTGCTTCTCCAGCACGCCGTAGACCCGGCGGGCCTTCTGCTTCTCACGGAGCTGGAGCAGGTACTCCGTCTCCTTGGTACGGCCGCGGCCGTGCTGCCCGGGCGGGAACGGCCGGGACTCGAACGGGCACTTCGGGCCATCGCACTTGCTGCCCTTGAGGAACAGCTTCATCTTCTCCCGCCGGCAACGGCGGCAGTCAGCACCGGTGTAACGAGCCATCTCTTCTCTAACCTCTCAGACCCGACGACGCTTCGGCGGACGGCATCCGTTGTGCGGCTGCGGCGTGACGTCGGAGATCTGCCCGACCTCCAGGCCCGACGGCCTGCAGCGAACGGATCGCGGTCTCCCGGCCGGAGCCGGGGCCCTTGACGAACACGTCGACCTTGCGCATGCCGTGCTCCATGGCCCGACGCGCGGCGGCCTCGGCGGCCAGCTGCGCGGCGAACGGAGTCGACTTGCGGGAGCCCTTGAAGCCCACCTGGCCGGCGGAGGCCCAGGAGATGACCGCACCGGTCGGGTCCGTGATGGACACGATGGTGTTGTTGAAGGTGCTCTTGATGTGCGCCTGCCCGTGGGCGACGTTCTTGCGTTCCTTGCGCCGGACCTTCTTGACGGCGGCTCCGGCGCGAGCCTTCGGTGGCATAAGTCTGTGCGCTCCTAGTGACTTTCCAGAACAGGTAGCGGCCTGGCCGACCTCGACGGCCGCCGACCCGTCACCCGGCAGGTTTACTTCTTGCCGGCCTTCTTCTTGCCGGCGACGGTCCGCTTCGGGCCCTTGCGGGTCCGCGCGTTGGTACGGGTCCGCTGGCCGCGGACGGGCAGACCGCGGCGGTGCCGGATGCCCTCGTAGCAGCCGATCTCGACCTTGCGGCGGATGTCCGCGGCGACCTCGCGGCGCAGGTCACCCTCTACCTTGTAGTTGGCCTCGATGTGGTTACGGAGCTGCAGCAGCTCCTCGTCGGTGAGGTCCTGGCGCGCTTGTCCGGCGAGATGCCGGTGGCTGCGAGCGTCTCCATGGCGCGGGTGCGACCGACCCCGAAGATGTAAGTGAGCGCGATCTCCATCCGCTTGTCGCGGGGAAGATCGACGCCGGCTAGACGTGCCATGTGCGGGCGTACTCCTCGTGGTGTTGTCGCGGAGGTCTGTGCCCGGCCCACCCCGCCTGCCCATGCTTACCGCGCCATCGACCGGCGCAACGGCGGGCCCCGGCCTCCGACCGGGGGTCAGCCACGACTGCGGTACGCATTGCGCCTCGCCGCCCGCGGCTGGGACGAGCTTGTGTGGTTGTACGGTCTGCGCCCGGCGATCCCCCGCTGACCGAGCTGTGATCAACGGGCGGATCAGCCCTGGCGCTGCTTGTGGCGCGGGTCGGTGCAGATCACCATGACCCGGCCGTGCCGGCGGATCACCCGGCACTTGTTGCAGATCCTCTTGACGCTCGGCTTGACCTTCACGGTTGCCTTACTTCCCATCTGCGCCCGGCAGCGCGACGCGGCGCCGGACCTCGAAGACGGACACGGGGACATCCCGGCCCGTCGTCAGGCGATTACTTGTAGCGGTAGACGATGCGCCCGCGGGTCAGGTCGTACGGCGAAAGCTCAACGACGACCCGGTCCTCGGGCAGGATGCGGATGTAGTGCTGCCGCATCTTGCCGCTGATGTGAGCCAGCACCTTGTGACCGTTCGCGAGCTCCACCCGGAACATCGCGTTCGGGAGGGGCTCGATGACCCGGCCCTCGATCTCGATGGCTCCGTCTTTTTTCGGCATGTCCTCCGCTGTCCTGACGTCGGTTAATCCGGACGGCTCACAACGCCTTTCCCGGATGAAGATCACCCGAGCCAGCCGCGGCTCCGAGCTCCCACCGAAGCGCGGGGTGGGCATGCCGGAGTGGACGCTGTGCGCCGATTAGCCAGTGTACGCGTGCCTGAGCAGCGACGCCAACCCGAGGCGCCCTGAACCGGCGGACCGGACGAAGCTGACTATATCAATCGCCCCACGTGTCGCTGGACACCTCGCGGCCATCCCCGCCCGCGTGTCCGGCTACCGTGTGGCAGCCCGTCCCGGGTCAGCGGCAGCCAGCGCCGGCGTTCAGCGCCACGCTGCCCTCAGTCGCGCGATTCACCGTCCGGTTCCGTCCGGCGGCTCTCCCGCCGCTCGAACCTGGCCTGCTCGCGGCGGCCCGCCGCGCCGCCCGCTTAGCGGCCCATCGCTGCGGCTCCCCGCTCAGCAGCCCGGTCATCGTGGAGACCAGCAGCACCGCACCCCACGGGCCCGCCACCCAGCCCGGCCAGAAATAGAGCAGGCGCTGCGACATCAGGCAGATCACCGCCCAGATCGCCGATGACCATCGCCACCGTGCTGAAATACCTGCCCCAGGTCTCGAGCAACCACTCGCGGGTCGCCCCGGCATAGCGGCCGTCCGGGCCCGGCAGGGGCGCGACCGTCGTCGCGCCCGCACGATCGGCGCGAGCCGGGCCGCTCCGCCGGAACCGTCGCCGGCAGGTCGGTCAGCAGCGCGTCAAGCTCGGCGTACGTCTTGCGCCAGTAGACCCGCTGCAGCCGCTCATCGTACTCGCCCAGGTCGAGCCGGCCCTCGCTCAAGGCCGCACGGAGCCGCTCCGCCACCGCCGCCCGATCGGAGTCCGCCGCCCGCATGTCGTCCCGCCGTTCCATGGTTACGAGCATGCCACCGAGCCGCCGACACCCGCGACCCAGCTCCGCCGGCGACCCATGGTGTGACGAACACCCACCGAACGCGGATCACCGCCCCCGCTCATGCCCCACCGGGGCAGCTCGACCGGGCCAGGACGGCCGGCAACCGCCGTGACTAGGCAGCCGGCGACGCGGCCGGCTGGCGGGCGGTCACCAGATCACCGAGTCGGCTCCGGCCGCCATCGACGGCGGTGAGCACCCACACCCCGTCATCGAGCAACGCCATCGAATGTTCCACGTGCGCGGCGCATCGATCCGTCCCGGGTCACCACGGTCCAGCCGTCGTCGAGTTCCACCGTCCGCGGCGAACCTATGGTGATCATCGGCTCGATCGCCAGCGCCATGCCAACCACCAGGCGTGGGCCCGCGACCGGGCCGGCCGTGATTGAGCACATGCGGGTCCTGGTGCATCTCGGTACCGATGCCGTGCCCGCCGTACCCCTCGACGATGCCGTACCGACCGCCACCGCGGACCGCGCGCTCCACCGCGTACGAAATGTCGGTCAGCCGCCCCGGCCGCTGGCCGCGCCCCGCGCCGCGGCGGCGATGCCCGCCCACATCGCGTCCTCGGCCACCTCTGCCATCCGCAGCAGCTCCGGGGCGGTCTCGCCGACGCCGACCGTGATAGCCGCGTCGCCGTGCCAGCCGTTGAGCACCGCGCCGCAGTCGATCGAGATCAGATCTCCCTCGCGGAGCACCTGCGACTTGGCCGGAATGGCGTGCACGATCTGCTCATTGACCGACGAGCAGATCGACGCGGGATAGCCGTGGTAGCCCTTGAAGGACGGCACGGCACCGGCGTCGCGGATCACCGACTCGGCGATCGCGTCCAGGTCGGCGGTGCTGACTCCGGGCGCGACCGCATCCCGCATCCGGGCCAGCGCGGCAGCGACCACCAACCCGGCAGCCCGCATCTTGCCAATCTGCTCCGGGGTCTTCAGTTGGATGTCCAACTGGTGACGGCCCATGGAACCCGACCCCTATCCGCCGTACGACCGCAGGGCATCGATAGCGCGGACCGTGACGTCCTCTACCGGGCCGGTCGCGTCGATGCCGACCAGCTTTCCCTGAGCGCCGTAGTAGTCGACCAGCGGGGCGGTCTTATCCGCGTACTCGCGCAGCCGCTCGGCGATCGTCTCCGCCTTGTCATCGTCACGCTGGAACAACTCGGCGCCGCACCGGTCGCAGAATCCCTCCCGCCCCGGCGCGTCGAACTCGACGTGCCAGATCTTGCCGCAACCCCGGCAGGTGCGCCGGCCAGACAGTCGCCGGATCACCTCGTCGTCATCGACTACCAGCTCCAGGACCACGTCTAGCGCGGTACCCAGATCGGCCAGGAGCTTATCCAGCGCGGCCGCCTGCGGAGTGGTCCGAGGGAAGCCGTCGAGCAGGAAACCCATGGCCGCGTCCGGCTCGGCGAGCCGGTCGCGCACCATGTTGATGGTCACCTCGTCGGGCACCAGCTTGCCGGCGTCCATGTACCCCTTGGCCTCGACTCCCAGGGGCGTGCCCTGGGAGACGTTGGCTCGGAAGATATCCCCTGTGGAGATCTTGGGAACGGCCAAGTGCGCGGCAACGAACTCGGCCTGGGTTCCCTTGCCCGCCCCAGGAGGACCGACCAGAACGAGTCGCATCTACCGCAGGAACCCTTCGTAGTTCCGCTGCATGAGTTGGCTCTCGATTTGCTTCACTGTCTCCAGTCCCACACCAACCATGATGAGCACCGCAGTACCACCGAACGGGAAGTTCTGGAACTGCTGGCTGTCCAGCCAGATGAAGAAGAAGTTCGGCAGGACGGCAACGATACCCAGGTAGAGGGCGCCGGGGAGGGTGATCCGGCTGAGAATGAAATCGAGATAGTCAGCGGTAGGCTTGCCCGGCCGGATGCCGGGTACGAATCCACCGTACTTCTTCATGTTGTCGGCGACCTCGCTCGGGTTGAACGTGATCGAGACGTAGAAGTACGTGAAGAAGATGATCAGCAGGAAGTAGACGCTGATATAGGTGGGGCTGTCCGGGGTCGCCAGGTGATTCTGCACCCAGATCTGCCAGCTGTTGAGGTTGTTGCGGTCGAAGAACTGCAACAGCAACTGCGGCAGGTAGAGCATCGACGAGGCGAAGATGACCGGGATAACACCCGCCTGGTTGACCTTCAGCGGGATGTAGGTGGAGGTACCCCCATACATCCGGCGGCCGATCATGCGCTTGGCGTACTGCACCGGGATCCGGCGCTGGGCCTGCTCGATGAAGACCACCAGCGTGATCACCACCAGCACCAGCGCGATCACCAGGGCGAACATGTCCCAGCCCTTGTTGGTCTTGATCTGCCAGCCTTCGCTGGGGAGGCGGGACGCGATCGAGGTGAAGATCAGCACCGACATGCCGTTGCCGATACCCCGGTCGGTGATCAGCTCACCAAGCCACATCACCACACCGGTACCGGAGGTCATGACGACCACCAGCACACTGACAGTCAGCCAATTCGGCAGGCCGGTGTTCTCCGGGATGATCGGGAACTCGGTGCACATCCCGTTGAAGAGCTGCCCGGAACGGGCCAGGGCCACGAACGCCGAGGCCTGCAGCACACCGAGCCCGAGGGTAAGGTAGCGGGTGTACTGGGTGATCTTCGCTTGACCGGCCTGCCCCTCCTTGCGGAGCTGCTCCAACCGCGGAATGACCACGGTGAGCAACTGCAGGATGATGGAGGCCGTGATGTAGGGCATGATGCCCAGCGCGAAGACCGAGAGCGACAAGAGCGCTCCGCCGGAGAAGAGGTTCAGCAGCGAGAAGACGCCGTTACCCTCACCGGTTTCCATGGCTGCGATGCATTTTTGTACGTTCCCGTACGAGACGCCCGGGCTGGGCATCGTCGCACCGAGCCGGTAGACCGCGATGATGGCCACTGTGAACAGCAGCTTCTTGCGCAGGTCAGGCGTGCGGAACGCACTGAGAAAGGCGGAGAGCAACTTCTTCCTCCTGCGCGAGGCGGGCCGCCGGTGGTCCATGGCGGAGCGGGGTGGGGTGGTTGTCGGGCAATGCGCCCGGTGTCCATAGCTGGGAACGGACTCTAACAGCCTGGCGCCCTTCTGGGCAGGTCCGCCCAGGAAAGATACACCAGATCCGATATCAGTAAGGTGGAAGGTCCCCTTCTAGATCGTGGCGCCCGCCACTGCGAACAGCTGGGCGGGCGCCCCGACCAAGACTTCCTAGAGCTCAGTAACCGAGCCGCCGGCAGCAGCGATCTTCTCCTTGGCCGACGCACTGAACGCATGCGCCGACACCTGGAGCGTGACACCACCGAGGTCACCGGTACCCAAGATCTTAACCGGGTGGCCCTTACGGACCGCACCGGCCTCAACCAGCTCCAGCGGGCCAACCTGGCCGCCGTTGGGGAAGAGTTCAGCAAGCCGGTCCAGGTTGACCACCTGGAACACAACCTTGAACTTGTTCTTGAAACCCTTCATCTTCGGCAGGCGCATGTGCAGGGGCATCTGCCCACCCTCGAACGCCGCCGAGATGTTCTTACGCGCCTTGGAGCCCTTCGTACCGCGACCGGCGGTCTTTCCCTTGGAACCCTCACCGCGACCCACCCGGGTCTTGACGGTTTTGGCACCAGGCGCCGGGCGCAGGTGGTGAACCTTGATCGTCATTACTCGACCTCCTCGACCGTCACGAGGTGGTTCACCGCGAAGATCATGCCCCGAATCTCGGGACGGTCCTCCTTCACCACCACGTCATTGATCCGCTTGAGACCGAGCGACCGCAGGGACTCCCGCTGGTTGTGCTTGGCCCCGATCTTGGACCGGACCTGGGTGACCTTCAGACGTGCCATCAGGATGCCACCCCCGCCCGCGCTGCCAACATGGCAGCCGGCGCAACGTCCTCGACCGGCAGTCCACGACGCTTCGCGACCGCCTCCGGCGACTCGAGGCCCTTCAGGGCCGCGACCGTGGCGTGCACGATGTTGATCGGGTTCGACGAGCCGAGGCTCTTGGAGAGCACGTCGTGGATACCCGCGCACTCCAGCACGGCACGCACCGGGCCGCCAGCGATAACACCGGTACCGGCACTGGCTGGCTTGAGCAGGACCACGCCTGCGGCATCCTCGCCCTGCACCGGGTGCGGAATCGACGAGGCGATCCGGGGCACCTTGAAGAAGTGCTTCTTGGCCTCCTCGACGCCCTTCGCGATCGCGGCGGGCACCTCCTTGGCCTTCCCGTAGCCCACGCCGACCGTACCGTCGCCGTCGCCCACGATCACCAGTGCGGTGAAGCTGAACCGACGACCACCCTTGACTACCTTGGCGACACGGTTGATCGCGACGACCCGCTCAAGATGCGGGGTCTTCTCGACGGGCGCGTTTCCGCGGCCGCCCTCACGGCGGTTGTCGCGGCGACCACCCTCGTTGCCACCGGACCCGCCGCCACGGCGCTGTTGACCTGGCATCAGCAGCCTTCCTTCTCTCTCGTGACGGGGTTAGTTAGTTGCGATCGACATCTGACGAGCATCAGACGCCGCTAGAACTCGAGCCCGGCTTCGCGGGCGGCATCGGCGAGTGCGGCAAGCCGCCCCGCGTACCGGTTACCACCACGGTCGAAGACGACCTTGGAGATGCCCGCAGCCTTGGCCCGCTCGGCAACCAACGCCCCGACCTTGCCGGCCTGCGCGCTCTTGTCGCCCTCGAGGCCCCGGATCGACACATCCAGGGTCGAGGCCGAGGCCAGGGTGTGACCCTTGACATCGTCAACGACCTGCGCGGTGATGTGGCGCAGCGAGCGGGTGACGACCAGGCGCGGACGCTCCGCGGTACCGCTGACAGTCTTGCGGACCCGGAAGTGCCGACGCGCCCGCCCGATGGCCCGCTTGGCCGCGACGCCGCGACGGCGCTTGAGCAGCGTGGCGGTCACTTCTTACCTGCCTTTCCAGCCTTACGGCGGATGACCTCACCCTGGTACTTCACGCCCTTGCCCTTGTAAGGCTCCGGCGGCCGGATCTTCCGGATGTTGGCGGCGACCTCACCGACCTGCTGCTTGTCGATGCCGGCCACGTGGAACAGCGTCGGCTTCTCCACCGTGAAGGTAATCCCGTTCGGAGCCGGCACCACCACCGGGTGCGAGAAACCGAGCGCGAACTCCAGGTTGCTGCCCTTGGCGGTGACCCGGTAACCGGTACCAGCGATCTCCAAGGTCTTGCGGTAGCCCTCGGTCACGCCGACGATCATGTTGGCGACCAGGGTACGGCTCAGGCCGTGCAGTTCCTTGGCCTTGCGCTCGTCGTTGGGCCGGCTGACGTGCAGCTGGCCGTCCTCACCCCGCTCGGCCGTGATCGGCTCAGCCAGGGTGTGCACCAGCTCGCCCTTGGGGCCCTTGACCTTGACGGTCGGCCCATCAATCGTGATCTCGACCCCGGCTGGCACCGGGATCGACTTACGTCCAATACGCGACATTTCTATCTGTCTCCCGTTACCAGACGAAGGCGAGGACTTCCCCGCCAACGCTCCGCTTGCGGGCCTGCCGGTCGGTGAGCAGTCCCTGGGACGTCGAAATGATCGCGACGCCCAGTCCACCGAGCACCCGCGGGAGCCCGTCCGACTTGGCGTACACCCGCAGACCGGGCTTGGAGACACGCTTGATGCCGGCCAGGCTCCGCTCCCGGTTCTGGCCATACTTCAGCTCGACGACCAGTCGCTTGCCGACGACGCCCTCCTCGGGCTCCTCGACCGACCAGGTGGCGATGTATCCCTCGACCTTGAGGACCTCGGCGATGTTCGCCTTGATCTTCGAGTAGGGCATCGTCACCCGGTCGTGGTACGCCTGGTTGGCGTTACGCAGACGGGTAAGCATGTCTGCGATCGGGTCGGTCATAGTCATGAAATTTCGTCAGCCTTTCTCACCGGGGTTCCCGGGGCACGCTGGCCCGGGGCCTACGGCGTTGCGATCCTCGTCCAGGCCAGCGACCGGGACGCAGCTGGGCTTTACCAGGTTGCGATCCTCGCTCCGCCCTCGGATGGGGCTCAGCGTCACCAGGAAGCCTTGGACACGCCGGGTAGCTCACCGCGGTGGGCCATCTCCCGGATACACACCCGGCACAGCCCGAACTTGCGGTAGACCGCCTTCGGACGCCCGCACCGCTGGCAGCGGGTGTACGCGCGAACCGAGAACTTCGGCTTCGCGGCAGCCTTGAGGATCAGCGCCTTCTTCGCCATTCGCTCAGTTCTCCTTGAACGGGAAGCCCAGGAGCTTAAGCAGCGCCCGGCCCTCGTCGTCGGTCGTGGCGGTGGTAACCACCGTGATGTCCATGCCCCGCTGGCGATCGATCCGGTCCTGGTCGATCTCGTGGAACACCGACTGCTCGGTCAATCCGAACGTGTAGTTTCCGTGTCCGTCGAGCTTGCGCCCGTCCAGACCGCGGAAGTCGCGGATTCGCGGCAGCGCGATGGAGAGCAGCCGGTCCAGGAACTCCCACATCCGGTCGCCGCGCAGGGTGACCTTCGCGCCGATCGGCATGCCCTCGCGGAGCTTGAACTGCGCGATGGACTTGGTCGCCCGCCGGACCTGCGGCTTCTGGCCGGTAATGGTGGCCAGGTCGCGGACCGCGCCGTCGATCAGCTTGGAGTCCCGAGCCGCCTCGCCGACACCCATGTTGACGACGATCTTGACCAGGCCCGGAACCTGCATGGGGTTGCGGTAGCCGTGCTGCTCACGCAGCTTGGCCACGATCTCTTCGCGGTACCGCGCCTTGAGGCGCGGCATCGGGTACGTTTCGGTAGCCGTGCTCATCACAGGTCCTTACCGGTGCTACGCGCGACGCGAACCTTCTGGCCGTTATCGTCGATCCGGTACCCGACTCGCGTCGGGTTGCCGTCGGAGTCCAGGACCTGCACGTTCGAGACGTGGATCGCGGCCTCCTGAGTGACGATGCCGCCGGTCTTCGCACCTCGCTGGGTGGTGCTGATACGGGTGTGCTTCTTAACCCGGTTGACGCCCTCGACCAGGACCTTGTCCTGCCGCGGGTAGGCCGCGATGACCTTGCCCTTGGCACCCTTGTCCTTGCCGGCGATGACGACGACCGTGTCGCCCTTCTTGACCTTCACGGTCACAACACCTCCGGCGCGAGAGAGATGATCTTCATGAACCGCTTGTCCCGCAGTTCACGGCCAACCGGACCGAAGATGCGGGTGCCGCGCGGGTCCCCACCGTCCTTGATGATGACGGCTGCGTTCTCGTCAAAACGGATGTACGAGCCGTCCGGACGCCGCCTCTCCTTGGCGGTGCGGACGATAACCGCCTTGACGACGTCGCCCTTCTTCACACCGGCACCGGGGATCGCGTCCTTGACTGTGGCCACGATGACGTCGCCGATGCTCGCGTAGCGCCGACCGGAGCCACCGAGAACCCGGATGCACAGGATCTCCCGAGCACCCGTGTTGTCGGCGACGCGCAGTCGCGACTCCTGCTGAATCACGTCTATCTCCTATGTCTGCCAGTTCTCAGCCGGCTGCTGTCTCCGACCGGCACTTTCCGGTCGGAGACCCGTGCCGGCTGAGCTTGGCGGAACCCTGAGCCTGCCGTACGGCTCTTACTTGGCCTTCTCGAGGATCTCCACGACCCGCCACCGCTTGGTGGCGGAAAGCGGGCGGGTCTCCATGAGCAGCACCCGGTCGCCGATGCCACACGCGTTCTGCTCGTCGTGCGCCTTCAGCTTGCTGGTGCGGCGCAGGACCTTGCCGTACAGCGCGTGCTTGACCCGGTCCTCAACCTCGACGACCACGGTCTTTTCCATCTTGTCGCTAACCACGAGACCCTCACGCACCTTGCGCTGGGACCGCGCGGCAGCGACGGTGTTGTTGTTCTCGGTCATGACGCAGCCACCTCAGTCGGCGCGGCCGAGAGACCCAGCTCGCGCTCACGCATGATCGTGTAGATCCGGGCTATCTCCCGACGGATGATCTGCAGCCGGCGGTTGTTGTCCAGCTGACCGGTCGCGGCCTGCACGCGGAGGTTGAACAGCTCCGCCTTGGCCTCCCGCAGCTTCGTGACCAACTCCTCCTCGGAGAGCTCACGCAGCTCGGCGGCCTTAACGCCCGCTGCCATCAGCTTTCACCCACTTCGCGCGTCACAATTCGGCACTTCATCGGGAGCTTGTGGATCGCGCGACGCATTGCCTCTCGCGCGATCTGCTCGTTGGGGAAGGACATCTCGAAGAGCACCCGCCCCGGCTTCACGTTAGCGACCCACCACTCGGGTGAGCCCTTGCCGGAACCCATCCGGGTTTCGGCCGGCTTCTTAGTCAACGCCTGGTCAGGGAAGACCGTGATCCAGACCCGACCGCCACGCTTGATGTGGCGGGTAATCGCGATACGCGCCGACTCGATCTGGCGGTTCGTCACGTACGCGGGCTCAAGCGCCTGAATTCCGAACTCGCCGAACACCACCCGGTTGCCGCCCTTCGACGCGCCATGGCGGTCGGGGTGGTGCGGCTTGCGGAAGCCCTTCGGGGGCTTACGCGGCATCAGCATCTGTCAGCCCTCCTGCGCTGAGCTGTCCGCCCCGGCCGAAACGGCCGGCGCGGCGTTTTCGTTCGTGACCTCAGCGGCGCTACCGGAGGCCTCGGCCACCGCCGCCCGCCCGGCCTCGGTACCACCAGCGGTCGTGCCGGAGGAGCCGGACCGACCGCGACGCGGCCGCTCGGGACGGTCACCGCGGTCACGGCGCGGACGCGCCGGGCCCGTGTCGGCCGGGGTCTCCCGGCCGGGTACGGCGTCGCCCTTGTAGATCCACACCTTCACGCCGATCCGGCCGAAGGTGGTACGCGCCTCAAAGAAGCCGTACTCGATGTTGGCCCGGAGCGTGTGCAGCGGCACCCGACCCTCGCGGTAGAACTCGGTACGGCTCATTTCCGCGCCACCGAGCCGGCCGGAGACCTGCACCCGGATGCCCTTGCAGACCGGGTTCTTCATCGCCGACTGCATGGCCTTGCGCATCGCCCGCCGGAAGCTAACCCGGCTGGAGAGCTGCTCGGCCACGCCCTGGGCAACCAGCTGCGCGTCCGACTCGGGGCTCTTCACCTCGAGGATGTTGAGCTGGACCTGCTTGCCGGTCAGCTTCTCGAGCTTGCCGCGAATCTTGTCGGCCTCCGCACCCTTACGGCCGATGACGATGCCCGGCCGGGCGGTGTGGATGTCGACCCGGACCCGGTCCCGGGTCCGCTCGATGTCAACCTTGGAGATACCGGCGCGCTCCAAGCCCTGGGACATCATCCGGCGGATCTTGACATCCTCGCCGATGTAGTCCTTGTAGAGCTTGTCCGCGAACCAGCGGGACTTCCAGTCGGTCGAGATGCCGAGCCGGAACCCGTGCGGGTGAACCTTCTGACCCATTACTCGGCACCCTCCGTCTTGCTCTGCGTGTCGGCCTGCACAGCCTGGGCGGCCGCCTCGGCCTTCGCCGCCTTCTTCGCAGGCGCGGCCTTCCTCGCTGGCGCGGTCGACGCGACGGCCTCAACCACGATCGTGATGTGGCTGGTGCGCTTCCGGATCCGGTACGCCCGGCCCTGTGCCCGCGGCCGGAACCGCTTCATCGTCGGGCCCTCGTCCACGAACGCTTCGCTGACGAGCAGCGCGTCGGGGTCCAGCCGCTCGTTGTTCTCCGCGTTGGCGATCGCGCTCGCGAGCACCTTGTACACCTGCTCACTCGCCGCCTGCGGCGCGAATTGCAGCACCGTGAGCGCCTCCTTCGCGGGCAGACCGCGGACGAGGTTGACCACCCGGCGCGCCTTCGTTGGCGAAACGCGCACGTGTCGCGCAACCGCCCGCGCGCCCGGAAGCACCGGAGCGTCGCCCTTTACTGGCATCGCTGTAACCCCTTGATCCTTATTCCGTGGTCGGCGCTCAGCGCCGGCGGCTCTTCCGGTCGTCCTTCTCGTGACCCTTGAACGTGCGGGTCAGCGCGAACTCGCCGAGCTTGTGCCCGACCATCGCCTCGGTGATGAACACCGGGACGTGCTTGCGCCCGTCATGCACGGCGATCGTGTGCCCGAGCATCTCCGGGATGATCGTCGAGCGCCGCGACCAGGTCTTGATGACGTTCTTCGAGCCCTTGTCGTTCTGCGTCTCCACCTTCTTGAGCAGGTGGTCGTCGATGAACGGGCCCTTCTTCAGGCTGCGAGGCATCTGTCAGCTCTCCTGTTAACCGCGCTTGCGGGTGGCGTAGCGGCGGCGGACGATCAGCCGGTCACTCGGCTGGCCCTTACGGCGGGTACGGCCCTCGGGCTTACCCTGGGGGTTGACCGGGTGGCGACCACCGGAGGTCTTGCCCTCACCACCACCGTGCGGGTGGTCAACCGGGTTCATGGCCACACCGCGGACGGTCGGGCGCCGGCCCTTCCACCGCATCCGGCCGGCCTTGCCCCAGTTGATGTTTGACTGATCGGCGTTGCCGATCTCGCCGATGGTGGCCCGGCACCGCACGTCAACCCGACGGATTTCTCCGGAGGGCATCCGCAGCGTGGCGTAGGCGCCTTCCCGACCCAGCAACTGGATGCCGACACCGGCCGAACGGGCCAGCTTGGCGCCGCCACCCGGACGCAGCTCCACACCGTGGATGGTGGAACCGACCGGGATGTTGCGCAGCGGCAGGTTGTTGCCCGGCTTGATGTCCGCGCCCGGCCCCGACTCGACCCGGTCGCCCTGCTTCAGGTCCTGCGGCGCGATGATGTAACGCTTCTCGCCGTCGGCGTAATGCAGCAGCGCGATCCGCGCGGTGCGGTTCGGGTCGTACTCAATGTGGGCGACCTTGGCCGGCACGCCATCCTTGTCGACCCGTTTGAAGTCGATCAGGCGGTACTGGCGCTTGTGCCCACCACCGTGGTGCCGCGCGGTGATCCGGCCGTGGACGTTCCGCCCGCCTTTCTTCGGCAGCGGAACGAGCAGCGACTTTTCCGGTGTCGACCGGGTGATCTCGGCGAAGTCAGCGACGCTGGAGCCACGGCGGCCCGGCGTCATCGGCTTGTACTTACGGATAGCCATTGTCTACACCCCTCAGCTGACCGGGCCGCCGAAGGCCTCGATACGGTCACCGTCAGCCAGCTTCACCATCGCCCGCTTGGTGGCCTTGCGCTGGCCGAACCCGGAGCGGGTGCGCTTGCGCTTGCCTTCGCGGTTGAGCGTGTTCACGGTCAGGACACGCACGCCGAAGATCTGCTGAATCGCAATCTTGATCTCGGTCTTGTTCGCGTCCGGGTCCACCAGGAAGGTGTACCAGTTCCGGTTCAGCTCGCTGTAGCTCTTTTCCGAGACGACCGGCGCGACGATGATGTCGCGCGGATCAGCGATCGTCGTCACTTTGCGTCGCCCTCACTTCCGGCCTCGTCGGTGGCCTCTGCCGGGACGCCGAGGAACTCCTCCAGCGCGTCCTTGGTGAAGACCACATCGTCCGCCACCAGCACGTCATACGTGTTGAGCTGGCCGGCCTCGATCAGGTGCACGCTCGGCTCGTTCCGCAGCGACAGCCAGTTGAGCTCGTCCGTGCTGCTCAGCACCACCAGCACCCGCTTGGCCTCGGTGGCCTTACGCAGCGTTGCGATGGCGGCCTTGGTCGACGGCTTGTCCCCGCCGACGAACGCCTCGACGACCCGGACCTGACCAGCGCGAGCCCGGTCGGAGAGGGCTCCACGCAAGGCGGCGGCCTTCATCTTCTTCGGGGTCCGCTGGCTGTAGTCCCGGGGAACCGGGCCGTGCACGACGCCACCACCGGCGAACTGCGGCGCGCGGATCGACCCCTGCCGGGCCCGCCCCGTGCCCTTCTGCTTGTACGGCTTCTTGCCTCCGCCGGCGACCTCACCACGGGTCTTGGCCTTGTGCGTGCCCTGCCGCGCGGCGGCGAGCTGGGCCACCACGACCTGGTGCATCAGCGCGATGTTGGCCTGCGTGTCGAAGATGTCGTCCGGCAGCTCTACCGAGCCGCTACTGGCGCCCTCAACGTTCAGCACGTCAACGGTGGTCACTTCGCGACACCGCCCTTCTTCACCCGAGTCTTGGCCGCAGAGCGGACCAGGACCAACGCGCCCTTCGGGCCGGGGATGGCACCCCGGACGAGCAGCAGGTTGTTCTCGGTGTCGACCGCCTGAACGACCAGGTTCTGCGCCGTGTAACGCACACCGCCCATGCGGCCGGCCATCCGGACGCCCTTGAAGACACGACCCGGGGTCGCGCAGCCGCCGATCGAGCCGGGCGAACGGTGCTTGCGCTCCACGCCGTGGCTGGCGCGCAGACCGTGGAAGCCGTGCCGCTTCATGACACCGGCGAAGCCCTTGCCCTTGGTCTTGCCGGTCACATCGATCGACACACCGGGGGCGAACGCCTCGACGGTGATCTCCTGACCGAGCTCGTAGTCGTTCGCGTCGCTGGTCCGCAGCTCGACAAGGTGCCGCCGCGGCGCCGCACCGGACTTCACGAAGTGGCCGGATCGCGGCTTGTTGACCTTGCGCGGGTCGATGGCCCCGTACGCCAGCTGGACCGCCGAGTAGCCGTCCTTGTCAGCGGTACGGACCTGGGTCACGACGCACGGGCCGGCCTGCACCACCGTAACCGGGACAACGCGGTTGTTGTCCCAGACCTGGGTCATGCCGAGCTTGGCGCCCAGGATGCCCTTCACTTGCCTGTCCATTAGTCCGGTCCCTACAGCTTGATCTCGATGTCGACGCCAGCCGGCAGGTCGAGGCGCATGAGCGAGTCGACCGTCTTGGGAGTCGGGTCGATGATGTCGATCAGACGCTTGTGCGTACGCATCTCAAAGTGCTCGCGCGAGTCCTTGTACTTGTGCGGCGAACGGATCACGCAGAAGCGGTTGATCTCCGTAGGCAGCGGCACTGGGCCTGCGACCTGCGCCCCCGTGCGCGTAACTGTCTCGACGATTTTGCGCGCCGAGGAGTCGACGACCTCGTGGTCGTAGGCCTTGAGCCGGATGCGGATCTTCTGTCCCGCCATGGTGGCCTCTGTTCCCTCTCTCGCCTTCTCCATCCACAAATGGAGCCCGCTCCAGCGGAGCGGGATGTTTCCGGCCGGGCCCGGCGCTGCCGATTTCCCGTGCTCTCCGACCCCCGCGGTCGGGCGTGTCGCGCCCTTGGGCCCGACTCCGCCCCGGAAGCTTCCCAGCGGACCGACCCGATAACTCGGGGATCTGTTGACCGGGTCGTGTCGCCACGGCCCGAGACGCTCGACGCGGGTGGTTGACTGCTGGGCAGCCAACCACCCGTCGCCTACGCAACCTGACTAGTATGCCGTACTACCGCCGGCAACGCTAATCGGGGTTACCTACTTTACTTGATGATCTTGGTGACGCGTCCCGCGCCGACCGTACGGCCACCCTCACGAATCGCGAACTTGAGGTTGTCCTCCATCGCGATCGGCTGGATCAGCTTCACGGTCATCGCGGTGTTGTCGCCCGGCATGACCATCTCGGTGCCCTCAGGCAGCGTGACGACGCCGGTAACGTCCGTGGTCCGGAAGTAGAACTGCGGACGGTAGTTCTGGAAGAACGGGGTGTGCCGGCCACCCTCCTCCTTGGAGAGGATGTAGACGGTCGCCTCGAACTCCGTGTGCGGGGTGTTCGACCCAGGCTTGACCACGACCATGCCGCGCTCAACCTCGTCACGCTTGGTGCCGCGCAGCAGCAGTCCGACGTTCTCGCCTGCGCGAGCGTCGTCCAGGACCTTCCGGAACATCTCGATCGCGGTGACCTTGGTCTTGAAGCCCTTCTCCTTGATGCCGACGAGCTCAACATCCTCGTTCGGCAGGAGAACGCCCCGCTCCACCCGGCCGGTGACGACGGTGCCACGACCGGTGATCGTGAACACGTCCTCAACCGGCATCAGGAACGGCTTGTCAACGTCCCGCTCCGGCTGCGGAATCGCGGAGTCAACCGCGTCCATCAGGCCGAGGAGCTTTCCGGCCCACTCCGGGTCGCCCTCCAGCGCCTTCAGCGCCGAAACACGCACGACCGGCAGGTCGTCGCCGGGGTACTCCTGCGACGAGAGCAGCTCCCGGACCTCCAGCTCGACCAGCTCGAGCAGCTCCTCGTCATCAACCATGTCGCTCTTGTTGAGCGCCACGACGATGTAGGGAACGCCGACCTGGCGGGCCAGCAGCACGTGCTCGCGGGTCTGCGGCATCGGGCCGTCGGTCGCGGCCACCACCAGGATCGCGCCGTCCATCTGCGCGGCACCGGTGATCATGTTCTTGATGTAGTCGGCGTGACCGGGGCAGTCGACGTGCGCGTAGTGCCGCGACTCGGTCTGGTACTCGACGTGCGAGATTGAGATCGTAATGCCGCGGGCCTTCTCCTCCGGCGCCTTGTCGATCTCGTCGAACGGCCGGTACGGGTTCAGGTCCGGGTACTTGTCGTGCAGGACCTTGGTGATGGCCGCCGTCAGCGTCGTCTTACCGTGGTCGATGTGACCAATGGTGCCGATGTTGACGTGCGGCTTAGTCCGCTCGAACTTCGCCTTCGCCACTGGTGTCCTCCTGTGGACTTCTTGGTTCGTACGCCCGGCGCGCCATCCGGCGCTTAGGACTCTGTCGACAGCCTGCCCGGCCGGTATCTGGTAGCCGGGAAGTATTGGGTCTTGCGGTGGTGAAACCTACAGGACCGGTCTCGCGCAGCTCGGCCCGTGAAGGCCGCGGCCGAAGTTACTCGCCCGTTGCCTTCGCGATGATCTCCTTCGCCACGTTCTGCGGAACCTCGGCGTAGGAGTCGAACTGCATGCTGTAGCTAGCCCGGCCCTGGGTCTTCGACCGCAGGTCGCCGACGTAGCCGAACATCTCCGATAGCGGCACCAGAGCGCGGACGACGCGAGCGCCACTCCGCTCATCCATCGACTGGATGATGCCGCGACGGGAGTTGAGGTCACCGATCACGTCGCCCATGTTCTCCTCGGGCGTGATGACCTCAACGGACATCATCGGTTCGAGCAGTGCCGGGTCAGCCCTACGGGCTGCTTCCTTGAGCACCATCGAACCGGCGACTTTGAACGCCATCTCAGACGAGTCGACCTCGTGGTACTGACCGTCGAGCAGCGTCAGCTTCACTCCGACCAGCGGATAGCCGGCCAGGATGCCGTACTGCATGGCGTCCTGGGCACCGGCGTCCACCGAGGGGATGAACTCCTTGGGGATCCGGCCACCGGTAACCGCGTTGGCGAACTCGTACGTTGCCGCGTCGGTCTCCAGCGGCAGCGGCTCAAGGCTGACGATGACCCGCGCGTACTGGCCGGAACCACCGGTCTGCTTCTTGTGGGTGTACTCGACCTTCTCCACCTTGCGGCGGATGGTCTCCCGGTACGCCACCTGCGGCTTGCCGATGTTCGCCTCGACGTTGAACTCACGGCGCATCCGGTCGACCCAGACGTCCAGGTGCAGCTCACCCATGCCGGAGATGACCGTCTGCCCGGTTTCCTCGTCATTCTTGACGCGGAAGGTCGGGTCCTCCTCAGCCAGCCGCTGAATCGCGACGCCGAGCTTCTCCTGGTCGGCCTTGGTCTTCGGCTCGATGGCCACCTCGATAACCGGCTCCGGGAAGGTCATCGACTCCAGAACTACCGGGTTCGCCAGGTCGCTGAGCGTGTCGCCGGTGGTGGTCTGCTTGAGACCCTGCACGGCAATGATGTCGCCAGCATGGGCGACATTACGCTCTTCCCGCTTGTTGGCGTGCATCTGGTAGATCTTGCCGATGCGCTCCTTGCGGTCCTTGGTGGAGTTGATCACCTGGGAACCGGACTCAAGCTTGCCGGAGTAGACCCGCACGTAGGTCAGCTTGCCGAGGTGCTTGTCCGTCTGGACTTTGAAGGCCAGACCGGCGAACGGCTCGGTCACCGCCGGCTTACGGACCACCGGCGTCTCACCGTCGGTCATGGTGCCCTCGATCGCCGGGATGTCCACCGGAGACGGCAGGTAGGCGACCACCGCGTCGAGCATGGGCTGGATGCCCTTGTTCTTGAACGCGGTGCCGCACATCACCGGGTTGGCGTTGCCGGCGATCGTGGCCCGCCGGATGGCGTCGTTGATCTCGTCGATGGAGATTTCCTCACCCTCGAGGTACTTCTCCATGACCGCGTCGTCAACGTCGGCCAGCGTCTCCAGCAGATTGTCCCGCCACTCGGCGGCCTTCTCGGCGAGGTCGGCCGGGATCTCCTCGACCGCGTAGTCCTCACCCTTCTGGGTCTCGCCACGCCAGGTCAGCGCCCGCATCCCGATCAGGTCGACGACGCCGATGAAGTCGGACTCGGCGCCGATCGGGATCTGCAGCACCAGGGGCTTGGCGTTGAGCCGGTCGATCATCATCTGCACGCAGCGGAAGAAGTCCGCTCCGGTGCGGTCGAGCTTGTTGACGAAGCACATCCGCGGCACGTTGTACTTCTCAGCCTGCCGCCAGACCTGCTCCGTCTGCGGCTCCACCCCGGCGACGCCGTCGTAGACCGCGACCGCGCCGTCGAGGACCCGCAACGACCGCTCGACCTCGACCGTGAAGTCGACGTGGCCGGGCGTGTCGATGATCTGGATCGTGTGGCCCTTCCACTCGCACTTCGTGGCGGCGGAGGTGATCGTGATGCCGCGCTCCTGCTCCTGCTCCATCCAGTCCATGACGGCGCCACCCTCGTGGGTTTCGCCGATCTTGTACGTGATGCCGGTGTAGAACAGGATCCGCTCGGTGGTTGTGGTCTTGCCGGCATCGATGTGCGCCATGATGCCGATGTTGCGTACCTTGGCGAGCGCGTCTGCGGCAGCCACTTCAGTCCCTACTTATCGTCGTCTCGACAACGGATCGCGCCGCCGCCTTCCGGCGCGGGCAGTGCTGGATCACCAGCGGTAGTGCGCGAAGGCCTTGTTGGACTCGGCCATCTTGTGGGTGTCCTCGCGCCGCTTGACCGCGGCACCGAGACCGTTGCTCGCATCGAGCAACTCGTTCATCAGGCGATCCACCATGGTCTTCTCACGGCGGGCCTTCGAGTAGGTGACCAGCCAACGCAGCCCGAGCGTGGTCGCGCGAGCCGGGCGGACCTCGACCGGCACCTGGTAGGTCGCGCCACCAACCCGGCGGCTGCGGACCTCAAGGGTCGGCTTGACGTTGTCCATCGCCCGCTTCAGCGTGACTACCGGGTCGGTGCCCGACTTCTCACGGCATCCCTCAAGCGCGCCGTAGACGATGCGCTCAGCGAGCTGACGCTTGCCACGCAGCAGGATCTTGTTCACCAGCTGGGTGACCAGCGGCGAGTTGTACACCGGGTCAGCGACCAGCGGCTTCCGCGGAGCGGGTCCCTTACGCGGCATGTCAGCTCTTCTCCTTCTTCGCGCCGTAGCGGCTGCGCGCCTGCTTGCGGTTGCGGACACCCTGGGTGTCCAGCGAGCCGCGGACGATCTTGTACCGCACGCCGGGGAGGTCCTTCACCCGGCCGCCGCGGACGAGCACGATCGAGTGCTCCTGCAGGTTGTGGCCGACACCGGGGATGTAGGCGGTCACCTCGATCTGGCTGCTGAGCTTCACACGAGCGACCTTGCGGAGCGCGGAGTTCGGCTTCTTGGGGGTGGTGGTGTACACACGCGTGCACACACCGCGCCGCTGAGGGCTGCCCTTCAGCGCCGGCGTCTTACTCTTACTCGTCTTGGCCTGGCGGCCCTTGCGGACGAGTTGCTGGATGGTGGGCACCGGGTTTCTCCGCTCCCTGTCTATCCGGGCCTCTACCTTCCGGCCCGGACTACCGTTTTGGCGTCGCGCCGCGCGCGACCGCACCGTGTCCTTAGCCGCCCTGGCGGGCGGCTCTCGTACCTTCCGACCAGGGCCCCATGGGGAGGGTCCCGGTACCCGCGGTCGGGCGTGTCGCCCGAATCACGGCCCCCGGCATGCGCTCGCACGCATGCCGACTTTGGCTCAGCCGACCCGCAGTCACGCGCCGACCCTTTTTGACTGTGCCGTGCCGCAGCCCGATCGCCGAATCTGGCGCACACACGAGGCGCCCAAGACTGACCCGGGCACAAGGGGGAAGAGTACCTACCGTAAGCGCGCACGTCAAAACGGCGTCCGTAAGGGTCTGCGCCGCATTCCCTGTCCGGCCCCGTGTCGCCATCCCGCCCACGGCGAGCTACTCCGAGAATGAGTGTACCGGTTCCTTCGGTAGCTGATACGGCGGTCCCGCACCCCGATCCTCGCTGGCCGGGCTGCGCCCAACCGGCCAGTAAACGTGACAAGCGCGTCCGGGACCGAACAGGTCAGACAGCCGGTAGCGCCAGCGCTAGCGCGAAGCCCAACACGGTCAGGCCGAGGCCCACGCCACCACAGCTCAACCCGGCAACCGCCAGGCCGCGCCCGGTGAATTTGATCGTCGGCGGCGGAGCCGCGCGATGGATCTGCCGCCGGCCGAGCTCGCCGAGCACAATCGCGGAAATGCCGAGCAGCACGCCAAGGACCGCGAAGGCCCCGGCCGCCCAACCGCCCCACCCGGCCCGGGCACCGGCCACCCCGAAGCAGCCCACCACCAGCGACACCAGGATCGAGGCGATCCCGGTGACCAGCGCACCGACCGCCGGACCGGAGGTGACCGGCGGCACATCGAGGTGAACCACACCGAAGCTGGTCCCCGGCACGGATTCGACCCGCTGGGGGGTGCGCCACGCCTCGCGCGGGGGCGGCGGCACCGGACCCGGAATGCCGGCCGGTGGCGGCGCAGATTGCGTCACGGACATCCCTCCGACAGACCCGGGCGCCGGGCTGGCACCCTCTCGACCGGTTTCGGCACCACCGGACCGGGCACCGGCGGAAAGATTGCCGACCACCGGACGGAGGGCAGATGGGCCTTCGCAGTCAGGCTACCGCGATACCCCCGGGGCCAACGCTCTCCGGTTGACTTGGTGACCCGGCGGCGTTATCAACGGTCGCCCAAGCGGAAGAGTTCGGTCGAACGCCAAGCGGGGCTCAGTCGAACCCCGGTGCGAAATCCTGCCCCGGTGCCGTACCGGCCAGGTCGAGCATGCTGAGCACCGCCACCAATACCGCGGTGACACACGCCAACACGAGACCGGTCCAGGCTAGCCACTCACCCCGGCGCAGCCAGCTGGCTCCGGTCAGGTAACCCCCGGAGGCGTACGCCTCCCGCCTGGCCTGTCGGAGCAGCGCCAACCCGACCGTGGCCGGCACGACGCCGCCGACGAGGAGACCGGTCAGCGCGGCCACCAATCCGAGGCCGAAGACCGCGTACGCCTTCGAGGAGCGCACCGGGTCCGGATCCAGCGGGTGGCGCAGCGGCGGACCGGGCACGGTCACCGGCGTGGTGTTCACCTGATCAGCCTACAAAGGCGCCAGGCGCCCCGCTGTCGTTGGTCACGACATACGGAGCGCCTGGCGAGGCCTACCGGACGGTAGGTAAGGATCAGCGGTACGACCCGAAGTCGAAGTCGTCCAGCGGAACCGCCTGCCCGCTGGCCGGCCCGAACCCGTAGTCGGTCTCCGGATAACCGGTCATCGAGTAGACCTTGGCCTTCGCTTCCTCGGTCGGCTCGACCCGGATGTTGCGGTACTTGCTGATGCCCGTACCGGCCGGGATGAGCTTACCGATGATCACGTTCTCCTTGAGCCCGATCAACGAGTCGCTGCGGGCGTGGATCGCCGCGTCGGTGAGCACCCGGGTGGTCTCCTGGAAGGAGGCCGCCGAGAGCCACGAATCGGTGGCCAGCGAGGCCTTGGTGATACCCATCAGCACCGGACGGCCAGCCGCGGGCTCCCCGCCTTCGGAGACGAGCCGACGGTTCTCCGATTCGAAGAGCGCCCGGTCAACCAGTACGCCCGGCAGGAACTCGGTCGCGCCGGAGTCGATCACCGTGACCCGCTTGAGCATCTGCCGGATGATGATCTCGATGTGCTTGTCGTGAATGAGCACACCCTGCGAGCGGTAGACCTCCTGGACCTCCTGGGTCAGGTGGACCTGAACCGCGCGCGGGCCGAGGATCCGCAGCAGTTCGTGCGGGTCGATCGTGCCCTCGGTGAGCTTCTCCCCAACCTCGACGTGCGCGCCGTCGTGCGCCCGCAGCCGTACCCGCTTGGAGATCTTGTCGTGCACGATCTCGTCGCTGCCATCGTCCGGCACGATCACGATCTTCCGCGACCGCTCGCCGTCCTCGATCCGGATCCGGCCAGGGGTGTCGGCGATTGGCGCCTTGCCCTTGGGCACCCGGGCCTCGAAGATCTCCTGGACCCGGGGCAGACCCTGGGTGATGTCCTCACCAGCGACACCACCGGTGTGGAAGGTACGCATGGTGAGCTGGGTGCCGGGCTCACCGATCGACTGGGCCGCGATGATACCGACCGCCTCGCCGACGTCCACGGTCTTGCCGGTCGGCAGCGAGCGGCCGTAGCACGCACCGCAGACGCCCAGCTTCGACTCGCAGGTGAGCACGCTGCGGACCCGGACCTGCTCAACACCGGCCGCGACGATCTTGTCGACCAGGATGGAGTTGAGGTCGGCGCCCCGCTCGACAACCAGGTTGCCGTCGGCGCCCTTGATGTCGTCGGCCAGGGTACGGGCGTGCACGCCGGTTTCGGCGTGCTCGTGCACCACGAGCTTGCCGTCGAGCCGCTCACCGACCTGCATCGGAATGGCCCGATCGGTGCCGCAATCCTCCTCGCGGATGATCACGTCCTGCGAGACGTCGACCAGACGACGGGTCAGGTAACCCGAGTCGGCGGTCCGCAGCGCCGTGTCCGCGAGACCCTTCCGGGCACCGTGCGTGGAGATGAAGTACTCCAGTACGGAGAGACCCTCCCGGTAGCTGGCCTTGATCGGCCGCGGGATGATCTCACCCTTGGGGTTGGCCACCAGACCACGGATCGCGGCGATCTGCCGCAGCTGGAGCAGGTTACCGCGGGCCCCCGAGTTGATCATCTTCCACAGCGGGTTCTCCTGCGGGAGCGCGGTCTCCATCTCCCTGGCCACCTCGTTGGTGGCCTTGGTCCAGATCTCGATGAGTTCGCCGCGGCGCTCCTCGGCGGTCATCAGACCCCGCTGGTACTGCTTGTCGATCCGGTCGGCTTCCTTCTCGTACCGCTCAAGGATCTCCGCCTTGCGCGGCGGCGCGATGACGTCTTCCATCCCGATCGTCACCCCGGACCAGGTGGCCCAGTGGAAACCGGCCTCCTTGAGTCCGTCCAGGGTCGCGGCGAGCGCCACCTTCGGGAACCGCTCGGCGAGGTCGTTGACGATCGCCGAGAGCTGGCCCTTACGGATCTCGTAGTTCACGAACCGGTAGCCGTGCGGCAGTGCCTCGTTGAACAGCACCCGCCCCAGCGTGGTCTCCACGGTCAGCGGGTCGCCCGGGGTCCAGCCCTCCGGCGGGCTCCACGGCGTGGCGCCGGCACCGTTATCCACCTCGACCACGCCCTGCAGCCGGATCTTCACCGGCGTCTGCAGATGCAGCTCACGGCTGTCGAAGGCCATCTGCGCTTCGGCGTCCGAGCTGAACGCCCGCCCTTCACCGACCTGCCCCGCAGTGAGGTGGGTCAGGTGATAGAGGCCGATGACCATGTCCTGGGTCGGCATGGTGACCGGCTTACCGTCGGCCGGCTTGAGGATGTTGTTCGACGACAGCATCAGGATCCGTGCCTCGGCCTGCGCCTCGGCCGACAGCGGCACGTGCACCGCCATCTGGTCACCGTCGAAGTCCGCGTTGAACGCGGTACAGACCAGCGGGTGAATCTGGATCGCCTTGCCCTCGACCAACTGCGGCTCGAAGGCCTGGATGCCCAGACGGTGCAGGGTCGGTGCCCGGTTGAGCAGCACCGGGTGCTCACCGATGACCTCTTCCAGCACGTCCCAGACCACCGGTCGCTGCCGCTCGACCATCCGCTTGGCGGACTTGATGTTCTGCGCGTGGTTCAGGTCGACCAGTCGCTTCATCACGAACGGCTTGAACAGCTCCAGCGCCATCTGCTTGGGCAGGCCGCACTGGTGCAGCTTGAGCTGCGGGCCGACCACGATGACCGAACGGCCGGAGTAGTCGACGCGCTTACCGAGCAGGTTCTGCCGGAACCGGCCCTGCTTGCCCTTGAGCATGTCGGAGAGCGACTTCAGCGGCCGGTTACCCGGGCCGGTGACCGGACGACCGCGGCGGCCGTTGTCGAACAACGCGTCGACGGCCTCCTGCAGCATCCGCTTCTCGTTGTTGACGATGATCTCCGGCGCGCCCAGGTCGATCAGACGCTTGAGCCGGTTGTTCCGGTTGATCACCCGGCGGTACAGGTCGTTCAGGTCGGAGGTGGCGAACCGGCCACCGTCGAGCTGCACCATCGGACGCAGGTCCGGCGGGATCACCGGTACGCAGTCGAGCACCATGCCGAGCGGCGAGTTGCGGGTGTTGAGGAACGCGGCGACGACCTTCAGCCGCTTGAGCGCCCGGATCTTCCGCTGCCCCTTACCCGACCGGATGATCTCGCGGAGGTTCTCCGCCTCGGCGTCCAGGTCCATGTTCTGCACCAGGGCCTTGATCGCCTCGGCGCCCATGCCACCGGTGAAGTACTCGCCGAACCGGTCCCGCAGCTCGCGGTAGAGCAGTTCGTCGGTGACCAGCTGCTTCGGCATCCAGCTTGCGGAAGGTGTCGAGCACCTCGTCGAGCCGGTCGATCTCGCGCTGCGCCCGGTCGCGGATCTGGCGCATCTCGCGCTCGCCGCCCTCTTTGACCTTGCGGCGCACATCGGCCTTGGCGCCCTCGGCCTCGAGTTCGGCCAGATCGGCCTCCAGCTTGGCGGCCCGCTTCTCGATCTCCGAGTCGCGGCTGTTCTCCGCCTGCCGCTTCTCGGCCAGGATCTCGTTCTCGATGGTGGACAGATCGCGGTGCCGCGACTCGGCGTCCACCGAGGTGACCACGTACGAGGCGAAGTAGATGATCTTTTCGAGGTCCTTGGGCGCCAGGTCCAGCAGGTAGCCCAGTCGGCTCGGCACGCCCTTGAAGTACCAGATGTGGGTGACCGAGGCAGCCAGCTCGATGTGGCCCATCCGCTCCCGGCGGACCTTCGACCGGGTTACCTCGACGCCACAGCGCTCACAGATGATGCCCTTGAACCGGACCCGCTTGTACTTACCGCAGTAGCACTCCCAGTCCCGCTGCGGACCGAAGATCTTCTCGCAGAAGAGCCCGTCCTTTTCCGGCTTCAGGGTGCGGTAGTTGATCGTTTCAGGCTTCTTGACCTCACCATGAGACCACTGACGGATGTCGTCAGCGGTAGCCAGGCCAATGCGCAACTCGTCGAAGAAGTTGACGTCGAGCACGTTATGTGTCCCTCGTGTCGTGTCGTATCTATTGCTAGCTCGCTCAGAAGGGGGTTGGGGGCCGGGTGACCCGCGGCGGGATCAAGCCTGACCGCCCAGAGCGGGTCATCCGGCCCCCAACCCACGCTTCCTCAGATCTCTTCGACGCTGCTCACGCCTTCGTTCGGGCGCCGGGACAGGTCGATGCCGAGTTCTTCCGCGGCTCGGAAGACCTCGTCGTCGGTCTCACGCATCTCCAGGGCCACGCCGTCGCTGGAGAGCACCTCGACATTGAGGCAGAGCGACTGCAGTTCCTTGAGTAGCACCTTGAACGACTCCGGGATGCCCGGCTCGGGAATGTTCTCGCCCTTGACGATCGCCTCATAGACCTTGACTCGGCCCAGGACGTCGTCCGACTTGATGGTCAGCAACTCCTGCAGGGCGTACGCGGCGCCGTACGCCTGCATCGCCCAGCACTCCATCTCGCCGAACCGCTGACCACCGAACTGCGCCTTACCACCCAGCGGCTGCTGAGTGATCATCGAGTACGGACCGGTCGACCGTGCGTGGATCTTGTCGTCGACCAGGTGGTTCAGCTTGAGGATGTAGATGTAGCCCACCGCGATCGGGTCGGGCAGCGGCTCACCGGAACGACCATCGAAGAGCTGCGCCTTACCGCTCGCTACCGATCAGCTGCTTGCCGTCGCGGTTCGGCAGGGTTGACGCGAGCAGACCGGAGATCTCCTCCTCCTGCGCGCCGTCGAAGACCGGCGTCGCCACGTTGGTGTCCGGCTCTGACTGGTGGGCGTCGATCGCCCGCAGTGCCTTCTTCCAGTCGGCTTCGTCTCCATCGACCTGCCAACCGGTCTTGGCGACCCAGCCGAGGTGGGTTTCCAGGACCTGACCGATGTTCATCCGGCTCGGCACACCCAGCGGGTTGAGCACGATGTCGACCGGCGTGCCGTCCTCCAGGAACGGCATGTCCTCGACCGGCAGGATCTTGGAGATAACGCCCTTGTTTCCGTGACGGCCAGCGAGCTTGTCACCGTCCTGGATCTTCCGCTTCTGGGCGACGTAGACCCGGACCAGCTCGTTGACGCCCGGCGGCAACTCGTCGCCGTCCTCACGGGAGAAGGTCCGGACGCCGATGACCGTGCCGGTCTCACCGTGCGGAACCTTCAGCGAGGTGTCCCGGACCTCGCGCGCCTTCTCACCGAAGATCGCGCGGAGCAGCCGCTCCTCCGGCGTCAGCTCGGTCTCGCCCTTCGGCGTGACCTTGCCGACCAGGATGTCACCGGGCACGACCTCCGCACCGATCCGGATAATGCCCCGCTCGTCAAGATCGGCGAGCATTTCCTCGCTGACGTTCGGGATATCCCGGGTGATCTCCTCCGGGCCCAGCTTGGTGTCCCGGGCGTCGACCTCGTGCTCCTCGATGTGGATCGAGGTGAGCGTGTCCTGCTGCACGAGGCGCTGCGACAGGATGATCGCGTCCTCGTAGTTGTGCCCCTCCCAGGCCATGAACGCCACGAGCAGGTTACGCCCGAGCGCCATCTCACCCTCGTCGGTGCACGGTCCGTCCGCGATGACCTGGCCGGCCTCGATCCGGTCGCCCTCGAACACCACCGGCTTCTGGTTCACACAGGAACCGGCGTTGGAGCGGCGGAACTTGTGCAGCAGGTAGGTACGACGGTGGCCGTCGTCCTGGTGCACCGTCACGTAGTCGGCACAGAGGTCCTCGACCACCCCGCCGACCTCGGCGACCACCACGTCACCGGCGTCGACCGCGGCGCGGTACTCCATGCCCGTACCGACCAGCGGCGACTCGGCCTTGACCAGCGGCACCGCCTGGCGCTGCATGTTCGCGCCCATCAACGCCCGGTTGGCGTCGTCGTGCTCGAGGAACGGGATCATCGCGGTGGCGACCGACACCATCTGGCGCGGCGACACGTCCATGTAGTCGACCGCCGCCGGGGCGACGTAGTCGACCTCACCGCCCTTCCGGCGGACCAGCACCCGGTCCTCGGCGAAGGTGCCGTCGCTGAGCAGCGGCGCGTTCGCCTGGGCCTTGACGAACCGGTCCTCTTCGTCCGCGGTCAGGTAGTCGATCTGGTCGGTGACCCGGCCGTCGATGACCTTGCGGTACGGCGTCTCGACGAACCCGAACGGGTTGACCCGGCCGAACGTGGAGAGCGCACCGATCAGGCCGATGTTCGGGCCTTCCGGCGTTTCGATCGGGCACATCCGGCCGTAGTGGGACGGGTGCACGTCCCGGACCTCGAAGCCGGCCCGCTCCCGGGAGAGACCACCCGGGCCGAGCGCGCTGAGCCGGCGCCGGTGGGTCAGCCCGGCCAACGGGTTGGTCTGGTCCATGAACTGGGAGAGCTGCGAGGTACCGAAGAACTCCTTGATCGCCGCCACCACCGGGCGGATGTTGATCAGGGTCTGCGGCGTGATCGCCTCGACGTCCTGGGTGGTCATCCGCTCCCGGACGACCCGCTCCATCCGGGAAAGACCAACCCGGACCTGGTTCTGGATCAACTCACCCACGGTACGCAGGCGACGGTTGCCGAAGTGGTCGATGTCGTCGGCCTCGTAGCCGTCCTCACCGGCGTGCAGCCGGCAGAGGTACTCGACGGTGGCGACGATGTCTTCCTCGGTCAGCGTCCCGGCGTTCATCGGCACCTGAAGCTCAAGCTTCTTGTTGAACTTGTAGCGACCGACCTTGGCGACGTCATACCGCTTCGGGTTGAAGAAGAGGTTGTCGAGCAGGGTCTGGGCGTTCTCCCGCGTCGGCGGCTCGCCCGGCCGCAGCTTGCGGTAGATGTCGAGCAGCGCCTCATCCACCCCGGCGATGTGGTCCTTCTCCAGGGTGGTCATCATCAGCTCGGACCAGCCGAACCGCTCGCGGATCTGCTCGGCGGACCAACCAACCGCCTTCAGCAGGACGGTGACCGCCTGCCGACGCTTGCGGTCGATCCGGACACCCACGGTGTCGCGCTTGTCAATATCGAACTCCAGCCAGGCACCCCGGCTCGGGATCACCTTGACGCTGGAGAGGTCGCGGTCGGAGGTCTTGTCCGGCTGCTTGTCGAAGTAGACGCCCGGAGACCGGACGAGCTGACTGACCACGACGCGCTCGGTGCCGTTGATGATGAAGGTGCCCTTCGGCGTCATCATCGGGAAGTCACCCATGAACACCGTCTGGCTCTTGATCTCGCCAGTGGTGTTGTTGGTGAATTCCGCGGTCACGAAGAGCGGAGCGCAGTACGTCAGGTCCTTTTCCTTGCACTCCTCGATCGAGGCCTTGACCTCATCGAAGCGCGGCGCGGAAAAGGACAGCGACATGGTGCCGGAGAAGTCCTCAATGGGACTGATCTCGTCGAGGATCTCCGCGAGACCCGATCGTGCGTGCGGGTCGTCGGCCGACCGGCCCTGCCAAGCCTCGTTGCCGACCAGCCAGTCAAAGGACTCGTTCTGGATGGCGAGGAGGTTGGGGACCTCGAGGTGTTCGGTGATCCTGCCGAAGGAGATTCGGCGGGGCGCGAAAGCGCTCGACGTACGACTGGTCTTCGCAGGGCGGGAAGCTGCCAAGATGCGTCCTTCCGAGGACCGGTGCTGCAGAACGGCTGTTACGCGTGCACTCCAATGACCCCACTCCAAATATCCATAAACGGACATTCCGAGCAGGGGTCAAGTCGGAAGGCAGCGCAAACTAGCAGTGTAGCCGAGAGGCTAACCGCTGTCCAGCCGGCACGGCAGGGCGTTGCGGAAAACGTGTCCTGCGATCACTGATCGCAGGGCGCTGACGCGCTCACCCGTCCCCGCACGCATCCCGCTGGGCCACCTGAGGTCCGGCCGGCTGATGTTGCCGCCGCTGCCCTTACCCAGGTGATGGCCGTCGCAAGCGCGGAAGGTCTTGCTGATGCCAGCGTGCCTGCCGGATGCGTGCCGCGTCAAGGGCTGCGGGCCGGATCAAGCAACGTCTTTGCCCACCGTATCGCGGCCCCGGAACCGCTGCCAGCCGCCCGCGCGCCAGCAAACCCCTGATCAAAGCAACAGTCGCAGGCGGTCAAGGAACGACAACGGGCGGCGACCCACCATCGGATCGTCGCCCATATCGATGCTGTGCCCTCGCTCACTGCGGCAGGGCCGACACCTGTGGTCACCTTCGGTCTGGGTCGGGCGCCCGACCCAGACCGAAGGTGTCCGAGATTACTTGAGGGTGACCTTGGCGCCTTCGGCCTCGAGCTTGGCCTTCGCCTTGTCCGCGGTCTCCTTGTTGACCTTCTCCAGAACCGCCTTCGGCGCGGCCTCGACGACGTCCTTGGCCTCCTTCAGGCCCAGGCCGGTCAGCTCACGCACGACCTTGATGACCTGGATCTTCTTGCCGCCATCGGCCTCGAGGACCACGTCGAACTCGTCCTGCTCCGGCTCGGCCTCGGCCTGCGCGGCAGCGCCGCCACCGGCAGCCGCGACCGCGACCGGAGCGGCGGCGGTGACCTCGAAGGTCTCCTCGAACTGCTTCACGAACTCCGACAGCTCGATCAGCGTCATCTCCTTGAACGCGTCGAGCAGCTCGTCGGTGCTGAGCTTCGCCATAGTCTGGCGTCCTTTCCTCTATAACTAACGATTGACTGATGCGCTGGAGCGGACCGTCAGGCGGCCTGCTCCTCCTTCTCGCGCTTCTCCTGCAGGGCAGCCGCCAGCCGAACAGTCTTCGACAGCGGCGCCTGGAACAGGGCCGCGGCCTTGCTCAGGTTGCCCTTCATGGCGCCGGCCAGCTTGGCCAGCAGCACCTCACGGGACTCGAGGTCGGCAAGCTTGTTGACCTCGGCCGCGGTGATCGCCCTGCCCTCGAAGACGCCGCCCTTGATGACGAGCTTCGGGTTGGCCTTCGCGAACTCGCGCAGGCCCTTCGCCGCCTCGACGACATCGCCGGAGACGAAGGTCAGCGCGGTAGGACCGGTGAACAGCTCATCGAGGCCGTCGATGCCAGCGTCCGTCGCAGCCCGCTTCGCCAGCGTGTTCTTGGCGATCGCGTAGGTCGTTTCGCGACCGAGCGTACGCCGCAGCTGGGTCAGCTGAGTGGTCGTCAAACCGCGGTACTCGGTCAGCACGGTGGCCCCCGAGTTACGGAAGCACTCGGTGAGCTCGGCGACGGCGGTGGCCTTGTCGGCCCGAACCGGCTTGTCCGCCATGTCCCTCCTCTCTCGTTGCTCCAGGCTGGTTACCGTCGAAGTTGATCGGCTTCGAGATCGGTACGGAAGAACCCGGAACAACGAGAAACGCCCCGGCGCAGGGCGCACGGGGCGGACATGGCCATCAAACTTCTGACCGCGGACGCTACCGTCTCCCCCTGCGCGGGCGCCCGTTGAACGGGACCTTCGACCGTGCCGGAGCACGGTGACCAGCGGTCTCTGGGTGGTGACAAATTCATCCGCCGCGGGGGCGGACGAAACTAGAGCTTACGGGACGGCCCGGATGACCGCCAAATCACGGTCCCCATCACCGGCGGCGCCAGCCAACGGCACCACCGAGCCCTGGACCCCGCGTACGAACGCGCCCACCGACCCGCTGGCCAGGATGGCCAGGATGGCCAGCCCGGATAGCGCGTGGCACGCCACGGGTCGGGCGCAGCACGACGGAACGGGGCGCCCCCCACAACTCGGAGGGCGCCCCGTTCCGTCGTACCAGCGGTTAACTCAGGCCTCGGTCGTGGCCTCACGCAGGTTCTTCACCACGTTCGGGTCGACCGGGACGCCCGGGCCCATGGTCGTGGTGAGGGTGACCTTCTTCAGGTACTTGCCCTTGGCCGCGGACGGCTTGGCCCGCAGCACCTCGTCGAGCACCGCAGCGTAGTTGTCAACCAACTGCGCCTCGGAGAACGAGGCCTTTCCGATGATCAGGTGCAGGTTCGAGTGCTTGTCCACCCGGAACGTGATCTTGCCACCCTTGATGTCCGAGACGGCCTTGGTGACATCCATGGTCACCGTGCCGGTCTTCGGGTTCGGCATGAGACCGCGCGGGCCCAGGATCCGCGCGATCCGGCCGATCTTGGCCATCTGGTCCGGCGTGGCGATCGCCGCGTCGAAGTCGAGCCAGCCCTCCTGGATCCGGGCGACCAGCTCGTCGGTGCCCACCTCGTCGGCCCCGGCGGCAACGGCCTCCTCGGCCTTGGCGCCGGCCGCGAAGACGATCACGCGGGCGGTCTTACCGGTGCCGTGCGGAAGGTTGACCGTGCCCCGGACCATCTGGTCCGCCTTACGCGGGTCGACACCCAAGCGGATCGCGACCTCGACCGTAGCGTCGAACTTGACGGTACTGGTCTCCTTGGCCAGCTTGACCGCCTCGGCCGGCACGTAGAGCTTGGCCCGGTCGATGACCTCGGCTGCCTTGCGGTAGTTCTTGCTGCGCTGCATTTCTGACTACTCCTGTGGTTTCTGGCGGGCCGCGGTCGACGCGTACCCTCCCACGATCCTGATGTGCCGGGTGGGCGCGGAAGCTATTCCTTGACCGTGATGCCCATCGACCGGGCAGTGCCGGCGATGATCCTCTCGGCGTGCTCGACGTCGTTGGCGTTGAGGTCGCTCATCTTCTTCTCGGCGATCTCACGCAACTGCGCACGGGTCACCGCACCGACCTTGTCGCTCTGCGGCGTTCCGGAGCCCTTCGGCACCCCGGCAGCCTTGATCAGCAGTCGGGCGGCGGGCGGGGTCTTCAGCACGAAGCTGAAGGTCCGGTCCTCGTACACGCTGATCTCAGCGGGGACGATGTCACCACGCTGCGACTCGGTCTGCGAGTTGTACGACTTGCAGAACTCCATGATGTTCACACCATGCTGACCGAGCGCGGGGCCGACCGGCGGCGCCGGAGTGGCCTGACCCGCCGGGAGCTGAAGCGTGAACGTCTTGACGAGCTTCTTCTTCTTCGGAGGCATGTCTCTTCCTGGGGCTTGAAACTGGCGAATGTGCACCTGGTGCCGACCGCCGAACAGGCACGGTCAAGCGTGACCTGCGGGAGCGACATTCCAGGGTAACGCAGCATGGCTCCCGGCAATCCGCCGAGGTCGTCGCCCCGGCTTCACCCGCAGCAACACCGCGTCCGGCGAACGCGACGTTGGGCGCCGCGCGCTCGCCGCCGGCTCAGATCTTGGCGACCTGATTGAAGTTGAGCTCGACCGGAGTCTCCCGGCCAAAGATCGACACCAGCACCTTGAGCTTCTGCTGATCAGCGTTGATCTCACTGATCGTGGCCGGCAGCGACGCGAAGGCACCATCGGTAACGGTCACCGAATCGCCGACCTCAAAGTCAAGGACCCTGATCTCCGGCTTGGCCCGCTTCTGCTCAGCGGTCTCGACCGCTGGGGCCAGCCACTTGACGACCTCGTCGAGGGAGAGC
Organism: uncultured Actinomycetota bacterium; assembly: GCA_963750055.1. GTDB lineage: Bacteria > Actinomycetota > Actinomycetes > Mycobacteriales > Micromonosporaceae > CAVVPI01. The sequence goes on along the minus strand of CAVVPI010000024.1, from coordinate 92,817 downwards.
GGCGCCGGGCGGTCCGCCCGGTCGGTCGCGCCGACGAACCCGGTAACCCCCGGCGTGTTGCGCACGCAGGAGTATGACTCCGGGGTCAGTTCCATCCGAACCAGGATGTAACCCGGGAAGACCTTGGCCTGTACCTGGGCACGCTTGCCGTTCTTGACCTCGACCTCCTCCCGGGTCGGCACCTCGACCTGGTAGATGAACTCTTCCATGTCGAGGCTGGTGATCCGGGTCTCAAGGTTGGTCTTGACCTTGTTCTCGTAACCGGCGTACGAGTGCACCACGTACCAGTCGCCCGCCGCGTATCGCAGCTTCTGCCGCAACTCGGCAACCGGGTCGTAGTTCTCTTCGGGTTCTGCCTCGGCGGCAGTCCCGATCTGCGGCTCGCTGGCGGCCTCGACCGACTCGTCACTGGCCGCCGTCGCCACCGTGGACTGCTCGTCCGCGGCCTCGGCGGTCTCGTCGTACTCAGGCACGCTCGCTCACTTCCGTAACTATCAGCTGAGGCGGGTGGTCAGCTGGATCCTCCGAAGACCCACAGCACACCCTTCGCGAAGGCGAAGTCCAGGCCAGCCACGATCGTCAACACCACGGTGACGAAGACGACCACCACTGCGGTGTAGGTCAGCAGCTCCTTGCGGGTAGGCCAGATGACCTTACGCAGTTCGGCCACGACCTCGCGGAAAAACCGACCAACCCGGCCGAAAATTCCCACCCGGTCGGTCTCCGTCCGGGCCTTGGGTCGACTGTCGGCCGACTCCGCCTTGGCGCGCGACCGGGTGGCGGTGCCGCCACGCGAGACCGGCTCCGCATCCTTGGCATCGTCAGCGTCGATCGCCTCGTCGTCCAGACGATCGTTCGCGTCGTCCTCGCCGTGCCGCTTGTTCTCGGCCACTTCGCCCTCCGTCACCGGGTGGTTGGTCCGCGCGTCGGGGGACGCGCGCTGCGCTGGTCACGCCGGCCGGCCAGGAGCTGCGGGCCGTGGGCGCCAGCACCCCCGGCCGAAACTCCGGACCGCCGTTCCCGGAACGGGCCGCGGCCGGCGGAACCGACGGAGGCGATCGAGGAGGTGGTCACCACCTCGACGCGGCCCCGGCGGCAACCACCACCACGGGACGGTCGCCGCCGGATGGCGGCCCCGACCCCGGGAACGGTCAGGCCTTAGGCGCAGGGGTGACAGGACTTGAACCTGCAGCCTGCGGTTTTGGAGACCGCTGCTCTGCCAATTGAGCTACACCCCTGTGCGGGGCAGCTGAACCTGCCAGACATGCTTGCCTGAGCAGGGTCGCTTGCCCCACGGCGCACCAGTGTACGGGTAGCGGCGCCACTTTCCCAACCTAAGGTTCCCCGACCCGCCGGGCGCCGTGCCCGAACGCCGTGTCAGGCGCCGGTACGAATGATGGCGCGGGCCTGGGCCAGCACCTTCTCCCCTCGGCAGAGCGCGGTCAGCTCGAGCTGGGTCAGCCCCTCCCCGGGGTGTCCCCGGACCACCGCGCTCACCTCGATCTCAGTGCCCTCGTCATCGTCCGGCACCACAACCGGTCGGGTGAACCGGACGCCGTACTCGACCACCGCGTCCGGTGTGCCGGCCCACTCGGTCACCGCCCGGCCGACCAGTGCCATGGTGAACATGCCGTGGGCGATCACCCCGGGAAGTCCCACCCCGGTGGCGATCCGGTCGCTCCAGTGAATCGGGTTGAAGTCACCCGAGGCGCCCGCATACCTGACCAGGTCGGCCCGGGTGATCCGGAAGGTCTTGACCGGCAGTTCCATGTTCAGCTCTCCCCGCGTACGACGAGCTTTGACCAAACCGTGACCACCAGCTCGCCCGCCACAGTCGTGACGTCGGTACGGGTGGTCAGGAAGCCGTGTCCGCCCCGAGAGGTGACCTCCTCGATCGTGTTCACACAGACCAGGTCGTCCCCGGCGAGGATCGGACGGCGGTAGGCGAACCGCTGATCGCCGTGCACCACCCGGCTGTAGTCGACGCCCAGATCCGGGTCGTCGACGATCTGCTGGCTGGCCGTCATGGTGAGCATGACCGGAAAGGTTGGCGGCGCGACCAGGTCGCGGTGTCCGAGCGCACGCGCGGCGTCCTGATCGTGATATGCGGGGTCGAGCGCACCGATCGCCGTAGCGAACTCGCGGATCTTCTCGCGCCCCACCTGGTACGGAGCGGTCGGCGGATAGCTACGGCCGACAAAGGACGGGTCCAAGGGCATGCCGGGGAACCTACACGCCCGGGTCATCCACGCACGGATCAGCGCACCCGGCGGACCGTGTCCTGCGGCACGGTCCGGTCGGCTGCCGGGGATCGTGTCCCGGCGGCACGGTCCGGTCGGCTGCCGGAAAATTAGCCGGGTACGCACGATCGCCGCCTCGATGGGCAGCAGCGCGATTGCGGCGCTGCCCGGTTCGAGACGGCGATCAGTTACGTCTTATATCAATAGGATCGGATCAACTCGGCGAGGCCGAGGCTCGACCCAACCGGCTCACCGCCGGCAGATATCAGCGGGTCTCGCGGTGGAGGGTGTGCTTGCCGTCCCGGGGACAGAACTTCTTCATCTCGATGCGGTCCGGGTCGTTACGGCGGTTCTTACGCGTGATGTAGTTGCGCTCCTTGCACTCCACACACGCCAAAGTGATCTTGGGACGGACGTCGGTCGCCTTGGCCACGGCGGAGTGCCTTCCTCGAAAAGGGAACAACTACAACGCACCAGCGTAGACCCCTGGCGCGCGGACACACGAAGCGGGCGCCGTCTAGCGCCCGCCACTCCGGTCTCCAGGATATTTCCGGCGACCGAAAGTAGCGGTGGCCGGACTTGAACCGGCGACACAGCGATTATGAGCCGCTTGCTCTACCATCTGAGCTACACCGCTGTAAGCGGGTCCAACCGAACCCTCTGAGCCCCCTTACGGAATCGAACCGTAGACCTTCTCCTTACCATGGAGACGCTCTGCCGACTGAGCTAAGGGGGCGCACGCGATCTTTCCTTCGGCCGCGCACGGGTAAGAGTACACGGCCACGTGCCTGAGGTGAAATCAGATCCCCCATCCGCTCCGAGGGCGTCCTCTGCGCCTCAGGGCACGACCCGCAACCGCCGGACGTCACCGGTCATCAGCAACGGTTCCGCCTCCACCAGCGCCCCGACCCACGCCTCCAGGCGCTCGTAGGGCAACGGTCGGCTGAACAGGAAACCCTGCCCGATCTGGCAACCGATGTCCTGGAGCAGTTCCAAGGTCAGCTCGCTCTCCACTCCCTCGGCGACGACGGCCAGACCGAACTGCTGGGAGAGCGTCACCACCGCGTTGACCATCGCCAGGTCCACCGGATCGGTCGCCATCCCCTGCACGAACGATCGGTCGATCTTGACCTCGTGTACCGGCAACCGGCGCAGGTACGACAGCGAGGAGTACCCGGTACCGAAATCGTCCACCGCCAACCGCACACCCAGATCACGTAACCGCCGCATGTTCGGCATCGGCCGGTCCGTGCCATCCAGCACACCGGCTTCCTTGATCTCAAAGGTGAGCAGTTGTGGTGCGACGCCGTACTCGGTCAGTAGTTCCTGGACCCGGACCGGGAAGTGCTCGTCGGTGAGGGTACGCGCGGACAGGTTGACCGCGACGGAGAGCGGCTGATCGCCGATTACCCAGTCCCGGCTCCGACGGAGCCCTTCCCGGATCACCACCTCGGTCAGCCGGCTCAACTGACCGGTGTGCTCCGCAACCGCGACGAAGTCCTCGGGAGAGACCGCACCGTGGGCCGGATGCTCCCACCGCGCGAGGCACTCGACCCCGACCAGCCGCCGGCCGGTCAGTGTCACCTTGGGTTGGAAGTAGATCTCCAACTCATCGTTGTCCAGCGCCCGCCGCAGATCACCGGCGAGGCCCAGCCGGTGCAATGACCGCGACTCCATGGCCGGGGTGAAGAGTTGGATGCTGCCGGGCGTGGACTTGGCCGCCGTGGCGGCCAGACCCACCCGCTGCAGCAGGGTCGCCGAGTCGATGCCGTGATCCGGGTGGACCACCACACCCACCGCCGTGTCGACGTCCAGGACCAGCGTGCCGAACACCATCTGATCGCGGATCTGCTCACGCAACTCGACGGCGAGCGCCCGCGCGGCTTCCGCGTTCTCCACCCGCATGGTGACCGCGAACTCATCGCCACCGACCCGGCCCACCAGGGCGGCCGATGGCGCGGAGGCACGCAGTCGACTGGCCACCTCGGTCAGCACCTTGTCCCCCGCGGCATGTCCCAGCGACTCGTTGACCTGCCGAAGCTCGTCCACGTCGAAAAGGAGCACCGCGATCACCTCGCCGGGGGCCCGGACCCGGATCGCCTCCTCGAGCGCAGCGGTGATCCGACGCCGGTTGGGTAGGTTGGTCAACCCGTCGTGGTACGCATCGTGCCGCAGCCGGTCGACCAACCGGGAGTTCTCCAGCGCGACGGCCGCGTGCGCCGCGATGGTTTCGAAGATGGGCACATCGCCGGGAACGAAATGAGCTGTTGTCACCGAGCCGGTTCACCACCTCGAGCGTGCCGATCACCGCCTGCCCGGAGCGGAGCGGAGTGACGATCACATCCTTGACGCGAGCCTCGCGCAGCGCGGCCCGCAACTCGTCATCGCCGCCCAGCCGGGCGCCCGCCTCGACGGTCTGCTTCTCCTGTTGCGCCCGCTCCCGGGCGACCGTGGGGGTCCGGGCGAGATCGAGCAGGCCGGGATCGTCGACCCGGGCGGTGAGTAGCACCTCCGGATGCCGGCCCTTGGCCGGCAGCCAGAGGGTGGCGTACTCCGCCTGCATCAGCGCCCGGACCCGGCCGAGCATCGCATCCATCAGCGTGCCGTCCTGGCTGCTCTCGGTCATCGCCCGGGTCAGTTCGTACATGTCACTCAGCGTGCGGTGCTGCCGGAAGAATTGCGCGTACGACCGGTAGACCAGGACCAGACCGGCGGCGAGCGCGCCGAACAGCAGCACCGACCACCAGGTGGTGAAGAGCGCGATCAGCACGATCAGGCCGATCGCGACGTTGACCATGGCGGTAACCAGGGTCGGCCGGGCGCTGCGTAACACCTCCAGGCCGGCCTGACTGCCCTGCACCAGGGTGATCACGCCGATCACCGCCGCGAGCGTACTCAAGGTGATCGTGCCGACCCCGGCGAAGAGGATGCCCCAGGTGCCCGGACCGACGCCCTGCCTCGGCGGCAGCGCCAACAGCAACAGCGAGGCCAGCGAGGTGGCCGCAGCGCGTCTTCGCCACGTTGAACCAGAACTTCGCCGGGCTGAGCCTGCGGTGCAGTTGGGTGATCAGCGCGGCCGAGGTGGCGGTAAGGACAACAGTCAGCGACGGCAGGAAATACAGTGCCAGGACCAGGGGAATCTCGGCGAGCGTGAACACCACCGCCTGACGGCGGATCACGAAGTAGACGTTGGGGATCTCCGAGGCCACCATGATGGCCAGCAAAAAGATGGCGACCGGCCAAGAACCGAGCGGATCGCCCGAGAGGATGCCCACTCCCGTTGACCAGACCACGGCGAGGAGCGCCAGCGGGCCCGTGATGAACCAGGCGTACTCCGCTGACCGCCGTGGCTGCGGTTGTCGCCGGGCCATGCCGCTCCCCAGACCGTCCGGGTCTAGACCTTTGCGCTCACTCCGGCGACGGACGTGACGCTGGCCGCCGGTGCGTCAACAACCGCGCCGGCACCCCACTCGTAGGTCGCGGGCTTCAGTAGAGCGGTGTTCGCCGTGAGGAGAGCACCGCCGGCGAGCGCGGCGAGCGCCAAGGCCAAGCCAAGCCGCCGACCAAGCTGTCGTGCAGACATCGTTAACTCCTGTCGGGAGGATGACGAAGAGGATGAGTCGGTGGAGGTTCCATGATGGTGCCACAGACGCCGTAAGTAGCAAAGCGGTGCGGCCGGGACCTACCGATGTTCTTCTGAAGTCCGACCGTTCGGCAGAGAGCGGGCCCGACCCAGCCGCCACTCCTTCACCAAGCCGATCTCTGACCCGATTCACCGATTGCCTGATAAGGCTTCTCTCCGCAGATCACATGGTCTACCGCAAATCCATTTTCTAGTAATGTTTTCTACAAACCCTCAGAAGTGCGGCATATCCCTCATTCCGGGCAAGAGATCGCCCGCTGATGCGCTGGCCAACGCCTGCGCGCAGAGCGAACAGGACGCTGCGCGCCCACTCCCCGACCGAACCACCGACCAGTGCGAGCTCCACAGAGGATGCGTCACCGGGCGATCTTTATAAAATCCACTGATCGTTCAGCACCACCGATGCGAACATCGCCATCAGGCTAAACGTCGACCACAAAAAGGCGCGACGAATCAGCATGTTTCGCCAGTAGCCACCCGGTCCGGCGTGCGGCTCGTTGCTATTGAGTACCCTGACGGTCACCGGACCCAGCCTGGCTCCTCCTAAATGCCCACTAAGCGGACCGCCCGCATTGGCGATAGATCGTCACTCGCCGAGCAAACAGATCATGTATCGGGCTGTTCCGGCCGCTCCGGCACTCGGTTGCGGAACTCTCCTGAAAACTGACAACACGGGCATATCAGACGCCAGTGGTGGGTAATGCCGCCCGCATGGAAAACCCCGTACCCGGCAGCATCGACCCGGCGCATGACCGGCCGCTCAGCCTCGACGACACCACCGTGGCCGCGCTGGGCGAACTCAGCAAGGCGCTGGAGACCATCCACCGGGTACGCGGTCACCTGTACTCGGCCCACCAACTCGTCGGAGGGGCCGACGCGACCCTGGATGGGGTGGTGGAGCTCCTCCGTACGGCCGGACACGACCAGATGGCCGATCGGGTCGAGCGGGAGCTGCTGGGCCGTAACGTCCTGCCCGGCCGCTGGACCTACCAGATCGTCGAAGAGTTCGACGACGGCTACTACGCGGTCTTCCAGGAGATCGAACGGGACGCGCGGCAACAGCTGGCCGGCGGGCGCCGGCATCTGCACGAGGCGGAGATGAAGCGGCGGCGACGCACCCCCGGCCTGCCCGGCCACGAAACCACGCCGGACGTTGCCGCCCCTCACGGTGGGTGACAACTGACTCCGGTACGTCGGAGTGTGAATGCTCATCGCAACCTGGCGGCTCACGCCGTCCGCCGCCGGGCCGCCCCGATCCATGGGGAGGCCGGTCAGTCCTCGGCCGGTGGGGTGAAGCCGGCCTCGGCCAGCAGGGTGTCGAGGCGCCGGGCCAGTCGCCACACGTCCACCAACCGCAACTCAGCCTTCCCCGCCCCGCAGGAGCGGGACCCGGCGTAGACGCCGACCAGGTCGGACTCCCCGAGCCGGCCGCCCATCAGCCAGGTCATCACCATCCCGGTGCCGGAATGCCGGTCCCGGTCGCCGATCTGTTCCACCGATCCGCGATGACGCGGCAGCGCCCGAGGCTCCGGCGCGCTGACGTACTCGCAGCGCTGCCGGTCGCACCACTTCGGGTGCAGGGACGACGGATCCCAACCACGGCGTTTCCTGGTCACCGGGCCCACCTGCCGCCGTTGCCCCGGTACGCCTGCGCCATGGTCAGCAACGGCGCCGACCGCACGTTGGGATAGGGACGAGTCGGCGCGACCGCCCACGCGGGCGGCACCACCTGACACCGCGCCGGACGGCCGCCGACCAGACGAGCCAGCCTGTCGGCCGAGGTACGGCCCCGGCGCCGCGATGGCCACCAGGACCGAAACCAGGAACGAAGCTGAGCACGATTCATCGCAACCTCCACACAATGATTGGTGGGGCCGGTGACCAGCCCACAGGCATGGGAAGGCCAACCACCGGGCCCGCCCTCTCGTCGTTGTCGTCGTCGGAGCTCCACGAACCTCGGCGGTCACTCGCTGATTCTGCTGGCTTAAGCCAGCGATCTGGCTTAAGCCACTCTGCAAGGGAAAGGACTAGCTGTCAATAGACTGGCTTGAGCCACCTGAGATAGCCTGATCAACATGGCCAGGAGACAGGCGAACTCATCAGCGATCGGACAGAACGACGGCCACCGAGCCGCCGGATCGCCGACGAGCTACGGGCTGCCATCGTGCGCGGCGATCTCGTAAGCGGCGACCGGCTGCCTTCGGAACGAGAACTTGCATCGAGGTACGCAACCGCGCGGAACACCGCCCGCGAGGCGTTAGGAATTCTGCAAGCCGAGGGTCTTGCTGTGGCCCAGCACGGCCGAGGCGTCTTCGTACGTCTAAGGCGCCCCCTCATGCGGCTTGGCCGGAATCGCTACTCGCGGCAAGCCCGAAACGACACGGGTCTGTCGCCGTTCCGGATCGAGGTCGAGCGCCAGGGGCGCACACCACACACGGAGTGCCGATCGGTAACGACAGTAGAGCCGCCAACCGAGGTCGCCGAACGCCTGGGGATCAGCGACGGCCAGAACGTCGTACGCCGGGAGAACTGGTACTTCGCTGATGACGAGCCCGTGCAGGTCGGGGTCACCTACATCCCGGTATCGGTGGTGGAGGGATCACCCCTGGCCACGGAGAAGAAGCTCGGCCACGGCAGCATCTACCAGCGGTTTGAAGACCTGGGCTACCCGATCGTCCGCATCCGCGAGGAGGTCAGCGCGCGCATGCCCACCCCCGAGGAGGTCAAGGGGCTCGCGATGCCGCCCGGGGTACCGGTGATCGAGGTACTCCGACACGAGCATCGACGACCAGGGGCGATCCTTTGAGGTGACCCGCTTCGTGATGCGCGCCGACCTGAACGGCCTGGACTACGAGATGCCCGTTGAAGACTGATCGCAAGGCCGTCAGCCGGCAAGGGCTGGCCCGAGTGGCGGCTCTGGCGCTGCTCTGGGGCTCTGGCTTCCTCTGGATCAAACTCGCCCTGCGGGGTTTCAACCCGGTACAGATCGTCTTCGCTCGGCTCCTGCTCGGCTTCGTCGTCCTGGCACCTATCGCCCTGGCCCGCGGTCTGCGCTTCCCGCGCGGCGGTCGCACCTGGGGACATCTCTTCGTCGCCGCGCTGGTCGCCAACGCGATTCCCTACGTTCTGTTCAGCATTGCGGAGAAGACGATCGGGTCGAACGTGGCTGGCGTACTCAACGCGACCACTCCGCTCTGGACCCTGCCCCTGGCATTCCTTGTCGGCGTCGACCGATCGGTGACCGGGTGGAAAGCCGCCGGGTTCGCGCTCGGCTTCCTCGGCGTCGTCGTCATCTTCTCGCCCTGGAAATCCGTGAACGAGATCGCGAGCTGGGGCGGTCTCGCCTGCCTCGCCGCTGCCGCCAGCTACGCGATCAGCTACGTCTACATGGGTCGTTTTCTTACAAACCGGGGCATCAGTCCGATCATGCTGTCGGCCAGCCAACTCGGCGCAGCCACCGTTTTACTCGCCGTCGCGATGCCGTTCGCCGGGCTGGAACCGCCGACCTGGCAGACCGACGCTGTGGTGAGCCTGCTCGTGCTCGGCGCACTGGGTACCGGGATCGCCTACGTCCTGAACTACCGCATCATCCAGGACGAGGGACCGACCGCCGCATCAGTCGTCACGTACCTTCTCCCGATCGTCGCCGTACTCCTCGGCTGGCTTGTCCTGCGCGAAGCCATCACCGCCGCGATCCTGGGCGGCGTCGTCCTGGTCCTCATCGGCGTCACGCTCAGCCGAAGGCAGCCAACCAAAACCCGAAATATGTCCGCCGAAGGCGCGCAAGCATGCCACCGACCCTCAGATCGCCGCTCAGCAACCTAGATCAACCTACCCACGATCTGCCCACGACGAGCCGTAGACGGCTGGACTCAACTGGACCGGGCCGGATCAACGAGAACCGCCCCTGACCGGCATTTCGGCTGGTCAGGGGCGGTTGTCGCACCTGGTGGCGGGTGCAGGATTCGAACCTGCGAAGCTTTCGCGACGGATTTACAGTCCGCTCCCATTGGCCGCTCGGGCAACCCGCCAGGGCGTGCCGCCACGCGTGAACGCGGCAGCGGAGCAAGGATAGCGGTTGCACCACCCCTTTCCGCAACCGGGTACGGTCGGCATGTTCGGAACGCCCAGCGCGGTCCTGAACACCGTCTTGTCGCCGCAGAGCAGGAGCGTAAGCATGGCAGCCAACCCGTCGTTCGACATCGTCAGCAAGGTCGACCGGCAGGAGATCGACAACGCCCTCCGCCAGACGGAGAAGGAGCTTTCCACCCGCTTCGACTTCCGCGGCACCGGTGCGGAGATCTCCTGGTCCGGCGAGGAGGCGGTCAGCCTCCAGGCGGAGACGGAGGAGCGGGTCAAGGCGGCCCTGGATGTCTTCAAGGAGAAGATCGTCAAGCGGAACATCTCGCTGAAGTCGCTGGACGCCGGCGACCCGCGTGCCTCCGGCAAGACCTACAAGATCGACTGCAAGGTCATCCAGGGCATCGAGTCGGACAAGGCGAAGGCGATCAGCAAGAAGATCCGCGACGAGGGCCCGAAGGGCGTCCAGGCGCAGATCCAGGGCGACCAACTGCGGGTCACCGGGAAGAAGAAGGACGACCTGCAGGCCGTCATCACGCTACTCAAGGGCGAGGACTTCGGGGTCGCGCTGCAGTTCACCAACTACCGCTGACCTCGCTGCTGCCCGGGCAGCGGCCGACGACGGCAGGCCAACGCCCCGGAGCGCTCAGACCAGCTCGGGGGCGAGCTCCCGTTCGAGCCGTACGGCTGCCCCAGCCTCGGCCCGGGCGATCGGACCTGACGGCCACGCCGCCACCCCGGCCGCGATGGTGACCGCTGTCCCACCGGCAAGGAACGCCCACGGTACGCCGAAGTTGTCGATCAACAATCCGGCCACTGCCCCACCAGCCGCAGTGGCCGCGACTATCACGGTGACCACCCAGGTGTACGCCTCGTTCAGCATGCTGGCCGGGGCGATCCGGCCGACCATGGTGTTCTGCACGGTCAGCGCGGGTGCGACGGCCGACCCGCCGGCGACCAGCGCGACACCGAGCGCCACCGGGTTCGGCATCACCATGAAGACCAGGTAGCTCGCGGCGACCGCGCCGAGCAGCCAGGCCATCTGCCGGGCGGCGTTGTGGGCCGGTCGCCGGGTGCCGAACCAGACGCCGGAGATCGCGCTGCCGACGGCGAAGATGCCGAGCAGGATCCCGGCCAGGCTCTGCGAGTCGCCGTCGGTGTGCGCGGCGGCGAACGCCGGGATGGTCACGTTGCTGACCCCGAAGCCGATGCCGAGTCCGCCCACGCAGCAGAGCAGGGCCGGGAAGCCGGCCGCCCGCAGCGGGCCGAGACCCTTGGCGGGTACGTCGCTGGGGTGCGGGCGCTGCTGCCGCATCAGCGGGCTGAGCGCGACGATGAGGGTGCCCACCAGGGTCACCACCGCCGCCCCGATGCAGCGCCGCGCTGGCGTCGGCGAGCAGCACGCAGACCGCGACAAAGAGCGGGCCGAGGACGAAGACGAGTTCGAAGAGGGCGGTCTCGGCAGCGAGCGCGGTGTTGCGCAGCGCGTACCGTCCCGAGGCCGGCTCGGTCAGGTCGGTCCAGACGCCGCGCAGCGCCGCGGTCAGCGGCGGATACGTCGCGCCGGCGACCACGGCCATCAGGTAGATCGCGGGCAGGGCGTCCGCGCCGGCCCGGCTGGTGAGCAGGAGTCCCACCAGCGCGACCGGATGGGCGATGGCAGTGATCAGGAGCACCCGGCTGGGGCCGATCCGGTCGGCGATCCGCCCGGCGACCGGACTGAGCGCGGCCCCGGAGAGCGCGTAGAGGCCGCCAGCGATGGCGGCGAGGGTGTAGCGCCCGGTTACCTGCTCAACGACCAGCAGCAGCGCCAAGGGGGTCATGCCGATGCCGAGCCGGCCGATGATCCCCACGATCAACAGGATCGGTGCACCGGGGATCCGCCACACGCCCAGGTACTGGCGCAACGCAGCCACGAGCACCGACCCCCTTTCGGTCGTCAGGTAATGAGCGAGATTCCTTCTGACCCTAACGCCCCGGTCCGTCGGGCAGGCACTCGGCCAAGCAGGTCTCCTCGGCGCGCGCCCGCAGCGGAGCCCCACCGTCGATCAAGGAAAGCCCCGTCGATCAAGGAGTTGTTGCTGCGGATTGGAGATCCATCCGCGACAACAAGTCCTTGATCGACGGGCGGGCGGGGCGGGGCGGCGGGGTGGGGCGGTGGGGCGGTGGGGCGGGGTGGGGTGGGCGGTGGGTTAGCGGAGGTACTGGATGGGGCCGGCGTTGGCGGCCAGCTGCTCCAGGCGGCGGACCCGCTCGTCCATCGGCGGGTGGGTGGAGAAGAGCCCGGCGAGGCCACCGCGCCGGAACGGGTTGTCGATCATCAGGTGGGCGGTGCTGGCCAGCCGGTTGTCCGCCGGCAGCGGCAGCCGCTGGGTACCGGCGTGGATCTTCCGCAGCGCACTGGCCAGGGCCAGCGGGTCGCGGGTCAGCGCGGCACCGGAGGCGTCCGCCTGGAACTCGCGGTTACGGCTGATCGCCAACTGGATAACGCTCGCGGCCAGCGGGCCGAGGATCATCGTCAGCAGCAGTCCGGCCGGGTTGCCGGCCGGTCGTCGTCGTTGCCCCCGCCGAGCGGGATGAACCAGGCCAGATGCGCCAGCATGGTGATGATGCCGGCCAGACCGGCGGCCACGCTGGAGATCAGGATGTCCCGGTTGTAGACGTGGGACAGCTCGTGGCCGATCACGCCGCGCAGCTCGCGGTAGTCGAGGACCTGGGTGATGCCGGTGGTCACCGCGACCGCCGCGTGCTGCGGGTTACGGCCGGTGGCGAAGGCGTTCGGCTGGGCGGTCGGGCTGACGTACAGCCGGGGCATGGGCTGGCCGGCCTGGGTCGACAGCTCCCGGACCATCCGGTAGAGCTCGGGGAATTCCGCCTCGCTGACCGGTTGCGCCCCCATCGAGCGCAGCGCGAGCTTGTCGGAGAAGAAGTAGGTGGCCGCGTTCATGCCCAGGGACACCAGCACCGCGACGACCAGGCCGCCGCTGCCGCCGAACCAGTAGCCGAGGCCGAGGATCATCGAGGTCAGCAGGCCGAGCAGCGCGGCCGTTTTCAGACCGTTGCGATGGCTGTGCACGATCACTCCTTCGGTGCGGCGGGGCACATCGGACCCGCTGACCGGAACAACACCGTAATACCCGTCAACAATCCGGGTTATGGCTGAGAGTTGCCTGGACAACGCCGATCGCTGACAGTCGGGCGGCGGCCAGGATGAGCTGCGGGGCGAAGCCGACAACGACCGCGACCAGGGTGGCCGCGCCCAGCGCGACGATTACCGCCCACGGCGGTCGGACCCGGGCGACAGCCGCGATCGGGGGCTTCCGCGGCGGCGGGCGGGGCGTAGAGCGTCGCGGCGACCCGTAGGTAGTAGACGAGCCCGATGACCGCGTTCAGCGCGACCACCACGGCGAGCCAGCCGGCGCCGCCGGCCAGCAGTGACCGTACGACGGTCACCTTGGCGAACAGCCCGGCCAGGCCCGGCGGGAGCCCGGCCAGCCCGATCAGGGCGAGCACGAACGCGGCGCCGACCCAGGGATGCCGTCGGGCAGCGCCCCGGTACTCCTCGATCGCGCCCGCCGTCGGCGCCGGCCGGGCGCAGCGCCACCACCGCGCCGAACGCCGCCAACTCCAGCACCACGAAGAAGATGGTGTACGCCACGGTCGCCGCGACCGCCGAACCGACCGCCTCCGTACCGCGTCCGGCGCCGAGCGCGAGCGCGCCGAGCGGGGCGATCAGGTAGCCGGCCTGGGCCACCGATGACCAGGCCAGCAGTCGGACCATCCGGGTCTGCCGCAGGGCGACCAGGTTGCCGACCGTCATGGTCAGCACGGCCAGGATGGCGAGCACCGGTCCGGTGGCGCTGGCCGGTAGTGCGGCGCCGACCGCACCAGCCGGCAGCGCGGCGGCGGTGACGGCGAGCAGGGCGACCACCCCGCCGAGCTTCGAGGCGGTGGAGAGGTAGGCGGCGACCGGCACCGGCGCCCCTCGTAGGTGGCCGGCGCCCAGGCGTGGAACGGCACCGCCGCCACCTTGAAGGCCAGCCCGAGCACGATCAGCGCCACCGCGGCCGTGCTGAGCGGAATCCCAGCAGCCCGGGGTCATCGGCGAAGACGGTCGCCAGTTGGCGCAGGTGCAGCACGCCGGTGACCGCGTAGAGCAGGGCCGCGCCGAGCAGGGTCACCGCGGTCGCCACCACGCTGACCACGAAGAAGGTCACCGCCGCCTCGGCGCTGGCCACGCTGCGTCGGCGGAGCCCGACCAGCACGTAGAGCGGCAGGGTCAGGGTCTCCAGGGCGACGATCAGGGTGATCAGGTCACCGGCCGCGCCGAGCACCACGCCACCGGTCATCGAGCAGGCGAGCAGGAAGCAGTACTCCCCGGCCGGCACCTGGTCGGTGCGCAGGATCGGCCCGGAGAGCGCCAGCACCCCGAGGGTGAGCAGGGCGAAGAGCACGGCCACCAGCGCACTGCGCCCGCCCGCGAGGTAGGAGCAGGCGTCCGCGACGCAGAACGTCTGCCGGGTGCCGCCCCGGCCGACCAGCGCCGCGACCACGGCGGTGCCGACGATGCCGGTCGCGAAGGCGGTCACCGTCGCGCCGCGCCGGGCCACCAGCAGGTCGGCCAGGAGCACGAGTACGGCGGTGCCGGCGGCCAGGTACGCCGGCAGCAGCGCGATGTTGTCCACGGTCTGGGTCATCGGACCGCCTCCAGCAGGGCCTGGACCGGGTCGCTGGCGAAGCCGAGCACCAGGGTGGGGAGCAGGCCGATGGCGAGCGCGAGCAGAACCAGCGGTCCCCAGGCCACCATTTCGGCCCCGGCCAGGCGCGGGGTCAGTTTCGCGACCGCCGGGGCCGCCGGTCCGTGGGTGACCCGGCGCAGCAGGCGCAGGAAGTAGGCGGCGGTCAGCGCCCCGCCGACGGCGGCCAGCACCGCGAGTACGGTCCAGAGCGTGCCGCCGACCTTCAGCGCGGCGACCACCGCGAACGCCTCACCCCAGAAGCCGGCGAGGCCGGGCAGGCCCAGCGACGCGATGGCGGCGAAGCCGAGCAGGCCGGCCAGCCGGGGGCGGTCTCCCGCAGGCCGCCCAGCTCGGCCAGCAGCCCGGTGTGTGTCGCGGTCCTTGACCGCCCCGGCCAGGAAGAAGAGCAGACCGGTGATTACGCCGTGGGCGATGTTGCCGATCAGGGCGGCCTGCAGACCGGTGGCGGTGAGGGTGGCGATGCCGAGCAGGACGAACCCCATGTGCCCGACGCTGGAGTAGGCGATCAGCCGTTTCAGCTCGGTCTGGGCCAGGCAGACCAGCGAGCCGATGATGATCGCCGCGACGGCGAGTACGCCGAGCACCGGGGCGGCCCAGCGGGCCCCCTCCGGCGTGACGCCGACCGCGATCCGGATCAGGCCGTAGGTGCCCATCTTGAGCAGCACTCCGGCGAGGATGACGCTGCCGACGGTCGGCGCCTGGGTGTGCGCGTCGGGCAGCCAGCTGTGCAGCGGCCAGAGCGGGCTCTTCACCGCGAAGGCGATCGCGAAGAGGGTGAACGCGGCCAGCTGGGTGCTGCGGCACAGGCCGCGCCCGCCGGTGAGCGCGACGAGGTCGGCGGTGCCGGCGGCGGCGACCACGACGAAGACGCCGACCAGCAGCAGCACCGAGCCGAAGAGGGTGTAGATGACGAACTTGCGGGCCGCCGCTGCTGCGGGCTACCGGCCCCGGGTTGGCCCGTGCCGCCCCAGACCGCGATCACCGCGTACATGGGCAGGAGAACGACCTCGAAGAAGAGGAAGAAGAGCACCAGGTCGAGGGCGAGGAAGGTGCCGAGGATGCCGACCTCGATGACCAGCAGGAGCGCGACCAGGGTACGACCGCGACCCGGCGCCGGCACCCGCCAGCAGGTGTAGCCGCAGCAGAGCAGGGTGAGCAGTGCGGTGAGCACCACCAGCGGATAGGAGATGCCGTCGACCCCGAGGTGGAAGCGCAGGTCCAGACCGGGCACCCAGGGCAGGTCGAGTTCGTGCCAGCGGCAGGATGCCGGCGCCGCGCCACGGCGGGCTGATAGCTGACCCAGCCGACGCCCCGGTCGAGCACGAGCAGGAGGCTGACCAGGAGGGTGACGCGCGGCGAAGGCGGTGCCGACCATGCGGGCCGCCCGGTCGAGGCGGGCCGGCAGGGCGGCGACGACGGCGGCGCCGACGGCGGGCAGGGCGAGGGTGGCGACCAGTCCGGCCGCGCCCGGCGTCATCGGGCACCGCCGAGCAGCACCGCGGCGAGGCCGATCAGCAGCGCGCCGGCCAGCACCGCGACCGCCGCCCGGGGCAGCGCCGGCCCGGTGCAGCGTGGCCAGCCGGCCGCCCAGGCCCATCGTGGCCCGTGCCGGTCCCCTCCACCGCCCCGTCCACCACCGTCTCATCGGCTCGTCGGATCCAGCCGGGCCAACGCCCGCACCGGTCGTACGACGAGGGTGTGCTGGACCGCGTCGAGCCAGAAGGCGTTGGCGAAGGCCGGCCGCAGCGGCCCCAGGGCGGTGGCCGGGTCGGCGGCCGGGTCACGGCGCCAACGCCACCAGGTGACGCGCCGCGCCGAGCACGAGCAGGGCCACCGGCAGCAGCACGAAGCGCGTCCAGGTGCGCCTCGTCGAGGGCGAGGGCGCGGCGGAACGGGGCGCTGAAGACGGCCAGGCCGAGCAGCGCGCTCGGCACCGCCAGCAGCAGCACCGGCCAGCGCATGACGGCCGGCGGGTCGTGCGGCGGTCCGGGCCGGGTCGGGCCGGGGGGTGCCGAAGAAGACCAGTAGCAGCAGGCGGGTGGCGTACCCGGCGGTGACCAGGACGCCGATCAGCCCGGCCAGCCAGACCAGCTGGCCGACCCAGGCGGCGGCCGGGCCGGCGCCGTGCCGGCCGGCCTGCTGCGCGACCACCAGGATGCCGTCCTTGCTCCAGAATCCGGCCAGCGGTGGCACCCCGGCCAGCGCGCCCAGCCCGATCAGCGTGGCGACGAAGGTGACCGGCATGGCTCGGCGCAGACCGCCCATCGCCGAGATCAGGTTGCTGCCCACAGCGTGGATGACGCAGCCGGCGGCGAGGAAGAGCAGCGCCTTGAAGGCGGCGTGGCTGAGCAGGTGGAAGAGGGCGGCGGCCGGCGAGCCGACGGCCAGCGCGCCGGCCATGTAGCCGATCTGGGAGACCGTCGACCAGGCCAGGATCCGTTTGAGGTCGTCCTGCGCGGTGGCCGCGAAGGCGCCGAGCAGCAGGGTGACCGAACCGAGTACGCCGAGCACGGCGAGGGTGACGGGGGCCCGTTCGAAGAGCGGGAAGAGCCGGATCACCGCGTAGATCCCGGCCGCCACCATGGTCGCCGCGTGGATCAGGGCGGAGATCGGGGTCGGGCCGGCCATCGCGTCGGGCAGCCAGGTGTGCAGCGGGAACTGGGCGCTCTTGCCGGCCACCCCGGCGAGCAGCAGCAGGCCGGCGGCGGTCGCCGTACCGAGCCCGAAGTCGTACGCCAGCACGTCGGCGATCCGGAAGCTGCCGGCGGTCAGGCCGAGCAGCGCGATGCCGAGCAGGAACCCGACGTCACCAACCCGGGTGACCAGGAACGCCTTCACCGCGGCGGCCGGCGCCTCGCGGCAACCGCCGGTCGTGGCCGATGAGCAGGTACGAGCAGATGCCCATCACCTCCCAGCCGACCAGCAGCAGAATCAGGTCGCCGGCCACCACCACCAGCAGCATCGCGCGCGGTGAAGAGGCTGATCTGGGCGGCGTACGGCGGATAGCGGTCGTCGTCGCGCAGGTAGCCGACCGAGTAGACCTGCACGGCCAGCGCCACCGCCGCCACCGCGACGGCGACCAGCGCGGCGGCCGGGTCGAGCCGGACCCCGGCGGTGACGGTGAGCCCGCCGAAGTCGATCCACCTGATGGCGCGTCTCGGCGCCGGCCACCGTCGAGCGCGACGAGCAGCGCGACCGAGACGCCGAGCACCGCGCCGGCGCCGCCGATGCCGAGGGCGGCCGCCGCCGCGCGGGACCGGTGCGGCAGCAGCAGGCCGGCCAGCGCCAGGACGAACGGTACGGCCGGCAGCAGCGCGCCGAGGGTGGCGACGGCGGTCATCGGGGGGCCGCCTCGTTGACGACCGGTCGGTCGACCGCCGGGGTCGGTCCCGCATCGGGCGGGTGGCGGTCCAGCGCCACCTCGTCGACCGCCACGGTGCCGCGCAGTCGATAGAGCTGGAGCACGACGGCCAGGCCCACGCCCACCTCGGCGGCGGCGATGACGATGATGAAGAGCGCGAAGACCTGTCCGCTGGACGGCAGCGCGGCCCGGACCGTGCTGTCCGCGGTGATCAGCAGCAGGTTGACCGCGTTGAGCATCAACTCGACCGCCATCAGCACCAGCACGGCGTTGCGTCGACGCAGTACGCCGTAGGCGCCCAGGCCGAAGAGGAGGGCGGCGGTGACGTACGGGATGACGGGTCTCACGACCGCCGCCCCGGGATCCGTACGCTGATCGTGATCGCGCCGATCAGGGCGGCGAGCAGCAGCACGGAGAGCACCTCGAAGGGGAACACCCAGGCGCGGAAGATCTCCGTGCCGATCCGCTCGGCGGTGCCCGGCGCCGGCAGCTCCACTTTCGACCAGCGGAACGCGTCGATCAGCAGGGCGGCCAGGCCCAACCCGCTGCCGGCACCGACCAGCAGCGGCCGGCCAGCCGGGCCGGTCGAGGTCGTCGGAGGCGCCGATCGGCGCCTTGGTCAGCATCACCGCGAAGAGCAGCAGCACCACCACCGCGCCAACGTAGATCAGCACCTGCACCCAGGCCACCAGTTCGGCGGTGAGCACCAGGTAGAGCCCGGCCACCGCGCCCAGGCTGACCACCAGGTGGAGCCCGGCGCGGACCAGGTGCCGGGTGGTCACCACCAGCGCGCCCGGCGCCGACCGCCACCGCGCCGAGGGCGAGCAGCAGCACGTCCGCCGCCGTCACGGCGCCTCCCGGCGGGGGGTGGCCGCCTTCCGGGCGGCGGCGGTCTCCTCCTTGGCCGGCTCACCGTTCGGGTCATGCGCGGGCGGCGGCGGTACGGTCGCCATCCACTGCCCGAGGTGTTCCTTGTCGTGCAGCAGGTCCCGGATGTCGTACTCGGCGTACTCGAACTCCGGCGACCAGTAGAGCGCGTCGAACGGGCAGACCTCGACGCAGATGCCGCAGTACATGCAGAGCGAGAAGTCGATGTCGAAGCGGTCGAGCACGTTGCGCTGCCGCGGCCGGGCCGCGCCCGGCACCACGACCTCTTCCTTGTGCGAGTCGATGTAGATGCACCAGTCCGGACACTCCCGGGCGCAGAGCATGCAGACCGTGCAGTTCTCCGCCAGCAGCGCGATCACTCCGCGGGAGCGCGGCGGCAGTTCCGGGCGCGACGTCCGGGTACTGCTGGGTGTGCGAACGGCGGGTCATCGTCTTGAGGGTGACGGCCAGCCCCTTCGCCAACCCCTCGCCGGGCACACTCATGCCGCCCATCCTGCCGTGTCCGTCGGCCGCGCGCGACACCCCCCGGCCACCTGGGTGCAGTACGGTGACCTATGGGGAGGGCTGGACACATACCAGGGGAGGGATCCCATGACCGCCGCGCTCAATGACGGCTACCCGCCGACCGGTGGGTGGACCACCGATGATCTCGACACCATGCCCGACGACGGCCACCGCCGCGAGCTTCTCGACGGAGTTCTGCTCTTGGCACCCTCCCCCACCGCCGCCCACCAGACCATCGCCATGCGGCTGGGCGCCGCGCTGGACGAGGACTGCCCGGACGAGTACGACGTGACCCAGGGCGTGGAGGTGCGGATCAACCGGCGCCGCTCGTTCATCCCGGACGTGCTGGTCACCACCAGTGCGGCCGCTGCCCGGCGGACCGCGAAGTACGAGCCGCGCGAGGTGGTGCTCGCCGTCGAGATCGTCTCGGCGAGCTCCCAGTCCATGGACCGGATCACCAAGCCGGCGCTCTACGCGCAGGCGGGCATCCCGTTCTACTGGCGGATCGAGATCGACGGCGGGCTGGTGGTGCACACCCACAAGCTGGATCCGATCGACGAGATCTACGCGGAGACCGGCCGGTGGACCAAGTTCGTCGATACCGGCGAGCCGTGGCCGATCAACCTGTCGATCAGCCGGCTGACCCCGCGCCACCTGTAAGCCACACCAACGGTCAGTTGAGCGCGACCTTGACCGCCACGGTGAGCACCAGCTGGCCGAGCGCCACCGGCACGAGCACCAGCCAGCAGAGCCGCTGCAACTGGTCGGCGCGCAGCCGGGGGTAGGCAACCCGGAACCAGATGATCACGAAGGACACCGCGAAGACCTTGAGCAGCGTCCAGAGCCAGCCGAGGTACTCGTCGCCGAACGGCCCCTGCCAGCCACCGAGGAAGAGCACGGTGGTCAGCGCGGCGATCACCACGATGCCGACGTACTCGGCGAGCAGGAAGAACGCGAACCGCAGGCCGGTGTACTCGGTCAGGTAGCCGAAGACCAGTTCGGAGTCGGCGATCGGCATGTCGAACGGCGGCCGGCGGATCTCGGCCAGCCCGGCGATGAAGAAGACCAGCATCGCGGGGGCCTGCCAGAGCAGCCACCAGGGCCGCCAGGCCTCGACGATGCCGGGCAGGCTCAGCGTGCCGGCGGCGATCGCCACGCTGGCCGCCGAGAGCACCAGCGGCAGCTCGTAGCCGAGCAGCTGGGCCGCGCCGCGCAATCCGCCGAGCAGGCTGTACTTGTTGGCCGAGGCCCAGGCGGACATCAGCACCGCGATGACCCCGACGCCCGACCACCGCCAGCACGAAGAACAACCCGATGTCCAACGGCTGCCCGACCAGATCACCGGGGCCGAGCGGGATGACCAGCAGGGCCAGCAGGTACGGCAGGAGGGCCACCACCGGGGCGAGCCGGAACACCGCCCGGTCCGCCTCGCGCGGGGTGATGTCCTCCTTCTGCACAAACTTGATGCCATCGGCGATGAGCTGGGCCCAGCCGTGGAAGCCGCCCGCGTACATCGGGCCGAGCCGGCCCTGCATGTGCGCCATCACCTTGTGTTCGGCCTGCCCGACGACGCAGCGGCAGGGTGAGGAACGCGACGAGCACGCAGAGCACCCGTACGGTCAGCTCCAGCCAGACCGGCATCAGGCCCCGCCCTTCCCGCCGGTCGCCGCGCTGGCGTCGCCGGTCGCCGCCGGGCCCCACTCGCCGGGAGCCGGTACGCCCGGTGGGCGGACCGCCTGCCGTCGGGCGGTGCCGGCCTCGGACTCCCCCGGCTCCTTCGCCCCGGGCCAGGGCTTGGCCACCCGGGAGGCGAGCACGAACTCCTTGCGCAGCGGATGCCCCTCGAACTCCGGCGGCAGCAGCAGCGGGGCGAGGCCGGGATGCCCGGCGAAGTCGATGCCGAACATCTCGTACGTCTCCCGCTCGTGCCAGTCCGCGCCGGGGAAGAGGTCCACCACGGACGGCACGGTCGCGTCGGCCCGGGGTATCCGGGTACGCAGCAGTACGCCGTGCCGCTGCCGGGTGGACCAGAGGTGGGCCACCACGTCGAAGCCGTCGGCCAGTTCGTCGACCGCCGATAGCCAGTCGAAGAAGTCGCAGTCCAGCTCAGCGTCGTCGCGGGCGGCCCGCAGCGCGTCCCGCCAGCTCGGGCCCGGCACGTCAACGGTCGCCCGGGAGTACCCCTGGCCACCGGAGACACCGGCGGTGACCTCAACGTCGGCGAGCACCGTCTTCAATCGGGTACCGATCTCTTCCGGTGTCATGCCCGCGATCCTATGGCCATCCCGCCCCGCCGGACCCAACCGGCGGCGAGAATGGGGCGATGCGTGCCGTCACCGTCACCTCGGGTATACCGAACTCGCTCCGGCTCGTTGACGACTTCCCCGAGCCCTCGACCGATGAGGGCGCGGTGCTGGTCGAGACGCTCGCGGTGGGGATCTGCGGTACCGATCAGGAGATCATCAGCCACGGCTCCGGCGAACCGCCGCCCGGCGCGGATCTCCTCGTCCTCGGCCACGAGTCGCTCGGTCGGGTGATCGAGGATCCGGCCGGCCTGCTCCAGCCGGGCGAACTGGTGGTGGGGATCGTCCGCCATCCCGATCCGGTGCCCTGTCCGAACTGCGCGGTCGGCGAGTGGGACATGTGCCGCAACGGCCGGTACACCGAGCACGGCATCAAGGGCCTGGACGGCTTCGCCCGGGACCGGTGGCGGATCCCGCAGAAGTTCGCGATGGGCCTCGCCCCGGCCCTGGCCGAGGTGGGCGTGCTGCTCGAACCGGCCAGCGTGCTGGCCAAGGCTTGGGAGCACATCGAACGGATCGCCGCCCGGGCCGCCTGGGAACCGCAGACCGTGCTGGTCACCGGCGCCGGGCCGATCGGCCTGCTGGCCGCCCTTTTCGCCACCCAGCGCGGGTACGACGTACACGTGCTGGACCGGGCCACCGGCGGTCCGAAGCCCGCCCTGGTCGGCGCCCTCGGCGGTCACTTACCACACCGGGACCGTGTCCGAGCTGGGGGTCGATCCGGACGTGGTGCTTGAGTGCACCGGTGCGCCACAGGTTGTGCTGGACGTGATGCGCCTGGCGGCGCCGAACGGGATCGTCTGCCTGGCCGGGGTCTCCACCGGTGGCCGGAACATCAACGTCGATGCCGGCGCGTTGAACCGGGAGCTGGTGTTGGAGAACCATGTGGTGTTCGGCTCGGTCAACGCCAACCGGCGGCACTGGGAACTCGCCTCGACGGCGCTGACCACCGCCGACCCGCACTGGCTCGCCGCGCTGATCACCCGCCGGGTGCCGGTCGAGGCGTACGCCGAGGCGTACACGCCGGGCCCGGACGACATCAAGGTGGTACTCGACTTCACCCGGTGAGCGGCGGTCAGAGCCCGGTCAGCGTCTGCCCTGGGGGCCGGACCAGCGGAGCGGTCAGCGAGTCGACGGTCCGCTCGGGCGCCGGACCGGTATCGCCGGCCGGCGAGGCCAGCGGATCCGGCCTCGACACGCCGCCGAGACCGGACTGTTCGGCCGCGATCTTCTCTTGTAGCCGCAGGATGCCGTGGAGCAGCGCCTCCGGCCGGGGCGGGCAGCCGGGCACGTACACGTCGACCGGGATGATCTGGTCGACCCCCTTGGTCACCGAGTACGAGTCCCAGTAGGGCCCGCCGCAGTTCGAGCAGGCGCCGAACGAGATGACGTACTTCGGTTCGGGCATCTGGTCGTAGAGTCGCTTGATGGCCGGCGCCATCTTGTCGGTGACCGTGCCGGAGACCACCATCAGGTCGGCCTGGCGCGGGCCGTGGGCGAACGGGATCACCCCGAGCCGGATGAAGTCGTGCCGTCCCATGCTGGTGGCGATGAACTCGATCGCGCAGCAGGCCAGCCCGAAGTTGAAGACCCACAGCGAGTAGCGCCGACCCCAGTTGAGCACGAACTTGATCGGCTCACCGAGCACTGCCGGCAACTGCACGCCCCGCTCCCTTCCGGTCTCCAACCGCCAGTCAACCACAACCGCCGGAGCGGCCCACTCCCCCGACAGTCGGCACCAGCTCCGGCGTCCCTGGCCGGATCTGGCTTGACTCGCGTCAACAGCACGCCCTCGGTTGCGGGCCGACCTGCCCGCACTAGCCGGCCAGCATGGTCAACATCTGGTCGATCTGCGCGGTCCGGGACCGCTCGATCCGCCGGGCCAGTTCCTTGATCTGCGGATCCAGGCCGGTGCGGAGTTCGGTACGGGCCAGCTCGACCGCGTTGTGCTGGTGGGCGATGAGCAGATTGAGCAACCCGGTCTCGAACTCAGCCCCGGTGGTCCGGGCCAATGCGGCGATCTGTTCCGGGCCGGTGGCGGGCAGTCCGCCATGGTCGGCATGAGCGTGCGGGTCCGGATCGGCCGAGGTCGACCGACCCCGGGCCCGCAACCAGTTCGCGCATGTCGTCCTGCTCGTCGACCTGGGTGACCTCAATGGCGGCGGCCAGAGTGATCAGCTCAGCCCGGCGGCCCGCCCCTCGACCAGCCGGCACCAACTCCAGCCCCTGACCGTGATGGGTCACCATCATCTGCAGAAACATCACGTCCATCTCGTTGAACAAGTTTGGCGTGGCCGCGCCGGAGCCCAGTGCCGGGTCCGCTGCCGAGTCGGCCGGCGGCCCGCCGGTCCCGGCCGGGCCGGTGCCGCAGCCAGCGAGCAGCAGCAGGATGGTCACGGCGAGCAGGCAGCGATGGCGCCACGGCCTCGCTGCCCGCTCGTCGCGTCTCAGATCCGCTCCCAGAGGGCCGGAACGTTCGGCGGTTCCCAGCCGGGCAGCGCGGTGTGTGCCTGCCGACAGCGGTAGCTGAGTCCGGCGTAGGTCACCACGTTGCCGACCTGGTACGCGGTGCCCGCGGCCCAGGTGCCGCCGGCCGGCGGGGTGGTGGCGGGCGGGGTGGTCGGTCGGGCTGTGCGGGCTCGTGGTGGGCGTCGGCGTGGCGGTGGGGCGCGGCGTGGAACCGCCGCCGATCTGCAGGTCAACGCAGGAGTAGAAGGCGTTGGCGGTGTCGGCGATGTTCCAGATGGCCAGCACCTTCTGCCGGCCGGTCCGGCTGCCCAGGTTGACCGTGTGGGAGACCGTGGCGCCCGGCTGCCGGCCACCGTCGTCGAAGACCGCGATCCGGGTGCTGCCGATGTAGTACTCCCAGAGGCTGGTGGCGTGCCGGGCGGTGATTACCCAGTTGAACGTGACGGTGCTGCCGACCGAGGTGGCCGGCCAGTTCCGGCTCTCATCGTCGAGAACGGCGAACTGACTGTTGCCACCACTGCAACTGCGCAGTCCTTTCGGGCCCTCGACGCTCTGCGGTTCGTACTGGATCTGCCCGCAGTTGGTATCCTGCCCTGGGCGCAGAGCGCCTGCCGGCTCGGGGGCGAGGAGATGTAGCCGTGGGCCTGGGCCGGCGCGGCCACGACCAGGGCAGACAGGACGGCAGCGACCACCAGGAGAGGAAAAACGATGATTCTTCGCATCACAACGGCTCCTAACCTCATCGGCGGGGAACCTTCAAGCTATAGGAAACTTAGTTAACAGTAAAGACAACTGTCTATATTTCCTTTCACTGAACGCTCCCGGCAACCGCACACCCCTTCGGTCTGCCATCCGACACAACCAAAAGCCGCGTACGCGCCAACTCATGCAACCGACCCCGGTATCGACACGTGTTACCACGACCCGGCGAGGATTCGGGGCCGACAGGGGAGGAATCAGTGATAGCGATGATGGAAGCGTGGGTCGACGAGCCACCGCCGACCCGATGTGCGGTGCCCGTGGTCGATGGTGACACCATCCACGACTTCGACGGGTTCTACCACGCTCATTTCCGGTCGTTGACCGTGCAGCTCGCGGCATACACCGGCGATCTCGGCCAGGCCCAGGACCTGACCCAGGAGGCCTTCTGCCGGGCGTTCGCGCGCTGGTCGAAGCTTGCCAGGTACGACGACCCGCTGGCGTGGGTCCGGCAGGTGGCCTGGAACCTGGCCAGGAGCCGGTGGCGCCGACTGCGCACCGCCCAGTCGTTCCTCAGACGGCAGCGGGAACAGCACGTCCCCGGTCCCACGCCTGACCGGATCGCCCTCACCAAGGCACTTGCCCTCCTCCCCCCGAACCATCGACGCGCCGTGGTCCTGCATTACCTGGCCGACCTGTCGGTTGCGGACATCGCCCGTCAGGAAGGGGTGGCGGACGGAACGGTCAAGTCCTGGCTGCACCGCGGACGGACCGCATTGGCTACCCATTTCACCGAACGCACGGAGGAGAACGACCGTGGCTGAGCATGACGATCCGCTGTTGCAGAGCGAGTTCTCCGCCTATCGATCAAGCCTGATGACCGAGGTGCACCCCGTCGGTCCCGCCGCCGTACGCGCCACCGTACGACGTCGCCGCCGGGTCACTGTGACGGCCGCCGGCGCGCTCGCCCTCGCGCTGGTCGCTGGACCGGTCGCCGGCTACGCGGCTCTCAACCGGGACCACGCCGCCCCACCGGCTCCCGCTGACAGCGTCGAGCCGAATTTGCCGCCCACACCGGCACCGTCGGAGACCCCGGCCACGATGCCGGCGCCGCCGGACGGCTGGATCGAGCGGGCCGACCTGCTGGCCGCCCGTGTCGACCTGCCGAGCTGGCCGCCGCACATCCCGGAGAGCTGCACCACCGACAGCGTCCGACTGCGCGAGCCGCAGAAGGAGTACCTGCCCGAACTCTGGGGCGACCTCCGCTACGGCGACCTGGACGGCGACGGCGCCACCGAGACGGTCGCCCTGGTCGCCTGCCGGTACGGCGAGGCACTGGCGAAGCAGGTGGTGGCCTTCGACCGGGATAAGAAGGGGCGAATCGTCACCATGGGCCGGATCGCCGGCACCCGCGAGGAACCTGATGACATCGCCGACCTCCTTGCGGACATCACCGACTTCATGGTCGAGGCGGACGGGCAGGTCCGGGTCCAGGTCGCGGACCTCCAGCCCTGCTGCGGCACCCCGAGCTACTGGAAGCGGACGCAGTGGCGGACGTACGGCTGGGACGGCACCCGGTTCACCCAGACCGACGGGCCCACCAAGTGGGGACCGGACCCTCGGCTGACCGACCTCCGGGTGACCGCCGGGCCGCTCACCCTCGGACCGCCGGACGGCACCGGCTGGCGCGCAGGCACCGTCAAGGTGACGGTCAGCAACCGGGGCCCGACGGACGTGGCCCGGCTCGGCCTGTACGAGCTGAACCACGTCGGCGAGCCGGACGGCGGCGACTGGGACCGGTGCGAGCCGGCGCGCGGACGGTCCGACTGGCCGCCGTGCATGCTGCCCGGCCTGGCCGCTGGGAAGGAGGTCAGCTACACGTTCCGGTTCCGGCTCGGCCCGGCCGGCCTGCCCGACGAAGCACTGGCGGTCCGGGCCGTCCACTACAGCGGTGACCTGCGGTACTGGAAGGACCTGACGCCGGGCGACAATTTCGCCCGGATCCGGCCCGCCCGTTGAAACCGAGCGGCGGGGTGCCCGGCAGGTACCCCGCCGCCGTCACCAGGTCGGGCGTTCCAGCAGGCCGACGAACCCGACCAACCGGCGTTCCCGCACCCGGCACGGCAGTCCCGTCGCCGCCATGGAGCCGAACGCTACGCACGTTATGGCCCGGGTCACATCCCCTGCTCCGGCGACCAGCCCGCCGCCATGTCCACCCCGGACGGGCGCAGTGGAGTGCCCTCGGCGAGGTGCCGGGCCCGCGCCTCCCGCTCGTGTCCCGGCGGAAACCGGCCAGCGGCATTGACCACCCGGTGCCAGGGCACCCCGCCGCCGTACCGGGCCATGATCGAGCCGACCAGCCGAGCGGAGGCCCGCCCTGAGCGGTCCGCCAGGTGATCGGCGATCGCGCCGTACGACACCACCCGCCCCGGCGGAATGCGCTCGACCAACGCGAGCACCTCTTCGACGTACTCTTCGGGGGTCACGGATTGCCAGGATATGGGAGCCAGCCGACACGCACCCAGCCTCTCCACGCAGAATGGGCGGGTGCGCGAAGCAGTTACCACGGCCCGGCGGATCGTAGTCAAAGTTGGCTCCTCCTCACTGACCACCGCGAGCGGCGGGCTGGACACCGGACGGGTTGACGCCCTCACCGACGTACTCGGCGGGTTGGCCGCCGCCGGCCGGGAGATAGTGCTGGTCTCGTCCGGGGCGATCGCCGCCGGACTCGCACCGCTGGGCCTACCCCGCCGACCGGGCGACCTGGCCACCCAACAGGCCGCCGCCAGCGTCGGGCAGGGCCTGCTGATCGGCCGGTACGCCGCCAGCTTCGCCCGGTACGGGCTCACCGTCGGCCAGGTGCTGCTCACCGCCGACGACATGATCCGTCGGACGCACTACCGCAACGCGTACCAGACCCTGCGCAAGCTGCTCGACCTGCGGGCGGTGCCGATCGTCAACGAGAACGACACGGTGGCCACCGACGAGATCCGGTTCGGCGACAACGACCGGCTGGCCGCCCTGGTCGCCGCTCTGGTCCACGCCGACCTGCTGGTGCTGCTCTCCGACGTGGACGCCCTCTACACCGGTGACCCGTCCCGGCCCGGGACCGTCCGGATCGCCGAGGTCCGCACCAACGAGGACCTGGCCGGGGTGGCGATCGGCCGGTCCGGCAAAGCCGGGGTCGGCACCGGCGGGATGATCACCAAGGTCGAGGCAGCCCGGATCGCCACCGGCTTCGGCATCCCGGTGGTGCTGACCGCCGCGCCGCTGGCCGCCGCCGCGCTGGCCGGCGAGCCGGTCGGCACCCTGTTTCACCGGGGCCCGCAGCGGCCGGCAGCCCGGTTGTTCTGGCTGGCCCACGCCACCGCGCCACGTGGTCGGCTACATCTCGACCCGGGAGCGGTGCAGGCCGTGGTGGATCGCCGCAAGTCCCTGCTCCCGGCCGGGATCACCGCCATCGACGGTGCCTTCACCGCGGGTGACCCGGTCGATCTGGTCGATGGCGCCGGGACCTCGGTGGCCCGGGGCCTGGTCAACTACGACGCGGTCGAACTGCCCGGGCTACTCGGTCGCACCACCGGAGAACTGGCCGCAGCCCTCGGTCCGGCCTACGAACGTGAGGTCGTCCACCGCGACGACCTGGTCCTACTGTAAGAAAACGGGCCCCTTCTCTATCGGAAAGGGCCCGGCTGACCCGCACGCCAACACCATCGGTGAGGAGCTGGAAATGAGCGTTACCGAGCAGGCACGACGGGCCCGGGACGCGGCGAACGAACTCGCCACCGCGACCCGTACGGTCAAGGACCGCGCGCTGCACGCGATGGCCGACGCGCTGGTCGCCCGTACCCCGGAGCTCCTGACCGCGAACGCGGCGGACCTCGAAGCCGGCCGCGAAGCCGGACTGTCCCCGGCGATCCTGGACCGGCTCGCGCTCACCGGATCGCGGGTCGCGGACATCGCCGACGCGCTGCGGCAGATGGCCGCGCTGGCCGACCCGGTCGGCGAGGTGCTTCGCGGCACCACCCTGCCCAACGGCCTCGAGCTTCGGCAGATCCGGGTGCCCTTCGGGGTGGTCGGGATAATCTACGAGGCGCGGCCGAACGTAACCGCCGACGCGGCCGGCATCTGTCTCAAGTCGGGCAACGCGGCGCTGTTGCGCGGCTCGTCATCGGCCGCGCGGTCCAACGCGGCCCTGGTCGAGGTGCTGCGGGACGCGGTGACCACGGTCGGATTACCCGCCGACGCCATTCAACTGCTCGACGCCACCTCGCGCGATTCGGTCAAGGAGTTGATGCGGGCCCGCGGGCTGGTGGACGTGCTGATCCCGCGCGGCGGCGCATCGCTGATCCGAACGGTGGTCGAGGAGTCGACCGTGCCGGTGATCGAGACCGGAACCGGGAACTGCCACGTGTACGTGGACGCCGCCGCCGATCTGGACAAGGCCCTGGCCATCGTGCTCAACGCCAAGGCCCAGCGGCTCTCGACGTGTAACACCGCCGAGTCCCTGCTGGTGCACGCCGACATCGCCGACGCCTTCCTGCCCCGGGCGCTGGCCGCGCTTCGCGAGGCCGGGATCACCGTGCACGGCTCGCCGGCGGTCGCGGCGTACTCCGCCGAGGTGGTGCCGGCAACCGAGGAGGACTTCGGGACGGAATACCTCTCCGCGGATATCTCGGCCACGGTGGTCGACTCGCTCGACGCGGCGGTCGAGCACATTCGTCGGTACGGTTCGGGCCACACCGAAGCGATCATCACCGACTCGGTCTCGGCGGCCCGGGAGTTCGTCGCCCGGGTGGACTCGGCGGCGGTGATGGTGAACGCGTCAACCCGGTTCACCGACGGTGGCGAGTTCGGCTTCGGCGCGGAGATCGGCATCTCGACGCAGAAGCTGCATGCCCGGGGCCCGATGGGTCTACCGGAGCTGACCTCGACCAAGTATGTGGTGACCGGCGACGGCCACCTGCGCACCTGACCACCGCCCCACCCCCCGTCGATCAAGGCCCACGTCGTCGGGTGGCCGCGCCGGGGAGCTAGCGGCAGGCCCGGATCGCGAACAGGGTGGTGTGCACGTCGAAGGCATCGCCATCGTCACTTGTCCAACCACCATCGCTACGCTGCGTTGCGGCAAGCCGACGGCAAGCCGCGACCAGCAACGGGTAGTCCATGCCGACCCCGACCCGGCGCAGCGTCGCGGCCAACCAGGCCGTATCCGCGGGCGACATCTCGGGCAGCCGAGTCGTTGAGTACGCCAAGGATCCGCGCCGCCTCGTAGAACAACTGCTGCCGATGCAGTATCGCGGCGCCCAGCCAGCCGGTAGCGAGAAAGGATGGCCAGGTGCCGTCCGGTTTGAGGCACCCGGCGATCGCCCGCGCCGCGGCCTGCACCACCCCGGCGTAGGCTCCGCCGACCCGATCGTCGAACGGTCCGGCGGCTCGGGCGTCCAGTCCGGCGACGGTGAGCCAGAAACCGGCACTGGCGGTCAGGTAGAGCCGGGCCTCCGGATCGCCGGGTTTGGCCCAGGCCGGCGCCTCACCGGCCAGCGCTGAGTCCTCTTCCCAGGTGCCGTCCACCCGCTGGCGATTGGCCAACCAGTCCAACGCCTTGCGCGCCGCGGGTCGGCCGAGCCCGCCGAGGTCGTCCAGCTCGGCCAGCCGGAAGCAGGTCGCATCGACCGAAGCCACGTCGTCCGCCCAGGACGCCGGCCAGCCGCCGTCCGGGGACTGCCCGGCCTCGACGCTGGCCAGGATCTCCGGCTGCGGCTGCGCACCGGTACGCAGCCAGGAGAGGCGGGCACGATCCACCGCGTCGCCACGCGCCACGACGAACCCGATCGCGCCGTCTACATCGATCACGGCGAACAGGTTACCGGTGGACGTGCTGGTCACGCCCTCGGTAGGTCAGCCAAGGTCAACTAGCTGTCCGTGTTACGGAGGGCCCCTTCCGCTACAAAAAACAGTAGGAAGGGGCCCTTCCTGGCGAGCTCAGTAGGCCGGCAGTGCCGGGTCGATCTGCTTGATCCAGGAGAGAATGCCGCCCTGGACGTGCACCGCGTCCCGGAATCCGGCGGCCTTCACCGCAGCCAGCGCCTCGGCGGAACGTACGCCCGACTTGCAGTGCAGCACGATCTGCCGATCCTGCGGCAGCTTGGCCAGCGCCGCGCCCGAGACGAGCTCACCCTTGGGGATCAGCGTCGCACCGGGAATCCGCACGATCTCGTACTCGGCCGGCTCGCGGACGTCGACCAGGAAGATGTCCTTCCCGGCGTCCTGCCAGTCTTTCAGCTCACCGGCGGTGATGGTCGCCTCGACCACCGCGGCCTCGCGCCTCGGGCGAACCGCGCCGCAGAAGTCCTCGTAGTCCGGCAGCAGATCGGTCACCGTCGGATTGTCACCGCAGAGCGCGCAGTTCGGGTCCTTGCGGACCTTGATCTTCCGGTACGACATCTCCAGGGCGTCGTAGACCATCAGCCGGCCGACCAGCGGGTCGCCGATGCCGGTGAGCAGCTTGATCGCCTCGGTGACCTGGATCGAGCCGACCGACGCGCAGAGCACGCCGAGCACGCCGCCCTCGGCGCAGGACGGCACCATGCCGGGCGGCGGCGGCTCCGGGTAGAGGCAGCGGTAGCACGGCCCGTGCTCGGCCCAGAAGACCGAGGCCTGACCGTCGAAGCGGTAGATCGAACCCCAGACGTACGGCTTGCCGAGCAGCACCGCCGCGTCGTTGACCATGTACCGGGTGGCGAAGTTGTCCGTACCGTCGACGATCAGGTCGTACTGGCTGAAGATCTCGCGGACGTTCTCCCGGTCCAGCGCGGTGTTGTGGATCACCACGTTGACCAGCGGGTTGATCTCCCGGACGCTGGCCGCGGCGGATTCCGCCTTGGGCCGGCCGATGTCGGACTGGCCGTGGATGATCTGCCGTTGCAGGTTCGACTCGTCGACGGTGTCGAAGTCGATGATGCCCAGCGTGCCGACCCCGGCGGCGGCCAGGTACAGCAGGGCGGGCGAGCCGAGACCGCCGGCGCCGACACAGAGCACCCGGGCGTTCTTCAGCCGCTTCTGTCCCTCGACCCCGACATCCGGGATGATCAGGTGACGCGAGTAGCGACGGATTTCGTCAACGGTCAGCTCGGCGGCGGGTTCGACGAGCGGGGGCAACGACACGGTGGACTCCCCAGTTGCGTTCCTCGCTCAGCCCGACTCGGCTGAGCGCAGCGACAGTGGTATGCCATGCCATTGTCACTCGGCTCGCCGTCCTTCGGCCATGAGGTGGAACACCAGCCGGGCCTCCGGGAGCGGGAATACGACCTCGGGCGTCACCGACCGCCCGGTCGGGCCGCCAGGTTCACGGCACCACCGGACCGGCGTAACGCCGGCCGTCGAGGTACGGCCAGCCGTTCGCCACACACCCCTTCAGCCCGTACGTCTGCTGCTGCATCACCGGCGCCGGCGCGCCCGGCCCGGGGCAGGTCTCGTGTCCCTGGCCAAGCTCGTGACCGAGCTCATGGTTGATCGCGTACGCCTGGTAGACCGCCAACGGCGCACCGTAGTCCGGGACGGCGGTCAGCCACCGGGCCACGTTGATGATGACCTGGCCGGGCAGCCGACAGGAGTTGAACTTCTCGGTGTGCAGCCCACCAACCGCGCACATCCGCTCCGCGGTGCCCGGGCTGACGAGGTAGACGGTGAACTCCGCCGTTGTCGCTCTGGGCACCCGCTGCAACCGCAGCTTCCTGGAGGCGGTCCAGCCGTGCTCGGCGCCGAGGATTTCGTCGACCGAGGCGGCGAAGGTGGCCGGCTCCTGCCCGAGCCCGTCTTCGACGGCGACCTGGTAGCGACGCACCGTACCGCCCGTGCCCAGGATCGGCCCCGACCCGCCCGCGTACCGGAAGGTGCCCGGACCGGTCGCCGGGTAGCTCGCGGCCACCGTCAAACTCGTCCGACCCGGCCGGCCGCCCGGCGGCGCTGCCCGGTGGTCCGGCGGCGGACACGGTCGACAACGGGTCGACCGGGACAGCCCGGTGGTGCACCAGGTCCACTCCGACCAGCACCGCGGTGACCAGCAGGAGTACGAACGCGATGGCGCGGCGCTGACGCCGACGGGCTCGCGCGGCCCGGTTGGCCGCCAACCGGCCACCCGGAACAGGATCGCCCGATTCCTCGGGGATTGGCCGGTTGTGGTCGATTGGGGGCACCATGACGGCTAGCAGCTTGCCATGCCACCCGATCGGCGGCCAACCCACCGCGCTATAGCGCTGGCCCGGCGTACCGGTGGCCCCGCAGGTACGGCCACGGGTTCGCCACGCAGCCCTTCAGGAACAGGGTCTGCTGCATCATCACCGGCGCCGGCTGGCCCGCACCGGGGCACTGCTCGT
Source organism: uncultured Actinomycetota bacterium (assembly GCA_963750055.1). Taxonomy (GTDB): domain Bacteria; phylum Actinomycetota; class Actinomycetes; order Mycobacteriales; family Micromonosporaceae; genus CAVVPI01. Next base: position 59,492 of record CAVVPI010000024.1, on the reverse strand, counting down.
GCCCGTGGCCCAACTCGTGCCCGACCTCATGGTTGATCACATACAGCCGGTAGGTGGCGAGCGGCACCTTGGCCGCGACGAAGTGATCAACCGACAGTCGCCAGCGGTCCAGGTTGATGATCACCTTCCCCGGGGCCCGACAGGAGGTGTACGGCTTACCGTCAATCCGGATGTCGACGTAACCAACCGCGCACATTTCCCGGGCGGTCTCGGCGGTGGCGAGGTAGACGGTGAAATCGTGGGTCGTCCCGTTGGGCACCCGCTGCAACCGCAGTTGCCCGCTGCCGATCCAGCTACCCGGATCATCGAGGGCCAGGTCAACCGCGGCGGCGAACTCCTCGATGTCCTCCCCGGATTCACGCTCCGCCGCCACCCGGAAGCGGCGCAGGATGCCGGCCGTACCCAGCACCTCACCGCGAATCGCGCTGTACCGGAAATTGCCCGAACCACTCGGTGGCACCGCGCCGGTCAGCCGGAGTACCGGCGGCGCGCTGGTGGGCGCCGCGCTGGTGGGCGCCGCCGCGCTCGGCGGCGCGACGGTGGCCGCGGCGGTGGGCGTCGGCGGCCCCGCGGACGCGGGCATTCCCCTGTCCCCGATCGGGCCGTCGCCGAGATTCACCCTGAACACACCGATCAGCGCGATCGTCCCACCCAGCGTGATCAGCACTGCGGCGAAGAACGAACTCCAGCGGAACCGGCGACGCGCGCGCCGTCGAGGGGCGGCGCGGAAGCGCGGCGGGTCGACGTAGGGCTGCGGTGAGTCGAGGTTTCGCACACCTATTAATACGCCGTCAGCCACCCATCGGTTATGCCGCCCTCCACGCCCGTAACTCGGCCACGCTCAGGCGAGCAGCGCCTCCAGCCGCCGGTTGACCGCCGCCAGGGTGGCCCGGACCATCGCCTGCCGTGGATCACCGGCGACCAGCGCCGACCCGGCCAACTGTTCGACCCAGCCGTCGCAGACCAGCAGGACGACCACGCTGGCCACCTCGCAACTGCCGAACGGAATTACCGCGGTGTGCTCCACGAAGCAACGCCCACGGCTGGCCACCCGCACCGCCGAGCCGAGCAGTTCATCGATCGCCGCGGCGGCGGCGACCGCGCAGAGACGCAGTACGTACCCGTCGACCGCCGGTCCGGTAGCCAATCCGGCGGCCTGCTGTTCGCCGGCGGCGAGCCGGACCTCGACCGTGGCGTCCAGCCCGAACGTGCTGACCTGGACGTGGTCCAGCACCACCCGCGGGCCCGGGCGCCCGGCCCGGGTTCAGCGGCCGCGAGGGCGCCGTTTCGGTGGTGGTGACCTGGCCGCCGGAGTAGGAGGCGGCGCTCGCCGCTGCGCCAGCCTGCTGCCCGGTGCTGCCCGGGCTCTGCTGCCCGATGCTGCCCGGGCTCTGCTGCCCGATGCTGCCCGGACTCTGCTGCATGGCCCCGGGCTGACGGCCGGGAGGTTCCTCCACGGCAGCCTCATTCTGCTGACGACTTAGCGCCCCTCTGCGACGACGCGGCACATCGAGCGGCGGCACGGAAGCCGCCGCCGGAGTCGGCCGAGCCGACGCCCCACCCGCTGTGGCACCAGCGCGGAGGGGTCCGCTGCCGGCATCCCCGGCAGGTTCTGCGGTGCCGCCGCGAGCCCCATCTGGTCCTGGAGCAGCCGCGCCACATGACGGCTCACCTCGGCCGGATCAGCACCGTCGGCAAGGTCCAAGCGGAGACTGTGCGCCCCGGCCGGGGTGGTGCGCAACGAGGCGTCCCGGACGCCGGCAACGCCACGTACGGCGGCCAGGATCGCCTGGACGTTGAAGCCGTCCGGCCGTTCTCGTACCTGCGGCGCATCGTCCTCACGGCGCAGATGGGTCGCGATACGGGCTAGCTCCGGCGTCTCGGCGGGGGGCTCCACGGCTGGCGGCTCCGGCACGGTGGGTACGTCTGGTTCGGCGGGGACCCGCTGCGGCAGCGAATCCGGACCTGGGGCAACCGGGCGGACCACCGCCAGGTGATCCACCGGGGCCGGCTCGACGAGCCGGTATCGACGGTCGGGGTAGCCCACCGCTGGCTGGTACCCCGGAGTTTCCGCCGCATCTTCGGGCGGGGGTAGCTCATCGGCCACCGACCGGGGCGGCTCATCGGCCCCCGTCGGGTCGGCGACCACCTTCGCCGTCGGCGGTAACCGGGTCCGTCAACCGCCGTCGGATAGGGCCGCCGCTGGATCGGCACCGGGTACGACAGCTCCTCAACCCCAGCCGGATTCACCGGTTCCTGGCGGGGTGACCGGTATGACGCCCCGCTGGGTCTGGGACGGGTACGTAGCCCCCTCGGCGTCCTCGGCATGACCGGACCCGGCGGCCCAGGGCGGCGCCCAGCCGGAGGCCCAATCGGTCGTGGCGGTGCCGACAGGAGCAGACTGGTCCGGCTCGGCGCGATCGTCCTCGCCGGGCAGCCCCCCTCGCTCGTCCGCCTGCGCCACGCCGAGATCGTCTGGGCCAGGTGAGTCGTTCCGGTCCGACTGCCGCGGTATGGCCGGCATCAGCGTGGGGCGCTGTCGCAACGGATGGTCGTACTCAGTACGGGTCCGGACCTCGGGCTCATGCTCCGGCGGGACCGCGTCGACCGGCGCGGCCGAGAATCCCGGCGGAACCGGCACCGCCGGGTGCGCGGAGGTCGCCGTCTGCCTCGGAGCCGCTTGCGGGGCGGCACTACTGGCGGAGCCGAGACGACCGGCGGGGCGGGTACGCTGGCGGCGCCGAGACAACCGCCCGATCAGCGGGCTGTGCCGACCGTTCCCGCCACCTGACCGACCTGGCCGAACGGTCCGACGCCCGTCGGCGTCGACTCCTCATCGATCGCATACCACGCGGCCTCGGCGCCGTCCGGCTGGTCCGCAGCAGTGCGCGGCGCTGGCTGGCGTTCGCTGGAGGAGGCCGGACGTGGGTAACCCGGCGCCGCTGACCGCGGGTCCGCGTCCTCCGGGTCAGCCTCGTACGGGTGGGGCGGCGCGCTGGTCGGCGCCCACCCGGCGGGATTGCGCCGGCTCGCCGTAACGCCGCTCACTCGTAGCCGGCCCCGTTGATCAGCCTCGGCTCGTGGTCCGCCGCTACGGCCGGCTGTCCCGCCGGCTGCGTACCGTAGCGCGGCACTGGGTCTGCCCAACGTCGAGCGGTGGCTGGCGCCACCGACTGGCGCCACGAGGGTTGGGGAATATCGATGCCTGCCGTGGCGTCCTCATCAGCCGGCCAGGCCGAGTCAGCCCCCGGCCAGCCGCTGGCCATCCGGGCCAGCTCCCCCTGCGAACCTGCCCCATCGCCCTCTCACCCGGTGTGGCGGCCCCGGGTTGCCCTGTTTCATCCACCGTGCGCTCCTTGGTCGCCCACGCTGAGGCTACCGTGTGGTGGCAGTGGCGATAAGTTACAGCGGCGGGCTAATTCGGCGATCGGGTGAGGTGCGGCGCTCGGTTCTAATTAGGGTCGATGGCGTGCAAGATGATGCGGAGGTGCCGATGAGCACGGCGACGAGCGGTGCACAGACGACAGGGCGGCCGGCCCGCCTGCCGCGCTCGGCCCGGCGCAAGCAGTTGCTGGCAGCCGCGCAGCAGGTGTTCGTCGCGCAGGGCTACCACTCGGCGGTGATGGATGACATCGCCGAACGTGCCGGCGTCTCCAAACCTGTCCTCTACCAGCACTTCCCTTCCAAGTTGGAGCTCTACCTGGCCCTGCTGGACACGCATTGTGACGCGATCGTCGCCAAGGTGCGGGACGCGATGGCGGACACCTCCGACAACAAGGAGCGGGTCAGCGGCGCGGTTCGGGCCTACTTCGACTTCGTCGATCATGAAAGCGAGGCGTTCCGGCTGGTCTTCGAGTCGGATCTGCGCAACGAACCAGCCGTACGCGAGCGGGTCGAACGGGTCGAGCGGGGCTGCATCGCCGCGATCACCGACACCATCATCTCGGATACCGGGGTCAGCCGGACCCGGGCCGAGTTGCTGGCCTCCGGGCTGGTCGGCGCGGCGGAAACGGCGGCCCAGTTCTGGCTCGCCGGTGGCCGGCAGGTGCCGAAGGCTGAGGCAGAGGCGCTACTGGCTTCCCTTACCTGGCGGGGCATCGCAAGCTTTCCGCTGCAAGGCGAGTCGGCCTGACGGATGCCGGCGCCAATCGGATAGCCTTCGTCAACGGCGCACAATCCGCCCCGGACAAGGAGGCCCCGTGGAGGTCAAGATCGGCGTGCAGTACGCGCCGCGCGAATTGGTGTTGGAGAGCGCGCAGACGCCGGCCGAGATCGAGCAGATCGTCACCGACGCCATCGCCAGCGACGGCACGCTCTCGCTGACCGACGAGAAGGGCCGACGGGTCATCGTGCCGGTCAGCAAGGTCGCCTACGTCGAGATCGCTGAAGCGTCGCCGCGAGCTGTCGGATTCGTAGCTCGCTGATCCGTCCACCCCGGCCCGGGGCTGACCGAGCCCGATCCGGGCCGGGACCGGCCCCGGGGCGGCGCGGCCCGGCACAGCCGGACCCACTCCGCCCGGGTCGACTCGGGCGGCAGGTCGATCGCGGCCCACTCCCGATCATGGCCCGGTTCTTCGGGTCGGCCGAACTGAGCTCAGTTGTTGAGGCCGACCGCGGACATCCGAGCGGTGTGCGCCGCGGTCAGCCGCCTGAGTAACCCCGGCACGGCAGCCTGATCGCCGGCACCGGCGACGATCAGCGCGGTTAACGCCGCCCGCTCGCCGGCCACCCGCCCGGCCTGGGAGAGCGCCTCCCCCACCAGCCGGCGGGCCCACATCGAGAGCCGATTGGCGACCTTCGGATCGGCGGCGATCGCCGCCTGGATCTCCTCCCCGGCGAAGTCGTCATAGCGGGAATCGTGCAGCACCTCGAGGACCAGCGTCCGGTCCGGCTCGGCCAGCAACGCCGCGATCTCCCGCAAGAAGTCGTCGGCGATGGCATCCCCGACATACGCCTTGGTCAGCGCCTCCAGCCAGTCCTTCGGTTCGGTCGAATCGTGGTACGACTGCAACGCCGGCAGGTAGGGGGCCATCGCCGCACTGGGCGTCACACCCAGGTCGGTCAGCCGATCAGCCAATCGCCGGTAGTTGGCGATCTCGACAGCGGCCATCTCGCCCAGCACCGCGCGCCGATGCAGATCCGGCGCGAGTCGGGCGTCCGCGGCCATCCGGTCGAAGGCGAGTAGCGCACCGTAGGCGACCAGGCCGAGCAGGTCGACCACCGCATCGGCGACCGGAACCGGCGCGGACGACGGAACGGGACCGGCCGGGGCCGGAGCGGGCTCTACGGAGGCGGACATCATCGCAGGCTACCGGTTTCGGCAGTCGGAACCGGTGACGCGGCGGTCCCGGTCGGGCGCATCGCCCGGTAATCGGCATCACAGTCAACGACCCCGCCGGTACCCTGCGCGAACCGCGTGCAGACGACGTATACCCGGCTCAGGTAACATTAAGCAGTTGCCGCAGACGGCAGAGGTCCGACGGGTCTTCAAGATCCGCGAAATCCTGTCCGGCGGCGCGCGTGCGGCCCGGTTTCTTCTCGGCAGTCAGCCGTCGACCGTGTGGCCCGCGCCATACCGAAACCGCGCCCTACTGGACTGTCGGGGCGCACCACGAGAGGGCACCCCCACAACCACATGAGCGATCACATCAAAGACACCATCGGCAGCCCTGAGCTGGCCGTTGACACCTCAGTACACCCCCAGGCGCCTACCTTCGCGCAGCTGGGCGCGCGTCAGGAAACCGTGGACGCGCTCGCCGCGGTGGGTATCACCCGCGCGTTCGCCATCCAGGAGTATGCCCTGCCGATCGCGCTGCGCGGCACCGACCTGATCGGTCAGGCGCCGACCGGCACCGGCAAGACGCTCGGCTTCGGCGTACCGCTGCTGGAGCGGGTTTTCGCACCCGGTGAGGGTGGCGACGGACTGCCGCAGGCACTTGTCGTGGTGCCGACCCGCGAGCTGGGCCTACAGGTGGCCAAGGACATTGCCGCAGCCGGCAAAACCCGTGGGGTACGGGTACTGCCGATCTACGGCGGCGTGGCCTACGAGCCGCAGGTTGACGCGTTACGCCGGGGCGTGGAGATCCTGGTCGGCACCCCGGGCCGGCTGATGGACCTGGCCAAGCAGAAGCACCTGCGGCTTGACCGGGTGCACGCGCTGGTCCTGGACGAGGCCGACCGGATGCTCGACCTGGGCTTCCTGGACGACGTTGAGAAGATCCTGGCAATGCTGCCGAAGGATCGGCAGACCATGCTCTTCTCGGCCACCATGCCGGACCCGATCGTCACGCTGTCCCGCCGCTTCCTGCGGCAGCCGGTGACCATTCACGCCGGGCACACCGCCGAGACCGGGCCGTCGCCGCTGACCCGGCAACTCGTCTACCGCACCCACTCGATGAACAAAATCGAGATTGTCGCCCGGATCATGCAGGCCCAGGATCGCGGCCTCACCATGATCTTCACCCGCACCAAGCGGGCCGCCGACCGGGTCGCCGAGGATCTCGACTTCCGCGGCTTCGCGGTCGCCGCGGTCCACGGCGACCTGGGTCAGGGCGCCCGGGAACGGGCGCTGCGCGCGTTCCGGACCGGCAAGATCGACGTGCTCGTCGCCACCGACGTCGCCGCCCGCGGCCTGGACGTCACCGGCGTCACGCATGTCATCAACTACGACTGCCCCGAAGACCAGGACACCTACACGCACCGGATCGGCCGGACTGGCCGGGCCGGCGCCACCGGGGTCGCGGTCACCTTCGTCGACTGGGATGACATGCCGCGTTGGCGGATCATCGACAAGACGCTCGGGCTGGAAATGCCGGAACCGCCGGAGACATACCACACCTCGGCGCATCTCTACACCGACCTGGAAATCCCGAGCGGTGCGGCCGGCACCCTGCCGACCGCCTCGCGCACCCGCGCCGGGCTGTCGGCCGAGGTCGAGGAGGACCTCGGCGGCCGGTCCCGCAACGCCGGTCGGCGTGGCACGGACCGCGCTGACCGCGGCGGCCGGTCCCACAACCGTCGGGGCGGCGCCGACCGGTCCACCACGCCGAACGAGTCCGCGACCGAGGCGGGCCCGACGGAGAGCGGCCCCCGGACACCCCGCCGCCGGCGACGCCTACGGGACGGTGAGGTGATCGCCGCCGGTTCGGTGGCCACCGCCGGCAACGGCGATCCCGCGCTCGTACCGGCCCCGGCCGCCGTCGAGGTCGACGGGGAGGCGAAGCCGAAGCGACGTCGCCGGCGACGTCGCTCTGGCGGCGCGGTACCGGCCCAGCCGACCGGCGACTGACCGGTCGACGAAGAAACGCGCCCCCGGTGGTACCCGCCGGGGGCGTGTGCTCGTAATCGGCCCGGACCAGGCCCTTCGGTCCTACCGGAGACGCCGACCCAACGGGCCGGCGCGCAGTACCCGACCCGGGCCAGCGCAGAATAGCGGCATGCCGGAACAACTCGACGCGGTGCTCGCGCAAGTACGGGCCCTGCTGATCGACCCCCAGTTGACCCGCGCCGTCGCCGCCGGACGCCGTCGGGGGCAGACCCCCTCGGTGGTCCGCGCCGAACTGCGCCCGGTGGCACTCCGGTCCGGTGCCCGACTGCAGATCGTCACCAACGACGGCACCCGGCCGTACACCCGGAATGTGGCACCCGGACCGGAACTGGACGCCGCGGTCGACGCGCTGCTCGCCGAGCCGTTCGGCAACTGGCACGTGGAAACGGCAACCACCACCGTGCAGGTACGGGTGACCAAGTCCGGCGACGCCCAGGTGCACCGGGCCGCCGCGGACCGCCCGACCGAGGCGCCGGCCGGGCACGACCGCGCGAAGGAGCACCTTCTCGATCCGGGCGATCCGCTGTTCAGCCTGATCGGCGGCAGTGCGGCGAAGCGGCGCCAGGTGGACGCGTTCCTACGGGCGCTCGCGGCTACCCTGCCCGATGGGCTGACCGGGCCACTGCGCGTCGTCGACCTCGGCTGCGGCAACGCCTACCTGACCTTCGCCGCCTACCGCTATCTGATCGACCGGGGTCTCGACGTCGAACTGGTCGGGGTCGACGTGCGGGAGGACCAACGGCAACGCAACACCGAGTTGGCCGGGCAGTTGGGCTGCGCCGACCGGGTGCGGTTCGTGGCCGGCACGATCCTGGACGCGGTGGTCGAACCCGCGCCTGACCTGGTGCTCGCCCTGCATGCCTGCGACACCGCAACCGATGAGGCATTGGCGCGGGCGGTTCGCTGGCGGTCCCGCTGGGTGCTGGCCGCCCCCTGCTGCCACCACGACCTCGCCGCACAGTTGCGTACCCGTCCGGCCCCGGCGCCGTACGACCTGCTCACCCGGCAGGGCATCCTGCGCGAGCGGTTCGCTGACGTCCTCACCGACTCGCTCCGGGCCAGCCTGCTCCGGCTGCACGGCTACCGGGTCGAGGTGGTGGAGTTCGTCGACTCCCGGCACACCCCACGGAACCTGCTGCTACGCGCCCGGCGTACCGACTCGACCGCAACCGACCAGCAGCGGGACGAATATCGGGAACTACTGGCGCAGTGGCAGGTCACCCCACGTCTGCAAACCCTGCTCGAGGCCGGCCAACCGGAGACCGACGGCTGATTGGGGGACCAGCCGTCGGCAACGACGCGGCAGCCTGGTCACGGCACGATCAGGGTGAACTCCGCGGTCCGGACCACGCCGGCCACCTGGAAGTCGAGGAAGAACCGGTAGCTACCGGCACTCGGCACCGTCAGCCAGAACTTCACCGCGCCGTCGGACAACTGCTCCTCCGGATGTACGTGCAGGTAGCCGAGGTCACCGGAGCGCAGGGCCACCAGATGCCCGTACGCGCCCAGGTAGGGCTCCAGCTCCGTGACCGGCTGACCGTCGGCGAAGACCCGGAAGTGCAGCGGTTGGATCGCGCCGACCTGCGGCGTCCCCTGGTAGGTGACGGTAAATCCGTCGACCGTGGCCTCCCGGGCCGCTGGCGGCAGCGCCCGTGGTGCGTAGTCACCCGCCACCACCAGATCCACGCCGAGGGTCACCGCGCTGGGCCGACCGGCGCGGTCCAGCGCGGAGAAATCCGCGTACGCCCGCCAGATGCCGGCCGAGGCGAGGGTGAGCGGCACGCTCCAGGTGCCGTCCACGTCCATGCTCGGATGCAGATGCTGATAGCCGGAGAGGTCCCGGCGTACCACGATCATGTGCATCGGCTTGTCGTGCACCACCGCGTACCCGGTCACCGGTTTCCCGTCGACGTCCCGGATCTGGAACCGGAACGGCTGGTCAACGCCGGCCGGCAGCATCGTACGCTCCGGTACCAGGGTGTAGCCGGCGGCGCTGAGCGACAGGCCGCCGGCATCGGCCCCTCCGCTACCGGTCCCGCCCTCCGAGTGGTCGTGCGGTGCGGTGCCCGGCGGGTGGGTGTGGTCCGGACTCGCGAGCGTCGCCAACCGACCATCGTTGCTCGGCGCGGTGCCGTTGAGCGGCAACCGGCCCAGCCCGAAACCGGCTACCAGGGCGAGCACCAGGCCCCCGACGATCAGCGCGAGCCGCAGCGAGCCCCGGTCGACCGCTGGCGCCGCCGTCACCTGCTCAGCCATCGAGGCCGGTCCGGATGTGGTGCTCGCCGGCCCAGCCGAGGACGGTAACGCCATGATTGACGGACATTTCGTGAATACTCCCAGGTACCGACCAAGTCGGGCAGTTGCCTCAGATGCCGGCCCGCCGCCGCACCATTCCTGCGAGGGTACCCTCTGGCCGTATCCGCCCGCCGATCGTTGGACCGATCGTGCCGATACCCGCGTCCACCTGCCGCGCCGCGCGTCTGGCAGCCGTGGTGCTCATCGCGTTGACCTTCACCACCAGCGCACCGTTCGCCTGTGCCGGGTTGGCCGGCCCGGCGCAGGTGCCCACCAGGGAGCCGGTCGGGGACCAACTTTCCATCGCTACCCAGCAGTTGGAGATCGTCGTTGAGCAGTACAACGCGCTGCGGGAGGAACTGCGCGCCACCCGCAAACGGGTCCAGGCACTCGACACGCAGCTAGCGCCGCTGACGCGTTCGATCGAGGCGCACCGGGTCGAGCTGAACGGATTCGCGGCCCATGCCTACCGCACCGGCAGCGCCCGGTCGTTGGTCACCGTCTCCGCCCTACTCTCGGCCGCCGCCAGCAACGGCCTGGTTGACCCGCTGCTCATGCTGGACCGGCTCAGCCGAAAGCAGCAGCGGACCATTGACAGGTTCACCGCTTCCCGGCAGCGGCTCGCTGCCGGTCGACAGGCGGCAGAGGTGCTGGCCAGTACCCTCAGCGGGCAGGAGCGCAAACTGGCGGCGCGCAAGCTGCGGATCGAAACCGAGATCGCCCGGCTTGATCAACTCCAGACGACGGAGAGCCACCCCGCACCGCACGCCGCCCGTCAGCCGGCGCCGATTCCCGGCGCGGCCGGCAAAGCCGTCAACTTCGCCTACGCTCAGAAAGCCGTCAACTTCGCCTACGCTCAGCTCGGTAAGCGTTACCAGTGGGGCGGTGAAGGCCCGGACGGCTACGACTGCTCCGGGTTGACCTCGGCGGCGTGGGCGTCGGCCGGGGTCCGGCTGCCCCACAACGCAGCCCAGCAGTCCAACGCGGTACGGCGGGTCAGTCGGGCGGAACGACAAGCGGGCGACCTGGTCTTCTACTATCCGGACAGCCATCACGTCGGCATCTACGTCGGCGCCGGCAACGTCATCCACGCGCCGCAACCCGGGCAGCGGATCCGGATCGACCGGGTGGACTACCAACCGGTGCGCAGCTTCGGTCGCCCCGGCTGAGCCACCGCCGCCCGCACCGACCACCCTCCGGCGCCGGGCCGCCGCTCCGGCCCGGCCGCCGGGCCCGATCACCCGACTCACCCGAATCGCCTGAATCGCCCGCCAGCGACTCAACCAGCCAGGGCGAGCGCGAGCGGCAGCACCGCCGGCGCGCCGGACTGACGTAGCAGTCGGGCCACCATCGCCATCGTCCAGCCCGAGTCGACCAGGTCGTCGACGAGCAGCACCGGACCGGCCAGGCCGGTGAGCGCCGCCGCCAACGGATCCGGTACGACGAAAGCGGTGTGCAGTGCGCGTACCCGCTGGGCGCTGTTGCCCCGCGGTCCGGCGTCGGCGGCCGGCGCCTCGGCGGTCACCACACCCAGCAGCGGCAGCCGACCGACCGTGGCGATCCGCTCGGCCAGGCTCTGGACCAGGCGGGGCCGGCGGCGCGACCCGACGGCGACCACGCCCACCGGTCGGGCCGGCCAGGGGTCATCGCCGTGCGCCCACGCCTTGAGCACCTCAACCACGGCGCCGACCACGTCCTCGGGCACCGCCTGGTCGGCTGCCTCCGGACTGACCAGCGCCCGCAAGCGGCCACCCCAGCCCAGATCGGACAGGCGCCCGACGGCCCGGCCGGGCAGCGCCTGCGCACCGGGGCTGATCTTGCCGCGCAGCGGTACGCCGATCGACTCCAGCCCGGTGGGCCAGAGTTTCTTCGGTGCGATCTCGACGCCGGGTCGGCCGAGGAAGGCCTGCGCGGCGGCGAGCGCGGGTGGCGAGACATCGCCGGTGAACCGCGCTGCCGCACACCGGTCGCAGCGCCCGCAGGCGGTCGCTGCGGCATCATCCAGACAGCGGCGGAGGTACGCCATCCGGCAGTCGCCGGTCTCGACGTACTCCCGCATGGCCCGCTGTTCGGCGGTCCGGGCGTCGGCGACCCGGCGCAACCGGGCGGCATCGTAGGACCACGGTTGGCCGGTGGCCAGCCAGCCGCCTCGGACCCGGCGCACCGCGCCATCGACGTCGAGCACCTTGAGCATCAGTTCGAGCCGGGTGCGACGCAGGTCGACGATTGGTTCCAGGGCGGGTGTGGAGATCGGGCGATCCTCGCGTAGCGCGGCGAGCACCGTGCGGACCTGTTCCTCGGGCGGGAAGGCCAGCGAGGCGAAGTAGCGCCAGATCGCCTGGTCTTCGCTGCCGGGCAGCAGCAGCACCTCGGCCTGCTCAACCGCCCGCCCGGCTCGTCCGACCTGCTGGTAGTAGGCGATCGGCGAGGGCGGGGCACCCAGATGCACCACGAAACCCAGGTCGGGTTTGTCGAAGCCCATACCGAGCGCGGAGGTGGCGACCAACGCCTTGATCTTGTTGTCCAGCAGATCACTCTCGGCGGCACGGCGGTCGGCGTCGTCCGCCTGACCGGTGTACGACGCGACGGCGTACCCGCGGGCACGCAGGAACTCGGTGGTCTCGCCGGCCGCTGCCACGGTGAGGGTGTAGATGATGCCGGAGCCGGGCAGTTCGTCCAGGTGGTCGGCGAGCCAGCCGATCCGGTGCGCCGGGCTGGGCAGATCGAGTACGGCCAGCCGCAGCGACTCGCGTTCGAGCGACCCACGCATCACGAGTGCGTCGCCGAGCTGTTCGGCGACGTCGGCGGTCACCCGGCTGTTGGCGGTCGCGGTGGTGGCCAGCACCGGCGTCCGGGGTGGCAATCCGGCCAGGAAGGTTCGCAGCCGCCGGTAGTCGGGGCGGAAGTCGTGCCCCCAGTCGGAGACGCAGTGCGCCTCGTCCACGACGAGCAGTCCGGTAGTGGCCGCCAGCCGGGGCAGTACGTTGTCGCGGAAATCGGGGTTGTTGAGCCGTTCCGGGCTGATCAGCAGTACGTCGACGGTGCCAGCGTGGATCTCGGCGGCGATCTCGTCCCACTCGTCCAGGTTGGCGGAGTTGATGGTGCGGGCCCGGATCCCGGCCCGCGCCGCCGCCTCGACCTGGTTCCGCATCAGCGCCAGCAGTGGGGAGACGATGACCGTCGGCCCAGCCGCCGGCTCGGTGTCGCGCTCGGTGTCGCGCTCGGTGTCGCGCTCGGTGCCGCGCTCGACCGGGTTTTCCGCTCCGGTCCGCAGCAGGGCCGTGGCCACGAAGTAGACCGCAGACTTCCCCCACCCGGTGCGTTGTACGCAGAGCACCCGACGTCGGTCGAGAACAAGCGCCTCGATCGCCCGCCACTGGTCCGCCCGCAGCCGGGCGTGCTCGCCCGCCAGCCGGCGGAGCACCGCCTCCGCCCGCTGTCGTACCGCCCCCCGGTCGCTTTCCACCCGGCATTTCTACCAGGCATTTCTGCCAGGCCGCCCACCCCACCTCACCCCACCCCACCCCACACCACACGCGAATACGGAGAAAGAGTGGTTGTTCATCGACCTGAAGCCACTCTTTCTCGGAATTTGCGCGTTCAGGGGGGAGGTCGCGGACGAGATCCGGCCGGGAGCCTCAGTGCTCGGGGACCGAATTACCCGCGACTTCGAGCACCTGGCCGGTCAGGTAGCTGGCGTCCGGGCTGGCCAGATATCGGATCAACGTCGCGATATCCGGTGGTTTGCCGGCTCGGCCCGCCATCGTGCCGACCTGCCGTTGGGCGTGCGGTTCGCGAGCCAACTGGCCATCGGAGAACGCGGTGTCCGCGGCGTAGCCGGGACTCACCACGTTGACCGTGATCCGCTCCGGGCTGAAGTCCCGAGCCAGGCCGGCAGCCCAACCGCGCAGCGCGGCCTGCGCCACCGCGACCGGCCCGCCACCTGCCCGCGCGGTGTGGATCGAGCTGAGCAGGATGATCCGTCCTCCGGGCCGGCGCAGGGTGGGCCGCAGCGCCTCGATGAGCAGTACGGCGGTGAGCACGCTGGTATCAAAGTTGGCCCGCCAGTGGCCGGCGATCCTGGGCGGGCTCGTCGGATCGCTGGCAAGGTCCGCACCGGCGTTGTGCACGAGCAGGTCAACGGTCCGGTCCGCCACCGCTTCGACGACCCGGGCCGCTTCCGCCGGGTCGGTCAGATCGGCGACTACCGCGTCAACCGAAACCGGTTTGCCGCACTGGGCACCGATCCGCTCTGCGACAGCGCGGAGCAGGTCGGCGCGCTCCCCGATGAGCAGCACGTCGTACCCGTCCTCGGCGAGCGCTCCGGCGGCGGCCGCGCCGATCCAGGTACCGCCACCACTGACCACTGCGAGCGGCGTCGTCATGTCCCGATCCTCCTGTCCCATCACAGCAAGTTGATCATGAGGTTACCGGAGGTCGTTACACCGGTCGATACTTTCTTGATCAAGAAGGGTGGCGGGCCATCCCCCAATGGGGGTAAATGTGGGGAATGTCGAATTTGCCGGAAGAGTGCGTGATAGGCAACGTATGTGAGGGCTGGCCGGGTGCGATCGGGCGCCCGCTGGCACCCGGCGGCGGTCGTGCCCCTAGCCCTGCTCGGCGCTATCTCGGTGGGTACCGGCGCCCTCATGCTGCCCGGGGCGACCGCTGGCGAAGCGAGCGCGCCCCTGCTGGTGGCGCTCTTCACCGCGACCTCGTCAATCACCACCTGCGGCGTAGCGATCAATGACACCGCGACCTACTGGTCCACCTTTGGCCACGTCACAATCATGATCCTTACGCAGGTCGGTGGTTTCGGGATCGTCACCATGGCAACCCTGCTCACCCTGTTGATCTCCGATCAGCTCGGCCTGCGCAACCGCCTGCTGCTCGGTTCGGAGAGTGCCGGCCTCTCCATTGGCAACGCGCCCTGGGTACTCGTCCGGGTTGCCGTGATCTCACTCGTAACCGAGGGAGTCATCACCCTCATCGTCGCCGGTCGGCTCTGGTTCGTCTACGACTATCCGCTGGGCGATGCGTCCTGGTACGGCGTCTTCCACGCCGTACAGGCCTTCAACAACTGCGGATTCGGGCTCTACCGCGACAACATCAAAGAGTTCGTCGGTGATGCCTGGGTCTCCCTTCCGCTGACCCTCGGCGTGATCATCGGCGCGACCGGATTTCCGGTGCTCTTCGAGTTGTGGTCGGGCTGGCGGCGGCCCCGGCGCTGGTCGGTGCACACCCGACTCACGGTGCTCGGCACGCTGATCCTCCTGGCCGCCGGTTTCGTGGTCATCCTCGTCGTCGAGTGGACCAACCCACAAACCTTCGGCCCGCTCGGCGTGCCGACCAAGCTCCTCGCCTCCTTCGTGCAGACCACGGTCCCCCGCTCCGGCGGCTACCCCAGCATCGACTACTCGGCGATGCGGGACGAGAGCTTCACCGTGGCGATCGGTCTGATGTTCATCGGTGGCGGCACCGCCAGCGCCGCGGGCGGCATCAAAGTAACCACCTTCTTCCTACTGGCCTTCGTCATCGCCGCCGAACTGCGCGGCGAACCGGACGTGATAATCGGGCGGCGCCGGATCGCGCCGTCCACTCAACGGCTGGCCCTGGCGGTCGCACTACTCGGCGTGGCCGCCACCGCGCTCGGGACGCTGATCATGTTGAACTTCGTCACCAACGTGCCGTACTCCTGGGTGATCTTTGAGGTGACCTCGGCCTACTCCACCACCGGTCTGACCACCGGCATCGTGCCGGGACTACCGACGGCCGGGCAGGTACTCCTGATTCTTCTGATGTTTCTTGGCCGGGTCAGCAGCATCGCCGCCGCGTCGGCGCTCGTGCTGAACCGGCGACGTCGGCTCTACCGCTACCCCGAGGAGCGCCCCCTTGTCGGATAAGCAGAATCGGCGCCGGCATCGGCGCGGCCAGGCACCGGCCGGCGGCGCGGTCGCGGTGATCGGGCTGGGTCGATTCGGTAGCCAGGTGGCCGTGTCGCTGATCCGCATCGGCCACGAGGTGCTGGCCATCGACGATGACCCGGAGGTCGTCCAGAAGTGGTCGGACCAACTCACCTACGTGGCCCAGGCCGACTCCACCGACGAGAACGCGCTGCGGCAACTCGGCCTGGCCGATTTCGCTTGGGTCGTGGTTGCCCTCGGATCGGCGCTGCAGGCCAGTGTGCTCACCGTGCTGGCCCTCACCGAACTCAAAGTGCCGAAGATCTGGGGCCGAGCCGCGTCAGATCAACATGCCAAGATCCTGTCTGCGGTCGGCGCACATCACGTGATCTTCCCCGAGGCCGCGATGGGCGAACGCGTCGCGCGCACCTCATCATCAGTCAACTACTCGACTTCATCGAACTGGGCGACAACTTCGCCATCGCCGAGACCCGGACGCCGACCGCGCTGGCCGGTCGGCGGCTCGGCGAGATCGGGATAGCGGAACGGCGCGGGGTCGTGGTGATCGGAGTGAAGGATCCGACCGGCAGGTTTGCGGGCGCCCGCCCCGACCTGGTCATTCCAGCCGGAAGCATCCTGATCGTGGAGGGCACGATCGACCAGGTCCAGGAATTCGCCGCCGGCACCTGACCTCCCCGACCAGGCAGTTACGACCAGCGGATCAGGCGGTGGCGGCGAGCAGCTGGTCGACCGGGGCGTACTCGTCGGTGAGCACGATCGCCTCACCCACGAAATCGGCCAACTCGGCGCCGGACAGCACGGTCACCGGCTGATCGGCGAAGATGTCCAACCGGTTCCGCAGCGCCTCCAACGGTAGCGGCTCGTCCGAGGCGACAATGACGAAGTTTGATCCCCGAGTGTCGGTCCGGGCCGCCCTCGACATGATCACCGCGACCTGGGCGAACTCGGCCGACACGGTCGCCAGTTCGGCGCGGACGAACCTCAGGGGCGGATAGTCGATCACGTTCTGGGTGTAGAGCCCGCCCGGTCGGAGCACCCGGCGCACCTGCGCCGCCATCTCCCGGGTAGCCAGATGCCAGGGCACCACCAGGTGCCCGAACGCGTCCCCCACGATCAGGTCCGCACTGTCGTCGGGCTCCTTCCCGAGCAGCATCCGGGCGTCGCCCACCACCGGCCGCAGCTCCGGACCGGGCCGGACACCCAACTCCCGCTGACCCAACTCCACCAGACCGCCGTCGATTTCGAAGACCAGGTTCGTCGTGCCCGGCCTGGTCGCGGTCAAATAGCGGGGAATGGTGAACCCGCCACCACCGAGGTGTACGGCGGCCAGTGGCTCGCCAGCCGGGGCCAGCACATCCGCCGCTGCCCCGATCCACTGGGTATAGGCGAACTGCAGGTGGGTCGGGTCGTCCAGATCAACATAGGAATGCCAGGCCGAATTGAGCACCAGCAGCCGACCCGAGGGCTGATCCGGATCAGCTTCGACCGAGGCACAGTGGTAGGCGGTCTCCACGTCGCACGGGTTGGGGGCGACGGTGGCGAGGGTCGCACCGACCAGGCCGAGGATCGCCACGGCCGCCTTGACCCGACCCCGACCGGGTACGGCGGTCTGGTCGTGCCGACGCAGGTACGCGCCGAGCACCAGGCCGGTCACCCCGAGCAGCACGGCGAGGCCCACGATGATGACGGTGCTGGAGAGCGCGGCGACCAGCACGAATCCCGTACCCAAAGTGGCGGTGATCGCACCCAGCGTACCGATGCTGGAGAGTCGACCCACCACCTGGCCGGTCCGACGCAGGTCACCGAGTTGCAGTTTGACCACCAACGGGGTGACTGCGGCGAGCAGCGCCGCCGGCAGGAAAACGGCCAACGCGGTGAGCAGCAGGATGCCGGAGACCGCCCCACCACGGAGCACCTCACCGGCGTACCGGACCAGGGGGAGCGTTACCGCGGTGGCGATCCCGGCGAGTACGAAGGCCGGCGGCAGCAGGCGGCGCGGGTCACGCCGGTCGGCCAGCCACCCGCCGAACCACGCCCCGTAGGCGATCGCCGCCAGCGCCACCCCGATCACCGAACTGGTGACCTGCAGGGTGACCCCGACGTACGGGCCGACCAGCCGCAGTGACGCGGTCTCCAGCACAAGCACCGCGCCACTGGCCAGGAAGACCAGCATCGCGGCCAGCCCGGCCGGGAGCGGGCGACCATCCGGTACGTCCCCGGTACGGTCGGCGAGCAACGGTCGGACGTCGGTCACGTCCAGCGGTGGTGAGTCCATCGCAGCGATGGTACGCAGCTCAGGGCCGATTCCGGGTCAAAGCATCGAGAGATGAACATGGTTCGTGTGATCGCCGGCCGGGGAGCCGCCGCCACTGTAGGAACGCCAGCCGGTGCCGGGCATCCAGATCTGCCGGTACCAGATCACATAGAGCACGCCGAGCCGACCGGCGTTGGCGATGTAGAAAGCCGCCAGGTTGTCGCCGTACGTCCGGTCCCCACCGGACGCGTGTACGTCCTGAAAGCCACCGGCGGCGGCGGAAAAGTCACAGGCCCGGCCCAACGGATGCTCGCCACCGCCACCGCCGCGGAAACAGGAGACGTACCGCTTGAATCCGGCCGCCTTGGCCTCGTTCATCGCGTGCAGAGTGCGCGGGGTGAGGCACCCCGAGGTGGTGGGGTCGGCGATGGTGCAGGACTCGCCGGGCCAGGATCCGTCCGAGTTCCTCGGCGCCGGCTTGGCCAGTGGCGAATTGGCGCTGACGTAGCCGCCGGTGGGCGTACCGCCGACGGCGGCGAGGGCGCGCTCGGCATCCTGCTTCTTCCGCGCCATGATCGCGAGCTGTTTCTTCTGCTCCCGGACTTCGTTGTCGATCGCGTTCTTGGCCCGGGCGGCCTGCTCGGCCGTCTCGGTGAGCTGCCGCAGCCGCCGGGCGTCCCGCTGCGCGACCATTTCCAGCCCAGCGGCCCGGTCCAGCAACAGCTCCGGGGACGCGCTGCTGAGCAGCATCGACACCGCGGTGAGCCGACCCGTCCGGTAGGACTGGGCGGCGATCACCCCCACCTCCTCGGTGAGCGTCACCAGGCGCGCATTGACCTGGCTGAGCTGGGTGGCCAGCGCCGCCTGCCGCTTCTTCGAATTATCGAGCTTCGCTTTGGCCTCGATGTGCCCTTTCGCGGCGGCCTCGAGCGCGCCACGAAGGGTTTTGCTACCGCCTTCGTCGCCGGGGTTGCTGGGCGCGGCGACCGCCAGGCCGACCGAAGCGTTGAGGAGAACCGCCGTGGCGGCGAGTAAAGCCACGACCGTCATCAGACCACGACACCACGTGATGGCCGTACTGCGCACGAAAGCCAAATCCTTCCGTTGACCGCCGGGTTCCGTACTCTTCGATTGTTCGGCGGGGTGATCCCCGGCGCCCGGAGGGTGACCCCCGGTGTCCGGCGGGGCGCCACCTGGTGGCGACCGGCGGTCAGCCTACCGGACCGGGTGCCCGCTGGCGGTTCCCCATCACCCCCCGAGGCATCGCCACCCGCCGATCAAGGACTTCCACGTCGATCAAGGGCTTCTCCGCCGCTTCAAGGACCTGCCCGTCGGCGGGGGGTCAGGGGGTGGGGCTGACCAGGGTGGCGTGCACGGTGTGCCAGATCGCCTCGTTGGCGGCCACCAGCAGACCGGGCCGCCCATCGGCGGGATCGTAGCGGCTGCCATCCAACCGGCGGGCCACTCCGCCCGCCTCCTGCACCAACAACACGCCCGGCGCGTGGTCCCAGGGCAGGGTGCGCCAGAAGAGCACGAACTGCTGCCGCCCCAGCAGGATTTCCCGGTACTCGTGAGCCGCGCAGTGCTGCCCGGGTAGTACCGCGCCGAGCCGCTCCGCACCGGCCCGCGCCGACGATGCCAGAGCCGGCGGCAGGAACCGGGTCATCACCGCCCCGCGTAGGGCGGTGGCGGGTAGCGCGACGTCCGGGGTCCGCACCGCAACGCCGTCGACGTATGTCCCGTACCCCACCCGGGCCGTTGCCAGGCTCTCGGTCAGCGGGTCGAGGATCCAGCTCGCCAGAGTCCGCCCGGCCCGACGTAGCGCCACCATCACCCCGAACGGCGGACAACCGGCGGCGAAGTTCCTCGTACCGTCGATCGGGTCGACCAGCCACACCGCGCCCTCCTGCCCGAGCCGGGCCAGGATGGTGGGGTCGGCGTCGACGCCCTCCTCCCCGACCACGACGGAACCGGGGAGCAGTCGGCACAGCTCAGCGCTGATGATCTCCTCGGCCCGGCGATCGGCCACCGTCACCAGCTCGCCGGGAGCCTTCTCCATCACGCCGGATTCGGGCAGGCTGCGATACATCGGCACAATGACGGTCCGGGCGGCCGCGCGCAACACCGCGGCCACCTGCTCGACGCAGGCCGCTCCCACCTGGTCCGGCTCCCGCTCGAGGTCAGCCACGCGGCGGCAACTTCACCACGCGGACGAAGAACTCGTCGATCTGCCGGACCACGGTGATGAACCGGTCGAAGTCCACCGGCTTGGTCACGTAGGCATTGGCGTGCAGCTGGTAGCTGTGCAGGATGTCCTCATCGGCCTGCGAGGTGGTGAGCACGACCACCGGGATCTGGCGGAGTTGCTCGTCCTTCTTGATCTCGGCGAGCACCTGCCGGCCGTCGCGTCGGGGCAGGTTGAGGTCGAGCAGGATGAGGTCCGGTCGTACCGCATCCGGATAATCCCCTTCCTGGCGCAGGTACGCCAGGGCCTGAGCGCCGTCGGACACCACGGTCAGCCGGTTGCGCAGCTTCTGCTCCTCGAACGCTTCCTGGGTCATCAGCACATCGCCCGGGTCGTCCTCGACGAGGAGAACCTCGATCGGACTTCTGCCTTCCGCCAGTGTCGTCATCGCAACTCCTCGCTCTGGGCAGCCGCCGGAAGGGTGAAATGGATCGCCGTGCCCTCGTCAACGTCCAACTCAATCCAGATCCGCCCGCCGTGGTACTCGACGATCTTCTTGACGATCGCCAGCCCGATTCCGGTGCCCGGATAGGCTTCCTTTGCATGTAACCGCTGAAAAATCACGAAGACCTTCTCCGCGAACTCCGCTTCGATCCCGATGCCGTTGTCCCGGCAGATAATCTCCCACTCGTCGTCCAGTTGGCGGGCCGAGATCCGCACCCGGGGCGGGAGGTCCGGACGACGGAACTTCAGCGAGTTGTTGACCAGGTTGGCCAACAGATTGCTCAGCAGCGTCTCCTCGCCCCGGACCACCGGCAGGTTCGACCAGGTCAGTTCCGCGTTGACGGACTTGCGGACGGATTCCGTCTGCGCCGCCACCTCCGCCATCAGCGCGTTCAGGTCGACCTCGGTGAAGCCACCGGTCATCCGGCCGATCCGGGAGAACGCCAGCAGATCGTTGATCAGCCGCTGCATCCGCTGGGCGCCATCCACCGCGAAGGCGATGTACTGGTCGGCACGCTCGTCGAGCTGACCGGCGTACCGGCGTTGCAGGAGCTGGCAGAAGCTGGCCACCTTGCGTAACGGCTCCTGCAGGTCGTGCGAGGCGACGTACGCGAACTGCTCCAGGTCGCGGTTGGAGCGGACCAACTCCTCAGCCTGCTTCTCCAACTGGCTGTTCACCCACTCGATCCGGGTCCGCGCCTCGCGGACCTCGGCCAGATCCGCGGTGATCTTGCGACGCATCGCGTCGATGTCCCGGGCGAGTTGGGCCAGCTCAGGCGGCCCGACCTTCTCGATATTGCGCTGGTAGTCCCCGCCGGCGACCTCGCGTACCTGGTGGGCCAGGGCCGTTACCGGGCCGATCACCAACCGGTTCAGCGAGGTCAGCAGCGCGATGCCAGCGACCAGCACCACGACCGCGGCCAGGATGAGGAGCAGGACCAGGGTGTTGCCGGTCCGGCGGGCCTCGCCGGCAACCGCGTTGCGCAGGTCGAGGACCGCCCCCTGCAGTGCCTCCACAGCCGTACGCAGGGCATCGAACCGCTGGTTGCCCTCCTCGGTGAGCAGGTGCTGCGCGGCCGAGGTGCCACGTACCGAGGTTGTCTCGATCACCGGGACGGCCACCGACTGCCGCCACTGCTCGGCCCGGTCCCGAACCTCACCCAACTGACCGCGGATGGCGGGCTGGTCGGCCAGGAGCGCGTCCATCGACGCGATCAGCTCCCGCTCCTTCTCAACCCCGGCACGGTACGGCGTCAGATCGGACTCGTCACCACTCACCGCATAGCCACGTACCCCGGTCTGCTGGTCAACCAGCACGCTGAGCAACGCCTCCGCGTCGGTGCGCAATGGTCCGGTCTTGGTCAACAGCGTGTCGAGGTAACCACGATTGCTTCCCGCGACCACCGCCGCGCCCGCCGCGAGCAACGCCAACACGGCGCCTACCACCACGCAGAGCGCGGTGATCCGTCGGCGCAGGCTCCAGCTAGCGGCATCCACCGTCAGCAACCGCTACCCCGGCTGATCAGCAACATCGCCACATCGTCGGCGAGCGGACCACCGTTGATCTCCTCGGCCCGCCCGACCAGCCAGCCGGGCAGCACCGACAGTGGCACCTGATTGGTCCTCGCCTTGGCGAGCAGGGCGGTCAACCCCGAGACGTCGAGCCGGTCGTCGCCGTCGCCGACCCGCCCCTCGATGAGCCCGTCGGTATACATCAGCAGGGACCAGTCATCGGTCTCGAAATCCAGGTCGAAGGCGACCGGCGGCCGGGGCTGCACGCCGAGCAGCAGTCCTGCCGGGGCCGGGACCGGGGTGACCCGTCCACCGGCCAACAACAGTGGTGGCGGATGCCCGGCGAGCCGGACGGTGGCGCGATTGGCGGCCAGGTCGAGTCGGGCGGTGGCTACCGTGGCGAAAATCTCCCGCGCTGGGCGCTCGCTCATCAGCACCTGCTCCACCGCGGGCAGCACCGCGTCGTCGGGCACCCCGGCGAGCACCAACGCGCGCCAGGCGACGCGCAGCTCAACACCGAGCGCCGCCTCGTCCGCCCCGTGCCCGCACACGTCCCCGACGAGCAGGTCGATCCGGTCCGGTGCGATCTGCACCACGTCGTAGAAGTCGCCCCCGATCACCGCCGCGTGCCGGCCGGGACGGTAGAAGGTGTGCGCCACGACCTGATCGGTCTCCATCAGCGGCTGGGGCAGCAGGCCGCGCTCCAGGCGGGCAGACTCCGCCTGGCGCAGTTCCACCTCGCGCAGTCGGCGAGCGTTCTCGTCGGCCCGCTTGCGCTCCACCGCATAGCGCAGCGACCGGGCCAGTAGCACCCCGTCGACCTCTCCCTTGACCAGGTAGTCCTGGGCTCCCTCGACCACCGCGCCGATGCCGAGGTGCTCATCGGAGCGGCCGGTGAGCACGCAGACCGCCGCACCGCTGGGCATGGCCAACACCTGGCGCAACCCGTCGAGCCCCTGGGCATCCGGCAGGCCGAGGTCGAGCAGTACGCAGTCCACCCCGGCGATCCGCGAGCGGGCCTGACTCAGGCTGGTGGCAACCCGCAGTTCGACTGCCGCACCGGCCTCGGCCAGCAGCTCATTGACGAGGAACGCGTCGCCCTCGTCGTCCTCGACGAGCAGCACCCGTAACCGTTCTCCCGGCGGCAGGTTCGGATCCCGCCCGAATCCAGCGTGCGGATGGGCCGGCAGCGGCACGCCAGAGGAGCCGGTCACCCAGTCACCCTACCGGTCGCCCGTTCCAGGTCCGATATGCCGCTTTTCGGATCCGGCGGGGGCGGAACCGGCGGACCGAGGGTGGTCCCGCTGGCCGCCGAGCCGGCAGGATGCTCGGAGGCTTTCCACCCCCCTGGAGGCATCGTGTCCGCGTCCCCCGAACCACCCGCCGATCCGGCAACCCGCCTTGATCAGCCGGCGGACCGGGCGTTGATCGGGCCGGCCCGCCGGGGCGCAGCCGCCCTCGCCGTGTTCGTCGTGCTGCTCGCGGTCGGCGGTGCGGCGTGGTTGAACATCCGCACCCCGGCACCGCTGGGCACGGACGCCCCGGTCGAGAAGTTCAGCGCGGAGCGGGCATACCAACACGTACAGGTCATCGCGGCCGAACCGCATGTCACCGGCAGCCCAGCGAACGACCGGGTCCGGGAACACCTGGTGCGGACGCTGCGGGGCCTCGGGCTGACGACCGAGGTGCAGGACACGGTCGGCGACGAGGCCGGCCAGCTCAGCGGCGCCGCAGGCGGGGCAACCATGGCCCACGTACGGAACGTGGTGGCCCGGCTACCCGGCACCGATCCCACCGGGCGGGTCTTCCTGGTCGCGCACTATGACTCGGTGCAGGTCGGGCCGGGCGGCAACGACGACGCGGTGGGCAGCTCGGCGATCCTGGAGGTGGCCCGGGCGCTGACCGCCGGCCCCCGGCCCCGCAACGATGTGCTCTTCGTGCTGACCGATGCCGAGGAGGCGTGCCTCTGCGGCGCCGCCGCGTTCGCCGCCAGCCACCCGCTCGCCGCCGACGGTGGCGTGGTGCTCAACCTGGAGGCGCGGGGCAGCACCGGTCCGGCAGTCATGTTCGAGACCTCCGAGCGCAACGCCGGCCTGGTGCAGGTCTTCGGGCGGGCCGCACCGCATCCAATCGGCACCTCGTTCGCGGTCGAAATCTACCGACTGCTGCCGAACGACACCGATTTCACCGCCTTCCTCGGCGAGGGCTTCACTGGGCTCAACTCCGCCTACATCGACGGCGCGGCCGTTTATCACACACCGCTGGACACACCGGAATCGGTGGACCGGGGCAGCCTGCAACACCACGGCGACAACACGCTGGCCCTGGCCCGTGAGTTCGGCGCCATCGACCTGGCCGCACTGGACGCCGACACTGACGCCACCTACTTTCCGGTACCGGGCGGGCTGATCCACTACTCCGGCGTACTGATCTGGCCGCTGGCCCTACTCGCGGTCGGCGCGGTCGGCGCGCTGGGTTGGCTGGCCCGCCGTCGGGGACGGACCACCTGGCCCCGGATCGCCGCCGGTTTCAGCCTGACCGCGCTGCCGATCATCGCGGCGCCGCTCGCCGCGTACCTGCTCTGGACCGGGATCACCGCGCTGCGGCCCGGCTACGCCCTGCTACTCGACCCGTACCGTCCACTGTGGTATCGCTGGGCGGTGCTGGCGCTCGCCGCCGCGGTCCTGCTCACCTGGTACGCGCTGAGTCGCCGGCTCGGCCCGGCCGCCCTGGCGATCGGCGGGCTGGGCTGGCTGGCCGGCTTTGGCGTGCTGCTCGCCTCGGCGGCCCCGGGCGGGGCCTACCTGACCACCCTGCCCGCATTGGCCGGCGCACTGGGCGGGCTTATCGCGCTGATGGTCCGGCCCGCCGGCGGCTGGGCGACGGTCGCGGTAACCACGGGCGCGAGCGTCGGCGTACTCATCCTGCTTCCCACCGTCCTGCTGCTCTTCCCGGCCCTCGGCATGGGGATGGGCGGAGTTGCCGCACTGGTCGGCGTACTCCTCGGCTTGGCCGCGCTGCCGGTGCTGGAACTGCTCTATCCGGCGGCCGACCGGCAGCCCGGGATGCCCACGCTGCGGGCCCGGTCCCGTGCCGCGCTTCCGGCGCTCGCCGCCGGTCTGGCCACCCTGGTCTTCGCCGGGGTCGGGCTGGCCGTGGACCGCTTCGACACCGAACATCCGATCCCCACCCACCTGATGTACGCGTTGGACGCCGACACCGGGCAGGCCCACTGGCTCAGCGGCGAGCCCAACCCACAACCCTGGACCGCCCAGTACGTCAGCGACTCGGTCCCGGTCCCCACCGGCTTTCCGGTACTCGGCGACGGCCCGTACCTCGCCGGGCCGGCCGAGGCGGCGGCGCTGCCCGCCCCGGCGCTGACCGTGCTCGCCGACACCACCAGCGGCGACGAGCGCACCCTGCGCTTGCAGCTGACCCCGCAACGGCCGGTCCGGGTGCTGTCCCTGCATGTGGAAACCAGCGCCGTGACGGTACGGCGGGCGATGATGGCTGGCCGGCCGGTGCCGATCGAGCCGATCTCTGTGGACGATGAGCCGGCGGTAGATGAGCCGACGACCGATCCGGCGGCGGACCGCTGGTGGGGGTTCGGGCTGGTCTTCCACGCCCCGCCGCCAGAGGGCATCGAAATTGAGCTGGTGTTCCGCACGACCGGCGGTGAGGTGCTGCTGCGTGCGATGGACGCCAGCGACGGACTCGCCGGGCTACCCGGCTTCCGGCCCCGCCCGCCGGAGGTCGGCATCATCGGCTCGCACAGCTCCGAAATGGTCGGGGTGGCCCGTACCTACCGGCTACCGCCGCCAATCGGCGGCTAGCGCCACGTCATGAACTCTTCTGACGATCGACTTCGCCATGATCATGGAGGATTTGGCCGGCGTGGGGGCCTGTTGCGTTTTGGGTGTCAAGGGTGCTGGCGGATGTCGCGGCACGGGCATTGGTCACGCCGGTCGCCGCGGCGGTAGAGCGGCTGACGGTGGCCATCGGACGAGCCCTCCCGTTCGGCCTACCCCGGGTGCCGGAACCACTGACCTCGGTGACACTGCGTCACCGAGGCCGGCCAAATCCAGATTGCGCGGAAATTAATACACTGCTGTAGGTGCATTTGTTTCCGCGCAATCTCGGCACATCAGGTCCGGTGTGACCGACTGCTACGGGCGCCTGCTGTGCTGGACGGCCCCGAGGGGGTAGTTCGCCCTCGGCACCGTGCTCTGCGGATTACCGGTGGCTTCGAGTCGGTCGCGGGACTCCAGCCGAGCCGGGCGACGATGGTGAGCACCACGATCAGCAGAGCAACCCCGCGCTCATCACACGCACGCATCTCACCCGATCCCAAAAAAGCAACAGCCTCGTGGACGAGCCAAACTCTTCGCACACGTGCCATCGATGGCTGGGATATCGTCAACCTGTCATGAAGGGCGTACCAGATCTGGACCGCGCTGCGACCCTGGTCGCAGCGCTCAACACGTACCGGCGGGCCCGACATGATCTACTGGCATCGCTCGGCTTGCCGACGTCGAACCGTGACCCCTTGGCGGAGATCAGCGAACACCTCGTCGCGGCGCTCACCGGTGCCGTCCTAGCTCCGAGCCGGGTGCAAGCCGCCTACGACCTGATACTGCCGGACGGTCAGAAGATCCAAGTCCGCTATCTAGCCAACCCGACCGGGACATGGGTCAACGAGCATCTCATCGCGCGGCTTCCATATGTCGAGTGGTACGCCTTGGTTCTATTCGAGGCGTTCACCGCAGTCGGGGTGCTGGCGTTTCCCACCGACGGACTGGCAACCATCGGTGCCGCACTCGGCAAGCGACATCCCAGACAGGACGAGACGTTGCAGTTCACACGCCGCAACTGGTGCACCATCCGCGATGACCCCGAACGGTTCCGGGCAATGGGTGTGCGCGTATGGCATTCACCATTCTCGTAACCTGCGACGCAGGAGACATCAGTCGACGAAGCCGGGGACGAGGGCCACTCCCGGTTTTGGCATCCCCGGGGTGTACGTCGACATCGAGCTGTTGTCCCGGCTGCTCAGGCTGCCGTACTTCCCGGTCACGCCGACCTTCCGGCGACTCGGGCCGCTGGGGCATGTTGCCGCTGCCCAGCAAGTAGCTAACCGGGATCTGCCCGCCAATCCCGCCGTGAGTGAACCTGCTCGAGTAAATCGACGACTCGCTGGTGGTGGGCGACCTCGCCGGCAAGGTGCGGGCGGCTATCCAGTGGACGACGTACGGCTTGTTGGAACGGCGCCCGGACCAGCCGTTCGGCCCTTAGACACGAGGGTTACCTGGAAGACGTCCTCCATGGACAACACCACGGAGACGAACCGGGCGAGTTCTCGAGTCTCGTAGACCCTCTCGGAGTAGTCCTGCTCGGTGAGCCAGGTCGACAAGGTCGTCTTTTCCTCGGCGCTCAGGGCGGGCGCGAGGCAGGAGTCCACTACCGCCCGGATGAGCCGCTGGTCCCTGACTAGGTGATCGTCGACGACGATACAGAACAGGGTGGCAACCTCGGCGCCATCGCCGACCGGGCTATTCATAACCCCGAACCGGGTAAGGTAGTTGGTCCCCGGCAGCGTCGCCTTGGTGTCATACCCATTGGGTGCGGGCTTTGGTGGCGTTTCCCACCGCTTCACCCAGCCTGCCGCGACAACGTCGGCCATCATGCCGGGAATGGCCGGCACCGGTCCGTCGGACTGCTGCCCAGCGCCTTCGATAAAGCTGGAGCGCTCGACCCTCGGCATCCTAGGGTCCAAGACGGAGCTGTAGTCCGGCCCATCTGCGGGCAGATCTAATTTCACCGCGTTGTACCACCACGCGCCGGCGAGAACGAACACGGCGGCGCCCAGCACGATCAGCACGGTGAACAGGGTGAGCAGCGGCCTTCGAACCCACCACGATCGCGGCGGCTGTGGCCCGACTTCGTCCCCGACCTGGTCCGTCATGCATCTCTCCCCGTCGTCGCACGCCAGGGCTGCACGACACCATGGCGGAGCCACGGTAGCACCGAGTCAATAGATGGTCAACGTTGCGTCATCTATTCGGCGGCTGCCGCACTAGCGTGAACCGGCCGCGATATCGCGCTTTAGCGTCGCCAAATCTGCGGACTTCATGGATCCCGGAAGTGAATCCTTGTCGATGCTGCTGCCGAGCCCGCGCACGAACTCATTCGCCTTCGCGTCGAAGGTGAACCGGCCGTGGACGCTACTAACGATGTAGTAGTCGGTGTCGATTGGGGTCCCCTTGTTCAGGTTCACGCCAAGGAAGAGCACGACCTCGTCTCCGGTCGCCGAGTGCCGGGCACCCATGAACCGGAAGTCGACGTAGCCGTCGGGGGTCGACGACGGAGCCGGGGCACCGATCTTGTTGGGGATGTCCGGAAGGAACTGGGCGTAGGGCACTACGCCTCCGTCCTCAAGAACCGTGATCTGCTTTCCCGCCTGCCCCCAGAGGGTCTCGGTGACACTCACTGAGAGGATGCGGTAGGCGAAGCGTTCAATGTAGATGTCTTGTGTACTGGAAACCGTGCCTCGGACGATCGCGACGAGGTTCTTCGAGCCGGCAAGCTCCCTGATCGTCGCGTAGTCCTCTTTCAACGAGGCTTGGCTGTCCAGGACCTGAACGATGTTCCTGGATTCCGTGTCCGATGGCGCAACGGATCGATCCACTACTGGCGCAACGGGTCGATCCACTACTGGCGCAACCGAGTCATGGCCGGGCGACGAGCACCCCGTAGCCATGAGGACACTTACCAGGAGGCCAGCCGCGCCAGCAACGCCGATTCGTCGAGTATCCATCGTACGGCTCCTTAACTTTGCGGAACAAAGTAACTTATTGGCGCCACAAGACATCTACTAATACAGATAATTGATGCCATTAAGATCGCCTTTGACGGCAGCACTGATACCGACGCGAAATCGTTCGTCTGGACCGCGACCCCCGACGAGATCCTGGCCAAGGTCCGCTGGGTCCACACCGAGGTCCGCAAACTCCTCACCAACAACGACAAGTAAAAGATCTCAATTACGCGGCACTAGCGCCCTCGCAACGTCGTACATGATCGAACGATGAAGATCAGAAATTTGAGTGTCGGCGAGAAGCAAGCTTCGGCGTGTGGCCTCTCGCGGTTGTTTGTCGGCGACTGATCGTGCGTCATCCAGAAGGTTGTCAAGGGCTTCGGCGAAGAGCTTTTCCTGGGTGAGTATCATGTAGACCGCCAGTATTTGGATCTCTCCCATCACTTCTTCCGCAATTTTTAGGTCGACTGCCGGCACGAGGACAGCTTTTATGAGTGTCTCAATATCTAACGGGTTGAGCGTTAGCGAGCTGTATCTCGCCTCGATGCGGAGTTCAGCCGCGAAGCGTATGACTTGCGCCTCGTCATAGTGGCCGCCGAAGCGACGATTGATCGCGATAGCGAAGAGGGCGGCCAGGAACTGCGGCCACCCGTCCCAGCCTTCCTCATCGAGCTTCTGCTCGTAGCGATCGTTCGCCTCCAGATCACCGCAGATCAACGTGCGGACGAACTCGACCAAGTCATCTTTCGTTTTCAATCAATTCCTCCGGTTGACCTCGTTCTGCACCTGGCTCTGGCTACGAATGCTCCCCGGCAACAGTCCGCGCCTCAGTAAGCAGTGCTTCCAGCGCCGCATCAGGCAGGTTTTCCTCTGAGAGGATCGCATATACTGCCATGGTTTCAATGTGTCCCAGAGTTTCCGGTTGCAGATCAACCTGTACGGCCGGATCGAAGACGGCCTTGATCAGTAGCTCAGCACTAGCCGGATCGATGACTGGACCACCATTAGAAGTCCTTGCCCGCAGATCAGCGACGAGGCGAATAGCCTCGGTCTCGTCGTATCCCCCGCTAAATCGACGTTGAAGTGTGAGGAAGAACAGCGCACCAAGGAACGCCGGCCACCCGTCCCAACCCTCCTCGTCCAGCTTCTCTTCGTATCGAATGTTCGCCTCATGGTCATCGCGAACCAGTGTGCGAACGTATTCGACAAGCTCACTTTTGATCGTCATCCGAAGCCTTCCTCGCAACTCTTCTCTTGGCAGCACGTATCGCGGCTCTTCCTACCACAGCCGCACCAAGTAGCGCGATCGTGACCGCCGATGCCCCATCGGCCACACTCGAGGACTGGCCAGGGGTGGCCGGTGTCGCAGTTTGTGACGTAGTCGTGGTACCTGGCGATATCCCGGGCGGATGAGGAGGCGGAGTGAGCGGATTTGATGCCCGGCTACCTTCGCGCTGTCCGCCATGGCCTTCGTCGTTGTGCTGATGGCATCTGCAAGGTCGTCGGCCTTCCTGATGGTCCGGTTGAGGAAGCTGCGGGTTCAAACTTTGCGTGGCCTCCTCCGCGACTTGCTCGCCCGAGGGCGTCGCTTCCGGTGCTGACATCCGCGGCGGAACGGTGCCGGGGGCGATGATGTTGATGTAGGTAGCGAAGTGGTCAGCAGCCTCCGATAACAGGCGGGCTGTTTTCCCTGCCTTCTCCGCTGCGGTCCGGGAGTTGACGACCGCCTTGCCCATCAACTGGTCAGACGTACCCCGAGATGCCTCGACATAGGCACTACGCGCCCGCTCCGCGTCTTCCTGGGCACGCTTCGCGTTGACGGCCGTCTCGTCTATGACCCCCAATAGCTTACGGAACTGGGCGATGACCTCTTCCATCGGTGAGCTACCCATCAGAGCCTCTTGGCGTACTGGCCGGCCGCATCGGAGGCTGAGGTGAGCAGGTCGATGACGTGGGACGACTCCTTCACCGACTCCTTGAGCTTGTTGAGTCCAGCCACTACCAGCTCGTGAGTACTGTCGTGAGCGGTCTCGGCTGCCAGCGCCTGAGCCTGCCGGGCTCGGTCCTGCACGGTTCGCACCCTTATCGTGCTGCGCTCGGCTGCCTCACTGCCTCGATCGATGGTCGCCTTAACCTGACTAATTTGTCCATCGGGCATCTCCGTGGTCAGGGCCTACCGTCAGCCGAGGATGCCGATGTATTCGCGGGCAGCGTTCCCGCTCCCCTGGACGAGGCTAGCGGCTTCGGTCAGGCGTTGCTTGCTCTGCTCGGCACGGGCGATAGCTTCGGCGACTTTGGCGTGGTTCGTGCCGGTGGCGACAGCCCGCAGTCGGGCGAGCACCTGTTCGGTGCTGTCGGCGGCGGCTTTGATCTGGTTAAGGGTGGCGTTGCCCTGGTCGGCTGCTTGGGCTAGAGCGGCTTTGACTTCCTCAATGCTGGCCATGCCGTCCCTCCTGGTTGCTGGCCGTTCGGGGATGCCTCGAGAAGGTGCCCGAACGAACACGCTATGCCGCGAGCCACGGCACGCTTGCGCATCCATCGAACACCATTGAAACAACCATGTGCGCCCAGGGTTAGCGAATGCTAGCGACGGGATGATCTACGAGCCCCTACGGAAGCGGGTAACCCGCTTTGCGAACGTGACATTGCCGCTCGGCAGTGGCGCTGGCGCGCGCGTACCCATACGCGAGGCGCAGAATATCGGGCTGTCTGATCGCTTGTTAGCTCGGTTCGGGGCCCAGCACGTAGACGCCTCGGCCTTGTTGACCGTAGATCAACCGCTCTGCCTTGAGCTGGATCATGACGAAGCGGATGACGGTCTCGCTCACCTCGTAGCGTTCCATGAGCTGGCGCGTGGTGGGTAGTCGATCACCAGGCTTGAGGACACCGCTTCGAATCTGTTCCGCGATGTCGTTCGCGATCTGTTGGTAGAGCGGCATGGCCATGAATCATCCACGGTCGCTAGGTCCTATCGCCGCATGCTAAGGGTCTTGACTGTAGCGCCAGGACCCTATTGCTCGCTTGCTGGATCTCGGCGACGGACGTAGGAACCTTTGCCCTGGTGTGTCTCGATCCATCCACGCTCGTCTAGGATTCGCAGCGCGTATCGGATTGGCTGCGCAGACGCCTCGTACTGTTCGCGGAGTTCGGCGATTGTCGGTAACTTGTCGCCTGGCTTCAGAGTGCCGGCCTCGATCGAGGCGATGATATCGGCTATGACCTGCTCATATACGGGCGTGCGGGACATGGCGGCGCTCCCCTCGTCAGCGCCCCGATCCTCTCATCCGAGGGAAAATAGTGTGCAGACACTGTTGACTGTGCATGCACTGAAGTCTAACTTGGGTTAAGTAGGGCCTCTCGTCAGCAACGGTTGCCCTCCCTCCCCTGTCTCCCGGTCAGCTTGCCGTTGCATCCGGGAGCAGGGGGAGGTTCCTTCGGGGTCGTTCGAGTTCGCAAGGGTTGGAGGGTCTTGGGTCGCACTACAGTGCTAGATCTCGACGGTCGGCTCGTCATCGTCTTCGGGGAGAAGCCACTTCTCTGGTGGCTCGACGAAAGTGCCCTTGCCTTGGTGGCGACGGACGAGGCGGCGGGCTTCGAGGCGTACGAGCACCATTTTGACGGTTGTCGCGCCGATGGAGTGGCGCTCCGTCATCTCGGCGATGGTTGGCAGCTTGTCTCCCGGCTTCAGCCTTCCTTCGACGATGGCCGCCGCGTAGGCGTTTGAGATCCGAACGTAGTCCGGTTGTGTGGGCATGTGGGCGCTCCTTGCATGGCACCCAGATTTGATCACGAAGAGCGATATTCCGACAAGCTTTCGTTAACATAGGCGCCCACTGCGCCTAACTTTGCTTGCGAACGCTTCTTGCATGGCACGCGGGGGCGTTCGCCCTCTGGTCGGGGCGGTCGGCGTGTGGCTTGTTGCTGTGGGTTGTCCGTCCCGGCCTCGTGGTTGGCCCTGTTGCCGTACTTGCTGGTGGTGGCTGCGGCGGCAGGCGCGTGGGGTGGCTCGGCCCCGGTTCAAAGGGGAAGCGGGGCCGAGCCGCCGTCAGTTCCGTATCGATCGTGTTCAGGTCTTTGGGCTGGGAAGGGTTGGTGTTTCTGGTGTTCGCTTGGTTTCAACGGTGGTTCGGGGTTGGTCGACGGGTGCCGGAGTTACCTCGTGCGGCGGGGACCGCGTACCGGTCGGCGTCGTACGCGCCGTTGCGGCCCTGGCAGGTCCGCTCCCGCCGCTTCACCCCGGTCGGCTTCCGGCACCGTGGCGTGGACGCCGGGGAGGTGGGCGAATTTCTCGACCGGGTCGCCGACGACCTGGCCAACGTCTACGCCGAGTTGGCGCGTACCCGGGAACAGAACGGTCGGATCAAGGACGCGTTGCGGCGCTGGCAGTCGCAACAGGCGTTGACCCCGCGTGATCTGGTGGGCCACTGATGGCCGGCTCGGAACGGTACGTGGTGCATCTGCCGTTCACCGCCCCGGACCTGGACCGGGCGCGGCAGTTCGCCCGGACCCTGGCCCGGTCGGTGTCCTTCCTGACCGAGGTCGATGTCCCAGAGTCGACGGTGTCGGCCGAGGATGACCAGAGCGTGCAGTCCCGGCTCTTCTGCGACCGGCTGTTGGATAACGGACGGCGGTGTGTGCTGCGGGCCGAACATGAGGTGCCCTGCGCGTCCCGGGCGGTGAACCGATGACCCCGTACCGGAGCGAGTCCCCCGCGCGCAACCACAGGTTCCGGTGGTGGACTGCTCGGTCTGCGGTGGGGTGACCTTCACGGTGGACACCTGCCGCTGCATCGAGGCCGGAAACGCGTTCATCATCGAAGGCGAGCGCACCTCTCGTGGGGCGTACCGGGATTGCCTGGTCTGCCACGGCACCGGCAGCGTCGCCCGCGGCTGCCACGGTTGCGGCCAGACCGGGCAGCGGCGGGCCCAGGTGGTGCTCACCATGGTCAACCTCGACACCGGTCGGGTCGCCTCCGCCAACCTGGTGCCCGGCGTGGTCGAACCCGAGTTGTGGCCGGAAGGCGGCGGCTGGCATCTCCCCGTCGGCCCGTTGATCCACCAGTTGGCCGGGTTGGTCGGCGCGGGCCGTTGGCGGGACCTGGTGGATCCCGGGCGTACGCCGACCGGGCCGATCATCTTCCTGCCCGCGCGCCTGGCGACCCAACCTGCCCGAATCCGACCGCCGCGCCCTGGAAGCCCAAGCGATCGCGGGCGAGTCGCGGCATCCCTGGTACGTGTACCTCGGCCACACCGCCCCCACGCCCAGCACCCGACCCGGATCGTGACCTGGGCCGGTTCTGCCGGGTCGCGGACCTGCTCCGGCTCGACCTGATCGTGGAGGCCCGCCGCCGCGTACGGGGGCCTGCGTTGGGGGCATCCGCTACGAAACCCCCGGCAGTGACCTGCCCGCCGAACCGGGCCACTGGGCTGACGAGCCTCCCCGCCGCCGTCGCCGCCACCAGCGTCGATGATGCCCTCTACGGCCTCGGAAGAACGTGGCCGTACCGCTCCTCGCCCACTACCCGCGTCCCGGACACGGCCAACCGAGGTCATCTTGCCAGGTGAGCTGATCGGTGGATGTGGACAAAGTCGAGCGGCGGATGATCGCCAGCCTGACCGATCTGCAGACCGGGCGGGGCGCGGCCGGCGCCCAGGCGATCTGGCGCGACGGGCCGCTGGTGGTACACCCGTCTGCGTCCCTGGCGGCACTCACATCAGCCTGATCGAACAATCCACCGGCCAGATCGCCCACCGGCACACCACCATCCTGCTCCGGAGCTGGGAACCACCCCTGCCGGCCTGGCTCGGGGGCACCGGTCCCGTTCCAGCCCATGCCGGGACTGCGACCCGAAAAGCCGGCTACAAATGTGCCTCTGCACCCGGACTCACCCCACCCGTCGCCCCCGCCTGCCCCACCTGCCACGGCGCCGGCTGGCACCCCACCGCTGTTGCCCTGTGCACCACCTGCGCGTGACAGCCACCGCGTCTACCACGGCACCACCATCACCATCAGCGACCTGCGCCACCGGGCCATACACCTGGTGTGGCAGCCCGGTGGCCCGGGCCGCCGGTCAGGCGCCGCTGGTCGCCACCCAACCCGGCGGGAAACCCGTCCACCAACTTCCCCAGCCCTACCGGCTCGGCCAACACGCGGCCACCTTCGGCGTACGGCCCGAAGACCTTGCCGAGGTCGACAGCGGCTTCCGCATCGGCCCGGACCTCGCCCACGGGATCGTCACCGTCGACCATGCCGGCGCCGACCCGTACGCCCAACAGATCGCCAACGCCGCTAAAGGTCGACCCGGCGGCCGGCTCCTCATCCGCGCCACCGCACCCCAGGTGCCGCACCCTGCCGCAGCTCATCCGGGCGCTACTCGGCCTTCACCTGGCCGTCACCATCACCCTGACCGACCACACGCCCAACCTCGGCGACCCGCGCCGCATCCAGGGCGAGAGCTGGGACATCACCACCGCCCTCATCGACCAACCCGCCACACCAGCCGACCCACCGACCCACCAGCACCTCCGAAGCCGCCATCGCCTCCTGCCTCGAATACCTCGAAACCGCCACCAACGACGCCCCCCTACCGACCCGAACCAACCCCTTCACCTCCCACAAACCCTGCAACCCGTCGAAGTCGAAGACCCCACCCCACTGATCCGGCAGCTTGCCCACCACCACGCCGGCCAACCCGTCGCCGTCCACTACGGACCTGACGGCTGTCAACTCCTCCTCCGCGAACGCGACCACGTACGACACCTCGCCACCGCCGGCACCCTCACCGCCGCCCTCAGCACCCTCGGCCTCCACTAGCCGCCGTCAACAGCCCGAAGCCCTTGATCGTTAGCCCATTACCGGCGGAATCGAGGCTGACTTTTACCGGAAAACGGTTAACGATCACGAACCGGCGCTGGCGTCTTCCGTGAAGGCCGTGCTCGCTGCCCCTCGCCGCAGCCGGCACCGTTAGCCTGGGACGGTGGGCCGGCAGTCGACACCGCCCAACACTGCTCGGCGGCGCCGGTGCGGCCACCGGGCGTACCGGCTCCGGGAAAGGGTGACGGGGCATGCGGTTTCTCCGGGCCGGCGGCCGGGCGGTGCTGGTGGAGCTCGACGACCTGGACCAGGTCATCGAGCTGCATGCCGACCTGCGTCGGGAGCCGCCGGCCGGCATCGTGGATCTGGTGCCGGCGGCCCGTACGGTGCTACTGAACTACGACGCCACCACCTCGTACGAACGCCTGGTCGCGGAGCTCAGCGGCCGGTCGATCATGCGGTCGACCGAGTCGTCGGGCACGGCGGATGGCACGGATGACCCGGATGGCACGGATGACGCCGCGCAGGTCGAGATCCCGGTCAGCTACGACGGCGCAGACCTCGCCGGAAATCGCGCAGCTCACCGGCCTCGGCGTCGACGAGGTCATCCGTCGCCATCAGCGAGCCGAGTATGTGGTGGCCTTTGTCGGCTTCGCGCCGGGCTTCGGGTATCTCGTCGGGGGCGACCCGGCGCTGCGGGTGCCGCGCCGGAGCACGCCCCGTACCCGGGTGCCGGCCGGATCCGTCGCGCTGGCCGGCGAGTTCACCGGCGTCTACCCCCGGGAGGGGCCGGGCGGTTGGCAGCTCATCGGCCGGACCGAGGCGGTGCTCTGGGACCTGGACCGTCAACCGCCCGCCCTGCTGGCACCCGGTACCCGGGTCCGCTTCGTGGCGAGCAGCAACGGCAAAGGAAGCGGATCAGCCCCCAGTGGTCGGACGTCATGATCGTCATTCAGCGGCCGGGGCCGCTCACCACCGTGCAGGACCTCGGCCGACCCGGACTGGCCCACCTCGGGGTGGGGCGCTCCGGGCGCCGTCGACCGGCCCAGCCTGCGGCTGGCGAACCGGCTGGTCGGCAACCCGGAAACCGCCGCCGGCCTGGAAACCACCTTCGGCGGGCTGGTCGTCCACTTCGAGCAGGCGGCCACCGTGGCGCTGACCGGGGCTCCCGGGCCGGTCCGGGTGGGGGGCAGGCAAGCCGCGATGAACGGGCCGCTCATGGTCGGCCGGGGCCAGCTGCTGGAGATCGGCACGCCGACCAGCGGCGTACGCGGCTATCTCGCCGTCCGTGGTGGCCTGGTCCCGCCAGCGGTGCTCGGCTCCCGCTCGACCGATCTGCTCGCCCATCTCGGGCCCGAAATCTTCGGGCCGGAACCCGACTGCCGGTCGGCGAGACCGACCGGCCGTACCCCGGGGTCGACCTCGCCCCGGTCCCGGCCCTGCCGCAGGAGCCACTGTTACGGGTGCTGGCCGGGCCGCGCGACGACTGGTTCACCGCCGACGCGTTCGCCACGCTGACCGCCGAGCCGTACGAGGTCACCGTCGCCGCGGACCGGATCGGCATCCGGCTGCGTGGGCCGGCGCTGGCCCGGCGGATCCAGCGGGAATTGCCGAGCGAGGGCATGGTCGAAGGCGCGCTGCAGGTCAGCCCGGACGGGCAACCCACCCTCTTCCTGGCCGACCATCCGGTGACCGGCGGCTACCCGGTGATCGCGGTGGTCCACCCGGACGATATTCCGCTGGCCGCCCAGGCCCGTCCCGGTCAGCGGCTCCGCTTCACCACGAGGCGGGGCCCCTTCCAGACGATTCCTGGAAGGAGCCCCGCCTGACGTACCGGATGGTCAGCCGTTGCCCTGGTCGGCGATGAACGCCGCGATCCAGGCCAGCGGTGAGTTCCAGTTGATGGTCAACTCGTTGGTCGACCAGGACTCGATGTCGTCGAGGTAGCAGAACTGCGGCGCGCAGCCGCGCAGCTTCTGCTGGGCCACCGGGTCCTGAATGGACGAGTTCGGGCCGCCGGACAGGGTGCCCCGGGGCGGGTTGGGCAGGGACGTGTTGAGCTGGTGGGCGTACCAGCGGCTGTGCTGGTTGTGCGAGGCCACCTCGCCGTACCCGGTCACGTACGACTGGTTGAGTGCGTTGCGGCCGAAGAGGTAGTCCATCGTCTCCAGCACACCGTCGCGGTACTTGTCCTTGCCGGTGAGGTCGAAGGCGGTGGCCAGCACGACGGCGTTGTTCAGGATCAGGTTGTTGGAACCCCAGTCGTACGTGTTGTCGCTGGGCGCGTACGGGATGCCGTACGGGTGGGCCTGCAAGGTGGCCAGGTACTTGTCGGCGCCGCGCACCACCGAGTCGCGGACCCGTTTGACGTCCGGCAGCTTGTTCGGCACGGTGGCCAGGGCCAGCCGGCCGAGCTGGGCGGTGTGCTGCCAGTCGAAGCCGCGCTCCAGCCAGATGTCGGCGGTGTGGTGCGGCGAGGCCAGGATGAAGTCCTTGAACTCCTTGGCCCCGGTGGTCAGGTAGAGCTCGGCGGCGGCCCAGTAGAACTCATCGCTGACGTCGGTGTCGTCGTAGGTGCCGCCGCCGTTGCCGTCGGCCGGGTCGGCGTACCTGTGCGGGTTGGCCTTGGCGGCGGCCCAGGCGGTCTGCGCCGCCGCCAGGTTCCGGGCGGCGAACACCTTGTCGTACGGCTGGAAGACCCGGGCCGCCTGGGCGGCGGTCGCGGCCAGGTTCAGTGTGGCGGCGGTCGACGTCGGGTGCAGCTCGCGCCGCTTGTCGTCGACGTGCGGCAGCAACGGCAGGCCGGTCCAGGCGTCGTCGTGCACCTTGTGGTGGGCCATTCCGGCGTACGGCTTGCCGGCCGGCACCTGCATCTTGAGCAGGAACTCCTGCTCCCAGCGCGCCTCGTCGAGGATGTCCGGGACCTTGTTGCCGCTCTCCGGCAGGTTCAGCGTCCGGTCGGCCAGCTTGTTCGGCTTGCCGGTGCGGGCCAGCTGGGCGCGCTCGTACTCGCTCATCAGCTGGTGCACCGAGATGCCGCCGTTGACCACGTACTTGCCGTGGTCGCCGGCGTCGTACCAGCCGCCGGAGACGTTCAGCCGGTAGTCGCAGACCCCCGGCTGGCAGGGCACGCTGATGTCACCCTGGTTGGGCGCCACGCCGAGCGTGCCCGGCCGGCCGGCCGTAGCCGGGCCGCAGCTTGTCGGAGATCTCGGTGCCGCTGCGCTGGGTGTAGTAGAACTTCAGCGCGTCGAGCCGCAGCTGCTCGTAGAAGGCCGAGTCGATGTCGAACGGGCGGCTGGTCTCGCCGTCGGCGACCAGGGTGTAACCGGTGCCCTTTTTGGTGTAGCCGCTGAAGTCGACCGAGTGCACCTGCTGGCCGGAGGAGGCGTCCAGGCCGCGCGGCTTGGTCTTGCCGCTGGCCACCACCTTGCCGGACCGGTCCTTCAGTTGCCAGGGCAGCGCCTTGCCGGCCTCGGTGACGACGGTGGCGTTCTTCGGCCCCTTGGGCAGGTAGCCGACCTGGTTGACCCGCACCCGGGGGCCGGTGTCCGGCATGTAGACCTCCGGCTCGGCGCCGCCGCGCAGCGAGATGTCGTCCAGGCAGATGGTCCACGGCTCGGCGCTGCCGCCGATCTGGAACGCCACCTGGGCGTTGGGCAGGTCGACCGGCGAGGTGAAGGTGTACGCGTAGTTGTTGCCGGAGACGCTCAGCTCCGGGTTGGCCGCCAAGAACTGGGTCCACGGGTCGACCGGCAACTGGATCAGCGCCTTGCCGACCCGGCCCGGGGTGGCCCGGCCGAAGAACCGGAACTCGTAGGTCTCGCCGGCCACCAGCGGGATGTTGTCCTGCCCGATGATGACGTCCCACGGGTTGACCGTGCCGCCGGGCACGGCGACGCAGAGCTGCCCGCCGCTGGCGTCCAGGGTGATGTTGGGGGTGCCCCACCAGGGGGCGACGCCGTTGTCGAAGCTGCCGTTGACGATCTGTTCGGGCCCCTCGACAGCGGCGGCGGTGCTGGTCAGCGGGGTGGCGCCGTACGCGGTGGAGTTGGTCAGGGCGGTGGCGGCCAGCGCGGCGGCCGTGATGGCGGCGAGTGGTACGGCCCGCCGCCGGGATCCTCTGAACACGTGAGTCCTTCCGATGGTCACGCGGTGTCCGGCTGACCGGTCACCGCCGGTGGGGGTGGTGCTCATCGAAAGCTCCGGGAGCCATGGAAGCGCTCCCAGCCTTAAGTACGGGACATTGACATCGACTTACCGCCATGTCAACAGGCGCGGCTACTTCCAGCGGAAATGGATGAAGAGGCGGCCGAAGTTCTTCGAGTCCTTCTCCACCCGGTGATAGAGCTGCTTGATCTCCTTCTGATCCAGGAACCGCAGCACCCGCTTCTTGAGCTGACCGGAACCCTTACCCGGGATGATCTCCACCAGGGTGGCCTTCTTCGCGATCGCCTCGTCGATGATCCCCCGCAACGCCCGGTCAATGTCGTGACCGCGGTTGAAGATGTCGTGCAGGTCGAGTTTGAGCTTCATCGCGCGCCCGCCGGCCGGTCAGCGTCCATGGGTCCCCAGCCTAGGCGAGGACCCATGGACGGTCGGATCGGCTCAGCGCTGGGCGCGTTGACCCGGGCCTCCACCCGGCGCAGCGCGGTGCGGTAGTCGTCGTCCTCGCGCATCGCGGCGGCGATCCGCAGGTGCCCCAGCGCCTCGGCCGGGCGCCCAGCCCGCTCCAGGGTGCGGCCGAGCACATGGTGCGCGTAGTGGTCACTCGGGTCGCGGTGCACCAGCACCCGCAGCTGCTCCTCGGCCCGGCTCAGCTGGGCGGACTGGAAGTACGCGCGGGCCAGCAGTTGCCGTACCGAGGCGTTCTCCGGCTCCGCCTCGACGATGGGCTCCAACAGTCGGGCCGCTCCGGTCGCGTCACCGGACTCGAAGAACATGGTCGCCCGCCGGTACTCGGCCAGCAGATCCATTAGAACCACCTCCCGGTGTTGTACGCGCAACCGCCCTGAAGCAGACACAACACCGCCAACCTCGCGAGCATTCCACCGGTCGATGTCGGCACCGCGCGGCGGTCAGCCGCCGTGGATCGCCCAGGCCCGTACGCCGCCGAGGATGCCCGCGTTGTTCGGTACGACCACCACATCGTCACCCATCCGGGCGAGTTGCTCGGCCCGAATCAGCCGGGAGTTCCCGCCACCCAGGTAGAGCCGGTCCCACAGAAGACCGGTCGCAACCCGTCAACGACGCCCCGGATCCGGCGGGACCAGAAGGCATCCCCGAGCCGCCGCCGCTCGTGCTCGCCGACGTACGTGTCATAACTCATCCCCCAGCGCACCGGCGCCTGCGACAGCTCGATGTGCGGAGCGAGCGCACCCCCGTCGAAAAGTGCGCAGCCCAACCCGGTCCCGAGGGTGAGCACCAGTTCCAGGCCGGTGCCGGCGACCACGCCCGCGCCGTGCACCTCGGCGTCGTTGAGCACCAGCACCGGCAGCCCGAACGCGCCACCGAGCGCCGCCCGCGCGTCGAAGCCGGACCACTCGGCGACCAGCTCCGGGTCGATCCGGGTACGCGGACCGGCCCGGGTCACGTAGTGCGGGGTGGCCACCACCACGCCGTGCCGGATCATGCCGGGCATACCGACGGTGACCCGGTCCGCGCCGGGCAACTGCCCGGCAAGGTCCAGCAGGGTCTTGACGAAGAGCGACGGCGGCAGCGGGTACGGCGTGGGCACCCGTAACGGGCGGGCCCGCATGGTCCCCGCCGCGTCCAGCACGGACGCCTTGATGCCGCCGCCACCGCAGTCGATCGCGAGGGTGGTCACCACCGCCACAGTCTGCCGCGCCGGCCCCGGGCGGCCACCGATCGGACCGGATATCATCGGGGCCTGATGAGCGCCACGCTGATCGCCAAGGACCTGACCGCCGGCCACGGCGACCGACTTCTCTTCACCGGCCTGGATCTCGTGGTCGCGCCGGGTGACGTGATCGGCCTGGTCGGGGTCAACGGCGCCGGCAAGTCGACCCTGTTGCGCACGCTCGCCGGGTTGCAGCCCGCCGAAGCAGGGCACGGTCGCGCTCAACCCGCCGACGGCGACCGTCGGGCACCTGCCGCAGGAGCCGGAACGCCGGCCCACGGAGACGGTCGGCGACTTCCTCGCCCGCCGTACCGGAGTCACCGATGCGCAGGCCGCGCTGGACGCCGCGACTGAGGCGCTCACCGTCGGGCGCGCCGGGCGCCGATGACGCGTACGGCACCGCGCTGGAACGCTGGCTCGCCCTCGGCGGCGCGGACCTGGCCGAACGGGCCGAGCAGGTCGCCGCCGAACTGGGTTTGGCGGTCGACCTGGACGCGGCCGATGACCGCGCTCTCCGGCGGGCAGGCGGCCCGGGCCGGCATGGCGTCGCTGCTGCTCAGCCGGTACGACATCTTCCTGCTCGACGAGCCGACCAACGATCTTGACCTGGCCGGCCTGGACCGGCTGGAGGAGTTCGTCACCGGGCTGCGCGCCGGCACGGTGCTGGTCAGCCACGACCGGGAGTTCCTGACCCGTACGGTCACCCGGGTGGTCGAGCTGGACCTGGCCCAGCAGCAGGTCCGGCACTACGGCGGCGGCTACGCGTCCTATCTGGAGGAACGCGAGGTGGCCCGGCGGCACGCCCGGGCCGACTACGAGGAGTACGCCGACACCCGGGCCGCGCTGGAGACACGCGCCCGGACCCAGCGGGCCTGGATGGATAAGGGCGTCCGCAACGCCCGACGCAAGGCCACCGACAACGACAAGAACGTCAAACACTTCCGGGGTGAGTCGAGCGAGAAGCAGGCGGCCAAGGCCCGGCAGACCGACCGACTGATCGAACGACTCGAAGTGGTTGAGGAGCCACGCAAGGAGTGGGAGTTGCGGATGGAGATCGCCGCCGCGCCCCGCGCCGGGGCGATCGTCGCGGCGCTGCGCGGCGCGCTGGTCCGCCGGGGCTCGCTTCACCCTCGGGCCGGTGGATCTTCAGGTGGACTGGGCGGATCGGGTGGCGATCACCGGCGCCAACGGTTCCGGCAAGTCGACGCTGCTGGCCGCCCTGCTGGGCCGGCTGCCGCTCGACGCCGGGCACGCCGCGCTCGGGCCGGGCGTGGTGGTCGGCGAGGTCGACCAGGCCCGGGGGCTCTTCGTCGGGGATCAGCCGCTGCTGGACGCCTTCGGCGCCGCCGTACCGGAGCTGGCGCCGGCCGACGTGCGGACCCTGCTGGCGAAGTTCGGCCTGCGCGCCGCGCACGTGCTGCGGCCGGCCGCGTCGCTCTCCCCCGGCGAGCGGACCCGGGCGGCGCTGGCCCTGCTCCAGGGTCGCGGGGTCAACCTGCTCGTACTCGACGAGCCGACCAACCATCTCGACCTGCCGGCGATCGAGCAACTGGAGTCGGCGCTGGCCTCCTATCCGGGCACGCTGCTGCTGGTCACCCACGACCGGCGGATGCTCGACGCGGTGCACACCACCCGGCGGATCCACCTCGACGCCGGGCAGGTCACCGCCGGCTGATGACCTGGCCCGGGCAGGTGTAGGCGGCGCGGATCCGGGTAGCCGGGCGGCCGGGAGGTGACCTATGGTCGCGCTGTCACGCTCGGCGCCCTCCGGAGAACGACTCCGGAAAGTTGACGATTTCCTCGCCACGGCCTGGGCCGATGCCGTCGAACACGATGACCGGCTGCGCGACCTCCCGGTCGAGGC
Organism: uncultured Actinomycetota bacterium; assembly: GCA_963750055.1. Classification (GTDB taxonomy): domain Bacteria; phylum Actinomycetota; class Actinomycetes; order Mycobacteriales; family Micromonosporaceae; genus CAVVPI01. The sequence goes on along the minus strand of CAVVPI010000024.1, from coordinate 16,140 downwards.
GCGGTTCGATCGGGGCGTGGCGCATCTGACCGGCGAGGTCGGCGATGCTCGGGAGTTGCGCCTGGTGCGCCGGCTGCTCGGGCAACTCGACGGCGTACTGGCGGTCTGGTCCCGGGTCCGGGTGGCCGGGCGTGAGCCGGTGGTGGTGGATCTGGGTTGTGGCGCGGCCAAGCAGTACCCGGGCAACCTGGGCCTGGATCTGCGGATCGCGCCCGGCGTGGACGCTCAGGCGGACCTTTCCGGATCGCTGCCGGTGGCCGACGACTCGGTCGACGTGATCTTCACGGTGCACATCCTGGAGCATCTGATCGACTTCCTGGTCCTGGTCGACGAGTGTCACCGGGTGCTCCGGCCGGGCGGTGTCCTGCACGTGATGAGCCCGTGGTGGGGGCATGTCAACGCGGTCGCCGACCCGACCCATGTCCGGCTGCTCGACACTCAGACGATCAAACACATGTGTCAGCGGGCGCCGGGGACGCCGCGCTGGTATCCGCTGCACGCCGCCTGTGATGGCGCGTCGATCTTCGCGGATCTGACCCCGCTGACCGGGGACGAGCCGGGCCCGGACGCGAGTCACCTGGCCCGGTTCTTCGACTAGCCCAACGCCCGCCCCCGCCGTACTCCCCCCGCCCCCACCCACGTCCCCGCCCCGCCCCCACCCACGTCGATCAAGGACTTTCCCGTCGATCAAGGACTTGTTGTCGCGATTCGGTGATCAAACCACCGCAACAAGTCCTTGATCGACGGGGAAGGGGGAGGTGCGGCGGGAATGGGGGCCGGGGCGGCGGGAAAGCGCCGACCACAATTCGACGAACCGACCCGGAGGTGGACGATGCGTGCGGTGCTGTCTGAGACGTACGGGGCAATGCCCGAACTACGGGAGGTGCCCGAGCCGAGGCCGGACCAGGGCGAGGTGAAAATCCGGGTACGGGCATCATCGCTGAACGGGTTCGACGCCAAGGTCGCCGCCGGGTACATGCAGGGCATGATGGAGCACCAGTTTCCGGTGGTGCTCGGCCGGGACTTCGCCGGCACGATCATCGAGACCGGCAACGGAGTGTCCCAGTTCATGCCCGGCGAAGAGGTGTTCGGGGTCGTCACCAAACCGGTCCTCGGCGACGGGGCGTTCGCCGAGTACGTAGTGGTACCGCAGGAGATCGGCGTCGCGCCGATACCGGCCGGGCTCGACTACCACGACGCTGGAGTCCTCGGGCTGGCCGGAGTCACAGCCCTCGCGGTGGTCGACGCGGTGCACCCCGAACACGGTGAGACGGTGCTGATCTCCGGCGCGACCGGCGGGGTGGGCAGTTACGCGGTGCAGATCGCCGCCGCCAGGGGCGCGACGGTGATCGCCACCGCCAGTCCCGGCGCCGCCACCGACCAGCTTCATTCGATGGGGGCCGCGCACACCATCGACTACCACGGTGATGTGATCGGCCAGGTCCGGGAGCTGGCCCCGGCCGGGGTGGACGCGGTGCTCCACCTGGCCGGCGACGCGCCGAGTCTGGCCAGCCTGCTCGCCCCGGGTGGTCGGATGGCCTCCACCCTCGGCGCCGGCCCCGACCAGGTCGGTGGCGAGAACGTGACGATCATGCCGGTGAACGGGGTGCCGGACCGGGCAATGCTGGATTGGCTGGCCACCGAGACGATCGCCGGCCGACTGGTTACCCCGATCGCCCGCACCTATCAACTGAATGAGGTGCCGCAGGCGATCGCGGACTTCAACAGTCCGGGCACCCTCGGCAAGCTCGCCATAACCATCGACTGACCCGCAACGTCAACCCAGCCATCCCGGACCCACCGGCCTGCGCTCCGTCAGTCGGGCCGGCCGGTGGGATAAGGAGGTCCAATTGAACGCGTTTCTGTGGACCCTGCAGGTCCTACTCGCCGTGCTTTTCAGCTTTGCCGGCATCACGAAAATCAACGTGCCGAAAGACCAGCTGGCCACGAAGTTCACCTGGTTAGGGAGCCTCTCCCCCACCCTGGTGCATTTCATCGGTGGGCTGGAGGTGCTGGGCGCGATCGGTCTGATCCTGCCCGCGATCACCAAAATCGCCACCGTGCTGACCCCGCTGGCCGCCAGCGGCCTGGCTCTGATCATGCTCGGCGCGTTCGGCGTCCACCTGCGGCGACACGAGGTGAGCCGACTGCCCGTCACGGTCATCCTCCTGGCCCTGACCGTGGTGGTGGCCTGGGGCCGCTTCGGGCCGTACCCGTTATGAGGTCTGCTGCGGCTGACGGGTCCGGGCGGCCTCAACCGCCCAGTTGACCGCATAGTCGGCCACTTCCTCCCAACCTGCCTGCCCGATGGTGTAGTGCGGGCGGCCGGGAAACTCCTTGTAGCCGGTCAGCGCGGGTGACTTCCGATAGCGGCCGGCGTTCGCCCTGTTCACCGCGGGTGGCACGAGTTGATCCGCACCACCGGCGATGAAGAGCAGTGGGGCCCGCTCCTCGTTACCGTAGTCGACCCGGATCGCGGCCCGCGGGTTCAGATTCGCCAGGATTTCCTCGAAGAGCACATGAGCCGCACCGGGTACGGCATAGCGCTGGTAGACCCGCTCAGCGTCCTGACGGCTCATCGTGTTGGTGAAGGCGTAATGAAACTGGTCCAGGCTCAATGGGACGGCCCGGTGCCGGTTCACTGGATTCCGCAGCACCGGCAAACAGGCCTTCAGGGAGGAGATCGGAACCCGGAACACACCCTTCGGAGCAGCCGAGTCGATACCGACACCCGCGGCACCAAGGCCCCGGTCGAGCAGCATCTGGGTGAAGGCCCCACCGAAGGAGTGCCCGATAATGATCGGCGGTCGATCAAGCTCCCGGATGATCCGATCATAGTGATCCACGATTTTGGAGACGGTCAGCTCAGCGATGGGTGCGGGATCATCACGGAGCGCCTCGACCTCGCCCTCCAAGCCGGGCCAGGCCGGTGCGAGCACCCGGAAACCGGCGCGGGTGTAACGGTCAATCCAGTGCTCCCAGCTACGCGGGGTCATCCATAGTCCGTGGATCAGCAGCACGGTGTCCGGCGTGGTCGGATTTGCGGGAATGCTAGCCATCACGTCCTCTTCCGCGAGGTTGAATTTAGATGCCGTGATACCCGGTTACCCCGCCCCGCGCGGGCCATTCCGTCCGCCGGACCGGGCCCACACGTCGCGTTATTGTTCCGCTTCGATGCGAAGCACACGGTAAAACCGGACGTGGACCGGGCGCGGATCAAATATGCCCGGGCGGGTCGTCCAGCGGCGCCCAATACCGCCCTGCTTGCCCGGGCGATCGAGGACGGCCTCATCCGGGCCGAGGAGGTCGGCAAACCCGGCACGATGGGCTGAAGAAAAGTCGAAGCCGGCCAGATCCTGAACCTGGTGGCTACGGCCCTCGACCGTCATCCCGTGCCCGGCAGAGCGGGCGGAGGCGACCAACTGGGGGTCGCGGTACCGGAAGCAGCGCTGCCGGATGAGCTCGATCAGCGTGCCGTCGACGACGCCAGTGGCGCCGACCAACGCGATACGGGGGGCGGTGTTCTCTTGCACGGGGATCATCGCGTCACTCCGAGTTGGTCGTCTGTTTGACAGGGGTGGCCCCGATCGCGACCGGCGCGTCGGGCTCGTCGGCCGCTGGCACGGGCTCGGCTGTGGGCCGACTGCGGTTGAACTTCCAACCGAGGTTGATGCCGAGGCTGGCGACGAGGATCAGCGGGATGCCCAGCGCCTGGAGGAGGCTGACGTGGCGGTTGTAGACCAGCCAGTCAACGAGCATCGCTACGGCGGGGTAGACGAAGGCGAGCACTGCGATCTTGCTGGTGGGCAGCTTCTGGTACGAGGAGTACATCAGGATGTACATGATGCAGGTGTGGATCACGCCGAGGCCGACGAGCCAAGCCCAGGCCGCGCCGAGGCCGCTCATCTCCCCGAACCGGGCGAAGGGAAGCAGCAGCGGAATTCCCACAATGACCTGGATCAACGCGATCAGGTGCGGACGGACTCCGGAGAGCCGCTTGGCGATGATCGTGGCGAACGCGTAGAGGATGGCAGCCAGCAGTGCCTGTCCGACGCCAACGAGGTATTGGGTACCCTGCTCGAAGTCCGACCTGCTCAGATCGGCGACCAGGATGAGGCCGACGAAGGCGACGACGAGCCAACCGAACTTCGCGGCGGTGATCTTGTCATGGAAGATCAGCGCGCCGAGAAGAACGACATATAGCGGCTGGGTGTGGTAGACGACGGTCGCCACCGAGATGGACGTCGACTCGTACGCCTCGAACAGGAACACCCAGTTGAAGACAATGAAAACCCCACCGAGAGCGGCCAGCGCCACCTTCTTCAGGGTGAAGTTGTGATTGGTGAAGAACCGTCGCACAAGGCAGTACAGGCCGAGCGCGATGGCCCCGAAAACACGCGCTCGCCACCGCCGACCTGGTCATCGTGCCGGCGGCCGACATCCGGGCACGCTACCCGGAACCGGTGCTCCAGATGCTCCGGACCGCGGCCACCGCCGGCGCGACCCTGCTCTCGCTCTGCAGCGGTGCGTTCCTCCTCGGCGCGGCGGGCCTACTGGACGACCGCAACTGCACCACGCACTGGCGACATGTCGACGAACTGGCCCGGCGGTTCCCGGCCGCGAAAATCGACCCGGATGTGCTCTTCGTTGACGACGGTGCCGTGGTGACCAGCGCCGGCACCGCAGCCGGCATCGACGCCTGCCTTCATCTGGTACGACGGGAGCTGGGTGGCCGGGTGGCGACCGCGATCGCCCGGCGGATGGTCGTGCCGCCGCAACGCGACGGCGGCCAACGACAGTTCATCGACTCACCGGTGACCCAGTGCCTGGCCGAGAGCCTCCAACCGGTACTGGAGTGGATGCTGGAGTCGCTGGACCAGGAGCACACGGTGGCGGACCTCGCCCGCCGGGCGCAGCTCTCCCCGCGGACCTTCGCCCGCCGGTTCCAGGCGGAGACCGGGACCACGCCACAACGCTGGCTCTCCACGCAACGGGTGCTCGCGGCGCGCGCGCTGCTCGAGGAATCAGCCCTGAGTATCGACGAGGTCGCGCACCGCTGCGGCTTCGGATCCTCCGCGCTGCTGCGGCACCACTTTCACCGCGCGGTCGGGGTGGCACCCAACGACTACCGTCGTACCTTTTCGCATCGTCTCGTCCCCGCGTCGGCAGCCGAATAGCCGCGCTCCGACTCCGCCAGTCGTCGCCCTTGCCTCAGTTGGCGCCGCAGAAATCCCGGAGAGTTTGGGCGTCCCGGTTCGTCCTGGCCTGCACTGCGGCGTAGTCTCCCGACACCACGCCCGACAGGATGAAGCGCATCTCCGAGAAGTCCTGCGAAAGCGCCAGCGTCACCGCATAGACGGCCCCCTCCGCCCGCAGACTCGCGCCCATCATCCCCTGGTACGCCTCCGTGGCGGCGGCCTGCTGGCTCAGCTCGGTCGAACCCGCAGTCCGGTAGTACCTGTCGACGACCGCGAGTGCCTCCTGGCAGCCGGCGGGCGGCAGCGGCTCCAGCGTCAACGGCGGCCTGATGTCGGGCATTTGCGGCGTCGTCCTGATCAGTCGGGGGGTCGCGCTTGGTTCAGGCACCGTCGTGTGCGGTTCCGCCGTGCTTGGTGCGACCTCGACCGGCGCAGTCGGCTCGGTCTCCGGAGATGTCGTTATTCCTGAGCCCGATGGTTCCCGGACAGGGTCACGCGGCAACGCGTACGCGAGGAGGGCGATGATCGCTGCGGCAACGGCACCGAGCGCGCCCACCGCCACCCAGTCCGGCCTGAAATCCACAGTGCCTCCCCGATACCGCCGTCTTTCCTTTGTCGAATGTCGATACTTCGACTGTAGTTGCTGTCACAGTCAGATCGTCAGCTCACGGCCGCCTGGATGCAGGCGGTTCTCCTCATCGAGCACCAATACATCGAGGCTCGACCAGACGTTTTCGTAGACAACAAAATCTTCCTTGCGGTCGAGGTGGAGCGCTCCGGTCAGGGACTCGATGGACCACCGATGGCCGGGCCCGGCGTGCCGACACCGGCGCCCGCAGCCGGCGCGGACAACTGCGCCCGCACCACAGCCGGACGAGCGGTGGCAGCCAACTACTGATCGTTATGACCCAACGTGGCCAGCCGTCCGCGACCAGCGGTTGAGGAACTCGCCGCGTTCCCAAGAACAAGAGCATGACCTGCCGAAACGATGTCCACCATTTGGGGGACTTGCCGTAGACAGAGACACCCACGCATGCTTACAGTCAGTAGTCCAAGTCGACTGCCTGTCAACCAGGTAGGTACGAGGTCCAAGAAGTCCGCGATGATCAGGGCACCCGTCGCGGCCACCGGGAAGCTGCAAGGACATCCTTCACCGCCCCTCGCCTCTCACCGCCGAAGCAGACCACTGATTCCCGGCGGCGCATCAGCGTCGTGCCCGTGACCGGCCCGTGCAGACGCGGAGCCGACGCGGCTGTCACAAACGCCAGGTGTACCCGACGCAGGCGCAGAGCGAGCCCATTAGCCCCAAATATCCACTATCGACATCTCTGCCTCTGACATTAGCGTCATGAAGGAATCGCCATGCAAACGACGACGGACAAATCAAGTGCGAGCGCGGCCATCTCACCGGTGTCATTGGGCACCACCGCCGGGTTCGCGGTTCTCGCAGGTTCGACGATCACCAACACCGGCCCCACCACGGTCACCGGCGACCTCGGATTGAGTCCGGGCACCGCCGTGACCGGCTTCCCACCCGGTCAGGTGATCGGGATTCAACACCTCGCTGACGATGTCGCACAGCAAGCCAAAATCGATCTGGCTACCGCGTACGACGAGGTGACACAAATCCCGATCACGGCCACTATCCCAGTGGAACTCGGTGGGACCATCGTCACCCCGGGAGTGTACGACTCCCCTGCCGGCACTTTCGGGATCACCGGATCGGTGATCCTCGACGCCCAAGGTGACCCCGACGCCGTATTCATCTTCAAGGCCGCGTCCACCCTCGTCACCGCCTCCACGAGTAGCGTCGATTTAATCAACGGAGCACTGTCATCCAACGTGTTCTGGCTGGTCGGTAGCTCGGCGACGCTGGGCACCTATTCGATCCTGCGAGGAACCATCCTGGCCCTCGCCTCGATCACCGTCACCACCGGAGCCATCGTGGACGGCCGCACGCTCGCCCGTAACGCCGCGGTCACCCTGGACAGCAACACAATCACCGTTCCCACCGGCGTAACCCCGCCCCCCGTCACTCCCCCGCCGGTGCCTTTGCGTACCGCCGCCAGCTTCGCGATTCTCGCCAGCTCGACGATCACCAACACCGGCCCCACCACGGTCACCGGCGACCTCGGATTGAGCCCGGGCACCGCCGTGACCGGCTTCCCACCCGGCCTGGTGATCGGAACTCAACACCTCGCCGACGCTGTAGCACTGCAGGCCAAGACCGATCTGGCTACCGCGTACGACGAGGTGACACGACTCCCGATCACAGCCACGGTTCCCGTGGAACTCGGTGGGACCGTCAGAACCCCGGGAGTGTACGACTCCCCTGCCGGCACCTTCGGCATCACCGGATCGGTGACCCTCGACGCCCAAGGCGATCCGGACGCGGTGTTCATCTTCCAGGCCGCGTCGACCCTCATCACCGCCTCGGCGAGCAGTGTCGATCTCATCAACGGGGCACGATCGTCCAACGTGTTCTGGCTGGTCGGTAGCTCGGCGACACTGGGCACCTATTCGATCCTGCGAGGAACCATTCTCGCCCTCGCCTCGATCACCGTCACCACCGGAGCCGTCGTGGACGGCCGCACGCTCGCCCGTAACGCCGCGGTCACCCTGGACAGCAACACAATCACCGTTCCTCGTGCCCACGACGAATGACCTGGACCAGGTCGAACAGCTCGCCCACCAGGCTCCGAACACCGTCGATGACCTGATCCAGCGGGCCCACATCCCCAACTCCCACGAGTAGGTGAGCCTGCGGTGATGGTCGTCGGCCAGCCCAAGGCCGGAATCACCGATCCCGGTGACGGCGCGTCACCGAGTGTCCGGCTCAGGTCGGATTGGGGTGGGACGGAGGCAGAGTACGAGGCATCGGTACCCCTTTAGCGGTGCGGCGGTTGGACCGATCGATTACTTGATCTGGGTCCGGAGACGCGGGAGAGCGCTCTCTCGCGTACCTCACGGTCAGCCCCACAAAGCACGACTGTCAATGCCTTAGGCATTGACAGTCGTAGACTTTTTGGATCCGCCGCAGCTCGCTGGAGAGCTGGATAGCCTCAGCGGGATTGCAGTCGTTTGACGTTGTCGCCGAAGGTCCAGCCCTTCGAGCCGTCCCAGTTGATCGACCAGGTCATCAAACCCTTGAGGCTGCTGTTCCAGGCCTGGCTCACCAGGGTCGGTGTCATGTAGCCGCCACCGGCGCCGGGCTGGGCGGGCAGTCCGGGCACCTGCTTGTCGTACGGCACCCGGATCGTGACGCCCTGGATGACCAGTCCGGTGTTCAGGCAGTTGGTCTGGACGGTGAAGCCCTGGACGGTGCCGGCCGAGTACGAATCACCGGCGCAGCCGTACATGCTGCCGTTGTAGTACTGCATGTTCAGCCACCAGAGCCGGCCGTTGTCGACGTACTTCTTGATGATCGGCAGGTAGGCGCCCCAGATCGAGCCGTAGACGACGCTGCCGCCGGTGACGTACGCCGTTTCGGGGGCCATGGTGAGGCCGAAGTTGGAGGGCATCTGGGCGAGCACGCCGTCGATGATCCGGATCAGGTTCGCCTGCGACGTGGAGAGCTGGTTGATGTTGCCGCTGCCGGTCAGGCCGGTCTCGATGTCGATGTCGATGCCGTCGAAGTTGTATTTCTTCAGGATCGGCACGATGGTGGCGACGAACCGGTCGGCGACGGTGGAGGAACTGAGGTCGATGCCGGCGGTCGCGCCGCCGATGGACAGCAGAATGGTCAGACCGGACGCCTTGGCCTGGCACATCTCGGCCGGGGTCGGCGACCTTGACGCGTGGCGTCCATGCCGTCTTCCCAGAGCGCCGTACCGTCGGAGCGGATCACCGGGAAGGCCGCGTTGATCACGTTGTAGCCGTGGGCGGGGATGCGGGAGTCGGTGATCGGGATCCAGCCGAGCCCCGGGTGTACGCCGTTTGACGGCGCCGTCCCAGTTCTCCCAGTAGCCGTGGAGCACCTTGCCCGGCCGGCCGCGACTTCACCGCGCAGGTGCCGGTCCCCGAGGACGAGGTAGGTGTCGGGGTCGGGGTCGGCTCGGGTGGGGGTGGGCGTCGCCGTACGGCTCGGGGTGGGCGTGGGCGTCGGGGTACGGCTCGGGGTGGCCGATGGGGTGGGCGTACCGCCGCCGTCGCAGGCGCCGAGGTCTTTCCAGAGGGAGGGGGCGGCGACGGGGTTCCAGCCGGCGCCCACGTGCGCGGTGTGGGTAACGAGGGCTTCGTAGAGCCGCCCGTTGTAGGTGACCCGGCTCCCGGCCGTGTAGGTGTTGCCTTCGGCCCAGGCGGGGGCCGAGCAGGCGACGAGAATCCCGGCTGTGCCGCCGCTGTCGGCGGCGGAGGCGAGTCCGTACGGCGCGAGCCCGAGTCCGGCCACGAGGGCCATCGCCGCGCCGGCTGCCAGGGCAATTGCCTTACGTCGTGGTCGCATGACATTCCTCCTCATCACTGAGGCGGAGCGTAACAGTTAACTCTCTTAAATGTAAGTACGTCGATGTGCGTTATCGCGAGCGAGGGGAGACAGCCCGCCGGAACGTGCTCAGAACCGACGGATCACCCGGTCAACGTTCATGGGTGGTCGGTGGGCACCGTCTCCGCATGATCCACGAAGGTCACATCCGGTCCGGGGTGGCGATGCCGAGCAGGTACAGGCCATGGCGCAGGACCCGGGCGGTCAGGTCTGCACAGGGCCAGCCGGCTGGCCCGCACCTCGTCCTCGGCGCGGAGCACCGGGCAGTGCTCGTAGAAGCCGCTGAAGGTAGCGGCGAGGGTGTGCAGGTAGCCGGCGAGGCGGTGGAATTCGAGGGTCTGTTCGACGGTGGTGACGACGGCGCCGAAGTTCATCAGCTCGATGGCGAGGGCGTGCTCGGCCGGATGCCTGACCGAGATCGGCATTGTGGTGAACTCCTCGATCCCGGCCCGGCGGAAGATGGAACGGATCCGGGCGTGGGCGTACTGCAGGTACGGGGCGGTGTTGCCGTCGAGGGAGAGCATCCGTTCCCAGTCGAAGACATAGTCCTTGATCCGGTCGGTGGACAGGTCGGCGTACTTGATCGCGCCGATGCCGACCGCTCGGGCCACCTGCGCGACGGCCGCCTCGCCGAGGTCGGGGTTCTTGGCCCGGGCCAGGTCGGTGGCCCGCTCCACCGCCTCGTCGAGCAGGCCGACGAGCTTGATCGAGCCGCCGGCCCGGCTGCGCAGCATCTTGCCGTCCGAGCCGAGGATCGAGCCGAAGCCGATGTGTTCGGCCTGCGCTGGCGGCCGCAGCCAGCCGGCCTGCCGGGCGACCGCGTACACCATCTCGAAGTGTTGCCGCTGCGGCAGCCCCACGACGTAGAGCAGCCGGGTGGCCCCGAGCTCCTGGGTACGGTGCCGGATCGCGGCGAGGTCGGTGGCGCCGTAGCCGTACCCGCCGTCACGCTTACGCACGATGATCGGCAACGGCTGCCCGTCGCGTCCGGTGAACCCGTCCGGGAAGACGCAGGCGGCGTCGCCGCTGTCACGCAGCAGGCCGAGCCGGTCCAGCTCCTCGGTGACCGGGGCGAGCATGTCGTTGTAGTAACTTTCGCCGTAGAAGTCCTGATCGGTCAGCAGGACGCCGAGCCGGTCGTAGACGGTGAGGAAATACTTCTCGGACTCGGCGACGAGCAGCCGCCACAACCGGAGGGTCTGCTCGTCGCCGCTCTGCAGAGCCACCACCCGCAGCCGGGACCGCTCCTTGAACGCCTCATCGGCGTCGAACTTGACCCGGGCCGCCCGGTAGAACGAGTCCAGGTCGCCGACGGACAGTTCGTGGGCCGCCTCGGCCTCGCCCAGGTCGAGGAGGTGCTCGATGAGCATCCCGAACGGGGTGCCCCAGTCCCCCAGGTGGTTGGCCTTGATCACCCGGTGCCCGAACCACTCCAGCAGTCGTACGGCGGCGTCACCGATGACGGTCGACCGGAGGTGCCCGACGTGCATCTCCTTGGCCACGTTCGGCGCCGAATAGTCGATAACCACTGTTTCCGGTGCGGCGCTCGGCGGGACGCCGAGCCGGGGGTCGGCGGCCAGCTCCGACAGCAGCGCAGCCGAGCGCCTGGTCGGCGACCGTCAGGTTGATGAATCCGGGGCCGGACACCTCGACGGCCGAACACAGGTCCGCCAAGGCCGCCCGGTCCACGACCTCGACGGCGATGTCCCGCGGCGAACGGCCGAGACGGCGGGCCAACGACAGGGCGGCGTCGGACTGGAAATCCGCGTGCTGCGAGCGCCGGACGACCGGATCGACCGGCCCGCCAGCCACGGCGGAGAACGCCTGCGCCAGCCGGTCGGCCAGCAATGCCTCAAGATTCATCACAAGTACGCCAATCTCGCTCCGATCCGGCCTCGCGATGCGCGGCGGATCGCTCCGGAACTGTTTCGGAAGCGGATCGATCGGCGTACCGGTCGCACCGGCGGATCGATCCGCCGGTCGCAGTAGTGGTCAGCTCAGACGGTCGAGTACGGCTCGCAGACGAGCCAAGGTTCGCTCACATCCGAGGAGTTCGCTCGACTCGAAGAACGGCAGCCCGGCCATCAGCGCCACATCGACGCGTACCCGGAGACCAAAGCTGAACACGGAGAGCAGCCTACCTGGTCCCAGGGCCGCTGCCGCACCGGCTGCCAGGGCGGTAACCACGCTAGGTGGGGCGCAGACCGAGGGCGGTGAGGGCGTCGGTGAGGGTACGGGCGCGGGCCAGTTGGCGGGTGCCGTCGCGTTCGTGCAGGTGGATCCGACAGCCGCCGGGTTGCAGGCAGACGGTGACGGCCTGGCCGGCGTAGTGATAGCCGAGTCGGCTGATCATGGCGGTCGGGTCGACGACGGTCGCCGGGTTGGGGGTTTGCGGCACCGGGATGGGCTGGGTCGGGTCGGTGGGCACGGTTTCGCCGATGGCGCTGCGCAGGGCCGACTTCAAGGTGGCGAGGGCGGCTTCCAGGGACGGCGCCAACGGCAGGTTGAAGGTGTTGGCTGGCCGGTCGGGGGTGATGAGGTCGACCTGCCAGCGTTCGCCGTGCAGTCGGGTCGGATCTCCGGCGTTCAGGCGGTGGTTTTCGACGCTGATCGCGAGGCCGATCCGCAGGCCGTGGGCGAGGCGGATCATCTCGACCAGGCTGGGGGCGACCGGCACGGCGGCCAGGACGAGGAGCCGGCCGGCGGGTAGACCCCGGCTGGCGCCGAGCACGTATTCGATCGTCGGGTCGGTGGTGGGTCCGGTGGTGACGATCCCGTCGAGCAGGTCCTGGCCGACCTCGTGGCCGGTGTCCAACTCGGTCAGATCCTCCGGGCGTACGCCGAAGGGGTGGGCCCAGCGGGCGAGTCGGTAGCGTTCCGGGACCTGGAAGACCGGCTTCCCGGCGGATTCGGTGGCGACCTGGACGGCCGGTTCCCCCACGCCCGGTTCCCACACCTCATGTTCGACCCGACCGTGCAGGTCGGTGATGGTGACCTGCACGGCGGTGTGCAGGCGGTGGCTGCTCCGGCAGGTCGGGCAGCCGAGCAGCGACTCGGACAAGCCAGCACCGCCGCAGGCGGCACAGCCTGGTTCGGCGCTGCGGCCGCCCATGGTGCAGTAGCAGCGGTGCAACGGACTGTCCGGTTTGCAGTCCGGGCAGGCGATGTCGGGTAACGCTTCACCTTGCCAGGCCGGTGCGGGTGGTTCCCAGTGCCGCAGCAGGTTGGTGACCCGATGCCGGGCCACCTGCCCGGTTTCCCGCTCCACGAGAATGATGGTGCTGCCGCCGGGGTGCAGCCGGACGTGCCACCACCGGCCGTTGCGCCAGATCGCCTGCGCCGCCGACGCGCCGTTCAGGTCGGCGTAGACCCGATGTTCGACCTGATCGGCGTCGACCCTGGGCGGGCCGGCCGGTGGGAAGACATCGGTGCGGATCCGGTACGCCGGGGCGGACGCACTCCGGCCAGCCAGCCCGGCCAGCGCGTCCGCGACCGTGGTCGCGATGACCGCCGACGGCAGATCCGCACCCCGTGGACGGGGGTCCGGCGGCACGTCCGCGCCGGGCAGCTCGTAGCGCAGATCCCACGACACCCGGCCGGTCACCAGGTGGCGGGCCTCCACCACCAGGTCAAGGCTGAGCTGATCGGCCACCTGGCAGAGCCGCCCCAACAACCGGTCCGGATCCGGCGGCGCCACCGCAGCGGTACGGCCGAGGTAAAGCCGCCACGGCTGGTGGTCCTGCCCGACGATCGCCGCCAGCTCGTACGCCGCACGGGTTTCGGCCGGCAGCTCGGGCCGCCACCGGGGCAACCAGATGCTCAACTCGTCCACACCCGACCCGTCAACCGCGGTCAACTGCCGAGCGCCAACCTCGGCGGCCAACTCGGCCAGCACCGACGCCAACGGCAACACCCAATGGTCGCCCTCGGGCGCCGGGACGGGTTCGATGCTGCCGGGGACGACGTTGCGGGAGGCGACCCGACCGTTGTCCAGGTTCGCCACGGTCAGCACCAACTGCGCCCGCCGCCGCCCGCGCTGCCCACACCGGACACACCCCCGGGCGACGCTGCCGGCACCCCGGCAGATCAGACATTCCCGGTACGCCTCCCGGTCGAAGCCGCGCTCGTCGACCAGGAACCTGTCCCCACCGCTGGTGCAGCCGCAGGCCACCAGCGAGAAGGTCAACCCGTCGCACTCCGGACAGGTGATCACCACCATCCCGCTCACCGCCGTACCCGCCGGGCACACGGCCCGTCATGCCCGGACCGCAACAGACAACGCCGGCCGGGACTCAGCAACCGGTCGCAGAAGACCCGATGATGTACGCCCTGCTCGTCCTCCCCGGACACGGTGATCTCACCCGGGTCGACGTACGGCAGCAGGCGCATCGAGCGGCCCATTGCCCGAGCCAACCGCTCCGCCCCGGCCAGATCCCGGGCCACCACCGGCAGATGGATCACGAACCGCTCCCCCGGCGAGGTCATCAGTACCGCCCCGCCGCGCTGTTCGCCATCCGGGCCTGCCGCGACTGCCACTCCCGCAGCGCGTCCTTGACCCGCATGGTCTCTTCCCGGCTGGCCGCCAGCGCCTCATAAATTACGGTCAGATCCCCGGCGAGACGATCAAGGAACTCGCCCACCTCCTCCGGATCAAGCCCACGCCGACCGAGCCGGGTGACACCGAATTGCCGATCCCGCACCTGCCAGGGCCGCAACGGCGCACACGACCCCGACCGGTACGTGCCACCCCGCGACCGGTTCCCCCGACCACGCCCGGAACCAACGGCGTACCAACTCACTCATGCCAGCACCTGCCTCTCCATTGGCTTGTGGAACCCGAAGAAGGGGCGGCCCGCCCATCCGCCGCGAACAGGCGGACCACCCCGCCCCACCACCGCAGCCACGACCAGCAGTACGGCAGCAGAGCAGCTCAGCTCAGAACGCGCGAACCTCCGGTCGACGGTCTGGCCGGTCGACGGGGTTCTGACTGGTGGTAGTCGCGCAGCTACCACCGATACGCCCAGGTTGACACACCAAGGATGGTGCGTCAATTCTTGTTTGGAAGATTCTTTCTACCGATCTTGATGACCGAGGTCTATTCTTCTGTTGCGCAAGCCCGACTGGTCGCTCCGATTTGGAGGGAACAGCATGATCGCGCCCGAAGACATGGAGGATGAAGTGCCAAAGGTTGTTGGCCCGACGATTCCCCGTTGGCAGCTCGGCGAGCAGTTGGGCCAGTTGCGACGGGCTGCTGGCGTAGAGGAATCAGAGGTAGCCGAGAAGCTGGCCTGCTCCGAGTCGAAGATCAAAAAGATTGAGGCCGGCTACGTCGGCATGAACCGCGCCGAGCTACTGGTCATGCTCGACATGTTCGGCGTAAACGACCCGCAGGACCGCGAGAACCTGATCGAGCTGCAGAAACGTGGCAAGCAGCGAGGTTGGTGGGCGCAGTTCGGCATGGTGCCAACACAGTTCGCGACCTTCCTCAGCCTGGAGTCGAGCGCCACGACGATCCGGATCTTCGAACCGCTGATGGTGCACGGCCTGTTGCAGACCGAGGACTACACCAGGGCGATCGTCTCGTCCCACACTCCTGGCCGTTAACCGCCGAGGAAATCGAACGCCAGGTCAAGATCCGGCTGGGACGCCAGGAGCAGATCGCAGCCGATCCGCCGGAGACCTGGATCGTGCTTGACGAGGCCGTCCTGCATCGGGTGGTGGGCGGCCCTGCCGTGATGAAGACGCAGCTCCAGCACATTCTCGACACCTGCAAGGAAGCAAAGTGGCTGACGCTCCAAGTGGTGCCCTTCAGCCACGGGAGCTACACGGGCGGGCTCGGCGCCTTCACCCTCTTCGACTTCGAGGACGATATTCACTCGCCGGTGGTCTACGTCGAGGGTCAGGCCGGGAGCCTCTACTTGGAACGTGAATCAGACTTGCGACGGTGTAACCTCGCATACAACCACCTCACTGCGGCTGCGCTCAGCCCACCCGAGTCGATCAAGTTGATCGCGGCCGTCGCCCGCACCCTGGACTGACGACGAGGAGCCAGCCGTGACCCCCGACCTTTCTCGCGCTGTCTGGCGTAAGAGCGCCAAGTCCTCGACGAACGGCGGCTGCGTGGAGGTCGCCGACCTCGGCGAGGCCGGCGTAGCCCTGCGCGACTCGAAGGATCCGGGCGGCCCAGCACTGATCTTCACCCCACACGAGTGGGACTGCTTCCTCGACGGCGCCGAGAAGGGCGAGTTCCGCCAGCTCTAGCCTGCGACGCCAACGCCGACCATCGGACCGCAGCTCGGAGAGGAGTACTTCAGTGCCTAACCTGACCGGCGCGACTTGGCGCAAGTCAACCCGCAGCAACAATGGCGGCGAATGCGTCGAGGTCGCCGACAACCTGCCCGGCGTCATCGGCCTACGCGACAGCAAGGACCTAGCGGGCCCCGCCCTGACCTTCGCCCC
>CAVVPI010000023.1:0-22125 GCA_963750055.1 uncultured Actinomycetota bacterium | reverse complement strand
GCGGGATGCGTTTCATCGGTCTGTCCTGACTCGGATGGATGGGACGGGACGCGCGCGTGAAACATAGATAACTATAGATGAATGCCATGATTTTCGGGTCACCGACGGTGATCAGATCCGCTTCGCCACCGAGCGAGGGCCGAATATCGGGCCCGAACAACGAGTCGATCAATCAGCCGGACAGGGATCGGCGGTCACCACGCCGACCCAGCGACGCCGACGCGCCGCGCGGCCATGGTGTGGTGTCCTCCTGCACGCCCACCGTCGGCGCGAGGTTCTCCACGACCAGGGCACCGCAACCGTCACCGTCGGCGACGCCGCGTGGTTCAGCTGCCGAAGTGGTCGCAGACGTCCGGCCAGACGTAGCGCAGTGCTGCCGGTGCCCCGGTAAGCCGCGCCGGGACGCCGCCGGGCGGGTCGACCATGGCGCGCTCGACCGCGGGCGGCCACCTCACCGGGGTCGGTCGGGTGATGAAGGCGCAGCACCCGACCTGCTCGTCGAGGATCAACGAACTCCTCCACCGCACCGCCGACCATCCTTGCGGATCCGGCTCCAAACACCTCGGCACGGCTCCGATATCCTCCGCCAATGGCATCGAAGCGGAACGCCGCGCTCGACGCGATGATCGAGGAAACCACCGTCGACGCGTACGGCGCCGCCTGGATCGACGCCTACCGGCACTGGGCCGGAGGGTGGGCCCGGTGAGCGAGTACCAGTACTACGAGTTCGGCGCCGTCGACCGGCCCCTCACCGCCGGAGAGCAGGCCGAGCTGCGGTCGCTGTCCACCCGGGCCGACATCACCGCCACCAGCTTCGTCAACACCTACCAGTGGGGCGACTTCAAGGGCGACCCGCGCAAGCTGATGGCGCGGTACTTCGACGCGCACCTGTACCTGGCGAACTGGGGCACCCGCCAGCTCATGCTGCGGCTGCCGAAAGACGTACTCGACTCCGCGACGGCCGCCCACTACTGCCCGGGTGACAGCGCCTCCGCTCGGACCACCGGAAAACACGTCATCATCGACCTGCGCAGCGAGGACGAGGACGGCACCTACGAGTGGGACCTCGACGGCCGCGGTCTGCTCGCCTCCATCGTCCCGGTCCGGGCCGGCCTCGCCGCCGGCGACCTGCGCCTGCTGTACCTGGGCTGGCTGCACTACGTACAGATGGAGGACATCGCCGACGACGAGCCCGAACCGCCCGTCCCCGCCGGACTCGGCACCCTCGACGCCCCCCTCACCGCGGTCGCCGAGTTCCTCCGCATCGACCCTGACCTGATCGTGGCCGCGGCCGCAGGATCGGCCCCGGCCGACGAACCGACCGCCGCGCAACTACGAACCTGGGTCGTCGGGCTGCCCGCCAGGGAAAAGGACGCCATCCTGACCGACCTGATCACCGGCGGTGGCAGCCACCTGCGCAGCCAGCTGTTGCGCCGGTACCGCGACGCGCACCACACCGGCGCGTCCACCACGAAGGCCGCTCGTACCGCCGGGGAACTGCTCGCCACCGCTGCGGACCTGCGCGCCGAACGGGAACGCCGCGACGCCGAGCGGCGCGAACGCGACCGGGTACGCCGGGAACGCTCCGCCGCAGCAGCCCGGCAACGTCACCTCGACACCATCGCGAGCGACCAACCCGCCGCCTGGCAGCGGGTCGACGAACTCATCGCCACCAAGAAACCCCGCGAGTACGACAGCGCCGTTCAACTCCTCGTCGACCTGCGCGATCTCGGCGAACGCGACGCAGACACCGCACTGTTCCGAGATCGGCTGGCCGAGCTACGGGCGGCGCACGCCCGTAAGCCCAGCCTGCTCGAACGCCTCAACCTGGCAGGCCTCGACACCTGAAACAGGCCCGGGCGACCGCCGCACACGCCCGAATCTGCCGTTCGCGACCGCGTCGTCAGAATGCAGCACGATCCTTTTGAAAAATCGCGGTTGATCAGCAGATATGTCTTCCAGCCGGAAGTGAATAACTGTATCCGCCGTTGCTCCAATACCCAAATCCGCCGCTCGACGCGGTTCTGGGGAATGAAATCGCCGCCAAATTCGCTTGAGCTATAAACAGGCGCTGTGGCGCCGCGAGCAATGCCAGGAGAAGGGGGCAGATCGCGGACGCGGACGGCGAAAACTCCGATGCCGGAAGGGGCGTGGATCTTGTTTTCCCACAAACCAATCGAAACCGTGGCCGACGCTCAGCGGCGCGCGAAGAGGAAGTTGCCCAAGGCTGTTTACACCTCGCTCGTGGCCGGAAACGAGAGCGGCGCGACCATCAAGAGCAACGTGGAGGAGTTCAAGCGGGTCGAGTTTCTGCCACGCGTCGGCGTTGCGGTGGCACAGGAGCGCGAGATGAGCACTTCGCTCCTCGGTCAGGACATCGACCTGCCGGTCGTGATCTCACCGGCCGGCGCCCAGGCCATCCACCCGGAGGGTGAGGTTGCGGTGGCCAGGGCAGCGGTGGCCGCCGGTACCGCGATCGGCCACAGCAACTTCGCACCGACCCGGTTCGAGGACGTCGCAGCAGCCAACCCGAAATCGTTCGTCCAGCTCTACTGGTCCGGTTCCAAGGAAGTGATCGCCGAACGGGTCGAACGGTTCCGCCGAGCCGGCGCCAAGGGCATCATTCTCACCCTCGACAACGCCGGGGTCATCGCACGCGACTGGGGCACACCGGTCATCCCACAAAAAATCAACCTGCCGGCTCTGATCCGGTACTCACCCATGGGCATCGGCAACCCCACCTGGGTAATGCGATTCATCCGCAGCGGCCGGCTGCCGGACCTCGGCGTGCCGAACCTGCAGCACCCGGGCAAGCCGGTGCCATCGATGGTCGACGGGATGGTCGAGTGGCTGGGAACCCCGGTCCCGACCTGGCGTGACGTCGCCTGGCTGGCGGAACTGTGGGGCGGCCCGTTGATGGTCAAGGGCATCCTCAGCGCAGACGACGCCCGGCGAGCAGTCGACTCCGGCGCCACCGCCATCGGTGTCTCCAACCACGGCGGCAACAACCTGGACACCACTCCCTCACCGCTGCGCTTCCTGCCCGCCGTCGTGAAGGCGGTCGGCGACCGCGCCGAAATCACCTTCGACAGCGGCATCCGGCGCGGCGCAGACGTGGTGAAGGTTCTGGCGCTGGGCGCCAAGGCCGCGCTGATCGGACGATCGTGGTTCTTCGGCCTCGCTGCCGACGGCGAACGAGGTGTCCGCGAGGTCCTCGAGGCCTACCGGGTGAGCATCGACCGGACCCTGATCGGGCTGGGCAAGTCCTCCATCCACGAGCTCACACCCGACGACGTCATCGCACCCGAAGGCTACTTCCTGGACTCCGCGCCCGACGTGGAGATGACCGCCGCCTGACCCCGCCCGGGTCACGGAAGGTCCCGGTCGGCACCTACTGGCGCCGGCCGGGATCGGGTGTGCTCCAAGGGGGCGACCGCTGGCATGATGACGACGGGCATTACTTTTCGTTCGCGCCGGGGTTTCGGCTGATCAGGTCGTCGCAGAAGGCGGCGACATCCGTGCCGATGAGTTCCAAAACCCCTTTGCCGGCCGCGGCACCTTCCTCGAAGAAGTCGACGATTCCGGGGAGCAGGCCGCCCTCAGCCAGGTCGACCGGTCCGACCTTGAACAGGTACCGCTGCATCTCCTTGTAGACGATCTGGTAGTCCGACGGGAGCGCCTTGACCCGAGCCACGTGCGCCCGCCACTGCCTCTTGCCCTCGATGATGTCCTGGATGCCCACGTCAGCCTCCCAGCCGGCCCAGTTTTCTTGCGACATTCCTGTTCAACTGCTCGCGCCACCGATCGCGATAGGTCCGGGCACCCTCTCCGCCGGCCAACGCCGCACAAAAACCCGGAATGTCGTCGCCGAGCACCTCGTACGGGCTCTGCCCGTCCGCCGATGCCTCCTCGAGCAGCCCCAGGGCGGCGTCGAGGATCGGCGTCAGGTTGCGACCCGTGAAGCCCGCGTATGGGAAGAGGTGGCCCTTGATTTGTTCCCACGCCGCCTGGTGGTCGGCCGGCAACGCCTCCGCCCTGACTTCGAAAGCCTTCCACTCTCTGGTGAGATCGCTGCCGGTGATGGTCTCCCAGAAACTCATCTCCCGCCCTCCTTGAGCCTGTCGATGCGTGATGAGACGTACTGCCATTTCGCCCAGAACGTCGCGAGTTCCTTACGCCCGGCGTCGTTGAGGGCATAGAACTTGCGCGGTGGGCCCACCTCGGATGGTCGTTTCGTCACCCGAACGAGTCCGTTCCTCTCCAGTCGCAGCAGGATGGTGTAGACCGTCCCCTCGATGACATCGGTGAAGCCGAGCTCGTTCAGCCGACGTGTGATGGCGTACCCGTAGGTCTCCTCGCCGCCGATGATCTCGAGCACGCAGCCCTTGAGCGTGCCCTTCAGCATCTCCGTCAGGTCCTCCATCACGGCTCCTCTTCGGCCCTGGTACCTCGTAGCACCGAGTACCGCTATACGGTAACACCGAATAGCGGTATTCGGTAGTACCGCATAGTGGCCTGCTCCACTCGGGACGCCGAGGAGGCCCGGCACATCGAGATCACCCCCGGCTACTGCAACCCCAAGCCAAGATCTGGGCCGAAGCCCGCGTCGAATCCTGGGAACGAACTGTCCAGGGTGAGCCGGTCATCGACGCAAGTAGCGGCGACTGGTCGCTCCGGCGGCTCGGCGACGCCGATCTCGTCGCATCAGCGCGGCCGCTGGCGGTTCATCAGGTAGGCGCGGGTACAGACCGACCACCTTGAAGGGCTGGCAGTGAAGACAACCACGCCCACGCTGGTCACTGCCGCGGCCAGCGCCAGCGCGGTCATCCGCTTAATCGATAGTCACCGATACTCGAATTCCGGTAAACCCTCAATCACTTTTCTGACTTGAGGTACCGCACTCGTGACTGCTTTGATTCGAAATCCATCGTAACGACAGTGAGAATTCCTTCGTTGCACGAGTTCAGCGTGATGGGCCATCCCTCCTTGGGAACAACCCACACCAATTCGATCGGGCCCCCCGGGCGCCACCGCAGATAACCGAACTCAACTTCGTCGGCGGTGACCAGCGAGGAGTCGTCGAGCTGCTGCGACCAATACGCGTACCCGCCGCAGCTGTAGAGGATCAGCCCGTTCGACTCACCCAGCCGGATGAGCTCCGCGCCGTTGCTCGCGAATACCGGCCCCTCCGGGCCGACTTCCGGATCCCGCTCGGTCCAGACCTGCCACGGCTCGCCACCCGCGGAATCGGCCACCAGCCCCGTGTACCAGACACTGCAGTTGTCCTCGCCACCGATTCGGATCCTCTTGTTGCGTTGAAACGCCTCGCCCATCTGGCACACTCGGCCAGCATCATCGCTGGGGTTTTCGCTTCGCATCGTCAACCAGGTGTGGCCCGCGTCCCCCGGCGACCCGTAGTAGATCGCGTCGGTCAGCCGATCGCAGTCGGAGATCGTTTCGAACAACCATGTGGCGAGGTCCACCCGGCCTACACACCCGAAGCGGCGGTCCTTCACCGGGGAAACCGTCAGGTAGTAGTGCCCAGTCGTCGCCAACGAATCCTGGAGCGCCGTCGCACCAGGCTCGTAATCCTTACCGATGATGTCCCTGATGCCGCGGATCTTCTTCCCCGACCGGAGATCGAAGAAGAAGATGTGCTGAGGCCGCGGGTTACTCGAAAAGGCGTTGCCGTCGGCCAGCACGAGAATCTCCCCGTGCACTCCGGCAAACGCCGTTTCGTATCCCTTCGCGGCCCGGTGCCGCAGAATCACCTTGCCGCTGTCACGTCGGGTTACCACATGCACCGAGAAATCACTCGGATCCGGATGCACGGCGTACCTGCGCCCAATCATGTGCGTCCCACCGGCCTGGTTCTGAAAGAAGGCCGGCCATTTCCCAGGGACGAGATTCCACGCCGGCTTCCCCTTCACCGTCACCGGCGGTGACGTCGGGGCGGGAGTGGCCGGTGCCGGGACGGTCGCCTCAGGCGGGGCCACCGTTGTCGGGACTGGTTGCATCGGCTCCGCCTGCTGCCCTTCCCGGCCTACGGTGCAGCCCGAGGCCAAGAGCAAGGCTGATGCAACGATCGCGGCAGAGACTTGCCGCCGCAACGGTAACCGTGACCTCGACACCGGCCGCTCCTTTCTACGTACTGCGCCGGCCAGCGGCGGAACGTCTTGAAGAGTCAACCCCGAGGGCGGCAAGGGGTTTGCGAGCCGGTGCCGACCGGCACCCTGACGCTACGGGCTGCAGACCCGCGCACCTGACTCCAAGCAGACAAGTCAGAGGGTTTGCTCGGCTCGAAGTAGCGTTGCCCTGCTGGCGACGAGACCCCCATCGGGGGCGGCCGGTTCGACACTCGGAGCACAATCCTCCCCCCGAAGGGACTCGAACCCCCAACCTTCTGATTCGTGGTCGTCCTCTGTGCATGCTCACTCTGGCCGGGGGAAGACACAAGGCCCTACAGACCCGGCCTCGTGAATACCGACCATGGCGCGCCCGGCGGGTGGCCGAGGAGTGGAGCAGGCATGTCGACCGAACCGGAACCGGGTCTCGCGCCCCAGGACGCGAGACCCCGCAGGACCAAGGTCGATCCCATCATGATGGATTCCATGGAGATCACCAAGGACGGGCGAAGCTGGCGGATCGGTACGGCCGGCGACATCGCCTGGATCGCTGGCAAAACCACGGAAGGCTTCTCGATCACCAGAGCGATACCACCGGTGTTCGACGCCTACTCCACCTTCTACCCGCCCGACGGCGTGAGCATCCAAGCCCATGAACACGCTGTGATCGACGTACTCACCCAGCACACCCCTGACCAGCCCTGGTGGCTGGGCTATCTCGACACGGGCGCCCACAACATCGTCTTCCCCCTCGCTCCGAAGGTGTCCCTCTACTGGAACTGGCCCTACGTGCTGGTCAAAGCAGGACCCGAACAAGCCCTCACCTGGCGAATCGGCCACATGCGCGCCGGCAACGGATCGCTACCCGATCTGTTCTTCCCTGCAGATCACTCCTGGCTCGTCTCCGCCCTCTGGGACGACACCTGGACCGACATCGGCGGGACCACCACACTGATCACCGCCCTGCACGACAATCCGCTGGTCAACGCTCGCCGGATCGGGACCGACGAAGACGCCCTGCCGCCAGGACTCACGCGCGACTAGTCACACGCGCAACCAACATGCTGGCGGGTCTCTGAGGAGGGCCGGGGTTTGGGGGGAGCCCCGAGGTCTTCCAGGTCTTGGTCCCGTCAGCGTGGCCGGCCGGCCCGGCCGATGCCGGCCGGAGGTCGCCAGCAGGCCGGGGCCGGGCCGGCGCGGCCCGCTTGCGGGCCGCCTTGCTCCCGCGACGTTCGGCAATTCCTCGCCGCCCTCGCCGCTGACGGCGTCGGCGAACGGACAGCCCAGCTGGCGCATGCAGTGCTGCGGGCGGCCCTGGAAGACGCAATGGAAAGGAGATCATCCCGCGCAATGTGGCGAAGTTGGTCCGGGCACCACGACCGGCGAAGCAGGAGCGGGAGCCGTTGAGGTCCAGCAGGTGCGGACACTGCTCAACGCAACCCGGGATCACCGGCTGCACGCGCTGTTCGTGGTGTTCGCGGTGCTTGGTCTTCGACGGAGTGAAGCGCTCGGGCTGCGGTGGGATGACGTGGACCTGGAGGCGGGCGTCCTGCGGGTTCGGCGCAGCCTGCATCGGGTCGAGGGGCAGTTGGCGACGTTCCCGACGAAGACGCAGCGCTCGGCGCGGGCGGCGCCACTGCCGGCGCTGGTAGTCCGCGTGCTGCGGAATCACCAGCAGGGCCAGGAGGCGGAGCGGCTGGCGCTCGGGGCGAGGTGGCCGAGCCTCGGCTACATCTTCACGACGCCCATCGGCACCCTGCTGGATCCGCGCAACTGCACGAGGTTGGTTCAGGCTGAGTGCGCGACGGCAGGGCTGCCGGCGATCCGGCTCCATGATCTCCGGCACGGCTGCGTCTCCGTGCTGCTCGCCTTGGGCGTGCCGCCCCGGACGGTGATGGACATCGTGGGGCACAGCGCGTTGGAGATGACCATGACGGTCTACGGGCATGTCGGCCTGGACGACAAGCGGGCAGCGCTGGATCAGCTGGGCGGCCTGCTCGATGACGAGACCGAGGAATGACGTTGCTGTCACCGGTTGCTGTCAGGGCCGGTCGCAAGCGACCGGCCCTGTGCGTTTTGCCTGTTCAGCTTGGCGCGCCCGAAGGGACTCGAACCCCTGACCTTCTGATCCGCCGTCGCCCTCTGCGCACACTCATTCTGACCAGGGAAGACGCAAGATCGAAAGCCTCAGAGCGCTCGGGAGTCAGGCGGTCAACCGCCACCCCGTAGCATCGATGCACACAGATGTGACGATTCAAGCTACAGAGATCCGTTACACCCTGCGCCGGGCCGGAGCCGGGGGCAGGCTCGGAAGCTTGCGGACTCCCGCCACGATCACGAACAGCTCCCGCCGGTCGACAGCGTCGCCCCGAGAGTCCAGCTTATACCCCTCGATCCACATCCACCCGTCGTACGTCCTCCGAGGCAGCACCCGAATAAGGCGGAACAAGATCGGCCTGCGGAACTGGACGCTAGCCTCACGCCCCAACCGCAGGAGGTCACCACTCTCGAATGGGGGCACGACCCACCGCACGCCGCCAAGCCAAGATCCGCGCACGGGCCACCGCAACCCGCGGACACCAGCCGTCCGGATGGCACCTCGCACACCTCTGTACGCGGTGGTAGTCGATCACGGTCCAGGACAGCTCGACCAGAAACGGCACCTCAGCCGGCCCGCTCACCGCCACAGCCCAGCCCGGCACTCGCCTGAGAGGTTTATCAGGGGCGGTCCCGGCCGATAGACCACCTGCGCGACCCCGACGGCCCGGTACGCCCCCGCCTGCTCGGAATAGGCGGTAGCTGGCCCCACACGGTCGAGCAGCAGTAGAGGGCGACGGCAACGGAACGGCCAGAGCTTCATCAGACCTCCCAGCAGCGTGTTTACGGACGCCTACTGAAGGTAGTCCAACTTGTTCAACTCGTATAACCCGTCCAGCACGTCTTGGTCGTACCCGACGGCCTGGTCAGGCTGCGCGTTCGTAAGGTCCGGTCATGGTTGACGAGATGTCCCCGGTGGCGCTCTACATCCAGCTCGCAGATCTCCTCGCCAAGCAGATCGAGGCGGGGAAGCTGAAGCCGCGTCAGCCTCTCCCGAGCGAGGCCACCCTCCAGCAGGAGTACGGCGTAGCTCGCGGAACGGTCCGCGCGGCGGTCCGTCTCCTCCGGGAACGGGGCCTGGTCGTGACGCTCCCGGCCCGGGGCACGTACGTCGCCGAGAAGCCGTAGCTCTCCGGGATCTACCCCCGCCTGGTGGCAGCCCCGGAGGCGCACGCCGAGCCGGCTGCACGCCCCTCCCGGGGAAACCCGAACGCCTTCTGGGAAGACTGGGAGAGACCGGCAATAGCTGGTGGCGGTGAGGTGGGTACAGGCGTGGTGGCCGCCGTGCCTGGGGATGTGGACGGGCGCGGATTGCGGCATGTCGGGGTGTTCGGGTGCCCAGGGCGGGCGCGGGTTGCGGCATGTCGGCGTATCCCGCCCTTCGGCCGGCGCAGATTGCGGCATGTTGGGGTTTCCGGGCTGGTTGACACCGCGAGTTGCGGCATCCTGTGCGCCGGGCCGCGAGTTGCGGCATCCTGTGCGCGGCTGTGCGCAGGGCCGCGGGTTGCGGCATCCCGTGGGGCATCTCCCGGTAGTTCTGCGCCGTGCGGGGCGAGCGGTTACGGATTTTGAGGTCACGCTCGTACGCCTTGATGTGTAGCGCGTTGATCTTGGTCATGCCCGGAGAGTAAGGAGGCATTCACAGGCATGGCTAGACAGAAAGAAGCCCTCTACCTGCCGTTGCGGCTGGTAGAGGGCCATCTGCGCGCCCGAAGGGACTCGAACCCCTAACCTTCTGATCCGTAGTCAGATGCTCTATCCGTTGAGCTACGGGCGCTGGTGCTCGGCCAGTTTACACACCTGGCTCCGCGTGCAGTCTCGGGGATTCGCCAGCGGCTCGTCCCAGATCCTGCCTTCGGCGGTCTACGTTACCTGACGGGTGACCGGATCGCGCAACGGGGATACCCCACACCCGCTCGGGGCGCGTCGAGGACAGCGGGCTGCCCGGCGCGGCGCTGGTCGCCCGGAGGGTGCCCTGATCGCCCCTCGAACTCGCCCTCCCGGCGCAGCAAGAAAGCCGCGCCCGGGGGCGCGGCTTTGAATCCGGACGGGCCTGCCGTCCGAGCTTTGCGCGGAGACTCCGGGATTCGAACCCGGGAGGGGCTTTAAGACCCCAACCGCATTAGCAGTGCGGCGCCATAGACCAGACTAGGCGAAGTCTCCCCGGTGGTTGATAAGCCACCGGGCCCGAGGATACAGTCCCAGCCCGGCCGGGAGCAAAGCGACTACCGGAACCAGGCGCCCACGGTCGGATGAGCCTCGCTCCACCGCCGTGATCAGGACTAGGCTCCATCGACATGCAGGAGCAGCCGCCCAGCGAGCAGACCAAGCCGGAATCTGCCGAGGGAGCACGCCGGCGCTCCCCGAAGGCGACCTTCACCCCGCCGCCCACACCCGCACCGCCGGCTCAGGATCCGCCGGGCGGCGCCGGCACACCGCGCCCCCGGCGTGCCAAGGCCGCGCCGAGCGTGTTCTTCCAGCCACCGCCCGCGCCTGAGCAGGTAGCAGCCACGCCCGAGCAGGCAGTACCCCGATCGGCGGCGGCTCCGCCGCTGACCCCCACACTGCCGTTCGCCGTCGCGCCGGTCAGCACGGACGAGCAGCCGGAGACGCGGACCGACCCGGCACCGGGTGACCCCAGCGGCCAGTCGCCTGCCGAGGCGTCGACAACTTCCTCCACCCGGAAGAAGGTCGCCGCGAAGCCGAGAAAGAGCACCGCCAAGAAGGCAGCGCCGAAGACGGCCGCAGCACCGGCCAAGGCCACTCGGGCCCGAAAGGCCACGAAGCAGGCCAGTCCGGCAGCGCCGGCCGGACCGGGCTCGGCCACCGGCGAGGTCCGGCCGGGTGACACCTCGGCGGGTACGGCGGAAGTGGAGTTGCGGACGCTGGCCGTGCGCGTACTCGATCATCCGGGCTTCGCTCCGGAGTTGCTGGCGCTGGCGGCGGTCGACGCGCTCGGCCCGCGTGCCGGCGCGTGGGCCCGGCGGCTGCGGGAGACCTATCCGCGGGCGGACGGCGACGGGCTGGCCCGGTTGGCAACCCAGCGGTTCGTCCGGCAGGCCGCGGTCGGTGGGGCGACTGCGGCACTCGCCGGCGCCTTCGCTCCGGCGGTCGAACTGGTCGCGGTGCTCTGGTCGCAGGCGAACCAGGTGCTGCACGTGGCAGCGGCGTACGACCGCGATCCGGCGCACCCGGAGCGGGCGGCCGAGCTGCTGGTGCTGACCCAGGTGCACCCGGACCTGACGAGCGCCAGGGCGGCGCTGGCGGCGGCGCGGGCGGCCGACGGGCCGGGGGAGGCGCCGGGGCCGCGCGCGGTGGAGGCGGCCTGGCGGCTGGCTGCCCCGCTGACCGCGCAGGCCGGCAGCTGGTTGGCGCTGCGGCTGGTGTCCCGGTTGCTACCCGGCGCGGCGGTGCTCGCCGCGGCGGCCGGCGACTCGGCGGCGGCGCAGCGCCTGGCGGCCCGCGCCATCGCCACCTACCGCCCACCCGCCCGGCAGGGCCCGCCGAGCGCAGGCTCAGAGCCAGGTGAACCAGGAGTCGGGAAGCAGGGTGTAGCCGATGAAGGCGACGATGTCGAGTAGGGCGTGCGCCACGATCAGCGGCATGACCCGGCGGGTACGCAGATAGCAGAGGCTGAACACGACCCCCATCACGGCGTTGCCGACGAACGCGCCGAAGCCCTGGTAGAGGTGGTAGGAGGCGCGTAGCAACGCGCTGGCCGCGACGATCGCGGCGACCCGCCACTGAAGTTGACGCAGCCGGGTCATCAGGTAGCCGACCACGATCACCTCCTCCAGGATCGAGTTCTGGAGGGCGGCGAGGATCAGCACCGGCACCGTCCACCAGAGGTCGGGCAGCGCCGCCGGCACCACGGTGGCGTTGAGCCCGAGCTGGGCCGCCGCCCAGAACAGCGCCAGGCCGGGCAGCCCGATCAGCGCCGCCAGCCCCGCGCCCTGGGCGAGGTCGACCCCGGGCCGCCGGCCGTCCAGGCCGAGGGTCCGCACCGGATCGCCGGGGTCCCGCGCCAGCAGGTGTACGGCGAGCAGCACCGGCAGCAGCGCGAACACGATGCCGAGCAGCTGGTACGTGAGATCGAGGTAGGGCCGGACCGACGCGGAGGTGTTCAGGGCGGCGGTCTGCCTCGACAGCCCACCTTCCGCAGTGAGCTTCGCGATGATCGAGACGGTGGCGTAGACGGCGGACTGCCCGAGCGAGAGGCCGAGCACCAGCAGCGCCTCGGTGCCGAGCATCCGGCGGGACACCGGACGGGTGAGCTCAATGGTCACCGCACCACTCTGCCCGACCGGGTGCGCCGGCGGCAGGCGGGCGACTGAGCCGACCTCACGAAGCAATCGCACATTCTGTGCGACCACCCGACACGCTCCGTGGACATTCTATGAAGGCCCGATCCGCCGCCGGAAGTAAGGAGTGCCCGTGGACACCTTCGCGCGGCTGCTGAAGGAGAGCTGGACCCTGGTCGAGGGGAATCGCGTCCGGCTGACCGAGCACTTCTACGCCCGGCTCTTCCTTCTCGATCCCGAGCTGCGCAAGCTCTTCCCGGTGCAGATGGCCGGGCAGGGCGACCGGCTGTTCGAAGCGATCATCGCGGCGATCCACACCGTGGACGACCCGGAGAGCTTCGACGAGTTCCTCCGCGCGCTCGGCCGGGACCACCGCAAGTACCACGTCGACGCGGCCCACTACGACACGATGGGCCAGGCGTTGCTCGACTCGCTGCGCAGCACCGCCGGGGAGAGCTGGAACCTGGCGTACGACCAGGCGTGGCGGGACGCGTACGCGGCGATCGTGGAGAAGATGCTCGCCGGGGCGGCGGCGGACGGCAACCCACCGTTCTGGCACGCCGAGGTGCTGACCCACCGGCGGTACGGGTCGGACACCGCCGTCTTCACCTGCCAGGCGCTGCAACATCCACTCTCCTGGAAGGCGGGGCAGTACGTCAGCGTGGAGGCGCCCCGCTACCACCCCCGGGTGTGGCGGACGTACTCGGTGGCCAACGCCCCGAACGACGACAACGTGCTGGAGTTCCACATCCGTACGCCCGAGGGCGCCGGTTGGTTGTCCGGGGCCCTGGTTCGCCGGCTGAAGCCGGGCGACCTGCTACGGGTGGCCGCGCCGATGGGCTCGATGACCCTGGACCAGTCGTCGGAGCGCGACGTCCTCTGCGTCGCCGGCGGCGTGGGGCTGGCTCCGATCAAGGCGCTGGTGGAGGAGTTGACCCGCGTCAACCAGACCCGCTGGGTGCACGTCTTCTACGGTGCCCGTACCGAGGCGGAGCTTTACGGTCTCGACGGGTTGCAGGAACTGGTGGCGGAACACCCGTGGCTCTCGGTCACTGCCGCGTGCGGCGACGACCCGGATTTCGACGGCGAACGGGGCGACATCCCCGACGTGGTGGCCCGCTACGGCCCTTGGACGGCGCACGACTGCTACGTCTCCGGTTCCGCGCCGATGGTCCGCTCCACCTTGCGGGTACTCGCCGCCGACGACGTTCCCCCCCAGCACATCCGATACGACACCTTCGGCAACCTGTAGAGCTTTCCTCCCCCCGCACCGGGGCGCGTGCCCCTGCCCCCTGGGGCACGCGCCCCGGTCCCCCGATCGGGCGGACCGCCACCGCCCCGCACGACCATGTCCGCCCACCGTCGTTCCCCATCGGGCGGGCATGGTCGTGCCAGGGATCGGTCGTGCCGGGAGCGCTCAGTACCGCCAGGGGTGGCCGGACTCGCGGTACTCCTCGATCGGTACCAGCGGTACCCCCGGTGCCATCCGGTCGACGTAGAGCCGGCCGTCCAGGTGGTCGACCTCGTGCGCCACCAGCCGGGCCATGCCGAACTCGAACGAGGTGATTACGCGGCCGCCGTCGAGCTGGGCGTGTTCCACGTCCAGTCGTAGCGGTCGTGGCACCAGCCCGCGGTGGTCGAAGAAGGAGAGGCAACCCTCGTACTGCTCGTCGGTGTCGACGGAGGTGTCGACCACCCGGGGGTTGAGCAGCACCACGGGCTCGGCGGTCCGGTCGGGCGGGCGGACCACGGCAGCCGCGCGGTCGATGCCGAGTTGCGGCGCGGCGATCCCCACCCCCTTCGCGAACGGATGCAGTTCGTCGAGGCGGGCCAGCGCGGTGACCAGCCGGTCGACGGTTTCCCGGGCGATCGCCTCCTCGGCCGGTAGGTCGAACGGGCGGGCCGGCTGGCGCAGCAGGTCCGCGCCGCGCTGGACGATGCCGAGCGCGCGCATCCGCTCGGATGGTCTGATCCGGTCGACCTCCGGCTCGGGTTCCTGCTCCGCGCGGAACCGCCACTGCAACCGGTAGCGGGCGTTCAGCGGCGGTTCGTCGGTCGCCCATTCGAAGATCGCCCGTGCTCCCTCGTCGTGCCGGACGATCGCCGTACGCAACGGCCCCTCCTCCGCCGAGAGTGAGGTCTCCGCACCCCAGACCTGCGGGTCCAGTTCGGCCGGCAGGTCCACCCGGATGGCCAGGTGACGGGTTGGTACGCGGACCGCCCGCTGGAACCACGAGCCCCACTTGTCCCGCCCGACCAGGTACGTGTACTCGATGGTGGCGCGCCGGCCGGGGTAGAGCGGGAAACGCCGTTCGGCGTTCTCGAAGAGCAGCCAGATCTCCTTGAAGGCGTCCCGGTCGTGCTTGGCCCGCCAGTGCATGGCCTCCTGCTCGCCGCCCTCCTCCCGGCACGCGCGCAGGTTCAGCTCGGCGAAGGTGAGCGGGCGTTCCCGGTGGTGCCGGTTTGATCGACCCGGATCGTTGGGGTAGCGGTCGACGGCGACCCGGACCAGGTAGCGGGTGACGGGCTCGGTGCCGGCGTTGTACAGCTCCCGGCGGATGACGCAGTGGTAGCCGGTGTCGGTGTGGGTCAGGATGGCCGTCTCGCGTTCGACGATCAGGCCGGTGCCGGGCGGCAACCACCGGTCGGGCGGGATGGGCTCCCGCTGGCTGCGCTCGACGCGCGCGTGACGCAGGTGGTCGTACTCCCGGAAGCGCTGCCAGATCGCGCCGCTGGCCTCCAGGACGGCCTCGGCCCGGCGCGCGAAGTCCTCGGTGGGTCGGTGTCGCCGCCCTTCCACGTGGCTGACGTAGGAGGGGTCGAAGCCCATCAGGGTCGCCAGTTGCTTCTTGGACAGCCCCCGCTCCGTCCGGTGCCGAGCGAGTTCGGCGGCGAAGGAGTCGGCAGCCCGATCGAGCGGTGAGGTCGTCATCAGCTTCCTCGTGGCCGGGAGTACAAGTTTCACGTTTGGCCATCGGGTACGCACAGGTACTGGCACCTTCTCGACAAGATGCTTGACCCGTGAGCGGTTTCTACCGATACTGCGCCGAGTTCCCGGGCCTGCACGCTGGGTGATCATGCCGGCGGCAGGTGATCCGGACCTCCCACCTGCCGTCCCGCCAGGCTTTCCCGACGCCGACAAGTGTGGTTAGGCTAGCCTTAGTCGGAAGCGGGTACCGGACGGAGGTGGAGCAGGTGACAGCCGCGCTGCCCGTCGACACCCCGACCCCGCCGCTCGCCCCGATCACCGCGGCCCTGCGGGCCGTGTTCGGCACCGACGTGCTCCCCGGGCTGGCGCCGGGGCTGGTCGTCGACGACGAGGCCGGCTGGGCTCCGGCGACCACCCTGACCGACGGCAGCCGACTGCCGGAGCTGCTCGACTCGGCCGCCCGCCTCTGGGGCGGCACCCCGCACGCCTGCGCCGCACTCGCCTGGAAGTCCTACAGCTACTGGGCGGCGCTGCCGGTGGTGCTCGGCTGGGCCGCCGCCCGGCGGGTGCCGCTGCTCGAATCCAGCGCCACCCTCCTCGACTTCTCGGACCGGCGCGCGCTGGTGACCCTTGGCCTGCGCCGCTCGATCCCGGTCGCGGTGCTGCCCACCGATCCGCTGGCGCTGACCGGGGCGCCCCGGGTCCAGGTGGTGGCCGACGAGCGGGAGCTGCTCGCGGCGCTGCGCGCCACGCTGTTGGACGCGCACCTGTCCCCGGTGATCACCGCGATCCAGGGCGAGGTCCGCATCGGCGCCCGTACGCTGCTCGGCTCGGTGGCCTCCGGCATCGCGCAGGGGCTGCTGCTGGCCGCCGACGCGCTGCCCGGCTCGGCGGTCGAGGCGGTCGACACGCTGCTCGCCACGCTCGACCTGGCCGACCTGGTGGAACTGGTGCCCGGCCCGAACGGCAAACCCACCGTGCAGCGGCGTACCTGCTGCCTGGCCTTCACCCTGCCCACGCCGAAGGTCTGCCAGGGCTGCTGCATCCGCACCCCCTGACTTGTCTCAGCCGGTCAGCGGGCGGACGTCCCACAGCCACACGCCGCCGGTGTGAACCGGCTGGATCCCGGTCAGCGCGGTCATCCCCGCGCGCAGCGCGTCCGCCTGCTCGTGCGGGTCGAGGATCACCACGCCCGCTCGCCAGTAGCGCAGGTCCTCGATTGCGTCCCGCCGGACCTGCGGGGTGACCGCCGGTACCTCGCCGGTACGTCGGATGCTGGCGAAGAAGCTGCTCGTCGGGCGCGGCGGCGCGGTGAACAGGGCGACCCGGTCCGTGCCGGGGCGGGTGTCCGGGCCGAGGAAGTAGCCACGGGCGATCGGCATCTCCAGCCGGGTCTGGGCGGACCAGCGCAGCGGCTCGGCGTACTCGGTGTCGGGCAACGGAAGCGTCACCACGCTGCGCCCGCCGGCCAGATACGGTCGCCACGCCCCCGAGGTGACGAATTCGGGGGTCGGTTCGAGGCGTTTGGTCGGCAGCGGGGTGGGCAGCAGCGGCACCAGCGCCATCGCGAGCACGGTCACCGTGCCGAAGCGGATCTGCGACCGCCGACCGGGGACGGGCGGCGGCCAGTTCCCGGACCCGCTCGGCGCCGTACGCGAGCAGCAGCCCGATGATCGGGGTGATGGCCAGCGCCCAGCGGGTCGGCACCACCGAGTGCAGCACGGGCAGGTCCTCCAGCACCGCCCACGGCCCCGGGAAGCCGGTCCCCCTGCGCTCGAAGCGGATCTCCCGGCCGAGCGAGAGCACCGCGAAGAGCAGCCCGAGCACCGCCAAGCCGAGCACCACCGCGTTGCGGCGCAGCCACCACACCAGCGCCGCCACCAGGACCACCAGCGGCCAGCCGAAGAAGGCGTTCTCCTCGGTGGGGTTCTTCGCCAGGCCGGTCGCGCCACGCGCGTCGCCGGCCAACGACTCCCGGGAGTACGCGAAGAACGAGGCGAGGTCGGTGGAGTAGCCCCGGATCAGCCAGGAGCAGCCCGCGGTAGGCGCCCGGCCCGAAGAACTGCACGTACAGCGGGTACGCCAGCAGCACGCCGGAGATCACCAGCGGCCACGCCGAGCCCGGCGAGGAACGGGCGGGCCCGACCGCGCAGCTCGGGCCGGCCGATCACCAGCGCGAGGATCACCACGCCGAGACCGATCGCGGTCATCAGCAGGATCTCCAGGTTCAGGAACGCCTGCCAGACGATCACCAGCGCGAGCAGGACACCGTTGCGCAGCCAGCGGCCGGGCTCGGCCAGCCGCACGGTACGCCAGATGATCAGCGGCACCACGAACTGCGACACGATGTTGGGGTGCGCGTTGGCGTGCGACACCATGGCCGGCGCGAACGCGCAGAACGTCGCGCCCAGCCAGGCCGGCCCGCGCGCGCCGACGAGCACCCGGGACAGCACGAAGTACCAGGCGGTCGCCGTGGCGATCATTCCGAGGGTGAGGAAGACCAGGAACGGCGGTACGGTGCCGAACAGCAGGGTGATCGGCGTCATCGGCAGCGAAACGGACAACACCGAGGTGTTCGCCATCAGATTGACCGATTCGGGGACATTCATCCGATCCGAGATGAACGGATAGGCGAATTCCGTGACCACCCGCGCACCGTGCGCCATCATCCATTCGAACTGCGCCAGATCGGTGGGGTTGTCCCGCATGCCGTTCGCCGGGTTCGCCCACAGCCGGGCGGTGACCCAGAAGGCGAGCAGCACGAAGCTCGCGCACGGCGAGCGACGTCGGCCGCGCCGCGCCCCGCCGAGGCTTCCCGGCAGTCGGCCCGATTGCAGGAGTAGTCATAACAATTCACAGCGTAGTCAGCCGATGCCGGTCACCGTGCATGTTTCGGGACGCTGCCGTACTATGTGCCGGGTTCGCCGACCACCACGATCGTGCCCATAACCCCGACCAATTCGGCCACCCCGGTGCCCCGATTTTCCCGCCGTCCGAGCGGATGGTTCACTCTGTCGGTCCAGGCGCGGGTCAAGTCGTATCGTGAGGAATCGACGCATGGCAGAAATCACTGGGGATCAGCGCGTCCAGTCCGAGGTGCTGGAGGGCCTGGCCACCGCGGTCAACCACCGGCGCTGGTTCGTCGAGCTGGCCCTGCCCTACCTCGGCGACAACCCGATCGAGATCGGCAGCGGCCTCGGCGACTACGCGCTGGAGTGGGCCGAGCACCTGCCCCGGTTCACCGCCACCGAGGCCGACCCGGACCGGCTGGTCACGCTCAAGGAGCGGCTCGCCGACCAGCCGAGCATCGAGGTACGCCAGATGCTGCTGCCGCACTACGGAGCGCGGCGACTACAGCGCCGCCGTGTCGTACAACGTGCTGGAGCACATCGAGGACCACGTGGGCGCGCTGCGCAGCATGCGCGACCTGGTCCGGCCCGGCGGGCGGTGATCATCATCGTGCCGGCGTTCCAGTTCGCGATGAGCCCGGCGGACATCGCCACCGGCCACGTCCGCCGCTACACCAAGAAGACCCTCGCGGCGGCGATGACCGAGGCCGGCCTCACGTCGAGAAGATCCACTACGCGAACGCGCTCGGCCTGATCGGCTACTTCATGGCCACCAAGGTCTTCCGGCTGATGCCGAAGGAGGGCCCGATGGTGAAGGTGTACGACACCCTGGTGCTGCCCGCCACCAAGGCCGCCGAGCAGCTGGCCCGCCCCCCGTTCGGCCAGTCCGTCTTCGCCGTGGCCCGCGCCCCCGCCTGACAGCCCGCTCCTCGGCGGACCACCGCCCCGAACGCCAGGTTGATCAAGAGGTTTGCGTCGCCCTTCAGCTGGGATCCGACGCAACCTCTTGTCAACACGCATTGCCAGGGCCGACGAGCCGGCTGAGGTGGGCTGGGTTACTCCTTGATCTGGTAAGTGGGGCGGATGGCGGCTCGGGCCAGGGTGTGGAACGCCAGGTTGAAGCCGACGTAGGCCGGGGCTGGCGTCCGGGGTGACCGTCGAGGCGCTCCACGTCGAGGGCGTGCACCGCGAAGACGTACCGGTGCGGCCGGTCCCCGGGCGGCGGCGCGGCACCGCCGTAGCCCTGCTCGCCGTAGTCGTTGCGCACGCGTGAACGCCCCGCCGCAGGTCGCCGCCCGCACGGCGCCGCGCGGCAGCTCCGTCACGTCGGCCGGCAGGTTGACCAGCACCCAGTGCCAGAAGCCGCTGCCGGTCGGCGCGTCCGGGTCGAAGCAGGTCACCACGAAGCTCTTCGTCTCCGCCGGAAAACCCGACCAGGCCAGCTGCGGCGAGACGTTACCGCCGCCGGTGCTGCCGTGCGCGTACCGGCGCGTCCATCGGCTCGCCGTTGTGCACGTCGTCGCTGGTCAGGTGAACGACGGCACGGTCGGCAGCAGCTCGTACGGGTCCGGGGCGATCGGTCGTTCCAGGGTCATCGACACAGGTCCTTCCGGTGGATGCGGGGATGTTCTGCGCCCCTTCATACCCCGCGAGCCGCCCGCATTCGAGCAAACCGCCGCCAAGACGCTGAGGGCACAAGCGGTTCACGGCCGACGGGCCGGGGCACGGCGGGCGGGCCGGAGCGCGAGCGGGCGGGCCGGAGCGCGAGCGGGCGGGCCGGAGCGCGAGCGGGCGGGCCGGAGCGCGAGCGGGCGGTTCTCACTGATGTGATGGCGTGAACGGTTCAGCTCGACAGGGACAGGCAATCGCAGCCAGGGTTCACTGGGCCGGAGCTGACCGTGCCGGCCGCAGCAGCTCATGACATGGGTCGGCGGAAGCCAGCCCTGGTCCTGCGGAAGCGAGCAGCGCATGACTGAACGACAGGAATTCCGTGGCGGAGTGAACGTCGTGCGCCGCCACGGTGACGTCGTCCACCGGCCGGCGTCACCGGCGGCGCCGGCGATCCACCGACTCCTACGGCACCTTCACGACCACGGGTTCCACGGCGCGCCGGAGCCACGTGGCTTCGACAGCGAGGGCAACGAAATAGTCACCTTCCTCGACGGTGAGGTGCCCGACGCGCTCACCCCAGACCTGCGCACGCGCCAGCTTCTCACCACCGCAGCCGCACTGCTGCGGGGTCTTCACGACGCGAGCGCCACGTTCCGGCCGCGCCCCGACGACCCCTGGCTCTTGCCGGTCCGGCAGCCGGCCGAGGTCATGTGCCACGGCGACGCCGCCCAGTACAACTGCGTGATCAAGGACGGCCTGGCCGTTGGTTTCATCGACTTCGACGCGGCCCACCCCGGGCCACGCATCTGGGACGTCGCCTACGCCGTCTACCGGTTCGCGCCGTTGCAGAGGCCGGACAACCCGGAGAGCTTTGGCACACCGCAGGAGCAGGGACGTCGGGTCGCCGACTTCTGCCGCGCGTACGGGCCGGAGGTGGGTGCCGAGGTCATCGACATCGTCCCGGACCGCCTCCAGTCGCTCATCGACTTCATGCGCGATCAGGCCGGCCATGGCAACGAGGCGTTCCAGCAGCACATCTCGGAAGGGCACAGCGATCTCTACGAGGCGGACATCCGCTACGTACGGGCCCACCGCGACACGCTGCGCGCCGCCTTCAAGGTGACCTAGGCGGTCAGCGGATCTGCGGTGGGACCCAGATGTGTTCGCCGACCAGCCGCAGATAGGCGTACGCGGTCAGCATCGCCTGGCACATCCAGGGGCAGTTGCAGATCGGGCACCAGGAACGCGGACCGCCGGTCGGCGGCCAGTGATCGGTCATGATGACCCGCGCGGAGAGAACCAGTTGGGCCTGGACCTGCTCGACGGACTCCGTCATCGTCAACCTGCCCGCAGGTCGTCCTGGGACTCCTGCCCGTACGCGGCAAGTATCTCCAGCGCCCAAGCCCGCTGCCGGCAACCCTCACCAGGGCACTCCAGGTAGCAGGCACGGTCGGCGTCGTGCGCTCGGACGCTCCGGCGGGCCGAGAAGACAAGAACGGCTTCGTCGATCGGCTCGTCCGGCCATGTCATCGGAGCCCACCGATCAGCACAGCCAACGCGACGAGCAGCGCCGCAAGGGCGATCACGGCGACAGCGATCCGGACGCGGCGGGTACCACGAGCTGACGTCGACGCGATGGGTACGTGGTAGCGATCGCCGTCAGGAATCGGCGGCGGGCGTACGGGACACGATGCGCGGGTGGAATCTGAGGCTCATCCACCGACTGCCTCCTCAGCATTGGGAGGGATGCCGATCGGACGCAGGGGGAACGCCCGACCGGCCCGGACGGGGCCTCGCTGCTGACGAAGGACCCCGATGGAATAAACATAGGTTCCTAAGCGACCTGAGTCAACGTAGGAACCACAGTGGGTGACGGCAGCTGGCAACCTGAGGGGGCTGACGAAGGGCCCTGCCACATGAACCATCGCCGCAAGCCGCTCTACGAGCACGTCGTCGACGACATCACCGCGTCGATCCACGCCGGCACCCTGAAGCCTGGTGACAAGCTGCCGTCGATCGCGCAACTGGCCGCCCAGTACGGCATCAGCGACACCCGCGTGAAATTCGCGCTGCGGATCCTGGGTGAGCGCGGCCTGATCGAGACACACCAGGGGAAGGGCAGCTTCGTGGCGACCAACCTGCCCACGTGACCTGCAGCGGGGCTAGTGCCTCGATCTTGGTGAGGCACACCTCCGCCGAGCGGGCTCGATCTC